>NZ_JBFUDG010000009.1:0-185063 GCF_056404835.1 Allobosea sp. P2_B12 | reverse complement strand
TCCTCTTCCGCCGAGCCGCCGATCTCGCCGATCATCACGATCGAGGTCGTCTTCTCGTCGGCGAGGAACATCTCCAGCATGTCGATGAACTCGGTGCCCTTGACCGGGTCGCCGCCGATGCCGACCGCGGTGGTCTGGCCCAGACCCTCGCGTGTCGTCTGGAACACCGCCTCATAGGTCAGCGTGCCCGAGCGCGAGACGATGCCGACCGAGCCCGGCTTGAAGATGTTGGCCGGCATGATGCCGATCTTGCACTCGCCCGCCGTGACCACGCCGGGGCAGTTGGGCCCGATCAATCGCGACTTCGAGCCGATCAGCGAGCGCTTGACCCGCACCATGTCGAGCACCGGGATGCCCTCGGTGATACAGATGATCAGCGGGATCTCGGCATCGATCGCCTCGCAGATCGCGTCCGCCGCGCCCGGGGGCGGCACATAGACGACCGACGCGGTCGCGCCGGTCTTTTCCTTGGCCTCGAACACGCTGTCGAAAACCGGCAGGCCGAGATGGAGCGAGCCGCCCTTGCCCGGCGAGGTCCCGCCGACCATCTGCGTGCCATAGGCGATCGCCTGCTCGGAGTGGAAGGTCCCGTTCTTGCCGGTGAAACCCTGGCAGATGACCTTGGTGTTCTTGTCGATCAGAATGGACATGGTTTTCCCTCAGGCCTTCTTGATCGCCGCGACGATCTTCTGGGCGGCGTCGTCGAGATCGTCGGCGGAGATGACGTTCAGGCCAGAGGACGAGATGATGTCCTTGCCTTCCTGCACATTCGTGCCTTCGAGCCGGACGACCAGCGGAACCTGAAGGCCGACCGCCTTCACCGCGGCGATGACGCCGCGCGCGATGACGTCGCACTTCATGATGCCGCCGAAGATGTTGACCAGGATGCCCTTCACCTTCGGGTCGGCGGTGATGATCTTGAACGCCGCCGTGACCTTCTCTTCCGAGGCGCCGCCGCCGACGTCGAGGAAGTTGGCGGGGCTTTCGCCATAGAGCTGGATGATGTCGAGCGTCGCCATGGCGAGGCCGGCGCCGTTGACCATGCAGCCGATCGTGCCGTCGAGCGCGATATAGGCGAGGTCATACTTGGAGGCCTCGATCTCCTTCTCGTCCTCTTCCGTCGTGTCGCGCAGCGCGACGATCTCGGGGTGACGATAGAGCGAGTTGGAATCAAACGAGATCTTGGCGTCGAGGCACTTGATCTGGCCCTGCGTCGTCACGATCAGCGGGTTGATCTCCAGCATGTCCATGTCCTTGGCCACGAACGCGGTGTAGATCTGGCTGAGGACGGCGCCGGCCTGCTTGGCCTGGTCGCCGCTGAGGCCCAGGATGCGGGCCATGCTGCGGCCGTGATGCGGCATGATGCCGGTGGCCGGATCGACCGAGAAGGTCTCGATCTTCTCAGGCGTGTCATGGGCGACCGCCTCGATGTCCATGCCGCCCTCGGTCGAGACGACGAAAGCGACGCGCGAGGTCTCGCGGTCCACCAGCGCCGAGAGATAGAATTCCTTCGAGATGTCCGAGCCGTCCTCGATATAGAGGCGGTTGACCTGCTTGCCGGCCTCGCCGGTCTGCGCGGTCACCAGCGTGTTGCCAAGCATTTCCTTGGCGTGGCTCTCGACCTCTTCGACCGACTTCGCCAGGCGAACGCCGCCCTTGGCGTCAGCGCCGAGTTCCTTGAACTTGCCCTTGCCGCGACCGCCCGCATGAATCTGCGACTTCACGACATAGAGCGGGCCGGGCAGCTTCTTGGCGGCCTCGACCGCCTCCGCAACCGTCAGCGCGGGGAAGCCGGCGGAGACGGGCGCGCCGAACTCCTTGAGGACGGCCTTGCCCTGGTATTCGTGGATGTTCATGTGCGGGGATTCCCTGAAAGCGAGTGGCGAGGGGCGCAGGGCGAGTGGGTGATGGCGGGCGACCTATCGGTCACGCGCCATCTCGCCACCCGCTCTATTTCACGCCAGTGACGAATCGATGGCCTTGCAAGCTTCGATCAGGCCCTGCACCGAAGCCACCGACTTCGACAGCATCTCCTGCTCCGCCTTGTTGAGGCGGATCTTGACGACCCGCTCGACGCCCTTGGCGCCGATCACGACCGGCACGCCCAGGAACATGTCGCGCACGCCGTACTGGCCCTTGAGCGAGGCGGCGGCCGGCAGGACGCGCTTCTGGTCCTTGAGATAGCTCTCGGCCATGGCGATGGCGGATGCGGCCGGCGCATAGAAGGCCGAGCCGGTCTTGAGCAGGTTGACGATCTCGCCGCCGCCCTTGCGGGTGCGGTCGACGATGGCGTCGATGCGCTCCTGCGTCGTCCACTTCATCTTGATCAGGTCGGGCAGCGGGATGCCGGCGACGCCGGAATAGCGAACCAGCGGCACCATGTCGTCGCCATGGCCGCCGAGCACGAAGGCCGAGACGTCCTTGACCGAGACCTGGAACTCATCGGCGAGGAAGTGGCGGAAGCGGGCGGAGTCGAGCACGCCCGCCATGCCGCAGATCATGTTGGGCTTCAGGCCCGAGAACTTCTGCAGCGCCCAGACCATCGCGTCGAGCGGGTTGGTGATGCAGATCACGAAGGCCTTCGGGGCGTAGGTCTTGATGCCCTCGCCGACCGCCTTCATCACCTTCAGGTTGATGCCGATCAGATCGTCGCGGCTCATGCCGGGCTTCCGCGGCACGCCGGCGGTGACGATGATCACATCGGCGCCCTTGATGTCCTCATAGGACGAGGTGCCTTTGTAGCCGGCGTCGAAGCCGTCGACCGGGGCGGATTCGGCGATGTCGAGGCCCTTGCCCTGCGGGATGCCGTCGGCGATGTCGAACAGGACGATGTCGCCGAGTTCCTTCAAGCCGGCGAGGTGGGCGAGCGTGCCGCCGATCTGGCCGGCCCCGATGAGCGCGATCTTCTTACGGGCCATTGCCTAGTCCTTTGTCCTGACGCTGCGAAATGCCGGCAAACCGGCCAAACCGTCGGTTCCTTTGGCCCAAGAGGCCCTTTTGCCGCAACCCTTGCGTGGAAGGGCGCGACACGCCCGCGCAAGCGAGGCCGATTTCGTTCAACTGGCCTCTCCCTCAGCCTTTTCAAGAGCTTGGCCGGAGCGGCCCCGCGGCGGCCCTCATATTTGCACGAGATTGATGCAGTTACAATTTACAAACGATGTCATTCGTCACAGGAATTTTCAGACGATGCCGCTGACCAGCACCCGCAGCGCGACCCGGATCAGTGTCGCCAGCCGGATATCGATCGAGGCCTGCGGAACGTCGGAATCGAGCTCCAGCGCGGCAGGATGGATGAAGCGATGCGTCGCGTCGATGATGAAGGCCAGCGCCCGGTCGCGGTCGCGCGGCTCGAAGGTTCCCGACGCGATGCCCTCGTCGATCACCCGCTCGAACAGCGCCCGCACCCGCGCCCGGTTACGCCGGCTGATCGCATGGCGCTTCGCCACCGCCTGGGAGAGCGCCGAAAACAGATGCGGCTCCTCGGTGAGCAGGTCGCGATTGGCCTTGGCGAGCGCCAGGATCAGCCGTTCCAGCTTGTCGTCGGCGGGGTCGGGACCGTCGGCGATATCGGCAAGGCGCCGCTCGGTCGCCTTCAGCCAGACATCGACGACGGCATCGACCAGCGCGGCGCGGGAGGGAAAGTAGCGATAGACATTGGCATGGGTCATGCCCGCCTCTTCGGCGACGGCGACCACGGTGAAACGCTTCAGGCCGAACTGACGCAGATGCTCGCTCGCGACCGTCAGGATGCGGATCTCGCTCGGCTCGCGCATCAGCATCGGGTTTACGTCTCCACCAGCCCGCCGCTGTCGCCTGAAGCGGCCGAGTCGGCCCGTCCATGCGGCAGCCCGAGATAATCGTCCGAGCGCATCTCGATCAGCCGCGACACGGTGCGATCGAACTCGAACGCCTCGCGGCCGACCGTGGCGCGGTACAATTCATGCGGCTCGGCTTCAGCCGAGGCAACCAGCTTCACATGATGCTCGTAGAGCGTGTCGATCAGGATGATGAAGCGCTTGGTCTCGTTGCGGCGCTCGTCGGCCAGCACCGGAATGCCGTCCAGCACCAGCGTGTGGAAGCGCTGCGCCAGCGCGATGTAGTCCGAGGCGCCATAGGCCTCGCTGCACAGATCCGCGAAGCTCGCCCGCGCCACGCCGCTCGCCGCCTGCGGAACCACGAATTCATGGCCCTTGACGTCGAGCGCCAGCCTCTGCCCGCGTGCCGCGCCGGTCAGCTTGCGGAAGGCGTCATCGAGCGCGGCCTGCGCCGCCGCATCGGCGGGCACATGATAGACCGGGGCGCCGCCGAGCTTCTCCAGCCGGAAATCGGTGCGCGCCTCCAGCTTCACCACCTCGACCTTCTCGGTCAGCAGCGCGATGAAGGGCACGAACAGTGCGCGGTTCAGCCCGCCCTCATAGAGCCGCGACGGCTCGACATTCGAGGTCGCGACCACGATGACGCCGGCGGAAAACAGCGCCGTGAACAGCCGCCCGAGGATCATCGCATCGGCAATGTCGGTGACGGTGAACTCGTCGAAGCAGAGCAGGCTGGCCTCCTCCGCCAGTTCCGCCGCGACCGGCCCGATCGGATCCGGGTCCCTGACCTCGCCGGCCTTGAGGCGCTGCCGATAGGCATGGATGCGGCCATGGACATCGGCCAGGAAGGCGTGGAAATGCACGCGCCGGCGCTTGGGAACCGCAACCGAGTCGTAGAACAGGTCCATCAGCATGGTCTTGCCGCGGCCGACCGAGCCCCAGATGTAGAGCCCCCTGGGCACATCCCTGGTGTCGGCCTTCTTGCTGAAGAGCCAGCCCAGCGCGCTGCTCTTGCGGGCGAGGCGCCGCGCCTCCAGCGTCTCGGCCAGAGCAGCCAGCCGCTTCACCACGGCGATCTGCGCCGGGTCGCGCTCGATCTCGCCCGAGGCGACCAGGGCGGCATAGCGGTCTGTGATCGAGGCTGTCATGGCAGGGGAGTTGTTGCGCGGCGGGTCCCACCGGTTACGTGAGCCCCGCCGCCATCGCAACCCCGGCAGCGCTCAGGGCGGCCGCGAACGCGGCGCATCCACCATGCCGTCATTCCGGGCTTGCCCCGGAATCCATCGAAGGGCGCAGAGCTCTACGAGGGATTCCGGATCGGCGCCGCGGAGCCTGCCCTTGGGCCGGCCGAAGGCCGGACCCGAGGGCGGCTTGTCCGAAATGACGGTGTGTTTCCGATGGGTGTTCCGGAATGGATCCCGGGTCTCCCTTCGGTCGCCCGGGATGACCCGGTGGTTTTGGATGGTCAACACGCACCGAAAGCCCCGGCCGGCCGAGCGCCGCGGAGTTTCGGGCTTCAAAGCGTATCCAAGGGGATGCGCGGGACGAGATGGCGCCGCAGTCGACGGCTGCGTGCCGATGTCGATGTCGAATGTCGTGTCGAAGCAGCGCCGTCAGCCGCCACCTCGTCCCGCACGCGGTTGTCTGGGGGTCCCTCGTCGTCCCTACGTCCCGGCACGGGCTCGAGCCTGCCCAGTTTCGGCCCTGACGATCGACGGCACCTCCATGGTCGAAAGCGCGCGACAGCTCCCTTCCATGAACACCGCACTCCACCCGGCCGCACGACGCCTCGCGACAGCCCCCTTGGTCGGGCGGAGTGGCGGCAGGATAGGGTTGGGTTTGGGGCGCGGGGATAAGATTGCGCCAGAATCGCCACGCGTCATGGTCGCCCTTGTGGCGACCA
The DNA here is from genome assembly GCF_056404835.1 of Allobosea sp. P2_B12. Lineage (NCBI taxonomy): Bacteria > Pseudomonadati > Pseudomonadota > Alphaproteobacteria > Hyphomicrobiales > Alloboseaceae > Allobosea > Allobosea sp. P2_B12. The sequence goes on along the minus strand of NZ_JBFUDG010000009.1, from coordinate 179,345 downwards.
TCCACGTCTTCGCCGGCCGAGGGCCGTGTTCAAGACGTGGATGCTCGGGACAAACCCGAGCATGACGGGGAGGCGAACCGCGACACGATCTTCCCTTCTCCCGGATGGGAGAAGGTGGCGCGGAGCGCCGGATGAGGGCCTGCCGCCACCACAGAAGGCGCAACGGCTCCGTCGCACTCCGGCGATCAGCGGCGGTCCCTCATCCCTGCCCTTCTCCCATCCGGGAGAAGGGTTCCCCGCGCTCTCCCGGCGGGCACCGGAACCACAGCGCGCGCTTCCTTCTCCCCTCGGAGGAGAAGGTGCCCCGGCAGAGGCGGATGAGGGCGCCTCTGCCGGGCGAGCCATCGCATCTTAAATAATACAAAGATAGTATTCTATATTACATCCAAACGGCCTGATATATTACATCTCGTATTCTTTTCAAACTCTTCGGTCCAATCATATATATAGACAATATATCTTCGTCCTTTGCCTCCGCGACCCCTTCGATCGTTTCAAATCCTTCCTGCTCCAACCGATTAACCTTATCTTCTGTAAGGCCGTACGGGTAAGAATTTGACCTCTGCAACGTCGATATGGGCTTAGAAAATATAGACAGGTCAGTTTCGGGCTGAAGTTCTGGAATTTCGATCTTGCTGTACTCGGGATTCATAGAATAAAGTTCAAACGGCTCATCTGCGCCGTCGAGCCACTGATCCGCCAGCTCGCTAGTAAGCCGTCGCCCAGGAGTAGACTCCAGAAGGTTACACAAATTTACCGACAAAACCAATCCGCGGCCGCCAGACTTCAATGATCGCGAGGCTTCACGCCTCGAAAAGAATCCAGCGTACTCCAATATTTCGAATATCTTTGACTGCCTCTGTATAATATCTCTATGAACGAGGCAATAGCTAGTTTGCTTCTTCGCACACTGATTAAAGACAAACTGGGCTATTTCTTGAGCCGGCGGAACGAGTATCTCATAAGATCCGAGCTTTGGCGCAACCTCGTCAAGCAAAGGCCAAAAATAATCCGCCGATAAAAATAGCAAGCACTTCGTAAGGTCTTGGTACCCTATCGTGCTGGATTCTTCCATATTGTTACAAGCAAAAATAAAACTGCGAAGATTGCCTGTAACTGCCCTACCGACAATTCGAGCAAATCTCTTTTTGGAAATCGATCGCGACAATTGAAGCTTCTGGTCCAAGCTGGGAAAACGCTTCTCAACAATCTCTATAAAAATATCTTCAAAATCATCCTTCCGATCATCTCGCGAGATATCAACGACAGTTGCATCGTTATAAACATCAAACCGTATTCCAAATTTTGTTACACCCGGGTAAATTGCAGCTTTACAGGAAATTCTACTTGTAGATATCGTACGAAAAACGTCAAAAAATTCAACTAAAGGGCGCTCTCGCCCTATGTGGGCAGCATCATCAAACAGCAGAACAAATCTTCTATTTATCTTTCTAGCGTTCGCCTCCAAGGCCTCAAGCAGGGGACCAACGTCTCTAGCAATAGGAAAATTAGACCCGAAATCTCGAAGCTCCTTATTAATTTCGCTCGAGATAATTCGGCAAAAATTAGAAACGTACTCTTGACCTTCCGTCTTAAGAAGAGGAAGATGCCGAAGGCTAATGTAAATCGGAACTATCGCATCATAGTAGTTACTTTTTATCTGATTATAAGTTTCAATAAGTATCGCGCTCTTACCGCTGCCACGTCCACCGCGCAGCAAGACAGGGCCATGCGCAATAAGCTTCTGAATAATGCTGCGTTCGTAGCGCTTAAAAGTATGATATCTTTCGAATTGGTCACGAGGGCACTCTTCTGCCGCGAGAAGGAGACTGCTATCATCCAGCTCAACTTCATCAACCATGGATCAACCCTTTAACCGTCATATATCGATTTGCGGCACTTGATGCGGAGTATCTTGATGAACTTGTGCTAATAAAATGACTCGCGTAAGCAAGATCTAATACAATATCTATGCTCCTTTTTAATTTCTCATCGCACGTCACGGCGTCTAGATTAGTTCCGCCCATCGCAAAAAATTCTCCGTGAATTCCTTTAGACCAAAAACTATAGAGCTGTCTGGCTTGACCTTTGACTATGCCAATCACCTTCTCGCTATCATTGGCCAGTAAAGTAGGGAAGCTTGCGTTCGGGTGATGCCTTTGCATGTGATCGACCGCGCCATCAAACGCCGGCCGCCAAATAGCTTCATCGGTATATGGTGAAAAGAGAGCTCTTGAAACATCACCAGGCTGCGTGCCAGCCTTCCAAGGGTGCTTTATCTGCTCATGGCAAACAATATCATTAGCCCATGAAATAGAAATCGAATTGTTACTATTATGATCAAAATCGCCGCTGCTTTGAAATTTCATTAATGTAATCGCGCGGAACGGATCTGATCTAAATAAAATTGCCGTCAACGCAGATTCAAGTATCGCCCTACCTATATACGGCGCGAATGTTGCCTTTCTACTCGCATCCGAATCTAATAACCTTATTGCTTCCCGCAGTAAATTATAGACATGCCCATTGATATTCTTAAGTGGAACAACTAAATGGCCGTCGCCCTTGCTTGGAGCCACCAAACTCGCGAAATCGACAGCAAACTTGTGACTGGTAGGCATTTACGTCCTGCATCGCCTTGGAACCAAGTGGCACAAGCTAAGGTAGTATGCCTATTCCGCAGCAATCAATAAGCCAACCGCAAATTGGACGCTGTAGCGGTCATTTATCCCTGCCTACCCCCGCCCCTTCCGTCTCCCACCCCGCTCCTCCCCAGCCCCCTTCGGCCGCGACTCCGGCCGTGGCCCCATCTCGTCGAGCGTCGGCTTTTTCGGTCGCGCCACCGGCTTGCCCTCGCCGCCGCCCCAGTTGTGCGGCCCCATATCGGCATCAACAGGCTTGCGCGCCCGCGTCGGCAGGTTGGCGCTGTCGCCATAGGAGCGCTCGCCCTTGTAGCGCCCGGCCGAGGCCTCAATGTCGCCCTGGCGAGCCAGCGGATCGTCCGAGATCGCCAGCTCGGTTGCCTGCAGGCGCTTGATCTCGTCGCGCAGCCGGGCGGCGGTTTCGAATTCGAGGTCGGCGGCGGCTTCGCGCATGCGCTTTTCGAGATCGGCCAGCGCCGCCTTGAAATTGTGCCCGGAGGCCGGCGTCGAGAGCCCGGTATCGACCGTGACATGGTCGCGCTCATAGACCGAGCCGAGGATGTCGCCGATGGCGCGCTTGATCGTCTGCGGCGTGATGCCGTGCTGGGCGTTATAGGCCTCCTGCTTCTCGCGGCGTCGCGCGGTCTCGGCCAGCGCCCGCTCCATCGAGCCGGTGATGTGGTCGGCGTAGAGGATGACGCGGCCGTCGACATTGCGGGCGGCGCGGCCGATGGTCTGGATCAGCGAGGTCTCGGAGCGCAGGAAGCCCTCCTTGTCGGCGTCGAGAATGGCCACGAATCCGCATTCGGGAATGTCGAGCCCCTCGCGCAGCAGGTTGATGCCGACCAGCACGTCGAAGGCCCCGAGCCTGAGATCGCGCAGGATCTCGATGCGCTCGATCGTGTCGATGTCGGAATGCATGTAGCGCACCCGCATGCCGTTCTCGTGCAGATACTCGGTCAGATCCTCGGCCATGCGCTTGGTCAGCACGGTGACGAGCGTGCGATAGCCCTTGGCGGTGACCTCCTTGATCTCGTCGAGGAGGTCGGCGACCTGGTGCTTGGCGGGGCGGATCTCGACCGGCGGGTCGATCAGCCCGGTCGGGCGGATGACCTGCTCGGTGAAGACGCCGCCGGTCTGCTCCATCTCCCAGGAGCCGGGCGTCGCCGAGACATGTACCGATTGCGGGCGCATCGCGTCCCATTCCTCGAAGCGCAGGGGTCGGTTGTCCATGCAGGAGGGCAGGCGGAAGCCGTATTCGGCCAGCGTCGCCTTGCGCCTGAAGTCGCCGCGATACATGCCGCCGATCTGCGGCACGGTGACATGGCTCTCATCGGTAAAAACCAGCGCATTGTCGGGCAGGTATTCGAACAGCGTCGGCGGCGGCTCGCCCGGCTTGCGGCCGGTGAGATAGCGCGAATAGTTCTCGATGCCGTTGCAGGAGCCGGTCGACTCGATCATCTCGATGTCGAAGGTGCAGCGCTGGTCGAGCCGCTGCGCCTCGAGATAGCGCCCATCGCGGTTGAGCTCGTCGAGCCGGCCCTTGAGCTCCTCCTTGATCGACTTGACCGCCTGCGTCAGCGTCGGACGCGGCGTGGTGTAGTGCGAATTGCCGTAGACTTTTACGAATTCGAGGTCGGCGGTCTTCTGCCCGGTCAGCGGGTCGAACTCGGCAATGCTCTCGATCTCGTCGCCGAACAGGCCGATGCGCCAGGCGCGGTCCTCATAGTGGGCCGGGAACAGCTCGATCGTGTCGCCCCGGACCCGGAACGAGCCGCGGGTGAAATCATGCTGGGTGCGCTTGTATTGCAGCGCCACGAGATCGGCGATGAGCTGGCGCTGCTCGACGCGCTCGCCCAGCTTGATGCCGAAGGTCATCGCCGTATAGGTCTCGACCGAGCCGATGCCGTAGATGCACGACACCGACGCGACGATGATGACGTCGTCGCGCTCGATCAGCGAGCGCGTCGCCGAATGGCGCATCCGGTCGATCTGCTCGTTGATGGATGACTCCTTCTCGATGAAGGTGTCCGAGCGCGGCACATAGGCCTCGGGCTGGTAGTAGTCGTAATAGGAGACGAAATACTCGACCGCGTTGTCGGGGAAGAAGCTCTTGAACTCGCCATAGAGCTGCGCGGCAAGAGTCTTGTTCGGCGCCAGGATCAGCGCCGGGCGCTGCGTCTTCTCGATCACCTGCGCCATGGTGAAGGTCTTGCCGGAGCCGGTGACGCCGAGCAGCACCTGGTCGCGCTCCTGCCGGGAGATGCCCTCGACCAGCTCGGCGATCGCGGTCGGCTGGTCGCCGGCCGGCTCGTATTCCGAATTCATCCGGAAGCGGATGCCGCCTTCCGACTTGTCGGGGCGCGGCGGCCGATGCGGCGTCCAGGCCCGGCCCGGCTCGATGAAGGGATTGCCGGTCTCCAGCAGCGCCTGCAGCGAGGTCGCGGTGGCGGCGGCAGCGCCCTCGGCCCCGATGAAGGCGGAATCGGCCTTCTTGGAGAGCTTACGCTTCGGCCTTTCCTCGCCACCGGGCCGTTCCGTGGCGTAGTCCGGCTTTGCTTCGTAACCCGCCTGCGGCCGGTCGGAGAACCCCGACGCACCGCCGGGCACCGCATTGCCGCGATTGATCGCCGGATTGAGCAGATCGGCGAGATAACCCTCCAGCGGCTTCAGCTCCTGGCGCGAGGCCTTGGAATTGGGCGTGCGCGAGGAGGACGGCTTCTTGGCCGGCTTCGCCTTGGCGGCGGCGGATGCGGGAGTGCCGGAGGTCGAGTCGGACGTCTTGTCGGAAATCTTGGCCATGGCGCCAATATGGGGCGAAAGCCCGCGCGGTGCGAGGGGGTGGCGGGTCGCGGAAGACGCATAGCTGACAGGAGATGGCAGTAGGGGCGCGCCTATGGGGGGCAGGCGCGGGCACCGCGGGGAACCCTTCTCCTGTAAGGAGAAGGGCAGGGATGAGGTGTCGGCCCCTTGAAGGCAGAGTGAGCCCCTACCGGCGCAGCGGTGAGGACGGCGCCCCGCTGGTCCAACGGCCGACCCCTCACCCTACCCTCTCCCTACGGGAGAGGGTTCCCCGCGCTGTCCGCGCCCGCTCGTCCACAACGCGCGATTGCGTTCGCCCCGCCGCTCTGGCTAGTTGCCGGCATGAGCCAGATCCTGATCCAAGCCTATCTCAACGACATCGACCGGGTCAGGAAGTTCTCCGGTTCCCTCACCGAAGGCGTCATCAGCGAGGCGTTCAAGGACCTGCTCAAGGCGTGGTCGAAGCAGAACCACCTGCACTTCATCAGCCAGTACGAATTCGAATCGCCGCAAAAGAACCGCATCCGGCCGGACGGCACGATCCTGCACGATTTGCGCGTGCCGTTCGGCTACTGGGAGGCGAAGGACACCGCCGACGATCTCGACGAGGAAATCCGCAAGAAGCTCGGCAAGGGCTATCCGCAGGACAACATCATCTTCGAGAACTCGCACACGGCCGTGCTGATCCAGAACCGGCAGGAGGCGCTGCGCTGTTCGATGACGGACGTGGCGCAGCTCGGCAAGCTGGTCTCGCTGTTCTTCTCCTATGAACGGCAGGAAATCCGCGAGTTCCGCAAGGCGGTGGCGCAGTTCCGGGCCGATTTGCCGGCGGTGCTGGAGGCGCTGCGGGCCAAGATCGACGCGGCCTACACCGGCAACGCCGGCTTTCTGGAAGCCGCGAACATTTTCCTCACCCAGGCCAAGCAAACCATCAACCCGGTCGTGTCCGAGGCCGATGTCAGGGAGATGCTGATCCAGCACATCCTGACCGAGGAAATCTTCGCCAACGTCTTCAACGAGAGCGATTTCCACCGCGAGAACAACATCGCCAAGGCGCTCTATGGGCTGGAGGCGAAGTTCTTCACCGGCGGCATCAAGAAGGACACGCTCAAGGCGCTGGAGCCCTATTACGCCGCGATCCGGGCCAACGCGGCGCAGATCACCAGCCATGCCCAGAAGCAGACCTTCCTGAAGGTGATCTACGAGAACTTCTACAAGGTCTACAATCCGAAGGCCGCCGACCGGCTCGGCGTTGTCTATACGCCCAACGAGATCGTGCGCTTCATGATCGAGGGCGCCGATTGGCTCTGCCAGAAGCATTTCGGCAAGGCGCTGATCGACCGCGACGTCGAAATCCTCGACCCCGCCACCGGCACCGGCACCTTCATCTGCGAGTTGCTGGAGCATTTCCGCGGGCAGCCGCAGAAGCTCGCCCACAAATACAAGGAGGAGCTGCACGCCAACGAGGTGGCGATCCTGCCCTATTACGTCGCCAATTTGAACATCGAGGCGACCTATGCCGCGATCACCGGGCAGTTCGCGGAATTCCCGAGCCTGTGCTTCGTCGACACGCTCGACAATGTCGAAGGCCTCGGCATTCGGTCGGGCCACCAGCACGATCTGTTCGGGGCGATGTCGGCTGAGAATGTCGAGCGCATCAAGCGCCAGAACCGCCGCAAGATTTCCGTTGTGATCGGCAATCCGCCCTATAATGCCAACCAGCAGAACGAGAACGACAACAACAAGAACCGTGCTTATCGCGTGATCGATGAGGGCATCAAGTCGACCTATATCAAGCAATCGACGGCGCAGAAGACCAAGCTCTACGACATGTATGCCCGGTTCTTCCGCTGGGCCTCGGACCGGATGCATGATGACGGCGTACTGGCCTTTGTGACCAACCGCAGCTTCATCGATAGCCGAACGTTCGACGGATTCCGCAAGGTCGTGGCCGAAGAGTTCCACGAGATATATGTCGTTGATTTGGGCGGCGATGTACGCGCAAATCCGAAGCTTTCAGGCACGAAGCATAACGTATTCGGCATTCAAGCCGGCGTCGCAATTTCATTTTTCGTGAAGCGCCGTAAGCAGCGCGGTTGTCGAATTTATTACGCCCGGCGACCAGAGCTTGATACGGCTGAAGATAAACTGGCATGGCTGGGGAGCAGTAGGGCGTCAGCCCTTGCCTATGAGCGGATCACGCCCGACGCCAACCAGAGATGGCTAAACGTTCTGGAAAATGACTGGGACACCCTGCTGTCAGTTGGAGATAAAAAGACAAAAACCGCGAAGAAGACGTCTCAAGAAAAGGCCATTTTTAAGTTGTTCTCGTTGGGGGCTTCAACAAATAGAGACGACTGGATTTACGATTTTTCAGATGAAAATCTGCATCATAAGATGAAATTCCTCGTCAAGGAATACAAATATAGCGCATCGATATATAGCGAATTAAATCAAATAATTAAAACGTCGAGGAACCTCAAAAGACGCTTCGATTTGGGACGAAATGAGAATTTCGACACAAAAAGAATAGTTACGGCCCAATACAGACCGTTTATGAAAAAATCATTTTATAGATCAGATTTGTTCATTGATGAATCGGGATCAATAAACGAAATATCACCTTTCGGAGCTATTGCTCAAAGCAATGGCGTGTTGATGATTTGCAATCACCCGCAAATTCCATTTACGGCCCATGCGCTAAGCGGATTGCCTGATGCTGGCTATGCATCACGTGCAACGCAAATGTTTCCCCGCTACCGTTACACCCCGTCCGGCGAGCGCCTCGACAACATCACCGACTGGGCGCTGAAGGAATTCCACAAGGCCTATGGCAAGGACGGGCGAGGAAATCCGTCATGGTCGGGCTTGTCCCGACCGTCCACGTCTTCAGTGGGCAAGGACGGTGTTCGAGACGTGGGTGCTCGGGACAAGCCCGAGCATGACGGGGAGGATGGCGCCGCCGTCTCGGAAAAGATCGGCGCGGGCAAAGCCAAGAGCAAGCGCGCCCTGACCAAGGATGACATCTTCCACTACGTCTATGGCGTGCTGCACGACCCCATCTATCGCGAGACCTATGCGCAGAACCTCAAGCGCGAGTTTCCGCGCATCCCGTTCTATCCCGATTTCTGGCGCTGGGCCGGTTGGGGCGAAACGCTGATGGGCCTGCACATCGGCTATGAGAGCGTCGAGCCCTGGCCCCTGCATCGACTCGACGTAGCCGACGAAAAGGCCCGCGCGGCCGGCGTGGCGCCCAAGCCGATGCTCAAGGCGGACCGCGACAACGGCATCATCATCCTCGACAGCGAAACGCAGTTGTCCGGCGTTCCGCCGGAAGCCTGGACTTACAAACTCGGCAACCGCTCCGGCCTCGACTGGGTGCTCGACCAGCACAAGGAAAAGACGCCGAAGGACCCGACCATCCGCGAGAAGTTCAACACCTACCGCTTCGCCGACTACAAGGAGAAGGTCGTGGATTTGCTGGGGCGGGTCGCGCGCGTCTCGGTCGAGACAGTGGCGATCACGGACGCGATGAGAGGGCTGAAGCGGGCCGATTGATCACGCCCGCTTCTTCTCGCCCGAGGCTTCGATCTCGGCCTTCTTGCGGTCGGCCCAGTCGCGGCCGGCATCGCCGCCCCAGAGCAGCCAGGCGATGTAGCCGGCCGAGGGGTTCTCCTTGTCGCCGAAGCCCTGTGCCTGCCTGTCGACGGCGTGGCGGGCGAAATAGCTGGTCATGCGCAGGATCGTGTCCTCGCTCAACGGCTTGCGGGCGCGCAGGTCGCGAGCCCGTGCAACGCCGATCATGGTGCCGCCGCGGCTGAAGTCCTGGCGCAGGCGCAGGCCCTTCTCGGCATTGGCCGCGACCGCCAGCGGCGGCGTCAGATCGATATGCTGGCTCATGACGAGGCCTCGTTCGCCAGAACCTCCACTTCGCTATGGGATTTGAGCGCATAGCCGCCATGGGGCTGGGTCACGAGATAGCCTCTTGTAACGCTGTCGTCATGCCACTGGTCCGTGCGTGTTTCTCCTGGACCAACGCCGAAACCGGGCTCCGGTTCGCCGGATGTGATGTGAGGGGTGCATGAGGCCAGCGGTAAGGCGGAAGTGGGACGCGGGAACCTCAACGAAGAACCCTCTCCTGTAAGGAGAGGGCAGGGTGAGGTGTCGGCCCTTGGACCAGCAGCGTTGAACAGTGCCGCGGTCAGCTCACGGCTGCGGTGTCGAGGGGCCGACCCCTCACCCCTGCCCCTCTCCCTACGGGAGAGGGGTTCCCCGCGCTTCGCTTCGGACCGCCCTGGGTCGTCACCGGGACGCCAACCATGCCTCCATCCCGGCCGCCGCCGCGATGCCGGTCGCAAAGCAGCCCTGCAGCAGATAGCCGCCGGTCGGCGCCTCCCAGTCCAGCATCTCGCCGGCGACGAAGACGCCGGGCAGGCGCTTCAGCATGAACCCATCATCGACCTCGGCGGCCGCGATGCCGCCGGCCGTCGAGATCGCGCGGTCGATCGGCATCAGGCCGGTGAGTCGCAGGGGCGTGGATTTGATCGCCGCCGCCAGCGCGGCAGGCGCCTCATTGAGCCGCCCCCCGGCACCATCGCGCAGCACGGCGACGGCTGCCGGAGACAATCCCGCCTTGCGCAGATGGTTGCTCAGCGTCTCGCCCTTGCGGCGCTTGCCGAGCTTCTCGGTCAGCCGCGCGAGGTCGAGATCCGGCCGCAGATCGATCGCGATCTCGGCAAAGCCCTCGCGGGCGATCGCCTCGCGCAGCGGCCCCGACAGCGCATAGATCGCGCCGCCCTCGATGCCATCAGCGTCGATCATCGCCTCGCCCGCCACCTCCTGGCCGCCGAATCGGATGATGATGCGCTTCAACGGCGCGCCCGCGAAACGCTCGCGCAAGGTCGCCGACCAGGCGACGGCAAAGCCGCCATTGGCGGGGCGCAGCGGCGTGATCACGACACCCTTCGCCGCCAGCAGCGAAACCCAGCCGCCATCGGACCCCAGCCTTGGCCAACTCGCGCCACCCAGCGCCAGCAGCGTCGCATCGGGTGTGAGCGCGACAGTCTCGCCATCGCCCGTCCTGAAGCTCAGCGCCCCATCCGCCGTCCAGCCCGTCCAGAAGCGCCCGGATTCGAGCTTCACCCCAAGACCGTCCAGCCATCGCAGCCAGGAGCGCAAAAGCGGCGAGGCCTTCATCGCCTTGGGAAAGACGCGCCCGCTCGAGCCGACGAAGCTCTCGGCGCCCAGCCCGTCGGCCCAGTCACGCAGCATCTGAGGCGGAAAGGCCTGGATCGCCGGTTCGAGCCAGTCCCGCGCCGCGCCATAACGCGGCAGGAAGCCCTCGAGCGCTTCGGAATGGGTGAGGTTCAACCCCCCGCGCCCCGCCAGCAGGAATTTCCGTGCCGGCGTCGGCATCCGCTCATGGATGGTGACGCGGTGGCCGGCCTCCGCCAGCCGTTCCGCCGCGATCAACCCGGCCGGGCCTGCTCCGATGATGGCGATGTCTTTGGTTTGCATGCGGCGGGCTTGCGCCGTCGGACGCTGCGGGTCAAGCGAGGTCGGCCGAGGCGGTCAAGCGATCAGATATCAATCAAACGCGCCGTCATCCCGGGCGGAGCGAAGCGCAGACCCGGGATCCATGCCTGGACCTGCTGAAATGGCGTTCCGGCATGGATCCCGGATCGGCGCGGCTTCGCCGCTTGTCCGGGATGACGGCGCGGATGTGAGACGGGTCGAAAGCCAGTCACGCCCGCGCAAAGGTCTCGTCGAAGGCGTAGCCGGCGCCGCGCACGGTGCGCAGGGGGTCCTTGGCGTCGCCCGGCGTGATCGCCTTGCGCAGGCGCCCGACATGGACGTCCACGGTGCGCTCGTCGATATAGACGTCGCGACCCCAGACCGCGTCGAGAAGCTGGGCGCGGGAATAGACCCGGCCCGGCGCCTGCATCAGGAATTCGAGCAGGCGGAACTCGGTCGGGCCGAGATGCAGTTCGAAGCCCGAGCGGCGCACGCGCCGCGTGGTCCGGTCCAGTTCGAGATCGCCGGCCGTCAAAAGTCCCGCGACGTGGCCGGGCTTGGCCCGGCGCAGCAGCGCCTGAATGCGCGCGATCAGCTCGGGCAGCGAGAACGGCTTGACGACATAGTCGTCGGCGCCGGTGGCCAGGCCGCGCACGCGCTCGGTCTCCTCGCCGCGCGCGGTCAGCATGATGATCGGCACGCGCTCGGTGTCGCGGCGCGCCCGCAGGCGGCGGCAGAGCTCGATGCCCGACAGCCCCGGCAGCATCCAGTCGAGCAGCACGAGATCGGGCGTGTTGTCACGCAGGTGCAGCTCGGCATCGTCGCCGCGCGCGACCGAGTCGACCTCGAAGCCCTCGGCCTCGAGATTGTAGCGCAGGAGCAGGGTCAGCGGCTCCTCGTCCTCGACGATCAGGATGCGGGCGGGCATGGCGCGGTTCCGTTCTGGGCAGTCGGCGTCTTGGCAGCCAGTCGACACATTCCGTCATGCTCGCCCTTGTGGCGAGCATCCACGTCTTGAACACCGCTCTCGGCGAGCGAAGGCGTGGATGGTCGGGACAAGCCCGACCAAGACGGGAAAGGCGATGGCGCCCTCATCGATCAGCTCCCCGTCACCGCCTCGACGTTGATGTCGGTGGTGTCGAGCTTGGGACGGTTGAGGTCGAGCGATTCGCCGGTGACGAGATAGTGGATCGTCTCGGCGATGTTGGTGGTGTGGTCGCCGATGCGCTCGATGTTCTTGGCGCAGAACAGGAGATGCGTGCAGAAGGTGATGTTGCGCGGATCTTCCATCATATAGGTCAGGAGCTCGCGGAACAGCGAGGTGTAGAGCGCGTCGATCTCGCCGTCGCGATGCCAGACCTCCAGCGCCTTCTGCTCATTGGCCGAGGCATAGGCGTCGAGCACGTCCTTGAGCTGAGCCTGGACCAGGCGGCTCATATGCTCCAGCCCGACGACAGCGCGATGCGGCGGCGAGAACTGGCCTGAGATCGCGACCGCGCGCTTGGCGATGTTCTTGGCGAGATCGCCGACGCGCTCGATGTCGGAGGCGATGCGGATCGCCGAGATCAGCTCGCGCAGATCGTTGGCGAGCGGCTGGCGCCGCGCGATGGTCAGCACCGCGCGCTCCTCGACATCGCGCTGCAGGTTGTCCAGGCGCTGGTCGGCCGAGATCACCTTCTGGGCGAGCGTGGTGTCGCGGCGCACCAGCGCCACGGTGGAATCGCCGAGCATGCGCTCGGACATGCCGCCCATCTCGGCGAGGCTGCGGCGTATGCCTTCGAGTTCGGCGTCGTAGGAGCGGACGATATGGTCGGTCATCGGCGTTTGTCCCTGTGCAGCGCGTGCGAGTCAGCCGAAACGGCCGGTGACGTAGTCCTGCGTCTGCTTCTTGCTCGGGTTCATGAAGATGTTGTTGGTCGCGGCGAACTCGATCACCTCGCCGAGATACATGAAGGCGGTGTACTGCGAGATGCGCGCCGCCTGCTGCATGTTGTGCGTCACGATGACGATGGTGAAATCGGTCTTGAGCTGCTCCAGCAGATCCTCGATCTTGCCGGTCGAGATCGGGTCGAGCGCCGAGGTCGGCTCGTCGAACAGGATGACCTCGGGCTTCTGCGCGATGGTGCGCGCGATGCAGAGGCGCTGCTGCTGGCCGCCCGACAGGCCCATGCCCGAGGCCTTGAGCTTGTCCTTGACCTCGTCCCACAGCGCGGCGCGGCGCAGCGCGCCCTCGATGCGGTCGTCGAGCTCGGATTTCGGCGGCTTCTCGTAGAGGCGGATGCCGAAGGCGACGTTGTCGTAGATCGACATCGGGAAGGGCGTCGGCTTCTGGAAGACCATGCCGATGCGCGAACGCAGCTCGTTCACGTCGATGTCGTTGGAGATGACGTTGCGCCCGTCGAGCAGCACCTCGCCGGTCGCCTTCTGCTCGGGATAGAGCGAGTAGATCCGGTTGAAGATGCGCAGCAACGTCGACTTGCCGCAGCCCGAGGGGCCGATCAGCGCCGTGACGTGGCGGTCGCGGAAGTCGAGGTTGATGTTCTTCAGCGCCTTGTGCTCGCCGTAGTAGAAATCGAGGTTCTTCACCGCGATCCGCACGGGGGCATCGGCGTCGAGCGATTGCGGGCTCAGTTCCAGGGTCGAAAGCATCGAAGGGTTCCTTCGGATCGGACGCGACGAATGTCGGAAGCGACGTAAATTACTTGGAGCCGCGCACGATGCGGCGGGCGATGAGCGAGAGCACCAGGATCGACATGGTGATGATCAGCGAACCAGCCCAGGCGAGCTGCTGCCAGTTCTCGTAAGGGGCCGAGGCGAACTGGTAAATCGTCACCGGCAGGTTCGAGACGCCGCCCTTGAGAGTGGGCGAGAACCAGAAATTGTTGTTCAGCGCGGTGAAGATCAGCGGCGCGGTTTCGCCGGCGATGCGGGCGAGCGCCAGCAGGATGCCGGTGACCATCCCGGACTTCGCCGCCCGCCAAGTGATCGAGGTGATCACCACCGAAGGCGGCGCGCCGAGCGCCGAGCCGGCCTCGCGCAGCGGTCCGGGAACCAGCCGCAGCATGTCCTCGGTGGTCCGCACGATGACCGGGATCGCGATGATGCCGAGCGCCACGCCGCCGGCCCAGCCGGAATAGCCGCCCAGCGGCTCGACCATGATGACGTAGACGAACAGGCCGATCAGGATCGACGGCGCCGAAAGCAGGATGTCGTTGATGAAGCGGATCAGGTCGGCGAGCTTCGAGCCCTTGCCGTATTCGGCGAGATAGGTTCCCGCCAGAACGCCGATCGGCGTCGCCACGACGATGCCCAGGAAGGTCAGCACGATCGAGCCGACGATGGCGTTGGCGAGACCGCCGCCTTCCGAACCGGGGCCGGGCGTGACCTGGGTGAAGGTTGCGACGGAGAGTCCGCCGATGCCCTTCACGATCAACATGCCGAGAATCCAGAACAGCACGAAGATCGCCATGAAGGTAAAGCCGGCAGCGATGACGCGCATCAGCTTGTCGGCGGTCCGGCGCGACTGGCGGACACGCCCCCATTCGGCATGGGGCAGGGCGCGGACGGTGGAGGGTGTCGTCAGGCTCATGACCAGCTCGCTCAGTAGGCTTTGACGCGCGACACGAGAATGCGCGCAATGACGAGGACGACGAAGGTGACGAAGAACAGGATGCAGCCGAGCGCAATCAGGGCGTTGAGCTGCAGGCCCATGGCCTCGTTGAACTCATTGGCGATGCGCGAGGCGATCGTCGAGCCCGGATCCATGATCGAGGCCGAGAGCCGGTTGGCGTTGCCGACGACGAAGGTCACCGCCATCGTCTCGCCGAGCGCGCGCCCGAGGCCGAGCATGATCGCGCCGATGATCGAGACGCCGGCCTGCGGCACCAGCACATGGCGCACCACCTCCCAGGTCGTCGCCCCGATGCCATAGGCGCTCTCGCGCAGAACGGAGGGGATCTGGTCGAGCATGTCGCGGGTGATCGAGGCGATGAAGGGGATGATCATGAAGGCCAGGATGATGCCGGCCGTCAGGATGCCCAGGCCCGAAGGCGAGCGCGAGTACAACACCGTGCCGACGATCGGGAGACCCTCGACGATGTTCGAGAGCGGGATCTGCACGTAGGCAGCAAACAGCGGCACGAAGACGAACAGGCCCCACATGCCGTAGATGATCGAGGGCACGGCCGCGAGAAGCTCGATGGCGGTGGAGACCGGCTGCTTGAACCAGGGCGGGGCGAGCTGCGTCAGGTAGACGGCGATACCCAGCGAGAGCGGCACGCCGATGACCAGCGCCAGGAAGGCGGTCGAAAGGGTGCCGACGATGGCGGGCCAGGCGCCGTACTGGTCGTTCTGGGTGTCCCAGACGCTAGAGGTGATGAAGCCGATGCCCATCTCGCGGAATGCCGGCCAGCCGCCGATGACCATCGAGAGCATGATGCCTGCGAGCAGGACGAGGACGAACAGCGCCGACAGGAAACTGGCGTTCTTGAAGATGATGTCGAAGGTGCCCTTGGGCGTCTTCCGCTGGGGCGCAGCGCCGGGAACGGTCATGTGGTCAGTCACGGCGGTCATCCAAAGGCTCCGGTGCGAAAGGCGCGCCCGTCATTTTCCGGGCGGAGCGGAGCGCAGGCCCGAATGGCTCGGGCCTGCGCGTCCTTGTTTCCGAGATGGCCGGGCCAGGCCCGACCATGACGACCATCCTCAGAAAATCGGCTTGCCAGCCGGGTCGGTGACGCCCTTCCAGGCGTTGCGGACCTGATCCTTGACGCCGGCCGGGAGCGGCACGTAGTCGAGGTCGAGAGCGAGCTTGTCGCCGTTTTTGAAGGCCCAGTCGACGAACTTCAGCGCGGCCTGCACCTCTTCCGGCTTCTCCGGCTTGGCGTGGACGAGCAGGAAGGTCGCGGCCGTGATCGGCCAGGCCTCGGCGCCCTTCTGGTTGTTCAGCGAGATGCCGAAACCGGGAGCCTCGTTCCAGTTGGCGTTGGCAGCAGCGGCCTGGAAGGCCTTGTCGTCCGGAGCCGGGTAGTTGCCGTCGGCGTTCTGGATCAAGGCGAAGTTCAGCTTGTTCTGCTTGGCGTAGGCGTATTCGACATAGCCGATCGAGTTGGCGACCTGCTTGACCGAGGCCGAGACGCCCTCATTGCCCTTGCCACCGATGCCGACAGCCCACTGGACCGACTGGTTGGCGCCGACCTTGGACTTCCACTCAGCCGAAACCTTGGAGAGGTAGTCGGTGAAGACATAGGTCGTGCCCGATCCGTCCGAACGGTAGACGGGGTTGATGTTGGCGTCGGGCAGGGTCACGCCGGCATTGAGCGCGACGATCTTGGGGTCGTTCCACTTCTTGATCTCGCCCATGTAGATGCCGGCGATGATCGGGCCGGTCAGCTTGAGCTTGCCGGCCTCGACGCCCGCCACGTTGATCGCGGGAACGACGCCGCCCATCACGGTCGGGAACTGGATCAGGCCGTCCTTGGTCAGGTCCTCGCCCTTGAGCGGGGCGTCGGTGGCGCCGAAGGCGACCGTCTTGGCCTTGATCTGGCGAATGCCGCCACCCGAGCCGATCGACTGGTAGTTGAGACCGATATTGGTCTCTTTCTTGTAGGCTTCGGCCCACTTCGCATAGATCGGGAAGGGGAAGGTGGCGCCGGCGCCCGTGATGTCGGCAGCCTGGGCCACACCGGACAGACCGATCGTGGCGGCCGCGAGAATGAGAATGTTGCGCATGAGATGTCCTCTCTGGATCGCACGTTTAGCGAGCCGTTCAGAACACCTTCTGCATGACAGCTTCATGACAGTTCGTCACGCACTCTGTCATGAAGCCGTCATCAGAGCTTAAGGATCAAGGCTTGCGCGGCGACGCCCCGAAGCGCGGCAGCACGGCGCGGAAGGTGGCGCCCTCGCCGAGCGCGCTCTCGATCGTCAGCCGGCCGCGATGGCGGAGCACGATGTGCTTGACGATGGCCAGCCCCAGCCCCGTCCCGCCGGCCTCACGGCTGGCTGCGGTATCGACCCGGTAGAAACGCTCGGTCA
The DNA here is from genome assembly GCF_056404835.1 of Allobosea sp. P2_B12. Taxonomy (NCBI): domain Bacteria; kingdom Pseudomonadati; phylum Pseudomonadota; class Alphaproteobacteria; order Hyphomicrobiales; family Alloboseaceae; genus Allobosea; species Allobosea sp. P2_B12. Next base: position 162,354 of record NZ_JBFUDG010000009.1, on the reverse strand, counting down.
GGCGCGGCAGGTGCTCGGGCGCGATGCCCGGCCCGTCGTCGCGCACGCCGACGCTGGACTCGGCTTGCCCATCCTGCACCTCGATCAAGACCTCGCCGCCGCGCTTGCCGTATTTGATCGCATTCTCGACCAGGTTTTCCATCAACCGCAGCAATTCGTCGCGATCGCCGGCGACTTTCACCGGCTCGGCCGGCGCATTCAGCGTCAGCGTCACCTCGCGTTCGCGCGCCATCAGCGTCAGCGAATCGACGATCTCGCGCGAGATCCCGGTGAGATCGACCGGGGTCTCCGGCGCCAGATGCGCACGCAGCTCGATCCGCGACAGCGAGAGCAGGTCATCGACGAGCCGTGCCATGCGCAGCCCCTGCTCGCGCATGATGGCGAGGAAGCGGTCGCGCGCACCGGCATCGTTGCGCGCCGGCCCCTGCAGCGTCTCGACGAAGCCGAGCAGCGAGGCCAGCGGGGTGCGCAGCTCGTGGCTGGCATTGGCGACGAAGTCGACGCGCATCCGCTCGGTGACGCGCTGCTCGCTGAGGTCCTCGAAGGTCAGCACGACCGGTCGCCGCCAGCCGGCGCCGGGCAGCGCGGAAATATGGATCCGGAAGGTGCGCTCGACCGGAACGCGTTCGACGAGCTCGATGACCTGGCGACCGCCCTGGCGGGCGACGCCGTCGATCGCCTCGATCAGGTCGGGATCGCGCATCACCAGCGTCAGCGGCTGGCCGGTCTCCAGCGCCGGCATCAGCGCGCGCATCGCCGGGCTCAGCGCCTGGGCGACGCCCTGCACATCGAGCAGGACCACGGCGGAGCCCATCGCCTCGATCAGGGCATGCGTCGCGGAAGCAAAGGGATCGACGGCAATGGCCATGCGGAAGGAACCTCAGGCTCTCGCGCTGACGCGGCGGCCGAGGGGCCGGCTGCGGGACGACGGGGCCGCCCTTCCTGATCGTAAGCCCGGCGCGCGTCAATTCCCTTCGCAAGTCAGGCCGGCTAGGCTGCTCTCTTCACGAGGATCGTTGCGATGGCGAAAACTGTTTCCGGAAACCGGCCGAAAGCTGCGCTGCGGCTCGTTCCCAAGGCAGAGCAGGAGGCAAAACCAGCTCGCAAACCCGCCGCGGCGCGCAAGGCCGCTGGCGCCAAGGGCTTCGACATCGAGGCGGAGACCCTGCCCGCCGTGATCGTCGATGCCGCTTTCCGCAGCGGCGACTATCCCTATGGCAAGCGCATGAAGCGCAAGCGTTATGAGAGGGAGCTCGAGCCGTTGCAGATCGAGCTGCAGAAGCTAGCGAACTGGGCACGCGAGGCGGGCGAGCGCATCGTCATCCTGTTCGAGGGGCGCGACGGCGCCGGCAAGGGCGGCACGATCGGCCGCTTCACCCAGCATCTCAATCCGCGCCAGGCCCGCGTCGTGGCGCTGTCGAAGCCCTCCGACACGGAAGCCGGGCAATGGTACTTCCAGCGCTACGCCGCCCATTTGCCCACCGCCGGCGAGATCGTCTTCTTCGACCGCTCCTGGTACAACCGCGCCGGCGTCGAACGCGTCATGGGCTTCTGCACGCCCGCCCAGACCGAGGCCTTCCTGCGCGAGGCGCCGGCTTTTGAGGGCATGCTGACGCGCGACGGCATCCGCCTGATCAAGCTCTTCATCACCATCGGGCCGCAGATGCAGATGACCAGGCTGCATGCGCGCTGGCACGATCCGCTCAAGCGCTGGAAGCTCTCGCCGATCGATTTCGAGGCGATCCCGCGCTTCGAGGCCTATTCGCAGGCGCTGGACGAGATGCTGGAGAAGAGTTCGACGCGATGGGCGCCCTGGCACGTCATTCGCGGCAACGACAAGCTGCGCGCCCGGCTGAACGCCATCCGCCACGTCCTCCTCGCCATCCCCTACAAGGGCCGCGACGAGGCGGCGATCGGCGAGCTCGACGACAAGATCGTGGTCGATGCCGAGCGCTACCTCAACAAGGGCGGCGAGGCTTGAGCGCCCGCTTGGCCATCCCCTCAGCCCTCATCCTGAGGAGGCCCGCAGGGCCGTCTCGAAGGATGCTCCAGATCCTTCCGGAGCCTCCTGGATCATCCTTCGAGACGCGCCTTCGGCGCTCCTCAGGATGAGGGCTGGAGTGTAGCAACACTCCCACTCACCCCCACCGAGCCACTACTCCCCACACCGGTCATTCCCCTGTCATCGCTGGCGCTGCTTTTGCAGGGCATCGTCGGCCGGAACCAGACGAGCCAGAAGGCACCACCATGAGCAAGACCATCCTGATTTCCGGCGCGACCGCGGGCTTCGGCGCCGCCACCGCGCGGCGCTTCATTTCGGCCGGCTGGAAGGTGATCGGCACCGGCCGCCGCGCCGACCGCCTCGATGCCCTGAAGGCGGAACTGGGCGAGAATTTTTACGGCGCCGCCTTCGACATCACCGACGAAGCCGGGATGACGGCCGCGCTCGCAGCGCTGCCCGAGCCGTTCAAGACGATCGATGTGCTGCTCAACAATGCCGGCCTCGCGCTCGGCACCAAGCCCGCTCCGCAGACCTCACTCTCCGACTGGAAGACGATGATCGGCACCAACGTCACCGGGCTGGTGGCGCTGACGCATCAGCTGCTGCCGGAGCTGATCGCGCGCAAGGGCGCGGTCATCAACATCGCCTCGGTCGCGTCGAACTGGCCCTATTCCGGCGGCAACGTCTATGGCGGCACCAAGGCCTTCGTGCGCCAGTTCTCGCTCGGCCTGCGCTCCGACCTGCACGGCAAGGGCGTCCGCGTCACCTCGATCGAGCCGGGCCTCTGCGAGAGCGAGTTCACGCTGGTGCGCAATGGCGGCGACAAGGCGGCCTATGACGCGCTCTATGGCGGCGCCGATCCGCTGCAGCCGCAGGACATCGCCGAGACCGTGTTCTGGGTCGCGACGCTGCCGGCGCATGTCAACATCAACAGCCTCGAGATCATGCCGGTGAGCCAGTCCTTCGCCGGCTTCCAGATCCACCGCAACGCCTGAACGACGGCTCTCATGGTCTACGATCTCGCCATCGTCGGTGCCGGCGTCATCGGGCTCGGTCACGCGCTTGCGGCCGCCAGGCGCGGCAAGCGAGTCGTGGTGATCGACCGCGACGCCCAGGCCAGTGGTGCCTCCGTGCGCAATTTCGGCTTCGTCACCGTCACCGGCCAGGGCGCCGGCGATTGCTGGTCGCTCGCCCGCCGCTCGCGCGACATCTGGGCGGAGATCGCAGCCGACGCCGGGATCGACATCCTGCAGCGCGGGCTCGTGCTGGCGGCGCGCCTGCCGGAATCGGAAGCCGTGATCGACGCCTTCCTGCGCACGGAGATGGGCGACGGCTGCCGGCGCCTGACCAGCGAGCAGGCCCGCGAGGCGATTCCTGCTTTGCGCCCCGACGCGGCGCGTTTCGCGCTGCACAGCCCGCATGAGCTGCGGGTCGAATCCCGCCAGGCGATCCCGCAGGTGACAGCCCTGCTGGCGGAGCGCCACGGCGTCACGTTCCGCTGGAACACCAGCATCGTCGCCGTCGAGGCACCGCGCCTGATCACGGCCGGGGGCGACGTGATCGAGGCGGAAACCGTCGTGGTCTGCCCTGGCGACGAGTTCACGACGCTGTTCCCCGAGCGGCTCGCCGCCTATGGCGTGACCCGCTGCAAGCTGCAGATGATGCGCGTGCGCCCGGCGAACCCCGTCCCTCTCGCCAGCGCCGTGATGTCAGATCTCGGGCTCGGACGCTATCTCGGCTATGCCGATCTGCCGGAAGCCGAGTCGCTGAAGCGCAGGCTCGACGCCGAGATGGCCGCCGAGCGCCAGAACGGCATCCACCTGATCGTCACGCAATCGGCCGATGGCTCGCTCGTGGTCGGCGACAGCCACCACTATGCCACGACGCCCGACCCCTTCGCTTCGGAGGCCGTCGACCAACTCATCCTCGACGAGTTCGACGCCGTGCTCGATCTGCCCGGCCGCACCGTAAGCGAACGCTGGATCGGCACCTATGCCTCGGCGCCGGATCGCTGGCGCCTGACCGACAAGCCGTCCGATGCGGTGCGGATCGTCGTCGTCACCGCGGGCTGCGGCGCCTCGACCGGCTTCGGCATCGGCGAGGAGACCATCGCCGACCTGTTCGGACCGGCCGCGTGAAGCCCAACATCCTGCTCGTCGACCAGACGCTGGCCTACATCTCGCCGCGATCGGCGCTGTGACGCCCCGGCCTGCCGGCTGACCAGACTGCTCCCGGTATCGCCAATCATAGCCGGCTCGATGAGCCGGATCGTGGCGTCAATCTTGCTTGGTGAACCCCCAGATCAATTGCGGCTCCGCAGGGGCCGCGCCGGGCATGATGCTCGGTGACGATACCGAGGCCTTACGACCAAGAAACGCCATCCATCACAGGGGATCACGATGTCCAAGACGCACAGCAGGGCAACCATCGGCCGCCGTGACTTTCTGAAGCTCGCCGCTGCGGCCGGCGCGGGCGTCGCGATGCCCGCCATCGTCAGCCGCAGCGCCCTCGCCTCCTCAGGCGAGATCAACATCATGATGTGGTCGGACTATCTGCCCGAGAGCTTCGTCAAGGCCTTCACCGCCAAGACCGGCATCAAGGTCAACTTCACCGGCATCGGCTCCAATGACGACATCCTCAACAAGATGAAGGCCAGCAACGGCCAGGGCTTCGACATCGTCACCCCGACGGTGAACCGCTCGCCGCTCTGGAAGGATCTCGGCCTGCTCCAGCCCTTCGACATGAAAAAGGTCGCGCTCGAGAAGGTGAACCCGGCTATGGCGCTGGGCGAGACGCACTGGAACTTCGACGGCAAGGGCACACATTGGCTGCCGCATATCTGGGGCACCGAGGGCGTCTCCTGGCGCACCGACAAGTTCACGCCGGCCGGCTCCGCACCGAGCTATTATGACGTCTGGGATGATGCCAATGCCGGCAAGACCATGGGCCGCGGCCATTCGATGATCCTGGGCCTGGGCCTCGGCATGGAGCGGCGCGGCGAACTGGCGCCCGGCTCGGTCTGGGAGGCCTACAAGACCCCCGACAAGATGACCGAGGTCTGGACCAAGCTGACCGAGATCGCGATCAAGAAGAAGAAGAACATCAAGCTGATCTGGAACGACGCCGACGCGCAGAAGAACGGCCTGCTCAATGAGGGCGTGATCGTCGGCCAGACCTGGGACGGACCGCCGATCGCGCTGAAGACCGCCGGCGAGCCGGTGATGTACCGCGCGCCGGTCGAGGGCGCGATGGCCTGGGTCGACGGTCTCTCCCTGCCGGTCGGCGTCAAGAACATCGACCAAGTCTACGCCTTCATCACCGCCTGCTACGATGCGCAGCTCGCCGGCGAGGCGATCAAGACCCACGGCTACAATTCGCCGGTGGTCGGCGCCGACAAGTTCGGCGGCGATGTCTACGCCAAGAACTTCGCCGATGCCTATCCGGGCGACGCGCTCGCCAAGCTCAACCCCTGGCCGGCCGAAGCCCCCTGGTACGCGGCCAAGCGCTCGGAATTCACCAACAAGTTCATGAGCGCCTGACGCACCGGCTTACCTCTCACAGCCCTCATCCTGAGGAGCCGCGAAGCGGCGTCTCGAAGGATAGTCCAGATGTCTCCGGAACCTTCTGGAGCATCCTTCGAGACGCGAGCCTTGCTCGCTCCTCAGGATGAGGGCTGAGGGGGAACGACGGCCGCCGGGTCGGCGACCGACAGCCAAAACCTCCATCCAGGACCCGCATGACGAAAGATGTCGTTCTCGATCACGTCTCGATCCGGTTCGGCGGCTATACGGCCGTCGAGAACGCGCATCTGACCATCAGGGGCGGCGAGTTCTTCTCCTTCCTGGGTCCCTCGGGATGCGGCAAGACCACGCTGCTGCGCTGCATCTCGGGTTTCGTCCAGCCGAGCGCAGGCCGCGTCCTGATCGGCGGGGAGGACATGAGGAATGTCGGCCCCAACAAGCGCCCGACCGCGCTGATCTTCCAGAACCTCGCGCTGTTTCCGCTGCTCACAGTCGCCGAGAACATCGCCTTCCCGCTCGAGGTCCGCCGCGTCGGGCGAAAGCAGCGCCGCAAGCGCGCCGACGAGTTGCTCGAGATGATCGCGCTGCCCGGCACCGGCGACAAGAAAGTGCATGAGCTTTCCGGCGGCCAGAAACAGCGCGTCGCGATCGCGCGCGCGCTCGCCGCCGAGCCTGACATCCTGCTGCTGGACGAACCGCTCTCGGCGCTGGACCTCAAGCTGCGCCAGCACATGCGTACCGAACTGCGCGCCATCCAGCAGCGCGTCGGCCTGACCTTCATCTACATCACCCATGACCAGGGTGAAGCCCTGACCATGTCGGACCAGGTCGCGGTGATGAATGCCGGCGTCATCGAGCAGATCGATAACCCCGAGACGATCTACAACCGCCCTCGAACACCCTTCGTCGCCTCTTTCGTCGGCGAATCCAACGCCATCCACGGCGTCGTTCTCTCCCAGACCGGCAGGCTCGCGACGCTGGACACCCCGCTCGGGCCCCTCACCGGCCAGGCGGCGGGCGGGCGAACCTATCTGCCCAAGGAGCGCTGCACGCTGTTCGTGCGGCCCGAGCAACTCTTCATCGCCGACACACCGCCCGAGGTGAACACCATCAAGGCCAAGCGCGTCAACGAGGAGTTCGAAGGCTCGATCCGCACGCTCTATCTGCAGGCCGGCGGCGAGGCCTTGCGCCTTTACCACATGAACGCCGCCGTCTCGGCCGCGCTCGCCTCGGGCGACGGCGCGGTCACGGTTTCGTTCAAGCCGGAGCAGGCGACCATTCTCCCCGACGACCCGGCCCTGAGCGGCTGACGCGATGACGAGCCTCGCCCGCTTCTTCCGCGACTTCAGCAGCCGGCACGGGACCGGCGCCGCGAGCTTCGTCGTCGCGGCCGTGCTGTTCTGGATCGTCTTCCTGATCCTGCTGCCGCAGCTCGCGATGCTCGACGTCTCCTTCCGCCACAACCTGCCGCGCCCGGAGGTCGGCGGGCCCAGGGACGTCCATACGCTCGACAACTACCGCTACTTCCTGTTCGGCAACAGCGGCGGCGCGGCGCTGAACGCGCTCGACATCGGCGTGCTCACCAAGACGCTGGTCGCGGCCGTGCTGGTGACCGTGCTCGACATCCTGCTCTGCTATCCGATCGCCTTCATCCTCGCCCATTCGGCCAGCGGCGCCGGCGCCAGGCTGATGGTGATCGGGCTGATCGTGCCCTTCTGGATCAACGATATCCTGCGCGCCTTCGCCTTCCGCATCCTGTTCGGCGCCACCGGCGTCATCAACGGCGTCGGGCTTTCGCTCGGCCTGTGGGATCAGCCGATCGACTTCATCCGCGCCGATGTCGCGCTCTATGCCGGCCTCGCCTACACCTATGTCCTGCTGATGGTGTTCTCGATCTACAATGCCGTCGAGACGCTCGACCGCAACCAGATCGAGGCGGCCCGCGACATGGGCGCGAGCTGGTGGCGCGTGCACTGGCGCATCGTGCTCCCCGTAGCCAAGCCCGGCATCGCGTCGGGCGCCACCATGGTCTTCATGCTGACGGCCGGCGCGCTCGCCGCCCCGCAAATACTGGGCGGCCCCTCGAACCTCTGGTTCACCCAGCTGATCTACCAGTGGTTCAACGACGCCGGAGACTGGGCGCGTGGCTCGGCCTACGCCACCATCCTGCTCGTCGTCTGCCTTGCCTTCGTCTTCGTGATGATGCGGATCTTCCGCGTCTCGATCGGGGCGATCGGACGATGACGCGAGGTCCCGCACGATGAATCGCGGCGTCGGCGGCGGCCTCTTCGCCTTCAGCTACACGCTGCTGTTCTTCCTGTTCCTGTTCGGCCCGCTGATCATCATGGTGATCACCGCCTTCAACTCCTCGGCCTTTCCGCGTGTGGTGCCGTGGGAATGCTTCACCACCGACTGGTTCGGCCTGCTGATCCGCAACGAGCGGTTGATGACGGGTCTCTGGACGAGCCTGGCGATCGGCATCGCCGTGGTGGCGATCGCGGTGCCCTTTGGGCTCGCCGGTGCGCTCGCGCTCGCCGATATCGGCCCGGGCCTGCGGGCCGGGCTCTATGCCGTGCTGATCACGCCGATCCTGATCCCCGGCGTCGTGCTCGGCATCTCCACCATCGTCTTCTGGAGCTTCGTCGGCCGCAAACTCGGCGCCGGCTACGACACCGTCTTCTACAACGGCCTGTTCCTGACCCTGCTCGGCCAGGTCGCCTTCATCGCCTCCTACGCCATGCTGATCCTGAGCGCACGTCTCCAGCGCTTCGACCCGACGCTGACCGAGGCCGCGCTCGATCTCGGCGCGACGCCGGGCCAGGCCTTCCGCAAGATCCTGCTGCCCTTCCTCAAGCCGGCGCTGGGCTCGGCCGCCTTCATCACCTTCCTCGCCTCGTTCGAGAACTACAACACCACCGTCTTCACCATCCTCTCGGGCAACACCTTCACCACGGCGCTGGCCTCCAAGGTCCGGCTCGGCACCGACCCCTCGCTCTCGGCGCTCGCCGTGATCATCATCGCGGTGACGCTGATCGGCGCGATGGTGCAGGAGGCGCATCACCGCCGCCGCGACCTGCTGCGCGGCGGCAGACCGGAGCGCTCGCGGCTCTACGCCAATCCGCTGACGCGGCTTTTGACCCATCCCGCCGCGATCCTGCTGATCCTGGTCGGCTGCACCGGGGCCATCATCTGGCAGGCCAGCCATCACGACGCGCAGGCCTGCCGCGCCGACATCCTCAGCGAGAAGCAGCGCGTTCAGGAGAAGCTGCTGCAGGAGCAGCAGCAGCGCATGCAGCAGCGCCAGACGCAAACGCCGGCCGCGCCCACCGCACCAAGCAACAACCCCTCGCCGTTCGGTGGGGCCTTCAACCCCGGTTCGCTTGCGCCGAAATAACCGTCAGCCCTCATCCTGAGGAGCCGCGAAGCGGCGTCTCGAAGGATGGTCGAGCAGGCTCCGGAACCAGCTGGATCATCCTTCGAGACGCGATCTTCGATCGCTCCTCAGGATGAGAGCTGAGGGTGTCGGCTGAGGTTGTCGCCGGCCGGTCAGCGCCCCATCACCAGATTGGGCAGCCAGGTCGTCAGCGGTGGCCACAGCGTGATCGCGACGAGCACGGCCAGCAGCGGCAGCAGCCAGGGCACGATCGCCCGCGACATCGCCTCGAAGCTGATTCCGGCGATCTTCGAGGTGATGAAGAGCACGACGCCGACCGGCGGCGTGATCGTCCCGATCATCAGGTTGAGCACGAAGATCAGCCCGAACTGGATCGGGTCGATGCCGAACTGCGCCGCCGCCGGCGTCAGGATCGGGATCAGGATCAGCATCGCCGCCAGCGCTTCCATGAAGCAGCCGACGAAGAGCAGCAGCAGGTTGACGATCAGCAGGAACATCAGCGGGCTGCCGGCGAGATCGACCAGCATCGGCCCGACCGTCTGCGGGATGCGCGAGATCGACAGGCACCAGCCGAGCGCGGCGGCCGTCATCACCAGCGCCAGCACGACGCCGGTGGTCTCGACCGTCTGGACGACGAGCTCGGGCAGATCGTCGAGATCGAAGCTGCGATACACGAAAAGCCCGAGCACCAGCGCATAGGCCGTGGCAACGGCCGCCGCCTCGGTTGGCGTGAAGATGCCCGCCATCATCCCGCCGAACAGGATCACCGGCGTCATCAGCGCCCAATGCGCCTCCTTGTAGGCGACCCAGAGCTGCGCCGCGCCGGGGAAGGGATGACGCGGCAGGTCGCGCTTCCGCGCGACATGCACCACCATCGCCATCAGCGCGCCGGCCATCAGCAGGCCGGGGATGACGCCGGCGAGGAACAGCCCGCCGATCGAGACATCCGCCGAGACGCCATAGATCACCATCGGCAGCGAGGGCGGGATGATCGGGCCGATCGTCGCTGACGCAGCCGTAATCGCGGCCGCCGTCTCGGCGTCGTAGCCTTCGTCCTTCATCGCCTTGATCTCGAGCGTCCCGACGCCGCCGGCATCGGCCACCGCCGAGCCCGACATGCCCGCGAAGATCACGCTGGCGAGGATGTTGGCGTGGCAGAGCCCGCCGCGCAGCCAACCAACGCAGGCGGTGGCGAAGGCAAATATCCGGTCGGTGATGCCCGCCGAGTTCATGATGTTGCCCATCAGGATGAACAGCGGCGCCGCCAGAAGCGGGAAGGAATTGGCCGATTGCGCGATCTTCTGCGGCACGATGCCGAGCGGGAAGCCGCCCATGAAGGCAAAGGCGATCGCCGCCAACCCCATAGAGACGAAGAGTGGCACGCCGATCAGGAGCGCGGCGAACCAGACCGGCAGGATCTGCAGCATGATCGTGGTCATAGCGGCTGGCTTCCGGGTTCGGCCGCCGCGAATTTGCGGCCCGCCACGACATCGGCGATCTCGGCCACCGCCTGCAGGATCAGCGCGAGGCCGGCCAGCGGCATGACGATGTAGAGCGCCGCGCTCGACACCGGCAGCGCGATCGAGTCGACATCCCAGTTGCGCTCGATCAGCCCGTAGGAATAGCGGATCAGCACGGCCGCGAAGATGATGATCGCGAGCTGCGTGACGATCTCCAGCAGGCGGCCGGCACCCTCGGGCAGCTTCTCGGCAAAGACCGTGATGCGGATATGCGAGCGCCGCCGCGCCGCGATGATCCAGCCGACGAACCCGTTCCAGACCAGCAGATACTGCGCGAGTTCGTCGGTCCAGGCCAGCGGCGCATTGAGCTGGCGCGACAGAACGCCGAGCAGCACCGAAGCCAGCAGCGCGAGCAGCAACGCCACGGCGGCATAGCGCACGATGCGGTCGGAGAGGTGGAGAAGGGATTTCATCGACGTCCATCCGAGGGCGCGGGGAACCCCTCTCCTGTAAGGAGAGGGGTAGGGGTGAGGTGTCGGCCGTTGGACCAGCGAGGAACTGGGAAATATCGGTGACGGTCAGGTCACGACAGTAGCGCCAAGGGGCCGGCCCCTCACCCTGCCCTCTCCCTACGGGAGAGGGTTCCCCGCGTCTGATGCGGTCAGCACATTGTCTTCACAACGCCGCGAGCGCGTCCCAGGTGCCCTTGCCCCATTTGCCCTCGAACTGCTTGGGCAGGGTGGCGAGCACCGGCTTGGAGAAGCTTTCGAGATCGGGCTCGGTCACGGTCATGCCCGCGGCCTTCAGGGTCGCGACCAGGCTGCCTTCCTGGCTGGAGAGTTCGGCGTCCTGCCAGGTGACGCCCTCGGCGATGGCGGCTTCCAGCAGGCTGCGATCGGCGTCCTTGAGCCCCTTCCAGAAATCGGTGTTCACGATGACGAGGCGCGGCGTGATGATGTGGCCGGTCAGGATCAGGTGCTTCTGCACCTCCTGCAGCTTGGCGCTGTGGATCGTCGGCAGCGGGTTCTCCTGCCCGTCGACGGCGCCCTGGCTCAGCGCCAGATAAAGCTCGTTGAAATTGACCGGCGTCGCCTTGGCGCCCCAGGCCTCGACCATGGCGCGGAAGGTATCGACCGGCGGCACGCGCAGCTTGAGGCCGACAACGTCGGCGGCGCTCTTCACGGCCTTGGAGCCCGTGGTCAGGTGGCGCTTGCCGTAATAGGTCACCGCGGCCATGCGCATGCCGCGCTTCTTCTCGAGCTCCGCATTCATCTGCGCGAAAACCGGCGCCTTGGCGACCTTCGACATATGGGCGGCGTCGCGCCAGAGATAGGGTGCCTCGACCACCGAGAGCTGCGGCAGGAACGAGCCGAGCGCGGCCGCGCCGTCCGTCGTCATCGTCAGCGCACCGGACGCCACCGATTCCATCATGTCCTTGCCCGAGCCGAGCTGGCCGGCAGGGAAGGTCTGGATGTCGATGCGGCCGGAGGTCTTCTCCTTCACCTGCTTGGCGATCCGCTCGACCATCTGCACCTGCGGGTGCGTCGTGGGCAGCATCTCGCCCCAGCGCAGCACGGTCGCCTGCGCGCGCAGGACGGTCGGCATGAAGATCGCTCCGCCGGCGAGAGCGGCAGAACCTGCAAGAAAGTCGCGCTTGGAAATCCTGGTCATGGTCGTTCCTCCCTGTGCGGACCGTCGCCGACACTCTCAGCCCTCATCCTGAGGAGCGCTCGGCACGAGCGCGTCTCGAAGGATGCTCCCGATGGTTCGGGAACCTCCTGGAGCATCCTTCGAGACGCCGCTTCGCGGCTCCTCAGGATGAGGGTTGGGGGATGTCGGATACGGTTCCTTCCCTGATGGCGGCCGGTTATCCGGCTCGTCTGGCTTCGTCGTTCTTGGTCGTCAGTAGCTCATGGCCCGCGTGCGGGCGTTGCCGATATGGATGCTCATCTCTTCCGCCGCGCGGATCGGATCGCGCGCCTCGATCGCCGTGATGATCTTGAGGTGGTCGCGCATCACCGGCACGAGGATGTGGTTCTGGATCCGCGTCTCATATTGCCGGATCAGCCGGATTTTCAGCCAGGTGACGCGGAAGGCCTTGGAGACGATGTCGTTGTCGAGATGATCGATGATCGCCTCGTGCATCAGTCGGTCGACATCCTCGGCATCCTCGATCAGGGTTGCGTCGCCGCCCGCCTCGGCCCGGACGATGATCGCCTCGTGCCGCGCGCGCTGCTCGGCGATCTCTTCGTCGGTCGCGTTGGCCGCATAGAGCGCCGTCGCCTCCCTTTCGAGAAACAGCCGGAACTGGAAGGCATTGCGGATCAGGTTGAGATCGACATGGGCGACCTGCATGCCGCGCTGCGGCACCGTCTTGATCAACCCTTCCGCCTCCAGCCGCGGGATCAGCTCGCGGATCGCGCCGAGCGGCAGGCCGGTCAGCGCGACAAGCTCGCGCTGCGTCACGAACTGGCCCGGCTTGATCTCGCGCGCCAGCAGCCGCTCGGTGAAGGAAGCATAGGCGCGCTCCCTCAGCTTGAGCGGCTCAGCCTCGCGGGGCTCAGAGTCGGGCTGGTTCAAGACGTCGTCCCTCTCCGGCTGCCGTCAGGCGGCCTTTGCCATCGTGATCCTGTCGAACGCCGCGAACAGCCGCTGGCGCGTCGCCTCGTCGAGCGCCTCCAGCGGCGCGCGCATCGCGCCATAGCCGGCATCGCCATGCAAATGCCCGACCAGTGCTTTCACTGCGGGCAGCACCGGATGCGAGCAGATCTCGTCGACCAGCGCATTCACCATCGGGCTGTCGGTGCCCTGATAGACCATCGGCCGCAGCAGATGCGGCACGAGGTTGGCGACGCCGCAGATCGAGCCCTGGGCGCCATTGCGCACGGCCTTGGCGAGCTGGCGCTCGTCGCCGACGAGGATGGCGAGCTCACCATGCGCCTTCAGCAGCGCCTCGGTATTGGCGTAGCTGCCCGACGAATCCTTCACCCCGGCGACGATGCCGGGGAATGCCGTCTTCAGACGCTGGACGAGGTCGACGCTGATGTCGACGGCCGTCACCGACGGGATGTGGTAGAGGATGACGTTGCGCACGGACGAGCCGAGCTTCTCGAAATACTGCGAGAACCAGCGGTAAAGGCCCTCGTCGCTGACGCCCTTGAAATAGAACGGCGGCGCCACGAGCAATCCCTTGGCCCCGGCATCGAGCGCCAGCCGGCTTTGATCGACGGCCTCGTGCAGCGAGGACGCCGCGATGCCGGCGTAGATCTGCTTCGCCGGGTCGATGCCGGCGCCGATCAGCGCGCCCATCATCGCGCCCCGCGCGGCTAAGCCGAGCGCCGCGCCCTCGCCGGTGGTGCCAAACAGCGTGACGCTGTCGCAGCCTTCCGCCAGCACATGCCGCGCATGCTTGACCAGCCGCGGCAGGTCGATGCCACCGCCCTCCCGCATCGGGGTGGTGATGGCGCAGGAGAGGCCGAAGCGGTTGGGGTCGATGCTCATGGAGGTCGTCTTTCAGGATAGCGGGATGACTGACATGTTAGTCGGATGATACAAGCGAGACAAGCGCGCGGAGACCGTATTTTCAGCCATCCTTGAGCCCTCCCGCCGAGAGCCCGGCGACGATCTGGCGCTGCGCCAGCACGGTGACCAGCAGCACCGGCAGCGTCACCAGCAGCGCGGCGGCGGCCAGCGGGCCCCAGGAAATCTGCTCGAAGGTCAGCGAATTATAGACGGCCGAAGGCAGCGTTCGGCTGTTCTTGCCGCCGAGCACCACCGAGAAGATGAAGTTGTTCCAGGAGAAGATGAAGGCGAGGATGCCGCCGACGGTGACGCCTGGCATCGCCAGCGGCAGCGCGACATGGCGGAAGGCCTGCCAGGTCGACGCGCCGTCGATCCGCGCGGCGTCCTCCAGTTCCATCGGAACGTTCTCGAAATAGCCGATCATGATCCAGACGATGATCGGGATGGTGATGACGAGATGGGTGATCACCAGCGCGGTGATCGTCCCCACCAGCCCCGTCATCTGGAAGAGCAGGAAGAGCGGGATCAGATAGGACAAAGCCGGCGTCATCCGCGCGACCAGGATCAGGATCGCGAACTTCGTCGCCTTGCCGCGCGCGATGCCGTAGCCGGCCGGCACCCCGACCGCGAGGCCGATCAGCACGGCGCCGCCGGTGACCAGGATCGAATTCCACAGATAGAGCGCGAAATTGTTCTGCGCGAAGACGTCGACATAGTTCTTCAGCGTCGGCGGATCGGGAATGAAGACTGGCGGGAAGGCGGTGTTGTCGAGCTCGTTCTTGAACGACAGCGAGACCATCCAGAGGAAGACCAGCACCGCCGGCGAGACCAGCACGAAGACGGAAAAATAGAACCCGAGCTTGGTGGCGAGGCGCTTCATGAAGCATGGCTCCCCACACCCTCAGCCCTCATCCTGAGGAGCCGCGCAGCGCCGTCTCGAAGGATGCTCCAGCGCGTGCAGGAGCCTCCTGAAACATCCTTCGAGACGCGCTCCTGCGGAGCGCTCCTCAGGATGAGGGCTGAGGGAGACATCCGCCCCATCACGCGTTCCACTTGGACTTCTGCCGCGCATAGAGCAGCAGCAGCGAGAGCATGATCACGATGACGAAGAAGATCACCACCACGGCCGAGGCGTAGCCGATCTTGTAGAACTGGAAGGCCTGCAGATAGAGGAAGATGTTGAGCGTTTCCGAGGCCGTGCCGGGCCCGCCCTGGGTGATCACGAAGATCGTGTCGAAGGCCTTCAGCGCGTCGATGGTGCGGATCACGATAGCCACCATGATGAACGGCCAGACCAGCGGCAGCGTGATGTGGCGGAACATGTGCCAGGCATTGGCGCCGTCGATCAGCGCGGATTCATAGGGCTCGCGCGGCAGCCCGGCGAGGCCGCCGAGCACGATCAGCATGACCAGCGGCGTCCAGTGCCAGACCTCGACCAGGATCAGCGTCGGGATCACCGTGTCGGGCGAGTACACCCAGTTCTGCGGGCCGATGCCGACGAGCGAGAGCAGGTAGTTCAGCACGCCGAGCTGCGGGTGAAACATCATCGTCCAGACCAGAGCCACCGCCACCGGGGTCGCCATCATCGGCATCACGAAGACGGTGCGCAGCACCCCCCGGAACGGGAATTCGCGGTGAAAGACCAGCGCGGCGGCCGTGCCGAACAAGATCGGCAGCACCACGGCCAGCACCGTGAAATAGAGCGTATGCCCCATCGATTCGAGGAAACGCGTGTCGCGGAACAGCTCGGCGAAGTTCTGCAAGCCGACGAATTCCGGCCCGCCGCCGATCTTCCAGTCATGCGCGGACATGTAGAGCGTGAACAGCCACGGGAACACGATCACCGCCGTGACGACCAGCACGGCGGGCGCCGCAAACAGCCAATAGCGCGGCGTAAAATCGGCCGAGTGCTGGAAGGGCGTGGGCTTGCCCGGCTCGGCCAGTGTCGCTGAAGGCAATGTCGTGGCTGTCATGACTTATGCTCGAACAAACCCGTCATGCTCGCCCTTGTGGCGAGCATCCACGTCTTGAACACGGCCCTCGGCAAGCGAAGACGTGGATGGTCGGCACAAGGCCGACCATGACGGCGAAGTGCGGAACCTCAGCCCTGCTCGCTCTTGACCAGCACCGGGGCGAAGGTTTCCGTCGCCTTCTTCAGCTCGGCCGCGACATCGGCTCCCCCCAGCGCATTGGTCAGCGCCACGCCGAAGACGTCGCGGAACTCAGTCACCGGCACGATCTGCGGCAGCGCCGCGCGCGCAACCTTGGCCGAGCCGAGCAGGCACTCGAAATACTGCTTGCCGAATTTCGACTGCGAGATCGTGTCGGTGTCGAGATAGGCCGAGGCCCGGCCCGGCGCGCCGGCGCCAGCCTTCAGCATGGCGATCTGCTGGGCCTTGTTGGTCATGAACTGGAGATAGAGCCAGGCGGCCTGCTTCTTCCGCGAGCCGCGCGAAATGCCCATGCCGTCGGCGAACATGCCGGCGTGATGCGCCTTGGGACCCGGCGGCGTGATGCCGTAGCCGACCTTGCCGACAATGCGCGACTTGCTGGGGTCTTCGAGCGGGGTCGCAAAGCCGATGCCGTCGAGCCACATCGCGGCGCGGCCCTGCATGAAGCTGGTCTGGCACTCGTTCCAGTTGAAGCCGACCTGGCCGGCCGGGCCGGAATCCTTGTTGAGCTTCTTGTAGAGCTCGCCCGCCCAAACGGCCTCGGGCGTATCGGTCTGGAGCTTGCCGTCGGACGAGGTCGTCTCGATTCCCTGGCCGAGCAGCAGGCTCGCCCAGACCGGGACGTTGGCGTTCTTCAGGCCGCGCGAGACGAAGCCGGCGATGCCCTTGGCCGGATCGTGCAGCTTGGCTGCGACGGTGGCCATCTCGTCCATCGACTTCGGATATTCGACGCCCTTCGCGGCGAAGAGCTCCTTGTTGTAGTAGACCATCCAGTAATCGACGAAGAACGGGATCGTATCGAGCGAGCCATCGGCCTGACGCGCATAGGCGACCGGACCGGCGCCGAAATCGGCGAAGTCGAAATCGGGCGAGGTCAGCGAGGCGTCCTTGATATAGGGCGTCAGATCCTCGAACCACTTGCCCTTCGCGGCCATGCGCTTCTGCACATGCAGCGAGATGCCCGACACGTCGAAGCTCGGCTTGCCGGAGGCGAATTCGATCACCGCCTTCTGGCGCTGCTGCTGCTCGGGCACCTGCTCGGCCGAGACCTTGATGCCGGTGAGTTCGGTGAACTCCTTCTCGGCCGCCTGCATCAGGTCCGAACGCGGATTCTTGACCAGCAGCACGTCGATCGTCGTGCCGGAAAAGCGCTTCCAGTTGAAGGCGGCCTGGGCATGCGACTCGCGCAGCACCAGCGGCGAGCCGATCGCCCCGGCGGCGCCAAGCGCAGCAGCACCGCGCATCAGCGCGCGACGGGTCGGCTTGAGAATGGTCTCGCTCATCGAACTGTCCCTCCCAGGACTTGAGGCGCCCTTTTCGGGCCTGTTGATCTGACGAGCGTACCGGGCTTCACTCCCGCCGCGCCTGCCATCTTGGGGCTGACGGTAGCGCTGATCGAACACGGTTGCAAGCTAACATGTTGGTATGCACATAGTGCCGCCAACGATAATGGAAACGCCTCGCATGCCTACCGCCAACGCCCTCTCGCCGCGCTCGCTCGGCCGCAGCGGACTGCCCGTCTCGACGCTGGGCTTCGGCGCAGCCCCGCTCGGCGACCTCTATGCCCGGCTCGACGAGGCGCAGGCCGTGGCGACCGTCGAGGCGGCGATCGCGGGCGGTGTCACGCTGATCGACACCTCTCCGCTCTATGGCCACGGCCTGTCCGAGCATCGCATCGGCGCCGCCCTGCGCCGGGCCGGACGTGATGGCATCGCCCTCTCGACCAAGGTCGGCCGCGTCGCCGAGCCCTTCGCCGGGCGCGGCGACGGCTCCGGCTATCTCGGCGGCCTGCCGCATGGCCTGCGCTTCGACTACTCGTACGATGGCGCGATGCGCTCGCTCGAGCAATCTGCCCTGCGCCTCGGCGTCGACCGCCTCGACATCGTCCTGATCCACGACGTCGATGTCTGGACCCATGGCGCGGCGCTGATCGAGCAGCGCTTCAGCGAGGCGATGAACGGCGCCTATCGCGCGCTCGAAGCCTTGCGTGCATCGGGCGCCGTCAAGGCGATCGGCGTCGGCGTCAACGAGGCCGCGATGTGCGAGCGCTTCGCCCGCGCCGGCGACTTCGACACCATGCTGCTCGCCGGGCGCTACTCCCTGCTGGAGCAGCCGGCGCTGGCCTCCTTCATGCCGCTGGCGCTGGAGAAGGGCATCGGCCTGATGCTCGGCGGCGTGTTCAATTCCGGCATCCTCGCCACCGGCCCGGTCGCGGGTGCGAAATACAACTACAACCCCGCCCCGCCCGAGATCCTGGCCCGCGTTGCCGCGATCCAGGCCGCCTGCATCAGCCATGGCGTGCCCTTGCGGCGCGCCGCGCTGCATTTCCCGCTCGGCCATCCCGCTGTCGCGAGCCTCGTCATGGGCGCGGTGTCGCCAGCGGAGGTCGAGGACCAGATCGCCGAACTGTCGCAACCCGTTCCCGCCGCGCTCTGGGCCGAGCTGAAGGCGCAAGACCTGCTCGGCGCCGATGTTCCGGTGCCCGCGGATCTTCCGGCGACATCATGAGCGCGCCCCGCATCGACGCCCACCAGCACTTCTGGAGCCTCGCGCGCGGTGATTATGGCTGGCTGACGCCTGAGCTCGGACCGATCTTCCGCGACTTCGGCCCCGACGACCTCGCACCGCTGCTCGCCCGCCACAGCATCGAGCACAGCATCCTGGTCCAGGCCGCGCCAACGGAAGCCGAGACGCGCTTCCTGCTCGACATCGCGGCCCGCACTACCTTCGTCGCCGGCGTCGTCGGCTGGTGCGATTTCGACGCGCCCGATGTCGCGCAGGCCATCGCCGCGCTCGCCAGCGCCCCGCTGCTCGTCGGCTTGCGGCCCATGGTCCATGACATCGCCGACGATGGCTGGCTCGCCCGGCCCGCGCTCGCCCCGGCTTTCGAAGCGATGATCGCGCATGATCTCGTCTTCGACGCGCTGCTGAAGCCGCGCCATATCCCCGCCGCCCTGGCTGTGCTCGAACGCCATCCGCAACTCGCCGTGGTGATCGACCACGCCGCCAAGCCTGATCTGACAAAGCCCGACCTCGTCAGCGGCGATCTCGCCGGCTGGCGCGAGGGCATCACCGCGCTCGCCGCCCATCCGCAAGCGTTCTGCAAGCTCTCGGGCCTCGTCACCGAAGCCGCCGCCGACTGGACGATAGAGACCCTGCGCCCGGTGACCGAGCATCTGCTCGCGAGCTTCGACCCCGAGCGCCTGATCTTCGGCAGCGACTGGCCGGTGCTGACTTTGCGCGCCGACTATGCAAGCTGGTTTGAGACCGCGACCATGCTGCTGTCCGACTGCACGCTGGCGCAGCGCGAAGCGATCTTCGGCGGCAACGCCGCCCGCCTCTATCTCTCCCGCCGGGGACGCCAGTGAACGCCCATTCCGTCACAGCCCTCATCCTGAGGAGCGGGCAAAGCCCGCGTCTCGAAGGATGCTCCAGCAGTCGCCGGAGCCTTCTGGAGCATCCTTCGAGACGGCCGCATGCGCGGCCTCCTCAGGATGAGGGCTCGGAAGTACAAAGGGAACGCCCGCCATGCTGAAGAATCTCGACCCCGTCCTCTCCGCCGACCTGCTCTGGATTCTCGCGGCCATGGGCCATGGCGACGATCTCGCACTGGTCGATGCCAACCACCCGGCCGAGACCATCGCGCGAGCGACCACCAGCGGGCGCCTTGTCCGCCTGCCCGGGCTGACGATGGAACGCGCCGCGCGGGCCATCCTCTCCGTGCTGCCGATCGACGATTTCGAGCCGCACGCGGTGCGCCGCATGCAGGTCGTCGACGAGCCCAAGACGATTCCCGCCGTGCAGGCCGCCGTCCAGCGCGAACTCGACGCGGCGCTGGGCGTGCACATCCCGATCGCCGGCGTCGAGCGCTTCGCCTTCTATGACATGGCGCGACAGGCCTTCGCCGTGGTCCAGGTCGGCGATCCCCGGCCCTATGGCTGCTTCCTGCTGCGCAAGGGCGTCATCGCCGGCGAGCCGGGGTGAGGGCAGGCACGGGAATCCGCGTCATCCTGGACAAGCGGCGAAGCCGCGCAGCTCCGGGATCCATCATAGGTCTCCGTCGGGGCCCTATGATGGATCCCGGGACGACCTGCGGTCGCCCAGGATGACGCAGCGGTTCAGGCGGGAGGAATGGAAGGGGCTCACCCCTCCGCCTTCGCCACCGCCTGCCGCAGCCGGGCCAGCGCCTCGGTCGCGCCGGCCTTCAGCGTCGTGTCAGAGGACTCGGCATCCCTCGCGATCAGCTCGCTCAGCGCGGGAATCGTGATCTCGGCCTTGGCGGCGGTCAGCTTCAGCACGGCATTGGCGATGATGTTGGGCCAGAACGCCGCCGCCCCCTTGGCCAGCCCCTTGGCCTTGCGGCCCTCGAATTCACGGGACAATTGTTCGGGGGTCTTCTTGGCCATGGTCTTGGAACCTGTTTGCGGGTGTGGGCGGTTGCCTATCACGAAATGCCGGGCCTGCCTGCCCCTGTGGGGCGCGCAGCAGAGGCGCCGTCATGCTCGGGCTTGACCCGAGTATCTCAGGACGAGAGGGCTCCGGTGCCGCAGCCTCTTTCGGCCTGAGATTCTCGGGTCTGCGCTGCGCTTCACCTTCGAAGGGCACAGCAAATCCCCGCCCGCGTTTCCGCGTCGGTTGATGAGGGGCAGCGGAGCGCCGCGAGGCGCGAGGGTATCGGACCGCAACCATTGAGCCAGGCTGCGGCGCGGATGGATTGAGCCACCATCCGCACGCCCCGTGGCGCTCCGCTCGTCGGCGTTCTTAAGTCTCCGGGCCGCGCTTATAAGGTCGGGCGGGCCTGCCGTGCCGTCCTGCAGCCTCAACGCCCCATCGGGTGCGCCACACCGCGGTGTCGGACCTGACCGCTTCCGCCGTCCCGTCCAGCGAGCTCCTCGCACAGGGGCCGTAGTACCCCCAGGGCGGTGCCCCGAAGCCTCCCGAGCCTGGCTTGTAAGACCAGCCGCAGGCGCCGACCCCATCCCCACCAACGGCATACCTCCGGATGGCTGCCCCTCGGGGATGAGGTGGTGGGATTATGGGGAAGGTTCGGGTAGCGGGGATAATTCAGCCGCCGGCCACGAGACGGCTCTTGCCGGGGCCTGAATGGAAAAAGGTTGCGCGGAGCACCGAACGATAGTCCGCGCGATTTACGAGGGGCAACAGCACGCTCAATTTCTGCCATTCAGAGGAAAATTAACGCTTCAACCTGATAGCATACAGAAAAACAACAGACGGCAAGACTTAACATCAAGCAACAGAATAATTCTATGGTTTTACAACATTAATATTCAATTCGTCAGCCATCGGCTTTATATCTGAAAGATTTGTCGTTATAATATCATGCCCATCAGGGCAAAATAAAACGAAATAAGCGTCCCCGAACGAGCGACAATCAGACGGAGACATAACACTAGATGGGTGCTTTTCTATCCTTTTTACGACTTCTCTTCTTTTAATAATTTCGCTCTTATCAGACAACTTACCAAGGGCCAACCTAATCTTTTTAAGAGAATTGCTTTTAAGAGACAATTTATCCTTTAAGCAACAATCCGTTCCCTTTGGGCAATCATAAGGCTTATAAACGATCATTCCGTCATCATAGAAAAGTTCGGCATCAGGATAACAACTAAGTGTATCAGTGATGCCGTCAAATAATCTGAATCTTGACGACCAACTTCTGGATATAACGCGGCGAAGCTCCAGCCTGCATGCATCCGCCATCATCTCATCAAAATTTGTCGATCCATAACGCGCAAATACGTCAGCAGTTGCTAAATCGGCAAAATTTGCCGAGAATGCCGTCTGAATTGCCTGGATAGCCGTCGACGTAAAATAACGCTTAGGCGTACGCGACATGCCTTGAACACGTTGAAGAGTTACATTAAAACTTTTCGTTTCGGCTAATTTATTATGTGCCCAAATAAACGTAGTTAGCGGGCCCCGCTTAAATTCTTTCCATGCAAAATGCGGAACAGTTATAAATTCGTAATTCTGTAAAACATCCCTAGCTCGGATTTCGGAACCATCCAATTTCAACAGGAAATCGGTTAAAACAGTTGTTTCAACGAACGCTTTCATAAAAATACCTATTCGATGAGAGCGCCAATCAAATCTCCATACCCCGCGAAACGCAGCTGTCCAGCCGCTCCCTCGATGTCGTCAGCAAGTAAAGATGCTTGATCAAACGTCATATAGGGCGATGAAGCGATAGCATTCAACGACTTAACTATAATTTTAATTATTTTTGGAGAGCGCGTTGTAACGCCGATGGCCGCCGCTGCTTGGATTATCTTTAGAGATACCAAGCCGACTGACTCGCTAATATCCCTAAAGAGGAAAAGCCTCTGGCACTCTCTGCTTGCTAGCATTAGCTCATTATCAGCGGCGAATAAATCATCGCCATCGATTAATTCGATACATGCCTCCAACCGCTTTCGTATATTATCAGAAAGTGAGACAAAATCATTGAGTCTTCCACCTCCTGAATCAATTAATACACTACGAAGATCAAGAACACCTTCATTCGCTGGCCCGTCAGCCCGATCAACATTAAGTCGACCGCCAACGCGTATGCCAGCGGATTCGGCAGCAGGCGCAGCGTCAGAAGCTTGAAAACGAAAGCTGATAACGTTCGAAGCGGAGCTCCCGGTTCCGGACATTAGAAACGCCCCTCCGAAAGACGCTCACTATCAGAATGCATGGATTTTACCCATGCCTGCAGAACGGAGGACGGCAGGAAACTGTCTTTCGACAGTGGTTTTTTTGTAAACATATCAATGTCAATATTTAGATCATGCCTCTCATGTTTCTCTGAGACATCAACGATAGACAAAGCATCTGGCGCTAAATCGAGATTTAGCGTCCGCGTTTGCGTATACAATTGATACGTATAACCAATGTTACCATTATCTACTTCAACTTTATAGTGAGGAGAAACCTTAATCGGATCGATTCCAAAGAAAGTATATTCCGGAATCTTTACAAGATTGTACAATTTGCATCGATTAATCGCCTCTTCGATAGTTTTGCACTCAAATGCAAATATAATTCGCAATCCAATTCTATTAATAAACTTGAAATTCAAATTTGATGAAACTATTGAGTAAAATTTTTCTACTTGAGTTAAGAGATCTTTCTGATTTCCAGAAGGTGTATAATCGGTCAACGACGCTCGATCTAGAAGTACATTCAAAGTATAACGATTGTCAGCAGAAAAACTGATCGCATTAGGGCTTGCGCTTTGATTCTTTAAATTTACAAATCCACGATCGAGTTCTAAGCTAATCGCGCCCGCTCTATCCCAGATAGCGTAAGACGGATCATAGCGTATCTCAAAGATGAGCTGTCGCCGTTTGAACTGAGAAAAAGCGGGCTTTTGCACAAAAATTCTCGCAATGATCCACCGGGCGTTTATGCACGACACTCGGTTTCATCTCAACTGCAGATTGGGGCCCTACCACGCTAAAGGTGGTAGGGCTGTCCCCCAACCCTTGACTCCCTCACCCCCGCCGTCCTAACCCCCGCCTCGGGACACGCCACCCCACCGTGGCGCGCCCATCTGTAAGGATGGAGACATCGATGACGAACACGGCTCCGGCCGCGCTGCCGCGCGTGCCGCATTTCTCGTCCGGCCCTTGCGCCAAGCGCCCCGGCTGGTCCCTCAAAGCCCTCGGTGACGCAGCGCTCGGCCGCTCGCACCGCGCCAAGATCGGCAAGGACAAGCTCAAACTCGCGATCGACCTGACCCGCGAGGTGCTGCAGGTGCCCGCCGATTACCGCATCGGCATCGTGCCGGCGTCCGACACCGGCGCCGTCGAGATGGCGATGTGGTCGCTGCTCGGGGCGCGCGGCGTCGACATGGTCCACTGGGAGAGCTTTGGCGCCGGCTGGGTCACCGACGTCGTCAAGCAGCTCAAGCTGACGGACGTCCGCACCTTCGAGGCTGAATATGGCGAACTGCCCAACCTCAAGAAGCTCGACACGAAGAACCGCGACGTCGTCTTCACCTGGAACGGCACGACCTCCGGCGTGCGCGTGCCGGATGCGGGCTGGATCGCTGATGACCGCGAAGGCCTGACGATCTGCGACGCGACCTCGGCCGCCTTCGCGCAGAAGCTCGACTGGGCCAAGCTCGATGTCACCACCTTCTCCTGGCAGAAGGTGCTGGGCGGGGAAGCCGCGCATGGCATGATCGTGCTCTCGCCCCGCGCGGTCGAGCGGCTGACGACCTACAAGCCGGCCTGGCCGCTGCCGAAGATCTTCCGCATGACCTCGGGCGGCAAGCTGATCGAGGGCATCTTCTCGGGCGAGACGATCAACACGCCCTCCATGCTCGCGGTCGAGGATTATCTCGATGCGCTGGCCTGGGCGAAGAAGGTCGGCGGGCTCGACGGGCTGGTGAAGCGCGCCGACGGAAACCTGCGCGTCATCGCGAAATTCGTGCGCGAGAACGACTGGATCGATTTCCTCGCGGTGAAGCCGAAGACGCGCTCGAACACGAGCGTGTGCCTGACCTTCACCGACCCGGCCGTGACGGCGCTTTCGCCCGATGCGCAGGCGGCCTTCGCCAAGCAGGTCGTCTCGATCATCGAGAAGGCCGGCGCCGGCTTCGACCTCGGCCATTACCGCGACGCCCCTCCCGGCCTGCGCATCTGGTGCGGCGCCACCGTCCAGAGCCGCGACCTCAAGGCGCTGCTGCCGTGGATCGAATACGCCTTCGCCGAGGCCAAGGTGGGGTTGAGCAAGAAGGCGGCGTAAGGCGCCTGCTTCCCACAAACGCGACGTCGTCCCGGACAAGCGGCTGAAAGCCGCGCCGATCCGGGACCCATTCCTGAACCGTTCCGGAATGGGTCCCGGGTCTCCCTTCGGTCGCCCGGGACGACCCGCGCGTTTCCCCGTTTCCTGAATTCACGCACGCGCAGAGCGCACTCGCGCCGCGCCAGTCGGAGCCACCCTCATGACAGCCCCCAAAGTCCTGATCTCGGACGCCCTCTCCCCCGCCGCCGTGCAGATCTTCAGGGATCGCGGCATCGAGGTGACCTTCGATCCCAACCTCGGCAAGGACAAGGACAAGCTCGCCGCGATCATCGCCGACTATGACGGCCTCGCCATCCGCTCGGCGACCAAGGCCACCGCCAAGCTGCTCGAGGCCGCGACGAAGCTGAAGGTCATCGGCCGTGCCGGCATCGGCGTCGACAATGTCGAGATCCCCGCCGCCACGGCGCGCGGCATCATCGTGATGAACACGCCCTTCGGCAATTCGATCACCACCGCCGAGCATGCGATCGCGATGATGTTCGCGCTCGCCCGCCAGATTCCCTCCGCCGACGTTTCGACGCAGGCGGGAAAGTGGGAGAAGAACCGCTTCATGGGCGTCGAGATCACCGCCAAGACGCTGGGGCTGATCGGCTGCGGCAATATCGGCGCCATCGTCGCCGAGCGCGGCATCGGCCTGAAGATGCGCGTCATCGCCTATGACCCCTATCTCTCGCCGGAGCGGGCGGTTCAGCTCGGCGTCGAGAAGGTCGAGCTGGAGGATCTGCTCAAGCGCGCCGATTTCATCACGCTGCATGTCCCGATGACGGCGATGACCAAGAACATCCTCTCCGCCGAGGCGCTGGCCAAGACCAAGAAGGGCGTCCGGATCATCAACTGCGCCCGTGGCGGGCTGGTCGACGAGGCGGCTCTGGCCGAGTTGATCAAGTCCGGCCATGTCGCCGGCGCGGCGTTCGACGTCTTCTCGGTCGAGCCGGCGGAAAGCAACCCGCTCTTCGGCCTCGACAATGTCGTCTGCACGCCGCATCTCGGCGCGAGTACCAATGAGGCGCAGGAGAACGTCGCTTTGCAGGTCGCCGA
This sequence comes from Allobosea sp. P2_B12, assembly GCF_056404835.1. Lineage (NCBI taxonomy): Bacteria > Pseudomonadati > Pseudomonadota > Alphaproteobacteria > Hyphomicrobiales > Alloboseaceae > Allobosea > Allobosea sp. P2_B12. The sequence goes on along the minus strand of NZ_JBFUDG010000009.1, from coordinate 136,429 downwards.
GCAAATGAGCGACTATCTGCTCAAGGGCGCGATCACCAATGCGGTGAACTTCCCCTCGATCTCGGCCGAGGAAGCCCCGCGCATCAAGCCCTTCGTGGCGCTGGCCGAAAAGCTCGGCTCGTTCCTCGGCCAGCTCACCGAGGCGCCGGTCAAGGGCATCCGGATCGAGTATGAGGGCGCGGTGGCGAGCCTCAACCTCAAGGCGATTTCGGCAGCCGCGATCACCGGTGTGCTCAGGCCCTTCCTGCCCGAGATCAACATGGTCAATGCCGCCATGATCGCCAAGGAGAAGGGCATCGTCGTCGAGGAGATGACGCGCGAGGTCGCCGGCAATCTGGAGAGCGTCATCCGCATCGTCGTCGAGGCCGAGGACATGCCGCGCCACGCCTCCGGCACGGTCTTCCAGGACGGCAAGCCGCGCATCGTCGAGATCCGCGACATCCAGGTCGATGCCGAATTCGCGCCGCACATGCTCTATGTCCGCAACGCCGACAAGCCGGGCTTCATCGGCCAGTTCGGCTCGCTGCTGGGTGCGGCCGGCGTCAATGTCGCGACCTTCTCGCTCGGCCGCGACAAGCCCGGCGGCGACGCGATCTGCTATGTCGCCGTCGACGAGGCGATCTCCGACGAGCTGCTCGACAAGATCCACCAGATCCCGATGGTCAAGCGGGCGCGGCGGCTGCGGTTCTGAAGCCCATGCGCATTCCCGGTCTTGGTACCATCGGCGCGCCCGGCAAGGACGCGCCGATGGCGCCGGTGAAATTCGAGGTCCGTCGTGACGAGGAGGCTGGCGTCTGGTACGCGGTGGCCACCGACGACAGCGGCATCGTCACCGAAGCCGAGACGATCGAGGCCCTGCACGAGCGGCTGAAACAGCTCGTGCCCGATTTCCTCGAGCTCAACTGCGATTGCCCGATCGAACTCGAAATCTGCGACAACGAACTGGCCTTCGGCTCCTGCGAGCTGCCGCCGCGCTGACGCCCCATTCGCCCTCTCCTGTGCGCGCCGCTCACAGGAGAGGCCCATGCTTCGCGCTACTGCCCTCACCCTCGCCTGCCTTGCCGTCTCGCCCGCCCTCGCCGATTGGGACAAGGCCAAGCTCGACAAGGAGATTGCCGGCATCGAGCGACAGTCGAAGGGCCGGCTCGGCGTCGCGCTGCTCGATCTCAGGGATCGCAAGACCTGGTCGCATCGCGGGGCTGAGAGCTTCCCGATGCAGAGCGTATTCAAGTGGCCGCTGGCGATTGCAGCGCTGCAGGCGGTCGAGGCCGGCAAGCTCAAGCTCGATCAACCGATCACGATCAAGCGCAGCGAGTTCTCGCTCTATCACAGCCCGCTCGCCAAGGCGTTCAAAGGCGAGAGCAATACCTATCCGCTGCGCGAACTGATCGCGCTCGCGGCCGGCGAAAGCGACAACACCGCCGCCGACATCCTGATGCGCGAGATCGGTGGTCCGAAGGTCGTCACCGCCATGCTGAAGGGCGGCGGCATCTCCGGCATCTCGGTCGACCGCTATGAGCGGCAGTTCCAGCCTGAGGTCTTCGGCCTGCCCGGCTTCACATGGACCGAAATCATCGACGAGCCGACCTATCGCGCCAAGCTCTCCGCACTCGATCCGAAAAAGCGGCAGGCCGCTTTGCAGGCGGCCCTGAAGGACAAGCGCGACAGCGCCACGCCCGAAGCCAGCGTGCTCTTCGTCGAGACGCAGGCCAAGGGCAACTGGCTGCGCGATCCCGCCCACAGCGCCCTGATCGACAAGATCGTAACCGAGACGAAATCCGGCCCCGACCGCATCCGCGCCGGCCTCCCCGAAGGCGCCCGCTTCGCCCACAAGACCGGGCTGGGGCTGACGATGGACGGCATCAACCACGCCACCAACGACATCGGCCTCGTCACGCTGCCCAACGGCCGCGTCTTCGCGATCGCGGTCTATTTGGCGGGATCGAGCGCCGATGCGAAGCAGCGCGAGGCGACCCATGCGGCCGTGGCGAAGGCTGCGGTGGGCGCATTGCGCTGACGACACGCCGTCATTCTCGGGCGAAGCGAAGCTTCGACCCGAGAATCTCATGACCAGATGGCGATCGTTTCCGAGATGCTCGGGTCAAGCCCGAGCATGACGCGGTCAACCGTCAGCCCCGCCGTCCCAGCCGCTCGGCGATGAAGATGCCGCTGAGCACCAGGAGCAGTGCCAGCGCGTGATAGGGCGCCAGCGTCTCGCCGATGATCGCGACTGCCAGCACCGGCGCGAAGACCGGCACGAGATTGACGAAGACGCCGGCGCGTCCGGGGCCGATCAACTCGACCGCCCGCAGAAAGGTGAGCTGCGCCAGGATCGACGGGCCCAGAACGACGAAGGCCAGGATGACCCAGCCCTGTGTCGTCGGCCAGAAGAAATGCCCGGTCGCGATCTCGAGCCCGAGCAATGGCAGCGAGAACAGGCAGGCGAAGCTCGCCACCGCCACGAAGAAGACGAGGCTCGGGATCGCCGGGCGCTGGCGGATCGCGACCGTGTAGCCGGCATAGAGCATGCAGGCGAGGATCATGTAGAGATCGCCCATCGCGAAGCGGAAATGCGCCAGCACATCGATGTCGCCGCGGCTGGCCGTGACCGCGACGCCGAGCAGCGTGACGCCGACGCCCAGCGCCTGGAGCGGCGCAATCAGCGTGCGATAGGCGATGAAGGCGCCGATCAGCACGAAAATCGGGATTGCGCCCTGCAGGATGCCGATATTGATCGCTGTCGTGGAATAGCCGGCGATATACATCAGCGCATTGAACGCGGTGAAGCCGAGCGCGCCCATCGCCGCGATGAAGCGCCAGCGCTGGCGCAGAACCGGCCAGTGCTCGGCGATCTGCCGCCGCAGCAGGAACGGCACCACCGCGCAGACGAAGACCCAGCGCAGCGAGGTCAGCGCCATCGGCGGGATGTTGCCGACCGCCAGCCGGCTCGCGATCGAGTTGCCGGCCCACATCAGCATGGTCACGACCAGGAGCGGATAAGGATTGCCCCAGAGGCGCTGCGGCCAAGTTCTGGCTGGAGGCAAAGTTCTGGCTGGGGGCAAGGGAAAGGGCCTGCTCATTTGACGGGCACCTGCAATAGCCTTGCGCGTGCTTCCCGTCATGTGGGATGAGGCGCACGGATGCCCGGCGCCCGGCGCATCCCTCCGCAGCAGTCCTTCCGCCGGCCATCTCCCATGATCAAAGTTTCAGCCCGCCCGCTCCGCCTGCTCTTCGTGGACGGCAATACTCGCGAGCAGCGCGAGGCGCATGCCGCCGGCTATGGCACGCAGCCGGCGCAGGCCTATGCCGCCGAGATTGCCGCGATCGTGCCCGGCGCCATCAGCGATATCTGCCTGCCGGCCGATGAGGGCGCGAACCTGCCCGACGGTGCCGGCCTGCAGGCCTATGACGGCATCTTCCTGACCGGCTCGGCGCTGCACATCTACGAGCTCCAGCCCGCCGTCACCCGTCAGATCGCGCTGATGCGCGCGATCTATGCCAGCGGCACGCCCTGCTTCGGCTCGTGCTGGGGCATCCAGATGGGCACGGTCGCGGCCGGCGGCAACGTCATCCGCAATCCCAGGGGCCGCGAGGTCGGCTTCGCCCGCAAGATCATGCCGAACGAAGCCGGCCGGGCCCACCCGCTGCTTGCGGGACGCCCGGCCGCTTTCGACGCCCCGGCGATCCATCTCGACACCGTCGCCCTGCCGCCGCACGACACCACGATCCTGGCGTCGAACGCCTACAGCCAGGTCCAGGCCGCCGAGATCCGCCATGGCGGCGGCGTCTTCTGGGGCGTGCAGTACCACCCCGAATTCCCGCTGCGCCAGGTCGCCTCGATCATGGGCCGCATGGTGCCGCTGCTGATCGAGGAGGGTTTTCGTGCCGATGAGGCCGCCGCCCAGGGCTGGCTCGCCGATCTGCGCGCGCTCGACGCCGACCCCGCGCGGCGCGATCTCGCCTGGGCCCACGCCCTCGATGCCGAGGTGCTAGACGACCAGCGCCGCGTCACCGAGCTGCGCAACTTCCTGACCCACCGCGTCCAGCCGCAGGCGAGCGCGCGCGGACGCGCCTGACATTCGTCACCGGTTGATCGGCGAGCACGGCCCGCACGAAGGCAGCGCGACGATGACGCGCGCGCCCTTACCCAGAGGCGGCGACCTGGGCCACCCGTCGCGCGGCAGATAACGCCTCGGTCGTATGCAAGCCGATAGAATTGCTCACTCCAACGGCAATCACCGAGCTGATTAATTCAATATTAAACAGAACCTGTAGGAATTCTAAACTGACGCAGATGGCGCGACGGCTCTCGCTCTTCGCCTCCGCTGCGGCACCAACGATGCCTGCCTGCTCCCGATCAAAGACGCTCAGTTGCGCCGTAGCCAAGGGCAAGAAGCCTTGAAATCCATCCGCATCAAAATCGTCGCGATCATGGCGATCATTTCGCTGGGCGCACTGCTGTCATCGGCGCTGGGCCTGTGGGCGCTGTCGCGCTCCCACGATCTCAACCAGCGCTCTGCCATGCAGGCCGATCTCGCTTTGATCACCGACCGGATCAATGGCCACGTGCTGGGTGTCGTGATGGATGCCCGCGGCGTCTACATGTCGAAGGCGGCCGCGGATGCCGAGCCCTTCGCCAAGGGCATGGAGGCCCGCTTTCCGCAGTTGCGCGCGCTGGCAGCCGATCTCACCCGGACCGCTCCCGAGGCCGGACGCACCCAGACCCGCGCGATCGAGAAGGCCATCGCGGATTTCATCACCTTCCGCTCGGAAACCATTCGGCTCGCCCGCGAGGTCTCGACGGCCGCCGCCAATGTCCAGGGCAACAACGACGCCAACCGCACCAACCGCAAGGCCCTGAACGATCTGCTGGTGGCTTTCGCCAAGAGCAACGAGGCGACGGGCGAAGCGCTCGGCAAGGACGCAGCCGACTTCACCCAGAAGGCCCAGATCGGGCTGCCGATCGTGCTGGCGGTCACGCTGCTCGGCTCGCTCCTGGTGGCGGTCTTCTTCGCCCAGCGCTCGCTGGTCAGCCCGATGCTGGACATCAACGCCGCGATGGGGGCCCTCACGCAAGGCGATTTCAAGGTCGCGGTTCCCCATCTCGACCGCAAGGACGAGATCGGCGCGATGGCGCAGGCCGTCCTGGTGCTGCGGGAAAGCTGCGAGCAGATTTCGCTGATGCAGGAGCATGAGCGCGCCTCCTCAGCGGCGCGGCTTGCCCGGGCGCAGTCGATGGAAGCCGTGGTGTCGGATGTCGGCGAGGTCGTGGCGGCTGCGGCGGCCGGCGATTTCTCGGCGCGACTCCAGATCGACCAGGCCGACGAGCAGATGCAGAAGCTCGTCGCCGGCATCAACGAGATCAACACCGTGGTCGATGGCGCCACCCGCGAATTCTCGACGGCGCTGCAGGCCATCGCCGCCGGTGATCTGACGAACCGCGTCGACACAGCCTATCGCGGCCGCTTCGCCGATCTGAAGAACGCCATCAACGAGACGGTCGAGCGCCTGTCTTCGACGATGCGGACGATTCAAGCGACCTCGGCCGATGTCGGCCTGGCCGCCCGCGAGATCAACACGGGCGCCGACGACCTGTCGAAGCGGACGGAAGATCAGGCGTCGAGCCTGGAGGAAACCGCCGCCACCACCGAACAACTCGCAGCGTCCGTGAAGGCCTCGGCCCAGGCCTCGCGGCAGGCGGCAGCCCTTGCCGGCGAGGCGATGCAGGCGGCCCAGTCGGGCGGCGCCATCGCTGGCGATGCCGTCGCGGCAATGTCGCGCATCGAGACCGCCTCGCAGAAGATCTCCGACATCATCCGCGTCATCGACGACATCGCCTTCCAGACCAATCTGCTCGCCTTGAACGCGGCGGTGGAAGCGGCCCGCGCAGGCGATGCCGGCAAGGGCTTCGCGGTCGTGGCTTCCGAGGTCCGCACCCTGGCGCAGCGTTCGAGCGAGGCGGCCAAGGACATCTCCGGCCTGATCTCGTCCTCGAACACGGAGGTCGGACAGGGCGTGAAGCTGGTCCGTCAGGCCGGCGAGCAGCTCGAACACATCCTCGCGGCATCGCGCAAGGTCGCCGCCACGATCGCCGAGATTTCCTCGGCCTCGGCGGAACAGGCCAGCGGCGTCGAGGAGATGAGCCAGGCTGTCGCCCATCTCGACGAGATGACCCAGCAGAACGCGGCGCTGTCCGAACAAAGCGCTGCCTCCGCAGGTGCGCTCTCCTCGCGCATCGGCGAACTCAACGCGCTGGTCGCGGTCTTCCGCACAAATGACGGCGGCACGGCGCCGGCACGGACGCCTGTACCTCCGGTTCTGGTCAAGCCTGCAGCGGAGCCCGTGCACTTCGAACCGGCGCGCCTGCGCCAGCTCGCCGAAGCCGCCTTCGTCCAGACCCGCGCACCGGCAAAGAAGGTCGCCAACAGCCGCGGCAGCGACACGGGCTGGGAAGAGTTTTAAACCGGCTGCGCCGCGACCGACATCATCAAGGAAGCCCGGCCCGTTGCGGCCGGGCTTTCGCATCTCTGGACAGGCGCATGGCGTGCTCGCCAGCGCCCTACCGGCGGGCGCCCTCCCCCAAATGCAGGATGCGACGCGGCAAGCGCTGGATGAGGCTGTCCGCAGTCGGGCCCAATTCAGCCTTGGCCGCGCCGAAATCGGACCCGCCTATCACGGCCTCGTGATTGTCGGAGGGGATAGCACACCATGATGACCAGACTTGCCGCCGCCCTGATTCTCGCCCCGAGCCTGGCCGGCGCGGCAGAGACCGAACTGGCCTCCCGCATCGAGCGCGTCACCGTCTATCCGGACGGCGCGGTGGTGACGCGAATGGGCAAGGCGGAGCTGCTCCAGGGCGCGTCGCAAATCGTCCTGCGCGGACTGCCGGCGACGATCGACCCAGCGTCCATCCGCGTCGAGGGCAAGGGCAATGGCGCTTTCGCCGTCGGCGCCGTCGATGTCCGCCTTACGCCCGGCGAGGCCCGCCCGGTGCTCGATGCGGTGATCGAGGGCAAGCTCAAGGCCTTGCGCGAGGAGAAGGAGGTGCTGGCCGGACGTGCCGCCTCGATCGAGGCCAAGCGCGCCACCATCGAGCGCTTCGCCCAGATCGGCCCCGACAAGCTCGGCCCCGACGGCAAGGCCCTGCCGGTCGCCGACTGGCCGGCGGTGTTCGATGCGATCGGCACCTCGCTGGTCAAGGTCCATGAGGAATTGCGCGGCGTCCGTGCCCGCACCAGTGATGTCGATGCCGAAATCGCCGCGCTGGAGCGCGCCCAGCCGCAGACGCTGCGCACCGGCGCGCCCAAGCGCGACATCGCCATCGCCGTCGAGGCGACGGCGCCCGTCGCCGCCGAATTCGCCGTGACCTATCGTGTCGGCGGCGCCGGCTGGACGCCGCAATACGAGGCCAGGCTGACGACCGGCAGCGGCACCGCCAAGCCCGCGATCGACCTCGTCCGCCGGGCCGAGCTGCGCCAGCGCACCGGCGAGGACTGGAGCGACATCGCGCTCACGCTCTCGACCACGCGCTCCGCCGGCGGCACCCGCGCGCCCGATCTCCCACCGATGCAGGTGATGTTCTTCGAGCCGCCGGCGATCTACGAGTCGCGCCAGCGCTTCGGCGCCGCTCCCGCCGCCCCGGCGCCGATGGCAGCCGCCCGCGCCAAGGCCGAAGCCGACGCCGAGAGCACGCAGAAGGTGGCCCGGTCGGTCGCCGCCGAAATCCAGACCGCGCAGGTCGAGGCGTCAGCCTATCAGGCAAGCTTCCAGGTGCCTGGCCGCGTCTCGATCCCGCAGGACGGCTCCTCCAAGACCGTGGTGCTGAGCCAGAACAAGGTCGAGCCGACGCTGTCTGCCCGCGTCACGCCCGAGCTCGAGGAAACCGCCTATCTCGAGGCCGCCTTCACCCATGAGGAGGTCGCGGCTCTGCTGCCCGGCACGGTCGCGCTGCATCGTGACGGCACCTATATCGGGCGCGGGCGTCTCGGGCTGGTGGCGCCCGGCGACAAGGTCGAGCTCGGCTTCGGCGCCGACGACAAGCTGAAGGTCTCGCGCGCCCCGGTCCGTCGCCGCGAGAACGAGCCGACCTGGCTCGGCCAGACCCGCACCGATTTGCGCGAGTTCCGCACGATCGTGAAGAGCCTGCATGCACAACCGGTCAAGGTGACGGTGACCGAGCGCATTCCCTTCTCGGAGAGCACCGCGATCACGGTCGAGACCATCGCGGCCCAGACCACCCCGCCGACGGAAAAGCAGGTCGGAGACAAGCGCGGCGTCTCGGCCTGGACCTTCGACCTGGCGCCCGGCACGGAGAAGGAGATCAAGGTCTCCTACCGCATCAAATGGCCGGGTGATCGCGAGGTCACCTACGCGCCGCAGCCGGCCTCAGCCTCGTCGCAGCGGACGGGGAATTAAGCGGGTCGTGTTATGACCGGATAGCGCAGGACCGGGCCCGTCATCCCGGGCTTCACCCGGGATCCATCGTAAAGCGCATTGCCCTTCGATGGATTCCGGATCGGCGCCGCTTCGCGGCTTGTCCGGAATGACGACGGTGTTTCCGAGGAAAAAACGCAGACCCTCAGAGCGCCATTTCCAGCTCGCGCCCGCGCCCCAGCCGCGTCATCCAGTCGGTGTATTGCGGCTGGATCTTGAGCTGCTGGCCGTAATGCCGGCGCAACGCCCCGACGAGCCGCCCGCCCCGCCCGAGCTGCGCGTCGGCGAAGCCGATCATCACCGAGTTCGGCCAAGCCTGCGGGCGCACTCCGCGCAGGCGCGCGAACAGCGCGTCCTCGTCGGCATCGGCATCGTTCTGCGCCATCAGCGCCAGCATCGCGGCCGTCGAGCGCGAGATGCCCATATGGCAGTGCACGAGAAGATGGCCCTCGACCCGCTCGCTGACGCCCTCGCGCAGGCTCTCGCCGAACTGCAGGATCTGTTCGACATGCACGGGCTCGGGATGGACCTTCCCCGCCGCCGGGTCGATGATGTCGTGGAAGCGCAGCGTCACGCGGTGGTGCTCGCCATAGGTGCCGAAGGCATCGAGCTCCGGCAGATCGGGATCGAGCAGCGACAGCACATGGCTGACGCGGCGCACGCCATGCGACGGCAGCTCCTCGATGCCGCAGATCGTCAAGGTCGAGATGGCGAGCGATTGCATGGTGGTGACCGGCTGGTTTCAGGATGCAAGCCGCTTACAGCGCGGGGGGCAAACCGTGCAACCGACAGGAATGGAGGGGAGCCGTGCATGACGACACGCGGCTGCCCTCGATCTACAGCAGCGCCTCACCTCAGCCCTCATCCTGAGGAGCGATCGCAGATCGCGTCTCGAAGGATGCTCCAGATGTCTCCGGAACCTCATGGAGCATCCTTCGAGACGCCGCTTCGCGGCTCCTCAGGATGAGGGCTGAGGGTTTGTGATGGCGCCTTAAGCCGCCACCGCCTGCGGCTGCATCCCGAGCTCCTCGGCGACGATATTGACCCAATAGCGCACGCCGTCGGGGATGATCGCGTCGTTGAAGTCGTAGAGCGGCGTGTGCAGCCCCTTGAACGAACCGTCGGCGGCGACGCCGTTGCCGATCCGCATGAAGGCGCCGGGCTTGATCAGCATCATCTCCGCGAAATCCTCGCCGCCGGTGCCGGGCCGCAGCTTGGCATCGACATGAGCAGCGCCAACGGAAGCAGATGCCGCAGCGACCGCGACCTCGACCTGCTCGGCCTTGTTGATCAGCGGGCTGGTGCCGCGATGGTAATGCGCTTCGGCCCTGCAACCCCAGGCCAGCGCCGTCGCAGAGGCGAGCTCGCCGATGCGCCGCTCGATCGTGTCGCGGATCTCGGCGGAGTAAGTCCGCGCCGTGCCGCCGAGCACGAGTTCGGAGGGAATCACGTTCGACGCCTCGGTCGAGCCGCCATGGATGTAGCCGACGCTGATCACCGCCGTGTCGAGCGGCGGCACGTTGCGGCCGACGATGCCCTGCAGGCCGAGCACGAACTGCGCCTGCGCATAGGTGATGTCGGTCGAGAGATGCGGCTGCGAGCCGCCATGGCCGCCGACGCCGCGGAAGGTCACCGACCAGCTATCGGCCGAGGCCAGGAACGGCCCGACCGTGGTGCCGAAATGCGAGACCGGCATGCCCGGTGTGTTGTGCAGCCCGTAGATCGCGTCGCAGGGGAAGCGCTCGAACAAACCGTCCGCCAGCATGGCGTTGGCACCGCCGCGCCCCTCCTCCGCCGGCTGAAAGATCAGGATCGCGGTGCCGCCGAAATCGGGGTTCTCGGCCAGGTAGCGCGCCGCGCCGAGCAGCATGGTGGTGTGGCCGTCATGGCCGCAGGCGTGCATCTTGCCGGGCGTGGTCGAGGCGTAGGGCAGGCCGGTATCCTCGATCAGCGCGAGGCAATCCATGTCGGCACGCAGGCCCACCGCCCGCTGCCCGGGACGGCGCCCGCGGATGACGCCGACGACGCCGGTCCCGCCAACGCCCTCGGTGACCTCGACGCCCCATTCGCGCAGGTTCTTCGCCACCAGCGCCGCCGTGCGATGCTCTTCGAGGCCAAGCTCGGGATGGGCATGGATGTCGCGCCGGATCGCGGTGAACTCGGCATGATGCCGTTCAAGCCAGGCGTCGAGTTCGCTCGTCATCTTTGTTTGTCCCCTTCGCGCCGTCGCGCATCTCTGATTCGGGCCACCGGCCCAGCCCCGCGAGGCAAGCATGAAGCCTGCCAGCGCGGCGTGTTTATGGCGCCCGCATACTGTTCTACACGCTGGCGACGGCGCCATCCATGCGCGCCAAGCTTGACCTTGGCGCGCGGTTGGCTCATGAGGGCTTGCAAGAACCTGCCTCGGAACCCCGGTCTTGCGCCGGGGTTTTTCATGTCCGGCCCTTGCCCGAAACGACACGCGCAAGACACGCAGCACGAGACAAGCGGGAAGACCTGAACCATGGCAAATGTGGTGGTGGTCGGCGCCCAGTGGGGCGACGAGGGCAAGGGCAAGATCGTCGACTGGCTGTCGAGCCAGGCCGATGTGGTGGTGCGCTTCCAGGGCGGCCACAATGCCGGCCATACGCTCGTCATCGACGGCAACGTCTACAAGCTCTCGCTGCTGCCCTCGGGCATCGTGCGCGGCGGCAAGCTCTCGGTCATCGGCAATGGCGTCGTCGTCGATCCCTGGCATCTGGTCGAGGAGATCTCGCGGCTGCGGGCGCAGGGCGTGGCGATCTCGCCCGAGAACCTGCGCCTCGCCGACAATGCCACGCTGATCCTGCCCCTGCACCGCGAGCTCGACCATTTCCGCGAGACCTCCAATGCCGGCCTGAAGATCGGCACGACCAAACGCGGCATCGGCCCGGCCTATGAGGACAAGGTCGGCCGCCGTGCCATCCGCGTCATCGACCTGAAGGACCCGGCGATCCTCGAGGCCAAGATCGAGCGCATGCTGGCCCATCACAATGCGCTGCGCCGCGGCCTCGGCATCGCCGAGGTCGACGGCGGTGAGCTGCTCGGCCAGCTCAAGGAGATCGCCCCCCAGATCCTGCCCTATGCCGACACGGTCTGGGCCCTGCTCGACGCGCAGCGCCGCGCCGGCAAGCGCATCCTGTTCGAGGGCGCGCAAGGCGCGCTGCTCGACGTCGACCACGGCACCTACCCGTTCGTGACCTCGTCGAACATCGTCGCCGGCCAGGCCGCGACCGGCTCCGGCATGGGCCCCTCGGCGGTCGGCTATGTGCTGGGCATCGCCAAAGCCTATACGACCCGCGTCGGCGAAGGCCCCTTCCCGACCGAGCTCTTCGACGAGATCGGCGAATTGATCGGCCAGAAGGGCAAGGAATTCGGCGTCGTCACCGGGCGCAAGCGCCGCTGCGGCTGGTTCGACGCCTGCCTGGTGCGCCAGACCGTGAAAACCTCCGGCATCGACGGCATCGCCCTGACGAAGCTCGACATCCTCGACGGCTTCGCCGAGATCAAGGTCTGCACCGGCTACAAGCTGGACGGCGAGATTCTCGAGCACCTGCCGGCCGGCCAGAGCGATCAGGCCCGCGTCGAGCCGGTCTACGAGACGATCGAAGGCTGGGAGGGCTCGACCGCGGGCGCCCGCTCCTGGGCCGATTTGCCGGCGCAGGCGATCAAATATGTCCGCCGCATCGAGGAGCTGATCGGCGCGACCGTCGCTGTGCTCTCCACCAGCCCCGAGCGCGACGACACCATCCTGGTCCATAATCCGTTCGAAGCCTGACCGGGCATGGTGGATTGTCGACCTTCCAGAGGTGGCCGCGCTTCGAAAGTTGCGGAGCTTTCTCAAAAGTAGGCCCGCTTTGAAACACGCCTGGCCTTTCCAGAGTTGACGCGGGCGCCCAACAACGACAAGTGAGGCCAATGGCCGACTTCTATCCCATCCTGGCGCGAGCGATCGCCGGGCTTCCCGACACATCGCCGGCGGCGCGCCACGCCATCTACGACCGTGCCAGGGCAGCCCTCGTGACCCAGCTTCGCAGTCTCGACCCGCCGCTCGGCGAGGCCGAGATCATGCGCGAGCGGCTGTCGCTCGACGAGGCCGTGGCGCGGATCGAAGCCGATTACGACACCACTCCGCCGCGGCTGGACATCGATACGCTGCCGCCCCCGCCGCAAGCCGAGCCGCAGCCGCCCGCTCCGTCTCCTGCCCCTCTCACAATCCAGCCGCCCAAGCCCGCACAGCGGCCTCAGCCGTCTGCGCAGGCCGAGCCGCTGCCCGACGACGCGCGCTATGACGACCTGCCGGAACCGGCCGAGCCGCAGCAGATGCGCCCGCGCCTCGCCCCGCCACGCGAGAAGCGGGTCAAGCCCGGCCATCTGCGCACAGCCGTCGTCGCGACCGGCGTCGCCATCGCGGTCGCGGCCATCGCGGCGGCCGCCTACTACGTCAACAAGGTCAGGCCAGAGACCGCCTCGCGGCCGCGCGTGGAAACGCCGAGCCAGCCGGCGCAGGCCGACAACGCCGGCAAGATCAGCGGGCGCGTCGGTGAAGCCGGCACGCCCGCTCCCGTGACGCGGCCAGGGACCGGCAGCAGTTCGACCGGCAGCACCTCCACGACGGCCCCCTCGCAGGAGATCGCTGTCGCGCAGCGCGCCATCCTCTACACCGAGGACCCCAACAGCCCGCAGGCGCCGCGCTCCGTCAATGGCCGCGTCTTCTGGCGGCTCGACAGCGAGAGCGTCGGCCAGGGCCGCCCGGTCGAGACGATCGTGCGTGCGACCGTCGAGATCGCCGAGGTCGGGCTCGCGCTCGACTTCACCATCCGCCGCAACACCGATTCGGCCTTCCCTGCCTCCCACATCATCGGCCTGCGCTTCACCTCGACCGGCGATCCGGCGACGGAAGCCGTCCGCGAGGTCGGCGTGCCGCAGTTCAAGACCGATGAGGGCGAGCGCGGCGCGCCGCTCTCGGCGATCAACTCGGCGCTGGGCGAGAACCTCTTCGTCGCCGCGCTCTCGAACGTCCCCATCGAGGTCGAACGCAACATCGACCTGATCCTGAACCGAAGCTGGATCGACGTCCCCGTCCGCTTCGCCTCGGGCAAGCGCGGCATCATCACCTTCGAGAAGGGCGTCTCGGGCAGCCAGACGCTGGCGGATGCGTTCGGGCGCTGGCGCTGACTTAGGCGATCCTCCGGGATCGATGCGGGGGTAGCCCCCAATCACGGCGCCATGCAACGCATCTCTGTTCGCGGATCGACCCTTGCGCCGCAGGGAACCGGTCGGTGCTCGCCGGCTTGGACAATCGCCATGACGTCGAGCATGATCACAAAGGTGCGAGCCATACAGCGACGCTGAAGCGACAGGAGCAGGGTTTGGCCGGTGTCATGCGCGCGCTGCTGTTGTCGTCGATGTGCATGGCCTCGCCCACCGGCATGGCAGCTGCCGCCGTACCGTTGGGATGCTTCGTCAGAACCTACGACGCCGCGCATTTGCGGGACCATCGGGGCCAGCAGGTCCGCCGTCTCTGGATCCGCCTCGAAAACTCCCGCTATGACGCCGACGAGACCGACTTCGGCATGAACCTATGGGTCAGGGGCATGCCACAGACCTGGCGTGCCGGCGGGCGCTGCGAACCGAATGGAAACGGATTGAGATGCCGGCCAGATACGGACGGCGCCTCCGAACTGCTGATCACGATGACGGGTACCAGCCTGCGACTCATCAACCCCGGCAAGCTAAAGATCTTCGATGACGCGACCGGGCCGGATCTGAACGAAAAACTGCTGGACGGACCAGATCACTCCGCTTTCCTGCTCGCACCGGTACAGGACGCCGTCTGCAAGGACACTCGGCCATGAATGCGCGCCCTTATGCGGTGACGACCGTGTTCATACTGGCGTCTCTGGCGGCGTTGCCCGCTCTGGCCCAGGGAGCACCCTCGTCACGCTATACGCGAGTAACCCTTGCACAGCCGCAGTGCAGGCCGGCGCCAGCCCCTGTGGAGGGCTTCTCATGCGCGGGGCCGGCAGGCTGGACACTGAATGTCGGATTTCCGGCCTTTGGCACGACGCTGAATTTCAGCCGCGAAAAGGGCCGCGTCTCGGCGGTCTCGGCGACTGATGGCCGCCAGGTCGCGATCGACGGGCTCGCGGGCAAGACGACCACGATCGAATGGCGCGGCACGACTCATGGCAGCGTCTTCGAGCCCTATGCGGCGATCATCCGCGTGCTGGTGCTCGACGCGCGCCAGAGGCAGGAGATGATCGAGCAGGGATCGCCGCCGCCATCGGCCCGGCGAGCGCAGATCCTGATGGTCACGCGCCTCGGCCGGGAAGGCTCCTGCGTGGTCGCCTATGTCGATGCGCAGGCCAACCCGCAGCCAAACGATCTCGCCAGGGCAGCAGCGGATACGGCCGGCAAGGCAACGACGTGTCCCGTCACGCATGTGGAAATCCGGGGAACGGAAACGCCCGTCCTCACCGGCTACACCCAGTAGGGCCGAAGCCCCTCCAATCCCCCCGACCAAGGCGGAACAGCGGTCGAATGAACGCGCACATAGGAAACGGCACATCGACGCCCTGCGGCACGGCAGGGGCACGGACCTTCCAAATGTCAGGTCAGACGTCGGAACTCGCCTTCCCTCAACTCCTCCGCTCAGCCGCGAACCGCGCCGCCGCGCGCAGCACGTCGGCTTCCGCCCCAAACCCGGTCAGAGCCGCGACCGCCGCCGCGCTCAACCGATCCCGCTCGCGCTTCGCCGCATCCAGCCCGAGCGCCGAGACCAGCGTCGCCTTGCCCTTGCCCTGGTCCTTCGCGGTCGCCTTGCCGAGCTGCTCGGGACTGGCCTCGACGTCGAGGATGTCGTCGGCGACCTGGAAGGCGGCGCCCAGCGCCCGGCCATAAGCTACAAGTGCCGCGCGCTGCTCGGCCGAGGCTCCGCCCAGCACCGCGCCGATCTCGACGCTCACCGCCAGCAACGCGCCAGTCTTCATCGCCTGCAGGCGGCGGATCTCGGCTTCCGCAAGCGTCGCGGCAGCCCCCGCCTCGAAACGCCCCTCCGCCGCAAGGTCGAGCATCTGCCCGCCCGCCATGCCTCCTAAGCCCGAGGCGCGGGCGAGCGCCAGCACCAGCGCGGCGCGGATATCGCCCGCCGGGTGTGTTTCCGGATCGGCCAGGACCTCGAAGGCAAGCGTCAGCAGCGTGTCGCCCGCCAGCATCGCGGTCGCTTCGTCATAGGCCTTGTGCACGGTCGGCCGGCCCCGGCGGATGTCGTCATCGTCCATCGCCGGCAGATCATCATGCACCAGCGAGTAACAATGCACGAGTTCGACCGCCGCGCCGGCCCGCAGCGCCTGCGCGGGCACCACGCCGAAGAGTCGGGCGGTCTCGACCGTCAAGAAGGGCCGCAGCCGCTTGCCGCCGCCGAGCGCGCCATGGCGCATCGCCGCCAGCAGCCGCGCCGGGCGGGCGATCTCGCCCTCGCGCACCGCATCGGCGAGCAGGCCGTCCAGCAGGGCCTCGATCTCGGCGGCGGTCTGCGCCAGCCGGGAGGCGAGGTCATCATCATGGCGGGCATCATCGTCGCGTGACGTGGCGGAACTCATGCGGGGGCCTCGCGTTCGCTCACCGGCGGCTTATCCCCGAAAGAAGACAGGACCGATCGGGCCGGGCTTGCCGGAGCGCGCACAAACCGTCAAGCCAATGGGGAGCACGTCGCGGGGAATGACGGACATGGCGGCAGCGCGCGCGCCCAGGCGCGGCATCCTGATCCGCGCCCTGCGCTGGATCTGGCTGGCGGGCCTTGCCCTGCTCGCGACGCTGATTCTCGCGCTCGCGCTCTATCGGTTCGTGCCCGTACCCTCGACCTTGATGCTCGGGCGCTGGCTGACCTTCCAGTCCGTCGAGCGGCAATGGGTGCCGCTCGCGCAGATTTCGCCCACGCTGGTGCGCGCCGTGATCGCGGCCGAGGACCAGCGCTTCTGCAGCCATGCCGGCGTCGACTGGATCGAGCTCAACACCGTGCTGGAGGATGAGGACGGCCCCTCGCGTGGCGCCTCGACGCTGACGATGCAGACCGCCAAGAACGTCTTCCTCTGGCCCGGCCGCTCCTATGTCCGCAAGGCGCTGGAGATTCCGCTTGCCCTGGCGATCGACGTCGCCTGGCCCAAGCAGCGCGTCATCGAAATCTATCTCAACGTCGCCGAATGGGGCGAAGGGCTCTACGGCGCCGAGGCTGCGGCCCAGCGCTATTTCGGCAAGCCGGCCGCGCGCCTCAACGCCGCAGAGGCGGCGCGGCTCGCCGGCGCGCTGCCCAATCCGATCGCCCGCGATCCGGCGCGGCCGAGCCGGGGCCTGCAATCGGCCGCGGCCCGCGTCCAGCGCCGCGTCGGACAGCTGGGACCGCTCGGCGATTGCGCGCTGCCGTGACTCAGTTGATGGCCCGCGCCGGGCTGCCATCCCTGACCTCGCAACCCCAGCCGTCATATTGCCCCCCGAGCGCCAGCGCCGCCCGATAGAGCGGCAGCGCGACCTCGTTGATCTCGCTGGGCCTGTCGTCGCGGGTGAAATCGAGCCAGAGCGCCCCATCCTCGTCCGTGGATTGGGAGGTAACGGCAAAACCCAGCCGCTCGACATCGACGCGGAAGGACGCAAGCGATGCCGCGTCCGAAAACTTGGCGGCATGATCGATGGGGCGCACCTCGTCGTGATCGTCTCCGGCCCGCTCGAGGCTGGCGAGCACCTCGCGATTGCCGATGCGCTGGAAATCTTCCGGCGACGGGTAAAGCGTGTCGAGATAGACCCGCCACTGCGGATCCGCGCGGACGCTCGTCTGGAATGCGTAGTCCGGGAAGGACCGCATCGCCGCCCCGACGCGGGGCTCGAACGCGTCAGGATCGGTGACGAAGAGATGGAAGTCGCGATAGCCGTCGCCGGTGCGGCGGCCGACATGGACCATCCCTCCGCCGGCCTCCAATTCGGGAATGACCCGGTCTTCCAGCGCCATGAGATCGTCGAACTCCTGCCGCAGCGAGAGCCCATCGGCGGACGGGTAGCGCAGCTTCAGGTGCAGGCAGGCGAAATGGCCGTATTCAGCGAGCGGCACGGTGGAAACGATGCCAATATCCACATAGATCGAGGCAGGCCGCTCGGCCTGCTCGTCGAAATAGAACGTCCAACGATCAGACATCCGCCACCTTGACCATGAGACCGCAACACGCGATGCCGGCATCGTCGCAGGATCGGTCGCGGGCAGGCAAGCCTGCGCGCGTCACCACGACTTTTTCGCGCGACGCTCTAGCCATCGCGCGCCGCAGCGTGTATGGGCAACGCCTCACGAGATTGATCCGTCGTCGTGGCGGTGGCGTGGCCTCAGGGCAGCGCTCCCGAGCGGCGGCACGATGGAGAGTATCATGGCCGTTCCGAAGAGAAAGACGTCGCCGTCGAAGCGTGGCATGCGCCGCTCGGCCGACGCGCTGAAGCAGCCCACCTATATCGAAGACAAGAACTCCGGCGAACTGCGCCGCCCGCACCATGTCGACCTGAAGTCGGGCATGTATCGCGGCCGCCAGGTGCTGAAGGCCAAGTCCGAGGCCTGAGACCTGCGGGTCTTAAGTCTCGGGGCGCTGTTCGCAGCGTTGCAAGCCGGCCGCGAGGCCGGCTTTTTCTTTGCGTGATGCCAAGGCCGTAGTGTTTGCGAGCGTCGCGAAAGCCCTCAGGCGCGCATCAGGCTGCCGATTCGCGCCCGCGTCGCAGCCGCACGGTAGAGCCGCGCCGCCATTTCCGGCGTTTCGCGTTCACGGGTGGCAAAAGGGCCGATCTCGGCCTTGCTGGCGGCAAGCTGCAGCAACAGCATCGCGAAGCCCGCCGCTGCGCGCTCGCCGCTCCCCTCCCGATATCCCGAATCGGTCATGTGCCACTCCGACACGCAATCATTGCGTCGAAGGGCAAAGTTGCAATCCGTCGGCCAACCTTAACGGGGTATTAAGACGACGCATCGCATCGTTTCGGAACATTTCCCTTCCTGTCCGGACAGGGCGGTCCGGCACGATTTCCCGATGCCGGGCAGCCCGTCTCATCGAGGCCAAGCGATGCCCGTGCCGTCGATCTTCAACGCTCGTGACGACAGCCGCGTGGATCCGCGCAACCTGCTCTCCTCGATCGGCGAAGTCGTCTACACTTGGGACATCCAGAGCGATGCCCTGACCTGGGGCCCCAATGCGGCCGACGTGCTGGGGCCGATCCCCGAGGGCGCCATGGCGCGGGGGCTCGGCTTCGCCGGCCTCGTCGAGCCCGGCAGCGGCCGCAGCCGCTATGACGCGGTCTTCTCCGCCGGTGGTCAGGACCAGGGCGAGGGCGTGATCTACCGCACGCGCTACGCCGCCGACCTCGCCGGCCGCAGGATGTGGGTCGAGGATGCCGGCCGCTGGTTTTCCGGCACGGATGGCCGCCCGGCCTGCGCCCGTGGCGTACTCCGGCTGGAGCGTCAGGTGCGCCCCGACGAACTGGTGACGCAGACCGGCGATCTCGGCGACCGCTCCGCCTTGCTGGAGCGCATCGGCTCGGCGCTGGCCGAGCATCTGCCGGCCGACCGGGCCATCGTCGTGCTGGTCGGCGCGATCGACGAACTCGCCCGGCTGAACGACGATTTCGGCCATGAGGCCACCGACGAGATCATCGCCGTCGTGCAGGACCGACTGCGCTCCGTGACGCGCCGGCGCGACCATCTCGTGCGCTATTCCAGCAATCGCTTCGCCATCCTGCTGACCGGCTGCCCGCACAGCCAGGTCGAGGCGGCGGCACGGCGCTTCATCAAGGCGGTGGCGAAGACCGCCATCGAGACCCAGCGCGGCATCGCGCTCGTGCGCCTGCGCGTCGGGGCCGCCGTCGCGCCCGACCTGTCCAACCATGCCGGCACGCTGCTCTCGGCCGCGGAGAACGCACTCGGCGGCGCCAAGGCCGGCGCCTCCGATACCGCCGTGATCGCGCGGCGACAGGAGAGCCGCGAGCCCTCGGACTCGCGCACCGGCTTCGATGTCAGCGCGCTGACCGCCCTGAACGAGCGGCGCGTCGAGCTTGCACTGCAGCCGATCGTCGCGGCGAAATCACGCGAGGTCGCCTTCCACGAGGCCCTGCTGCGGGTCGGCCTCGGCAGCGAGGGCGCCTTTTTCGCCACCGCCGAGCTGATCCCCCTGCTGGAGCGTCGCGGCCTCGTGCGGCTCTTCGACCATCGCGTGCTGGAGCTGGCGGTCGAGCTGCTCGCCGCCGATCCGGCGATGACGCTCTCGATCAATGTCTCGCCGCGCTCGCTGGCCGATCCGGAATGGCTCGACGCCTTCGTCGCCTGCACAGGCAGTGCGCGCGGCATCGCGCAACGGCTTGTCGTCGAGATCACCGAAACCGCGACGATCGAGAACCCGCTTAAGGTCGCCAAGCTGCTCGGCCAGATCAAGGACCGGGGTGCCCGCATCGCCATCGACGATTTCGGCGCGGGCCACACCTCGCTGCGGCATCTGCGCGCCTTCCCGATCGACGTGCTGAAGATCGACGGCACCTTCACCCAGAACCTGCGCCGCTCGACCGACGACCGCTTCTATGTCCGCACCCTGATCGACCTCGCCCGCCATCTCGGCGTCGAGACGGTAGCCGAATGGGTCGATGACGAACTCCAGGCCAGCATGCTCGCCGATTGGGGCGTGACCTATCTGCAGGGACATCTGCTGGGGAAGGCGGAGCTCTACAAGCCGACCGCCCAGGCCGCGATGCGCAAGCAGGCGCAGAGCTGAAGCGCAGCCACGGCCACAGGCCGAGGATCGGAGCGCGCCGTCTTTGGTTGGAAAACACCCGTCATTCCGGACAAGCCGCAAACCAACGCCGCTCCGGAATCCATCGTAGAGCCTCGGAGCCCTCCGATGGATCCCGGGGCAAGCCCGAGATGACGGCGGTTGTTCCGAGAATGCACAGCACGCTCCAACCCGGCAGCGCCGCTCTCACTTCCCCTTCGACAGCTTGTCCAGCCGGTCGCGCATCTCGCCGAGCTCGCGCTTGAGGTCGCCGAGATCGTCGCCCTTGGCGGGACCGGCCGCGCTCGCTTCCTGCGCCTTGGCGGCAGCCGCCGCGGCGAAAGGGTTGAACAGCCGGAACGCCTCGGTGAACATGGTCATGTTGGCGCGCGTCTGCGCCTGGATCGCATCCAGCGCGCCGCCACCGATCGCTCCACCCGAAAAGGCCTTGGTCATCTGCTCGCGGAACTGGCCCTGGTCCTTGGTCAGGCTGTCCATCGAGAATTCGAGATAGCGCGGCACCAGCGCCGACATGCTGTCGCCATAGAAGCGGATCAACTGGCGCAGGAAGGCGATCGGCAGCAGGTTCTGGCCGTCCTTGGCCTCCTCGTCGAAGATGATCTGCGCCAGCACCGAGCGGGTGATGTCCTCGCCGGACTTCGCGTCGTAGACGACGAAATCCTCGCCGCCGCGCACCAGACCGGCCAAATCTTCCAGCGTCACATAGGAACTCGTGCCCGTGTGGTAGAGACGGCGATTGGCGTATTTCTTGATGACGGTCGGTTCTTTGTCGCTGGCCATCGGAACCCTGCATCGCGTTGGCACGTACCGCAGCGCGAAGATCGCGTTGCGGGAAGGCTGAACGGTTTCATCCGGGACGATCGTAGCCACTGCGGCGTGCGTCGCAAGTTTTTTGAGCGTGCGGTGCAAAAACAAGACTAAAGCATGACGGCGATTGCCCGTCTTTGCGGCAGCGCGAGGTGGGCCCCGCCCAAGCTTTCGGCGGCGCGATCTCTTATCGCTCACTTGACGGCGGCGCAGCAGGCTTCGAAGGTGGCCCTCGAACAGGCGGCCCTTGATCGAGCGGACCGTCGCGACACCCAGCTAAGGATTTGCCCCATGGCCGATACGGACATCGTGATCGTCAGCGCGGCGCGCACCGCGGTCGGCGCCTTCAACGGCGCTTTCGCCAACACTGCCGCCCATGATCTCGGCGCCGCCGCGATCAAGGAAGCGCTGGTCCGTGCCAGGCTCGAGGGCGGCGATGTCGACGAGCTCATCATGGGTCAGGTCCTGACCGCAGGCCAGGGCCAGAACCCCGCCCGCCAGGCCGCCATGGCCGCCGGCATCCCGCAGGAGAAGACGGCCTGGGGCCTGAACCAGCTTTGCGGCTCGGGCCTGCGCACCGTCGCCATCGGCCTTCAGCAAATCGCCAATGGCGATGCCGACATCATCGTCGCCGGCGGCCAGGAATCGATGTCGATGTCGCAGCATGCCGCGCATCTGCGCAACGGCACCAAGATGGGCGACCTGAAATTCACCGACACCATGATCAAGGACGGTCTCTGGGACGCCTTCCACGGCTACCACATGGGCACCACGGCCGAGAACGTCGCGACCAAATGGCAGATCAGCCGCGAGGAACAGGACGCCTTCGCCGTCGGCTCGCAGAACAAGGCCGAGGCCGCCCAGAAAGCCGGCAAGTTCAAGGACGAGATCGTCCCCTTCAC
This sequence comes from Allobosea sp. P2_B12, assembly GCF_056404835.1. NCBI lineage: Bacteria > Pseudomonadati > Pseudomonadota > Alphaproteobacteria > Hyphomicrobiales > Alloboseaceae > Allobosea > Allobosea sp. P2_B12. The sequence goes on along the minus strand of NZ_JBFUDG010000009.1, from coordinate 114,468 downwards.
GATCTCGACCCGCAAGGGCGACATCGTGGTCGACGCCGACGAATATCCGCGCCACGGCGCGACCGTCGAGGCCATGGCCAAGCTGCGCCCCGCCTTCTCCAAGGACGGCACCGTCACCGCCGGCAACGCCTCGGGCATCAATGACGGCGCCGCGGCTCTCGTCATCATGACCGCCAAGGAAGCCGCGAAGCGCGGCCTCACCCCGCTCGCCCGCATCGCCTCCTGGGCCACCGCCGGCGTCGATCCCGCGATCATGGGCTCGGGCCCGATCCCGGCGACGCGCAAGGCGCTGGAGAAGGCCGGCTGGAAGGTCGCCGATCTCGACCTCGTCGAGGCCAACGAGGCCTTCGCCGCGCAGGCGCTGGCAGTCAACAAGGACCTCGGCTGGAACCCCGACATCGTCAACGTCAATGGCGGCGCGATCGCGATCGGCCACCCGATCGGCGCCTCCGGTGCGCGCGTCCTCGTCACGCTGCTGCACGAAATGGGCAAGCGCGACGCCAAGAAGGGCCTCGCCACGCTTTGCATCGGCGGCGGCATGGGCGTCGCGATGGCGCTGGAGCGCTGAGACCGGCATGGCGCGTCAAACGACGCTCTACCGCTATCTCACCGGCCCCGATGACGCATCCTTCTGCCATCGGGTCTCGGAGGCGCTGAGCCAGGGCTGGGTGCTGTACGGGCACCCGACGCTGACCTTCGACGCGAAGGAGCAGCGTGTCATCTGCGGCCAGGCCATCATCAAGGACATCGACGGCGCCTACACGCCCGACATGAAGCTATCCGAACACTAAGTTGTCGGAACAAGAGTGCGGCGCCCACGCCGCCATGAGGAGGGACGGACATGACGAAGGTGGCACTGGTCACGGGGGGAACGCGTGGCATCGGGGCGGCGATCAGCCGGGCTTTGGCTGAGGCCGGCCACAGGGTCGCCGCCAGCTATGCCGGCAATGACGAGGCGGCCGCCAAATTTCAGGCCGAGACCGGCATACCCGTGTTCAAATGGGATGTCGGCGACTACGACGCCTGCACTGCGGGCATCGCCAAGGTCGAGGCCGATATCGGCCCGATCGACATCCTCGTGAACAATGCCGGCATCACCCGGGACGGCTTCTTCCACAAGATGACCAAAGAGAGCTGGTCGGACGTGATCCGTACCAATCTCGACTCGCTGTTCAACATGACGCGCCCGGTGATCGAGGGTATGCGCGCCCGCTCGTTTGGCCGCATCATCGTGATCTCCTCGATCAACGGCCAGAAGGGCCAGATGGGGCAGGTCAACTACTCCGCGGCCAAGGCCGGCGACATCGGCTTCGTCAAGGCGCTGGCCCAGGAAAACGCCAACAAGAACATCACCGTCAACGCGATCACGCCGGGCTATATCGGCACCGACATGGTCTCGGCGATGCCGGAAGCCGCGCTCCAGCGCGTCATCGCCGGCATTCCGGTCGGGCGACTGGGCAAGCCCGAGGAGATCGCGGCGATGGTCGTCTTCCTCGCCTCCGAGCAGGGCGCCTTCGCCACCGGCGCGACCTTCGCCGTCAATGGCGGGCAGTACATGGCGTGAGGCCGAAGCGCGGCGGGCTCAGACCCGCCGCGCCGCCTTCGGCAGCAGGAAGGTCAGGAGCCCCAGCGCCGGCAGCCAGGCGCAGATCCTGAACACCTCGACGATGCCGACGCGATCGGCCAGTGCGCCGAGGACCGCCGCCGCGACGCCGGCCAGGCCGAAGGCGAGCCCGTAGAACAGGCCGCCGACCAGCCCGACGCGATGCGGCACGAGGTCGATCGCGTAGATCAGGATCGCCGAGAAGGCGCTCGCCATGACAAAGCTGATGATCACGCTGAGCACGCCGGTCCAGAACAGATCGGCATGGGGCAGCAGCAGCGCGAAGGGCAAAGACCCCACGATGGAAAGCCAGATCACCCGGTCGCGGCCGATCCGGTCGCCGACCATGCCGCCGATGATGACGCCGAAGGTGCTGACCCCGAGATAGAGGAACAGCATGATCTGCGAGAGCTGCACCGTGATCTCGAAGCGGCTGATCAGATAGAAGGTGTAGTAAGAGGTGAAGGCGGCCGTGTAGCCGTTCTTCGAGACCATCAGCAGGATCAGGATCGCCATCGCGAACAGCACGCGCCCGCGCGACAGGCCGTGCCCGGCGACCTCGTCGCCATGCCCCTTCGCCTGGCCGCGCCGGAAGGCGCTGTAGCGCGAGGCGGTCCAGGACATCAGCATCATCGCGATGAGCACGACGATCGAGAACCAGGCCAGGCTCGCCTGCCCGCGCGGCACCACGACCGCGGCCGCCAGCAGCGGGCCGATCGCATAGCCGGCATGGCCGCCGACCTGGAACAGGCCCTGCGCCAATCCTTGCCGCCCGGCCGCCGCATGGCGCGCCATCCGCGTCGCCTCGGGGTGGAACACCGCCGAGCCCAACCCGACCAGCGCGGCCGCGATCAGCACCATGACATAGCTCGTCGCGAAGGCGAGCGTCAGCAGCCCAACCAGCGTCGCGCCCATGCCGGCGACCATCGCATAGGGCCAGGGCCGCTTGTCGGTGAGATAGCCGAGCAGCGGCTGCAGCAGCGACGAGGTCACCTGGAAGGCGAGCGTGATCAGGCCGATCTGCATGAAGTCGAGCCGGTATGTCTCCTTGATCAGCGGATAAAGCGCCGGGATCATCGACTGAAGCAGGTCGTTCAGCAGATGCGCGACGCTGAGCGCGACCAGGATCGGGATCAGCGGGCGGCGCTCGGTGGCGGGCAGCGATAGCGTTGTCATGGCCGGGACGCTTGATCCTTCGCGCCGTCGCCGTCAATGCCGCCGCGCGGCGCCCAGATCATGGCATCCATGGCGTGAAAGCCGTGCTGCGATGCGGCAAATCCGACCCGGACGGGCAAAGAACCATCGGCTTTCGGCCATCCGCCTGCTATCGAGGCGCCAGCCCGCCTAAAGCCACGACATGGTCATGACCACCCGCACCGCCACCCTCATCGGCTTCCTCGCCGTCCTGCTCTGGTCGACGCTCGCTGTATTTACGGCGATGAGCGGGCGCGTGCCGCCCTTCCAGCTCGTCGGCATGACCTTCGTCATCGGCGGGCTGCTGATCCTCGCCATCGCCACCGCGCGCGGCCAACTCTCGCGCATCCGCCCGACGCCGGCCTCCTTCGCGCTCGGGCTCTACGGCCCCTTCGGCGACACCGCGATCTATTATGCGGCGCTGAAGACCGCGCCGGCCGCCGAGGCGAACCTGATCCATTATCTCTGGCCGCTGCTGATCGTGCTGTTCGCCGCCCTGCTGCCCGGCGGCAAGCTGAAGCTCCGCCATCTGGTCGGCGCGCTGATCGGCCTTGCCGCGACCGGGCTCCTGATCTCGGGCGGGATCGAGGGCGGCGGGCTTGCGCTCGGCCATGTGCTGGCAGCGATCGGCGCCTTCATCTGGGCGAGCTATTCGGTGGTCTCGCGTCGTTTCGCCAACGTGCCCTCCGAGAGCCTGTGCATCACCATGCTGGGCTGCGCGGTGCCGGCCTTCGCCTGCCACCTCGCCTTCGAGACGACGATCTGGTCCCTGGCCTGGGTCGAATGGGGCGGTGTGCTCGGCCTGGGGCTGGGCTCGATCGGGCTCGCCTTCGTGGTCTGGGACATCGGCATGAAGCAGGGCGACGTCGCGCTCCTCGGCGTCGCCTCCTATGCCGCGCCGGTGCTCTCGACGATCGTGCTGGTGCTAGCAGGATACACCCAGCCGAGCTGGCTGCTGGCAGTCTCCTGCGTGCTGATCGTGGTCGGGGCGCTGGTGGCGAGCTGGGAACGCTCTCCGAAGAAGGCGCGGGGAACCCTTCTCCTGTAAGGAGAGGGGCAGGGGTGAGGTGTAGGCCCCTGGACCAGTCGAGCGTCCATCTCACAGCATGGCAGCGGCAAGGTCACGGCCAAAGCGTCCAACGGCCGACCCCTCACCCTGCCCTCTCCCTATGGGAGAGGGTTCCCTGCGCCTTTCCGGACAGGTCGCGCAGGCTCAATTCCGCCTGAGCAGGCGCTCCAGATAATCCAGCTCTTCCATCGGCCGCGACGGGTCGCCGAGCCGGCGGCGGAGTTCATCGAGGATGCGCCGCGCACGCTGGGTCGCGCTCTCGTCGGCACCCGGCACGCGCACCCGGCCATCGGCCCAGTCGCGCTGGCGCTGCGGCCGGCCGAGCGGATCCTCGCGGCCGCGCTGCTGCGCCGAGGGACGGCCCGCCGGCTGCCCGTCGGGCTCGCCGAAGGCGCCCTCGCCGGGCTCGCCGCCCTCGCCGGGCTGGCCCTGCATCTGCTGCGCGAGGTTCTGTCCACCCTTGCGCAGCGCCTCAAGCGCCCGCCCTTGAGCATCGAGCGCGCCTTCGCCCTGGCCCTGACCAAGCTGTTCGCCGGCCTCACCCATCGCGTCCTCGGCCTCGCCGAGCTCTCCCTGCTGGGGCGCGCCCATGCCGCGCATCCGCTTCTGCAGCTCCTGCAGACGGTCGCGCAGGGCCTGCTGGCGCTGGGCCAGGCTCTGGCCCTGACCATTTTGGCCCTGACCGTTCTCGCCCTGCTGACCTTCGCCCTCCTCGCCGTCCTCGCCCTGTTCGCCGGGCTGCTGGCCCGGCTGCTGACCGCGCTGGCCCTGCTGGCCGCGCTGCCCCTGCTGGCGCTGGCCCTGCTGGCCGGGACGGGCCTGCTGCTGGCCCGGGCGCTGGCCGCGCTGCGCCCGGTTCTGGCGCTGCTGCTCCTGCTGGAAGGTCTCGTCGCGCAGGCCCTGCTGCTCGCGCGTCATCCGGTCGAGATCGGACAGCGCCTGGTTCATCTCGCGCTGGCGCGGGTCCTGCTGGCCCGGACGCGCCATCTGGAGATTGTTGAGCATCTGGTTGAGCTCTTCCATCAGGCGCTGCGCCTCGGCCATATCGCCGCGCTTCGAGAGCTCCTCGATGCGGTTGAGCATGTTCTGCAGGTCACGCGGCGTCACCGAGCGGAAATTCTCGGGCAGCTGCGACATCTGGTTCTGGTCGCCGTTCTGCTGCTGGCGCTGCATCTGCTCGGCGAGCTGGCGCATGAACTGGTCCATCGCCCGCCGCATTTCCTCGGTGAGCTTCTTGATCTCCTCCTCGGAGGCGCCGCGCTCAAGGGCCTGCTGCAGGTTCTCCTGCGCCGCCCGCAGCGCCCGCTCGGCATCCGACAGGTCGCCATCCTCGAGCTGGAGCGCCAGCGCCCACATCAGCTCGGCGACATCGCGCAACTGGTCGTCCGTGCGGGCCCGGCGCAGCCGCTCGTTGATCATCCGCATGCCGAGATAGACGCCGGTTTCCTTCATAAAGAGCTCGGGTTCGATCAGCAGCGCATCCATGGCGAGCTGCACCTTGCGGCGGTCCTCGACATCCATGACCAGCTTGCGGCGCTGCTCGACCAGGGCCTTGGCCAGCGGCTTGGCGAAGGTGCGCTGCGGCAGCACGACCTCGACGGCCTCGCTGCGGCCTTCCTGGCCGGCCTCGTCGCGCGCGACCAGCGTCATCTTCACCTTCGCGCCGGCCCAGGGATGGGCCGAGAAATCGACGGTGCTCTTCATCTCCTCCTCGCCATCGGGTGAGGACGGCACGCTCAGCGTCTGCTTGGGCGCCTCGACCAGCGAGCGCCCGGCCGAGGGCGGACCGCTGCGCTCGACGGTGGCCTCCACCGACGCCACGCCGTAATCGTCCTTGACCCGATAGGACACCGAGAGCCCGCCGGCCTGGGCGCCGGTGACGGGCTTGGGCGGCTCGATGAAGCTGGCCTGGGGCGGCTGGTCGGCGACGGCCGTGATCGACAGGGTCGTGCCCGGCGCGCCGCCACCGGTCAGGCGCAACGTGCCGTTGCCGGCCAGCGTGAAGCGCTTCTCCAGGACTGCGGGCGTCGCGCCCGCGGCCGCCGGCTTGGCGGTCGGAGCCTGGCCGGTCGCAGCCTGGCCCTCGGCCGGCTTCGCATCCGGCGGCGGCAGCAAGTCGAGCCGGCCCGTCGTCGCGACATCCATCGTGGTCTTGCCGGCGATGCGCACCACGATCGTCGATTTCTCGGGCGCGCTGATCTGCGGGCTGGCAAGCCTCGCGAAGTCGATCAGCACCGGCGGCAGGCGGGTATAGGCCGGCGGATCAATCCAGGCATCGACCCGCACCGCAGGCGTCGGAAGCGACGGCCCGCGCCAGTCGAACGCGGCCGAAAGACGCGGCATCGCCTCATGGCCGGCGACGAAGAAGGCAGTGACGGCGGCCAGCAGCGGCACGGCACGCAGCGCGTGACGATCGCGCCCGGCCATGCGCGGCTGCGGCCCAGCCACGCTCAGCCCGGCGATTCGCGCGCTCTGGCGCTCGACATGAACAGCCCAGAGCGCCTGCGAGACGGGGTCCTTGGCGCCGACAGCGAGGCTGTCCTCCAGCGCCGAGGCCGGACGGTGCCCGCCCACCAGCGACTGGTCGAGCCGCGTCAGCGCATCGCGATGCGTCGGCAGCGCCGTCGTCGCCGCATGCCAGAGGCCCGCGGCGAGCGCGACGAGGAAGAGGACGAGGCCGATCGCCCGCCCCTGCCAGGGCAGATGCGTCCACAGTCCGAACCAGGACACCGCTAGAAATGCGAGAATGACGCCGGCAGGAAGCCAGAGCCGTGGCCAGAGCCGCTCCCAGCCGAGCGAGAACCGCGACGCCATGGCAAGGCGCGCCAGCCGCTGCCGGACGCCTTCGATCGGATCAGGCGCCTTGCGGCGCTGCGCCTCATTCATGCCATCGCTCCGAGCCGCCCCCACTGCCGCCAGGCCATCGCCATTTCCCGAAGGCTAGCACGGGAATGTGGCAAGGCCAGAGCGAAGGCGTGTCACCCACAGCCCGCTCGACGTATCGTGAACGCGGATTCCTGATTTTGGAGCATGACGCGCTCCGAAAACCGGTTCCCACTTTCGGCGTCGTGCTCAGGCGAGCCAGGGCGGTGCACGATCCGTGCCGAGCAGGTCTTCATAGCTCTGGCGCGGCCGTGTCACGGCATATTCGGCGCCCTTCACCAGCACCTCCGGCACCAGCAGACGCTGGTTGTAGGTCGAGGACATGCTGGCGCCATAGGCGCCGGCCGTCATGAAGGCGATCAGGTCGTCGGGCCGCAGCGCCGGCAGCAGACGCCCGGCGGTGAAGGTGTCGCCCGATTCGCAGATCGGCCCGACCACGTCATAGGCGATCTCAGGCGCACCGGCCTCCGGCTCCGACACCGGCCAGATCTCGTGATAGGCCTCGTACATCGCCGGCCGGACGAGGTCGTTCATTGCCGCATCGACGACGAGGAACTGCTTCGTCGGGCGCGGATTGAGATGCAGCACGCGGGTCAGCAGCACGCCGGCATTGCCGACGATGAGCCGGCCCGGCTCGAAGCCGAGCTCGACGTCGAGCCCCCTGGTGACCCGCCCGACCATCTCGGCATAAGCCTCGATCAGGTCGGGGCCGTGGCTGAAGTCCTTCGGGATCTCATAGGGGATGCCGAGCCCGCCGCCGAGATCGAGCCGGTCGACGCGATGGCCCTCAGCCCGCAGGCTTCCGACCAGCGCCACCATCTTGGTGTAAGCGGCCTCATAGGACTCGGTCTCGCGGATCTGGCTGCCGATATGCAGCGCCAGCCCCATCATCCTGACGCCCGGCATATTGGCGGCGCGGGTATAAAGCCGGCTGACCTCCTCGAAGGAGACGCCAAACTTGTTCTCGGACGAGCCGGTGGTGATCTTGGCGTGGCCGCCGGCGCCGATATCGGGATTGACCCGGAACACCGCCTCCTGGCGCTTGCCGAGCAGCCCGGCGACGCGCGACAGCAGGTCGAGTTCGCCTTCCGTCTCGATATTGACCTGGTAGATGCCCTGCTCGACAGCGTAGCGCAGTTCGCTCTCGCTCTTGCCGACGCCTGAGAAGACAATGCGCTCGGGCGGGAAGCCTGCCGCCAGCGCCTTGCGCACCTCGCCCTCCGAGACCGTGTCGGCCCCGGCGCCGAGCGCGGCCAGCGTCTTCAGCACGCCGAGATTGCCGTTGGCCTTCATCGCATAGAAGACATGCGCCTTGCCCGTCGGCGCAGCCGCCTTCACGGCAGCCTCAAACAGCCGGTAATGCCGCTCGATCGTGGCCGAGGAATAGACATAGACCGGCGTGCCAACCTCATCGGCGATCCGGCGCAGATCGACATCCTCCGCGAAGAGGGAGCCGTCGCGATAGCTGAAATGATGCATCGGATGCCCTTAGAGGATCGCGTCGAGCACGAAGGGCTTCTCGGGGACGGTGACCTGCCGGCTGGCCTTGGGCGGCCTGGCAAGAATCGAACTCTGCGTCAGCGATTCCGCATCCCGCTCGACAGCGCCGATCTGCGCATCAGGCAGGTCGATGGCGCCGGTCGCGTTCGGCGGCGCCTCGAGCGGCCCCTTGCGGCCGCAGGCCCCAAGCGCGAGTGCGAGCAGGCTCGCGACCAGGACGGCGCGGCCGATTTTCAGGCGGGAGTGCAGCACGTAAGCGAACCCTTGGGCCAAAGCAAACATTGGGCGAAGCGTGGCGGAGACTGTAGCGAAGGATGGCGGCGGAGGCGAGGCTTTGACGGCCTCAGCCCTTTGCGAGTTTCTTCAGCCAGCGCTTCGCCTGCCGGCGGACATTGGCCGGTGCTGTGCCGCCATAGCTGAGGCGGCTCTTTACCGACTGCTCGACGCCGAGCACCACGAAGACGGCCTGCGTGATCTGCGGCTCGACCGCCTGCATCTCGGCGAGCGAGAGCTTCTCCAGCCCGATCTTCCGCTCCGAGGCGATACCGACGAGACGCCCGGTGACGTGATGGGCGTCGCGGAACGGCATCTTCAGCACCCGCACCAGCCAGTCGGCGAGGTCGGTCGCGGTGGCATAGCCCATGCCGGCGGCCTTCTTCATCACCTTCAGATCGGGTTGCATGTCGCGGACCATGCCGGCCATGGCGGCAAGGCAGAGCGACAGGGTCTGGAGGGCGTCGAAGGTGCCTTCCTTGTCCTCCTGCATGTCCTTGGAATAGGTCAGCGGCAGGCCCTTCATCATCGTCAGCATGGCCTGCAGATGGCCGAAGACGCGCCCCGCCTTGCCGCGCACCAGTTCGGCGGCATCGGGATTGCGCTTCTGCGGCATGATCGAGGAGCCGGTCGAGAAAGCGTCCGACAGCCGCACGAAGCCGAATTGCGGCGTCGCCCAGAGCACGATCTCCTCGGCCAGCCGCGACAGATGCATCGCGCAGATCGAGGCGGCCGCCAGCGTCTCCAGCACGAAATCGCGGTCCGAGACCGAATCGAGCGAATTGGCCGTCGGCCGGTCGAAGCCGAGCGCCTTCGCCGTCATCTCGCGATCGATCGGGAAGGAGGTGCCGGCGAGCGCGGCCGCGCCCAGCGGGCTTTCGTTGAGGCGGGCGCGCGCGTCGCGGATGCGGCCCCGGTCGCGGCCGAGCATCTCGACATAGGCCAGCAGGTGATGGCCGAAGGTGACCGGCTGCGCCGACTGGAGATGGGTGAAGCCCGGCATCACCGAACCGGCATGGGCTTCGGCCTTTTCAGCCAAGGCGAGTTGGAGATCGGCCATCTGCTCGTCGAGGGCGTCTAGCGTGTCGCGCACCCACAGCTTCATGTCGGTGGCGACCTGGTCGTTGCGCGAGCGGCCGGTGTGCAGGCGCCCGGCGGCGGCGCCGATCCGGTCCTTCAGGCTGCTCTCGACATTCATGTGGACGTCTTCGAGCGCGCGCGAGAACGTGAAGCTGCCGGCCTCGATCTCGCTCTCGACCTGCTTGAGCCCGGCGCTGATCTCGGCGACATCCTTTTTCGTCAGGATGCCCGTCTCGCCCAGCATCGCGGCATGGGCGAGCGAACCGCGGATGTCCTGGCGCCACAGGCGCTGGTCGAAATCGATGGAGGCATTGATCTCCTCCATGATGGCATCAGGTCCCGTGGCGAAACGCCCACCCCACATGCGATTGCTCACGACGGTCTTTCCTGCTTTGAGACGCTGATGCTGTCACGATCGAAATGGCTCACCGCCGCCGGAATACTCGATTTGGGCGTGCTGGCCCTTGTCGTGGTCGGCGGCGTCGCGGCCTTCTACTCCGTCTCGGGCAATGCCGGCAATTCCGCATCTTGCAGCTTAGCCAAGGCGACGGCGGCCCGGATGGCGCCGCTCGCACGCGGCGAGGTCGCAGCCGTGCAGGTCAATGCCGCACCGATGCCGACGCCTGATCTCGCCTTCGATGGCCCCGACGGCGTGCCGACCACGCTGGCAGCGTTCAGGGGCCGCACCGTGCTGGTCAATCTCTGGGCGACCTGGTGCCCGCCCTGCCTGAAGGAAATGCCGGCGCTGGACGCGCTGCAGGGCGCGCTCGGCGGCCCTGACTTCGCCGTGGTCGCGATCAATATCGACACCCGCAACCTCGACAAGCCGAAGGCCTGGCTGGCCGAGCGCAAGATCACCACCCTGCCCTATTACGCCGACCCGCAGGCCAAGGTGTTTCAGGATTTGCGCGCCGCCCGCAAGGTCGAGGGCATGCCGGTCAGCCTGATCATCGATGCGGAAGGCTGCGAACTGGCGATCCTGCAGGGTCCGGCCGACTGGGCGAGTGCTGATGCCAAGGCGCTGATCGGCGCGGCGATCAAGCGCTGAGGCGCGTGGCCGTCTGCGGTTCTCACAGGCCCGCGAGATATTCCACGACGCTCCAGGTCACTTCGCCCTTCTTGAAATAGGGATCGACGCCATTGACGAGTTGGCCCTTGCCATTTCCACGTCCTCCTTTCTCATTCGCGCTGAACGTTCCGGCGAAGGTGCCATCCGCCTTGCGGTCCATGCCCTTGAGAAAGATCAGGGCGGTGAAAAGCTGCCCTTCTTCCCCCGTCTTGTGCGAAGCGCTGTCGAATACGGTGCCGATCGTCAGGGTGCGGGCGTCGGCTTGCGACCACTTCCAGCGGCGGTGGACGTGAGACGCCGAGGTGAAAAGGATCGCGTCCTCGGAACCAGGCTCGGCTTCGAAGCTTCGGTCGATGCGCCGGTGATTCCAGCGTCCTGATGCGGACTCTCCGCGCGCTTCCTCGCTATCGATGAGTTCGATCGTCCGCGAGGTCTCGCCTTGCTGGATAATGACATAGTGACGCCGCAGCATGGAACGCCCCCCACTCGTCAGTGGGACACCTTACCATACGACAGAAGGGCGGAACAACGGTCTCGCAATCGACGCATGGAGACGCGAACTGGCGATCCTGCAAGCCCGGCCGACTGGGCGAGTGCTGATGCCAAGGCGCTGATTGGCGCGGCGCTCAAGCGCTGAGGCGCGAACCGCCCGTCACGACCCCCGGTTTGGTCAAATCGCCATAATCGCTCTCTAGCTAGCTCCCCGTCATTCGCCCGATCTCGCAACGGCGCCTCAGCGCCCCCGAAGAGGCATTGCCGATGAGCCTGTCCGTCCGATTCCCTTTCATCGCCCGCATTTTCTCCTGCCTCGCCGCAGCCCTTCTGGGTTTGCTGCCGGCGCAGCCGAGCGTCGCGCAGGAGCGCATCACCGTCCCCGGAACCAGCGTGACGCTCCAGCCGATGAAGGGCTTCGTGCCGTCCTCGCGCTTCGCCGGGCTGGAAAACGCTGAATTGCAGGCCTCGGTCGTGATCGTCGAGATGCCGGCCGTCGCTCATCCCGAAGTGTCGAAGCTCTTTGCCGATCTCGACACCGCCAGGACCAACTTCGCCAAGCAGAATGTCACGGTCGCATCGCTCGACCGGATCAAGGGCGGAGACGGACAAACCGTTCCCTTCGCCACCGGCACGCAGAGCATGGGCGCGGCGCGCTTCGACAAATGGATCGCCCTGCTCAAGGGCGAACGGACCGTGCTCCTGACCGTCCAGGCCCCGACGACCACAAGGCTGCGGACGCAGGACGTGCGCGCGATGGTGACATCCGTCTCGCTCGGCGCCGAAGCGACGCTCGAACAGAAGCTCGAGGCACTGCCTTTCCACATCCGCGCCAGCGAGCCCTTTCGCGTGGTCGACACCTTCGGCGGGCTCGGCGTGCTGATGACCGCCGGCTCCCTGAACGTCGATCCCAAGAGCGAACAGCCGATGCTGATCGCGACCTATCAGACCAGCGGCCAAATCGGGCCGGATCAGCTCGGCGACGCCGCCGAAAAACTGCTCAAGACCACCCGCCATTTCGAGACCGCCGAAATCACGGGCCGCGATCAGGTCCGCTTCGCCGGCTCCGACGGCCTGCTCTTCAGCGGAACGCATCAGATCGACGGCGCCCGCAAGCGCTTCGTCCAGTACATGGCGATCGGCCCCAATGGCCGTTTCGTGCGGCTGATCGCGACCGCCGACGAGGCCCGTTTCGAGACGCTCGAACCCGCCATCAGAACGATCGCCGACAGCGTGGCCTTCACCGGCAAGCCATAGGCCGTCGCGACCGTGCAGCGCGCCTGATTGCGTCCATCGGCTCGCTGCCTCTACCCTGCCGGCATGACCTACACGATTGGCCTTGCCACCACTTTCCACGATCCCGCTCTCGCGATCGTCGACCCCGCCGGCACCGTGCTTTTCGCCGAGGCGACCGAGCGCTATCTGCAGTTCAAGCGGGCTCCCAACTGCGAGCCCGATTCGCCCGCGCGGATGGAATCGCTGCTGAGGCGCTACATTCCCGGGGATGCCGAGGTTGCGATCGCCACGAGCTGGGGCGAGGAGTTCACCGGCTTCCTCGACCAGATGAGCCGTGCCGGCTCGTTCTCGCTCGATGCCCTGCTCAAGCTCTCGCCGGAACTCAACCGCTCGCTGGTGCCTGAGCGCACCGAGCGCGCTCTGATCGCCTCGCTCCATATGGGCCAGCAGCGCGCCGGAATCGGCACGTTGCTCGGGCTCGACCGCGCCTTCGGCCGGGCCAATGTCACCGGCATCACGCGCCATGGCCACCATCTCAGCCATGCGGCCTATGCCTGCTGGTCCTCGCCCTTCACCGACGCCGCCTGCCTCGTCGTCGACGGCATGGGCGAGACCGGCGCCTCGGCGATCTTCGCGCTGGAGGATGGCCGCATCCGCGAGGTCAAGCGCCATCGCGGGCGCGAATCGATCGGCTTCTATTTCGGCCTCGTCACCGATCTCGCCGGCTTCGATCAGGCCAAGGGCGAGGAATGGAAGATCATGGGGCTCGCGCCCTATGGCCGCAGCGACGACCGCCTGATGGCACTGCTGCGCAAGCTCTACCGCATCGAGGACAACAAGCTCTCCTTCGCCACGGCCGACGTCGTGCGCGCGGTGTCGGCCGAGATCCTGAGCCTGCGCCCGCCGGAAGCACTGGACCAGGGCTGGGCCGATCTCGCCCGCTGCGGGCAGGACGTCTTCGCAGAGATGATGGAGGCGTTACTGTCGCAGACCGCAGCCCTGGTGCCCTCCGCCAACCTCGTTCTGGCCGGCGGCTGCGCGCTGAACTCCTCCTTCAACGGCAAGATCGCCGGCCGCCACGGCTTTGCCGAGGTTTTCGTGCCTTCGGCCCCCGCCGATGACGGCAACGCGATCGGCGCCGCCTGGCTCAGCCATGCGCAGTCCAACCCCGACTGGCGCGCACCTAAGGGACCGGCCTCACCCTATCTCGGATCGACCGTCTCGACTGAAACCTTGGAGCGAATGCAGGCCTGGGAGCCGCGCCTGCGCAGGCTCACCCCCGACGAGATCGCGCCCGTCACGGCGAAGCTGCTGACGGAAGGCAAACTGATCGGCTGGGTCCAGGGCCGGGCCGAATTCGGCCCGCGCGCGCTCGGCAACCGCTCGATCATCGCCGATCCGCGCCCGGCCGACGCCAAGGACATCCTCAACGCCAAGGTGAAATATCGCGAGGCCTTCCGCCCCTTCGCGCCGTCGATCCTGGCGGAGCATGCGGCCGACTGGTTCGAGGACTATCAGGACGCGCCCTATATGGAGCGCACTCTGGTCTGGAAGGAAGCGGTGCGATCCCGCGTGCCCGCCGTCGTGCATGAGGACGGCACGGGCCGCCTGCAGAGCGTGACGGCAGAGCGAAACCCGCGCTATCACGCGCTGATCTCGGCCTTCCACGAGCTGACCGCGGTGCCAGTGATCCTCAACACCTCCTTCAACATCATGGGCAAGCCGATCCTGCATACGGCCGAGGACGCGATCCTGATGTTCTATACGAGCGGCCTCGATGCGCTCGTCATCGACGATTGGCTGCTGGTGAAGTGATCGCGCTCATCAGCAGGATGCATTGGTCAAGCGGCCGCAGAGCCGGCATCCTCAACCGACCCGGAGGAGGCCTCGATGCTGCAACTGCGCCCGAACTGCGAATGCTGCGACCGCGATCTGGCCCCTGATGCGCGCGACGCGATGATCTGTACCTTTGAGTGCACCTTCTGCGCCGATTGCGCGGAAGGTCGCTTCAAGGGCATCTGCCCCAATTGCGCCGGCGAGCTGGTGCGCCGGCCGATCCGTCCCGCGAATAAGCTCGCAAAAAACCCGCCCTCGACAGAGCGGATTCTGAAACCTCATCCGGAATGCGCGGCAGCGTGATGCCCGCCGCGCCGGCAGGCGCGAAGCTCAGCTCGCCTGCTTGACCGTGATGCCCTTCTCCTCGAAGAGCGCCTGCAGTTCACCGGCCTGGAACATCTCGCGGGTGATGTCGCAGCCGCCGACGAACTCGCCCTTGACGTAGAGCTGCGGGATCGTCGGCCAGTTCGAATAGGCCTTGATGCCCTCGCGAATCTCTTGGTCTTCCAGAACATTGACGCCCTTGAAGGGCGCGCCGATGTAGCTGAGGATCTGCACGACCTGGCCGGAGAAGCCGCACATCGGGAATTGCGGCGTGCCCTTCATGAAGAGCACGACATCGGCGGACTTCACTTCGGCATCGAGGCGGGCGTTGACGTCGGTCATGGCTTGATCCTTGGTTTATCAGTGGCTGGAAGATGCTCTGCCGAGCAGAGCTTCCAGGCCGGTGCGATGGTCGAAAGCGGTGTCCAGAAGCCGGTCGAGCCCGAAGGGGCTTTGGGGCGGGATGCCAGGTGGAATGCGGACGCCATAGATTCGAAGCGCATCGGCGGCGAACCTGAAGGCGCTCTGCCAGACCATATCCATGTCGATATGCGGGCGCATCGACGGGCGATAATCGTCCCGGGCCTCGGCAAGTGCTCGATTGGTCTCACCCTCCCAGACACGGCAAGACAGGGCATTGGGATCGCAATAAGCCTTGAGAATATGCTCCAGCGCCACCCGGAGTTTCGAAGCGAAGCCCTTCCACTCGCTGCGCCCCAAGGTCTCGATCTCCTCGGCTATGTTCTCCCAGTCGAGCAGGTTCGACAGCTCCGGGCGCGTGCGGGCAAGCTCGCGAATACCCTGCGCCTGTCGCTCGGCCCAAGTCACGATGTCGTCCTCGTAAAGCGTATCGGCCGGCATGGCAGCCTCCGCAGAAATCCCGATCCCCTAATTCTGGGGAACCGAGGTCGTCAGCGCAAGGGCATGCAGCACGCCGCCCATGTTACCTTTCAGCGCGGCATAGACCATCTGGTGCTGCTGCACCCGGCTCTTGCCGGCAAAGGCGGCCGAGGTGACGGTCGCGGCGTAATGGTCGCCGTCCCCCGCCAAATCCTTGATCTCGACGATCGCGTCCGGCAGCGCCGCCTTGATCATCGCCTCGATGTCGTGAGCATTCATCGCCATGGCGTCTCTCCTCAGGCGGCCTTGCCGGCCATATAGGCCGGCAGCCAGGCTTCATGGGCGGCCTTGAGATCGGCGATGGCGACCGCCGCCTCACCCGGCAGGGCAAGCGCGTTGCCGCCGGTCCGGCCAAGCGCCAGAGCGGGAACGCCAGCAGCCTTCGCCTCGGACAGGATAGCTTCGACAGAAGCCGCCGGCACCGTCACGAGATAGCGCGCCTGATCTTCGCCGAAGAGCACGGCATGGGCCGGCCCCACAGGCAGTGCATCGATCATCGCGCCGATGCCGCTTGCCATCGCCATCTCGGCCAGCGCGACAGCGAGCCCGCCATCGGACAGGTCGTGGCAGGCGGTGACGCGCTGCGCCGTGATCAGGTTGCGGATGACATCGCCGTTGCTACGCTCGACGGCGAGATCGACCGGCGGCGGGGCGCCCTCCTCGCGGCCGCAGATCGTCGCGAGATAGGACGACTGGCCGAGCCAGCCCTGCGTCGCGCCGATCAGGATGATCGCCTCGCCTTCGGCCTTGAAGGCGATCGTCGCATGCCTGGTCACATCGGCCAGCACGCCGACGCCGCCGATGGTGGGCGTCGGCAGGATCGAGACGCCGTTGGTCTCGTTGTAAAGCGAGACATTGCCGGAGACGACGGGGAAATCGAGCGCCCGGCAGGCCTCGCCGATGCCGCGGATGCAGCCGACCAGCTGGCCCATCACCTCGGGCCGCTCGGGATTGCCGAAATTGAGGTTGTCAGTGACGGCGAGCGGCGTCGCGCCGGTCGCGGTGAGATTCCGCCAGGCTTCCGCCACAGCCTGCTTGCCGCCCTCGAACGGGTCGGCCTCGCAATAGCGTGGATTGACGTCGGCGGTCATCGCGAGACCCTTGGGTCCGTCCTCGATCCGGATCAGGCCGGCATCGCCGCCGGGCGTCA
Organism: Allobosea sp. P2_B12; assembly: GCF_056404835.1. Taxonomy (NCBI): domain Bacteria; kingdom Pseudomonadati; phylum Pseudomonadota; class Alphaproteobacteria; order Hyphomicrobiales; family Alloboseaceae; genus Allobosea; species Allobosea sp. P2_B12. The sequence goes on along the minus strand of NZ_JBFUDG010000009.1, from coordinate 97,859 downwards.
CCACGGAATTGCCGAGGATCAGCGTGTCGTACTGCTCGAAGACCCAACGCTTCGAGCACAGATCGGGAGAGCCGATCAGCTTGAGCAGCGCCTGCGCGTTGCTCAGCGGCGCCTCGACGCTCTCGGGCGCGATGCGCTGCTGGAGCGGCGTCTCGATCCAGGGCCGGTCATATTCGGGAGCCTCGTCGCCGAGCTCCTTGATCGGCAGGTCGGCCATGGTCTCGCCCTGGTGCTTCACGACGAAGCGCAGATTGTCGGTGGTGTAGCCGACGACGGCGAAATCCAGGCCCCACTTCTTGAAGATCGCCTCGGCCGGCTCCTCATGGCCCGGCTTGATCACCATGAGCATGCGCTCCTGGCTCTCCGACAGCATCATTTCATAGGCGCTCATGCCGTCCTCGCGGCAGGGCACGGCATCCAGGTTGAGCTCGACACCAAGATCGCCCTTGGCCCCCATCTCGACGGCCGAGCAGGTCAGGCCGGCGGCGCCCATGTCCTGGATCGCGTCGACATGGCCGGCCGCCATGATCTCGAGGCAGGCTTCGAGGAGGAGCTTCTCGGCGAAGGGGTCGCCGACCTGCACGGTCGGGCGCTTCTCCTCGGCGCCCTCGCTGAAAGCGGCCGAGGCCATGGTCGCGCCATGGATGCCGTCGCGGCCGGTCTTGGAACCGAGATAGACGATCGCTTTCCCGACGCCCGAGGCCTTGGCGTAGAAGATCTCGTCGGCCTTGGCGATGCCGACCGCCATGGCGTTGACGAGGTTGTTGCCATCATAGCGGGTGTGGAAGCCGGTCAGGCCGCCGACATTGGGCACGCCGAAGGAATTGCCGTAGCCGCCGACGCCGGCCACGACGCCCGAAACCAGATGGCGCGTCTTCGGATGGTCCGGCGAGCCGAAGCGCAGCGCGTCGAGCACCGCGATCGGCCGCGCGCCCATGGTGAAGACGTCGCGCAGGATGCCGCCGACGCCCGTCGTCGCGCCCTGATAGGGCTCGATGAAGGACGGGTGGTTGTGGCTCTCCATCTTGAAGACGATCGCCAAACCGTCGCCGATGTCGATCACGCCGGCATTCTCGCCCGGCCCCTGGATCACCCAGGGCGCCTTGGTCGGCAGGGTCTTGAGATGGATCTTCGAGGATTTGTACGAGCAGTGCTCGTTCCACATCGCCGAGACGATGCCGAGCTCCGTGATCGAGGGCTCGCGCCCGATCAGATGCAGGAAGCGCTGATACTCGTCGGGCTTCAGGCCATGTTCGGCCACGAGCTGCGGCGTGATCTTGATGTCGTTGGGAATCACAGGCGACGGTCCCTGGCGTTCTGGCGGCGCGGCAGATCTTCGATCGCCGCACGTCTTCGGTTGCGCGGGGCATAGCGCGCCTGACCGCAGGAGACAACGCATTCCGGCGCTGCGCCGCCCTGCTGGCACGCGATCTGCGCTGTTTTCCATGACACGGGGCGGACCGTGCCATGGAGGAACAATCGATGTCGCTCTTGTCCCGTTTCAGGAAGGATGCCTCCGGCACCACCGCGGTTCTGTTCGGCTTCGTCGCCATTCCGATGATCGGGATCGCCGGCGCCTGCGTCGACTATGCCCGCGCCAGCTCCGCCCGCGCCACCTTGAACGCGGCGGTCGATTCGGCTGCGCTGATGGTCGCCCGTGACGCGACCAAGCTGACGGACGCCCAGCTCAAGACCCGTGCCGAAGCGCTGATCCGGGCCAACCTCGCCGGCAATTCCGACGCCAAGCTCGGCACCTATACCGTCGCGATCAACCGCACCGCCCGCACGGTCGACGTCACCGCGACCACCGCCGTCGAGACCAGCCTGGCCAAGGTCATCGGCATCGACACGATTCCCGTCTCCTCGACCGCCCAGTCGGTCTGGGGCACCAACCGCGTCGAACTTGCTCTGGTGCTCGACAACACAGGCTCGATGGCGTCGTCCGACAAGCTGACCGAACTGAAGAAGGCCTCGCTCGACCTGCTCAAGATCATGAAGGAAGCCTCGACCGAAACCGATCAGATTCGGATTTCGGTCGTTCCCTTCGCCACGCAGGTGCGCCTGCCGACCACCTACAAGGTCGCGCCCTGGCTGCGCTTCGACCTGACCAAGGGCAGCGGCTCGAACAAGAAAACGATTAGCCCGGCGACCTGGGAAGGCTGCATCAGCGATCGCGACAAGCCCTATGACGTCAGCGATGCCGGCGCGGTGATCGGCCAGAACGCGACTCTGTACCCGGCCGACTTCTGCGCCCAGTCCACCCTGACGCCGATCCGCCCGCTGACCAGCGACTGGACCGCGCTGGCGGGCACGATCAACGCGATGACGCCTGTGGGATATACAAACGTCACGATCGGCGCCGCCTGGGGCGCAGCGAGCCTGAGCCCGATCGCGCCGCTGCCGGAAGCCGTGCCGGTCAACACGCCGCGGCTGACCAAATACATGGTCCTGCTCACCGATGGCGACAACACCCAGAACCGCTTCGGCGACAGCCAATCGACCATGGACGACCGCACCGAGGCCGCCTGCAAGAGCGCCAAGGCGGCCGGCATCCGGATCTATTCGATCCGCGTCATCGACGGGAACCGCAACCTGCTGCGCGGCTGCGCCAGCGAGACGGCCATGTATTACGAGGTCACCAACGCCTCGCAGCTCACCCCGATCTTCCAGCAGATCGCCCGCGAGATCAGCCAAATCCGCCTGACGATGTGAGGGCTGAGAGCGCCGCGCGCAGATCGGTCGGGATCGGCACCGGGCGCTGCGTGGCGCGATCGACATAGACATGGGTGAAGCGCCCCTGCGCCGCCGCCAGCGCGCCGCCTTCGCGGAAGACGCCGATCCGGTAGGTCACGGAGCTGTTGCCCAGCCGCTCGACGCCGAGGCCGACCTCGACGGGTTCGGGAAAGGCAAGGCTCTCGAAATAGCTGCAGCTCGTCTCGACCACGAGGCCGACGACCGCGCTCCCGGCGATGTCGAGGAAGCCGCGCTCGACCAGCCAGGCATTCACCGCCGTGTCGAACCAGGAATAATAGACGACATTGTTGACGTGGCCGTAGACGTCATTGTCGGCCCAGCGCGTCGGCACCGTCCGGAACAGGCCGAAGGCGTCGCGGCCCAGACGCTCCTGTTTCTCGCTCACGACGGGTTCCCCGCATTGGACATAGGCACCATTTCAAGCCCTCATCCTGAGGAGCGATCGAAGATCGCGTCTCGAAGGATACTCCAGGAGGCTCCGGAGACATCTGGAGCATCCTTCGAGACGCCGCTTCGCGGCTCCTCAGGATGAGGGCTGAGGAGAAATCGAGTTCCCCCCAGCTCATCCGCCCGCCATGTCCCCGGTGCCGATCTCCGGCACGCCCAGCGCATCGGCCAGCCTTGCCTTGGCCGAACCCGGCCGCAGCGGCTTCTGCTGGCTTTCATGCGGCGCCCAGCCCGAAAGCCAGACGATCTCGAAGGTCGCGCGCAGGCGCCCATCCGCATCGGCGAAGCGCTCGGCATAGAGCGCAGCCGCCCGCAGCAGCGTTTCACGCCGCATGCCGGTCCGGCGGCGTGCAGAGAGCGCATTGCCCCAGCCCATCGCGCGCAGATCGCGCAGCAGGCCGAACATGTCGCGATAGCGCACCGTCACGACCTCGCTGTCGATAACGGGCAGCGCAAAACCGGCACGCTGCAGCAAGCTACCGAGATCGCGCAGATCGGCGAAGGGCGCGATGCGCGGGCTGACGCCGCCCGCCGTCTCGGCCTCGGCCTCCAGCAGCACCTGCCTGAGCTCCTGCAGCGTCCGGCCACCGAGCAGGCAGCCGATGAACAGCCCATCCGGCCGCAAGCTCCGGCGGATCTGGATCAGAGCGCCCGGCAGATCGTTGACGCCGTGCAAGGCGAGCAGCGAAGCCGCGAGATCGAGGCCGCCGGAAGCCAGCGGCAGCTGTTCGAGATCGCCGACCAGATCGGCCGGCCCACCCTGAACCTCGGCCATGCGCAACAGCGAATCGGCCTTGGCGAGCAGCACGGGGCCTGCGAGCGGTAGCGGCGTGCCGAGATCGGCCGCCACCGCGAAGCGCCGCAGCACCGCGGCCAGCCGCTCCTCCAGATCCTGCACCGCGCGCTGGAGCAGGAAATCGGGATAGCCTGCCGCGAGCGCCCGCCTCAGACGCAGGGCGCCGAGCGCACGGTCGAAGACGATGCTGCCTTCGCTCACCCGCGCGATTCCCGCCCAGCGACGGGCATCAGCGCTCCAGCAGCCGCTCGATCTCCTGCCGGATTTGCGGGCCGAGATCGCCGCGGTCGAGCGCATAGGCGATGTTGGCGGTCAGGAAGCCGATCTTCGAGCCGGTATCGTAGATGTCGCCGTCGAAGCGCACGGCATGGAACGGCTCCAGCCGCGACAGCGCGATCATCGAATCGGTCAACTGGATCTCGCCACCGGCACCCGGCTCCTGATTGGCGAGCAGGTTGAAGATCGTCGGCTGCAGGATGTAGCGGCCGGTGATGTGCAGGTTCGACGGCGCGGTGCCCTTGGCCGGCTTCTCGACCATCTTGGTCACCTTCGAGACCTTCGCATCGCGGTTCTCGACGCCGACGATGCCGTATTGATGGGTCTGGTCCTCAGGCACCGGCGCCACCGCGATATGGTTGCCGCCATGCTTGTTGTAGGCATCGATCATCTCGGCGAGGCAGCCCCTGCCATGGGTATGATGCAGCATGTCAGGCAGCAGCAGGGCGAAGGGCTCGTCGTCGCCGATGATGTCGCGCGCGCACCAGACGGCATGGCCGAGCCCGAGCGGCGCCTGCTGGCGGGTGAAGCTGGTGGCTCCTGCGGCCGGCAGGTCGGCCAGCAGCGCCTCGAGTTCCCTGGTCTTGTTGCGCTTGCGCAGCGTGTCGTCGAGTTCGTAGGCGAGGTCGAAATGATCCTCGATCACCGCCTTGTTGCGGCCGGTGATGAAGACGAAATGCTCGATGCCGGCCGCGCGCGCCTCGTCGACAACATGCTGGACGACAGGCCGGTCGACGATGGTCAGCATCTCCTTCGGGATCGCCTTGGTGGCGGGCAGGAAGCGGGTGCCGAGACCGGCGACGGGGAAGACGGCCTTGCGGATGCGTTTCGTCATGGAAGGTCCAATTGGCGCCTTGGCCTGGCTTGCCTGCGGCGGTGCGGGTGGAAAGCGTCCGGCCCCTGACTTGTCGGGAGCCGGTCACAACGTACTATTAGCAGGACGAGCTTGAGAACCCGTCAACGCTTTTTGCTTAAGGGCGGTTCGGGGTAGCGCGGAGCGGACATTCGATCATGGCTGTACTTGTTTCTGGTGGGGCGGGCTATATCGGCAGCCATATGGTGCTTGAACTGCTCGACCGTGGCGAGAGCGTGGTGGTTCTCGACAATCTCTCGACCGGCTTCTGGTGGGCCGTGCCGAAAGAGGCCGTTCTGGTGCAGGGCGACATCGCCGACCAGGAGCTGGTCGCGCGGGTCATCGCCGAACATGGCATCACCGAGATCGCCCATTTCGCCGCCAAAATCGTGGTTCCGGAATCCGTCTCCGACCCTCTCGGTTATTATCTCAACAATACCGTGAAGACGCGCAGCCTTCTGGAAAGCGCCGTGCGCGGCGGCGTCCAGCGAATCATCTTCTCCTCGACCGCGGCGGTCTATGGCGAACCCGCGATCAGCCCGGTGCCGGAGGAGATCGAGCTCAACCCGATCAACCCCTATGGCCGCTCCAAGCTGATGAGCGAGTGGATGCTGTCCGACGTCGCCCGCGCCCATGGGTTGAGCTTCGTCGTGCTGCGCTATTTCAACGTTGCTGGCGCCGATCCCAGGGGCCGCTCCGGCCAGTCCTCGCCGAACGCCACCCATCTGATCAAGGTTGCGGGCCAGGCGGCGCTGGGCCAGCGCGCCGGGCTCGAGGTCTTCGGCACCGATTACCCCACCCCCGACGGCACCTGCATCCGCGACTACATCCATGTCACCGACCTCGCCCGCGCCCATCTCTCCGCGCTCGACCATCTGCGCGCAGGCGGAAAAAGCCTGACGCTGAACTGCGGTTATGGCCGGGGCTATTCGGTCAACGAGGTCGTCGCCGTGGTCAAGCAGGTCTCCGGCGTCGACTTCCCGGTCAAGCTGTCGGGCCGCCGCGCTGGCGACCCGGCCTCGCTCATCGCCAGGGCCGATCGAATCCGCGACGAACTCGGCTGGCAGCCCGAACATGACGACCTCGAGGAGATCGTCCGCCAGGCGCTGGACTGGGAGGAGAAGCTGAAGACGCGCAACGCGATCTGACGCAGGCGCGCTCAGCTTGCCATCGCCAGTTCGGCCGGGTCCCTGACCTCCGTCACGGTCAGACGGCGGCGGTCGCCGGAACGCGTCGTCCAGTCGATCGACTTCCCGGCCGCCATGCCGATCAGCGCCACGCCGACCGGCGTCATCACCGAGATCCTGCCAGCATCGACATCGGCATGCTGCGGCGCGACCAGAGTGATCGTCGATTCCTTGCCGGAAGCCTCGTCGCGGAAGGTGACGCCGCTACCGATGCGGACATGATCGGCCGAGCTGCGGCCATCCGGCAGGATACGGGCGCGATCGAGCTCACGGGCCAGTTCGGCCGCGAGATCGGCCAGACCTTCGCCGGCACCGGCGACGGTGCGGCTCAAAAGGAGATGGTCGCCGGCGGTGAGCACGATAGCGGGCCGCGACGGGCGCTTCGAAGAAATGGTCATGACGTATTCCTGAGAAAGGGAACGGCAGCCGGCCGCGGGGTCAAATCGACCGCGCCGTCTCCCGACTGTCCGAAACGATAAGGTGGTGAAGGATGGAGGCGCCAAATGGCGCGGCATTGGCCCCGAACCCGGAGCGCGCTGCGCGGCGGGCGCGGGGCTAATGGCCCGCGATGAGATTGCCCGAGCGGTGCAGACCGCAGCAGAACCGGAGATGGCTGTTCATGTCGGCAAGGCTCGGCCAAGCGCCGCGCTTTGTCAAATCGGGCCGCAGCAGCGCGTGTCGCATGGACGGCATTGCCGCCGCGCTTAACCTTTGGTTAATCTTGTTCAGGCGCTTTGGAGCGACCCATCTTTCCAGCCAGTCCGAGTGCCCCCATGCGCCTGTCCGTCATCGCCGCCACGGCCCTGATCAGCCTCGCGCCGGCGTTCGCGCAGACTACGGGGTCGATCAACGCCTCAGCTGCAAAAGCCCGAGATGCCAAGCCGGCCACGAACACGGCGCCGGCCAACGCCTCCTTCGACGGGTTTCTGCAGCGCCTCTGGCCTCTGGCCCAGGCACGCGGCGTCTCGCGCGCGACTTTCGACACCGCCTTCAAAGGCGTCACGCCCGATCCCGGGATCGCCGCGCTGACGAAAAAGCAGTCCGAGTTCACCGCGCCGATCTGGGGTTATCTTAACAGCGCGGTCGGCGGCACGCGCATTCCGCGCGGCCGCGATGCTGCCGCCGACAATGCCAGCGTGCTGGCGCAGGTCGAGGCGCGCTACGGCGTGCCGAAGGAAATCGTGCTCGGCGTCTGGGGCATGGAAACCAATTACGGCGCGTTCAAGGGCGACAAGGATACCATCCGCTCGCTCGCGACCTTGGCTCATCTGCGCTATCGCGGCGACTTCTTCCGCGACGAACTCCTCACCGCGCTCGAACTGATCGAGGAAGGCCATGTCGAGCGCCGCGAGCTGCGCGGCTCCTGGGCCGGGGCGATGGGCCACACCCAGTTCATGCCGTCGAGCTACCGGAAATATGCCGTCGACTTCACTGGCGACGGCCATGCCGACATCTGGAGCTCGACCTCCGACGCACTCGCCTCCACCGCCAACTACCTGAAGGGCTATGGCTGGGTGCAGGGCCTGCCCTGGGGCCTCGAAGTGACCTTGCCCGAAGGCTTCGACCACAAGCTCTACAAGGCGAGCTTCTCCTCCTTCGCCTCGGCCGGTGTGCGCCGCACTGACGGCCGCGCGCTGCCCTCGTCCGGCGAGGCGAGGCTGTTCTACCCCGCCGGCCATCGCGGCCCGGTGATGCTGCTGACCGAGAATTTCGATGTCATCAAGAAATACAACTCGTCGGACGCCTATGCGCTCGCTGTCGGCCATCTCGGCGACCGCATCATGGGGCGCCCGGCGATCCAGGCCGACTGGCCGGTCCAAGCGCCGCGCCTCGACAAATCAGGCATGCAGGATGTCCAGCGCCGGCTGAAGGCGCTCGGGCTTTATAACCACGACGCCGACGGCCGCATCGGCACCGGCACGCGCGAGGCCGTCAGGCAATACCAGCTTCGCAACGGCGAGATCGCCGATGGCTGGCCGACCCCTGCCCTGTTGGCGAAGATGCGCGCCGGAAGCTGACGCTAGCGCGGTTTCGCACTATATAGGCTGTGAAAGCCGCTCGCCGGCGCGGGATCGAGAGCCCGATGCGTTTGCGCTCCCTCCTCATGCTGTTCGCCGCCGCCGGCCTGCTGATCCTGACCGGAGGGCCGACGACGCTCGCCCAGCAGGCGCGTCAGCAGCAGCCCCAGCCGCAACCCCAGCGCGGCTTCTTCCAGTTCTTCTGGCAGCAGCCCGCGCCGCCGCCCGTCGCCCAGCCGCAGCGCCAGCGCGTCGCGCCCGTCGTGCGCCGCCGCCCCGTGGCGCCGGTCGTGGTTCGGGACGATCCCGTCATCCCCAAGGTCGATGTCGCCCATCATCTGCTGGTGATGGGGGATTCGCTCGCCCATCTGCTCGCCGGCGGCCTCGAGGAGGCGCTGGAAGACCGGCCCGACCTCGCCGTGCTGCAGAGGGCCAAGCCGGATTCCGGCCTCGTCCGCAGCGATTTCTACGACTGGCCCAAGGCCGCGGCCGATCTGTTGGCGGGCGACCAGAAGATCAGCCTCGGCGTCATGATGATCGGCCTGAACGACCGGCAGGCGATCCGCGAGGGCGAGACCGTCCATGAGCCGCTGAGCCCGCGCTGGCTCGAACTCTATCGCGAGCGCATCGCGGCCGTGGCCCAACTCTTCGCGGCTAAGCGCATCCCGCTGATCTGGGTCGGGGCACCGCCGGTGCAGAATGCCAGGCTCTCGGCCGATTTCGTCACCTTCAACGAGCTGTACCGCCAGCAGGTCGAGCGCGCGGGCGGGCAATATGTCGATCTCTGGGGTGCCTTCGTCGATTCAGAGAACCGTTACACGGCGATGGGCCCCGACGTCTCCGGCCAGACCGCCCGGCTGCGTCTCGGCGACGGCATCCATTTCACCTCGGTCGGTGCCCGCAAGGCGGGCCATTTCGTCGATCTGCTGGTGCGCCGGATGTTCGAGCCGGGCGCACAGGGCAGCGTGATCGCGCTGCCGGTTTCGCCCGACACCGGCGCGCCGAGCAACCCGGAACTGCAGCCGGGCGGTGTCGAGCGGTTGATCGATCGGATGGTCAGCGGCCTGCCCACGATCAGCCTGCCGGCTGCACTCCAGGCCAAGCCGCTGGCAGGGCCGATCCTGCCGCTCACCGGCGGCGCTGCGCAGGGCGAGCAGGCGCTGCTGGTCTCGATCCCCGATGCCAGGGGCCGCGGCGAGGTCGCAACCCAGCTCGACCGCATCTTCGGCGAGGGCATCATGCCGGAGCCGAAGCCCGGACGCATGGACGACTATCGCTGGCCGCGGTGAAGGCTCGACGCCTCTTCCCTTCTCCCGGATGGGAGAAGGTGGCGCGGAGCGCCGGATGAGGGCCTGCCGTTGCAGTAAGAAGTAGCAACGGCTCCGTCTCATTTCATTAAGCAGCGGCGGGCCCTCATCCCTGCCCTTCTCCCATCCGGGAGAAGGGTTCCCCGCGCTCTACAACCAGCGGCCGATCGCTCACACCGGCAGGATCGTCTCGCCCATCAAATGCTTGTCGATCGCATGCGCCGCCTGGCGACCTTCGCGGATCGCCCAGACGACCAGCGACTGGCCGCGCCGCATGTCACCGGCGACGAAGACGTTGTCGGCGCTGGTGCGGTAATCGGTCTCGTTGGCGATGACGTTGGCGCGCTTGTCGACGGCCACGCCCGACTGCGCGATCATGCCCTCGATCAGCGAGCCGGCAAAGCCGATGGCGAGGAAGCAGAGATCGGCCTGCAGGACGAATTCGGTCCCTGCGATCGGCTTGCGCTTCTCGTCGACGCGCACGCATTTCACCCCGGTCAGGCGGCCGTTGCGGCCCTCCAGCCCCAGCGTCGCGGCCTGGAACTCGCGCTCGGCGCCCTCGGCCTGCGAGGACGAGGTGCGGAACTTCGTCGGCCAGTACGGCCAGACGGTGAGCTTGTCCTCGAGCTGCGGCGCCATCGGCCGGATGTCGAGCTGCGTCACCGACAGCGCGCCCTGCCGGAACGCCGTGCCGACGCAGTCAGACGCCGTGTCGCCGCCGCCGATGACGACGACATGCTTGCCGCCCGCCAGGATCGGCGTGATCTTCGAGACGTCCTCGCCGCCGGTGCGCTTGTTCTGCTGGGTCAGGTACGGCATCGCGTAATGCACGCCCTGCAGATTGGTGTCGGGCAGGCCGGGATCGCGCGGCGCCTCGGCCCCGCCGGTCATCAACACGGCGTCATGCTCGGCGGTCAGTGTCGCGAAGGGCACGGTGACGCCGACATTGACGTTGTAGTGGAAGGTGACGCCCTCGGCCTCCATCTGCTTCACGCGGCGGTCGATGTGCTTCTTTTCCATCTTGAAGTCGGGAATGCCGTAGCGCAGCAGGCCGCCGGCGCGCGCCTCGCGCTCGTAGAGATGCACGTCATGGCCGACGCGGGCGAGTTGCTGCGCGGCCGCCATTCCGGCTGGGCCAGATCCGACCACGGCGATGCTCTTGCCGGTGCGAAGCGCCGAGGGCTCGGGGATGATCCAGCCCTCCTGCCAGCCCTTGTCGGCGATCGCCTGCTCGATCGTCTTGATCGTGACGGGCATGTTCTCGAGGTTCAGCGTGCAGGCTTCCTCGCAAGGAGCCGGGCAGATGCGGCCGGTGAACTCCGGGAAGTTGTTGGTCGAGTGAAGGTTGCTCAGCGCGTCCTGCCAGCCGCCGGAGAAGACCAGCTCGTTCCAGTCTGGGATCTGGTTATGGACCGGGCAGCCGGTCGGGCCATGGCAGAACGGGATGCCGCAATCCATGCAGCGCGCCGCCTGCTTCTTGATGTCGCGCTCCTCCAGCGGGAGCGTGAACTCCCGGAAATGCCGGATGCGGTCGCCGGCGAGCTGATACTTCTGCTCCTGCCGGTCGTATTCGAGGAAGCCCGTGACCTTGCCCATGTCGTGTCTCTCGCCGTCCTGCCCGGCTTAGCGCCGGGCATCCCCGCTCGGCCGGGGCGCCTGTCCTGATGAGGTTCCGGATCGAACGCGCCGACCGGAGCTGACGTCCCGTCCTATTCGGCCGCCTGCAATGTGCGCGCCTGTTCCATCTCGCGCAGCGCCCGGCGGTATTCCACCGGCATCACCTTGACGAATTTGGTGCGGTATTCGGCCCAGTTGTCGAGGATGCGACGCGCCGTCTCCGAACCGGTGTAGTCGGCATGGTTCGTCAGCATCTGCATCAGGCGCTCCTCGTCATGGCCCGACATGTCGGCCATGTCGATGCGGCCCTTATGCTCGAGATCGCCGCCATGATGGTGCAGCCGCTCCATCAGGTCCTCTTCCTCCTCGACCGGCTCGAGATCGACCATGGAGAGGTTGCAGCGCGCCTTGAAGCTCTTGTCCTCGTCGAGAACATAGGCGATGCCGCCCGACATGCCGGCCGCGAAGTTACGCCCGGTCGGCCCGATCACGGCGACGACGCCGCCGGTCATGTACTCGCAGCCATGGTCGCCCGTGCCCTCGACCACCGCGATGGCGCCGGAATTGCGCACCGCGAAGCGCTCGCCGGCGACGCCGCGGAAATACGCCTCGCCCGCTATCGCACCATAAAGCACCGTGTTGCCGACGATGATCGAGCGTTCCGGCACGGCCTTCGAGGCCGGGTCCGGCTTGACGATCAGCTTGCCGCCCGACAGCCCCTTGCCGACATAGTCGTTGGCCTGCCCGGTCAGTTCGACGGTGACGCCAGCCGCCAGGAACGCCGCAAAGCTCTGGCCTGAGGTGCCCTTGAGCTTCACCGTGATGGTGTCGTCGGGCAGGCCGGCATGACCGTACTTCTTCGCCACGACGCCAGACAGCATCGCGCCGACGCTGCGGTCGACATTGCAGATCGGGTGTTCGAGCACGACCGGGGTGCCGGTCTCGACGGCATCCCTGGCGCCTTCGATCAGCTTGCGGTCGAGGACATCGTCGATCGGGTGCTTCTGCAATTCGACATGGCGGATCGCGACGCCGGGCATGTCGACCTTGTGGAACAGCCGGGTGAAATCGAGGCCCTTGGCCTTCCAGTGGTCGATCGCCTCGCGCTTGTCGAGCAGGTCGGAGCGGCCGACGATCTCGTCGAGATGGGTGAAGCCCATCTGCGCCATGATCTTGCGGACGTCCTCGGCGACGAAGAAGAAGTAGTTGACGACGTGCTCGGGCAGGCCCTTGAAGCGCTTGCGTAGCACCGGGTCCTGCGTCGCGACGCCGACCGGGCAGGTGTTGAGATGGCACTTGCGCATCATGATGCAGCCCGCCGCGATCAGCGGCGCGGTCGAGAAGCCGAACTCGTCGGCCCCCAGCAGCGCGCCGATCACCACGTCGCGGCCGGTGCGAAGCCCGCCATCGACCTGCAGGGCGACCCGCCCGCGCAGCTTGTTCAGCACCAGCGTCTGCTGCGTCTCGGCGAGCCCGATCTCCCAGGGGGAGCCTGCATGCTTCAGCGAGGTCAGCGGGCTTGCGCCCGTGCCGCCCTCGAAGCCCGAGATGGTGATGTGGTCGGCGCGCGACTTGGCGACGCCGGCCGCGACCGTGCCGACCCCGATCTCCGAGACCAGCTTGACCGAGACATCGGCCGCCGGATTGACGTTCTTCAAATCGAAGATCAGCTGCGCCAGATCCTCGATCGAATAGATGTCGTGATGCGGCGGCGGCGAGATCAGCCCGACGCCCGGCGTCGAGTGCCGGACCTTGGCGATCTTGGCGTCGACCTTGTGGCCCGGAAGCTGCCCGCCCTCGCCCGGCTTGGCGCCCTGCGCGACCTTGATCTGCATGACGTCGGCATTGGCGAGATACTCCGCCGTGACGCCGAAGCGGCCCGACGCGACCTGCTTGATCGCCGAGCGCTTCGAGCGCCCGTCCGCCATCGGCTTGAAGCGGATCGCTTCTTCGCCCCCCTCGCCGGTGTTGGACTTGCCGCCGATCTGGTTCATCGCGATGGCCATCGTCTCATGCGCCTCGCGCGAGATCGAGCCGAAGGACATCGCCCCGGTGGCGAAGCGCTTCACGATCTCCGAAGCCGGCTCGACGCTCTCCAGCGGCACGGGCTGGCGCCCGTCCTCGCTCGCCTGCCTGAGCTTGAAGAGGCCGCGGATGGTGGTCAGCCGCTGCTCCTCGTCATTCACCTGACGGGCGAAGTCCTCATAGCGATCCTGTGCGTTCAGCCGGACCGCATGCTGCAGCGAGGCGACGACGTCGGGCTGCCAGACGTGGTCCTCGCCGCGGATGCGGTACATGTACTCGCCGCCGATATCGAGGCTGTTGCGGTAGATCGGCGCATCACCGAAGGCGTCGCGGTGGCGGCTGACGCTCTCCTGCGCGATCTCGTCGAGGCCGACGCCCTCGATCGCGGTCCCCGTGCCGAAGAAGTAACGCTCGACGAAGTCGCTCTTCAAACCCACCGCGTCGAAGATCTGCGCGCCGCAATAGGATTGATAGGTCGAGATGCCCATCTTGGACATGACCTTGAGCACGCCCTTGCCGACCGACTTGATGTAGCGCTTCACCACCTCATAGGCGTCGACCTCGGTCGGGAACGCACCCTGCGCATGTTGATCGAGCAGCGTGTCGAAGGCGAGGTAGGGGTTGATCGCTTCCGCGCCATAGCCGGCGAGACAGCAGAAATGATGGATCTCGCGCGGCTCGCCGGATTCGACGACGAGACCAACCGAGGTGCGCAGGCCCTTGCGGATCAGGTGATGATGCACCGCCGCCGTCGCCAACAGCGCCGGGATCGGGATGCGATCGGCCCCGACCTGCCGGTCGGACAGGATGATGATGTTGTAGCCGCCATGGACCGCCGCCTCCGAGCGCTCGCAGAGCCGCTCCACCGCTGCCACCATGCCGACAGCGCCATCGCGCGCCGGATAGGTGAAGTCGATCGTCTTGGTGTCGAAGCGGTCCTCGTAATGGCCGATGCAGCGGATCTTCTCGAGATCGTCATTGGTCAGGATCGGCGTGCGGACCTCGAGCCGCTTGCGACGCGAGGTGCCCTCCAGATCGAGGATGTTCGGCCGCGGCCCGATGAAGGAGAGCAGGCTCATCACCAGCTCCTCGCGGATCGGGTCGATCGGCGGGTTCGTCACCTGCGCGAAGTTCTGCTTGAAATAGGTGTAGAGCAGCTTCGACTTGAACGAGAGCGCCGAGATCGGCGTGTCGGTGCCCATCGAGCCGACCGCTTCCTGGCCGGTCACCGCCATCGGCGCCATCAGCAGGCGGACATCCTCCTGCGTATAGCCGAAGGCCTGCTGGCGATCGAGCAGCGGCACGTCAGTGCGCGAGGCCCGCGCCTCGACCGGCGGCAGGTCCTCGAGCACGATCTGGGTGCGCTTCAGCCAGTCCTTGTAGGGGTTGGCGAGGCAGAGCGTCGTCTTGATCTCGTCGTCGCCGATGATGCGGCCCTGTTCGAGGTCGATCAGCAGCATCTTGCCCGGCTGCAGACGCCACTTCTCGATGATCTTCTCCTCTGGGATCGGCAGCACGCCGAATTCCGAAGCCAGCACCACGAGCCCGTCATCGGTGACGAGATAGCGCGCCGGCCGCAGGCCGTTGCGATCGAGCGTGGCGCCGATCTGCTTGCCGTCGGTGAAGGCGATGGCGGCCGGCCCGTCCCAGGGCTCCATCAGCGCGGCGTGGTATTCGTAGAAGGCGCGCCGCTCCTCGTTCATCAGCGGGTTGCCGTTCCACGCTTCCGGCACGAGCATCATCATGGCATGGGCCAGCGAATAGCCGCCCTGCACCAGGAATTCGAGCGCGTTGTCGAAGCAGGCGGTGTCGGACTGGCCCTCATAGGAAATCGGCCAGAGCTTGGAGATGTCGGGTCCGAACAGCTCGGAATCGACCGAGGCCTGCCGCGCCGCCATCCAGTTGACGTTGCCGCGCAGCGTGTTGATCTCGCCGTTATGGGCGACCATCCGGTAAGGATGCGCCAGCCGCCAGGACGGGAAGGTGTTGGTGGCGAAGCGCTGGTGGACGAGCGCGAGCGCGCTCTCGAAGCGCGGATCGGTCAGATCCTTGAAATAGCTGCCGAGCTGGGTGACCAGCACCATGCCCTTGTAGACGATGGTGCGGGCCGACATCGAGACCGGGTAATAGGTCGCGGTCGCCCGATCCTTGAGCTTGTAGACCTGGTTGGAGACCGACTTCCTGAGGACATAGACCTTGCGCTCGAAATCCTCCTCCGTGGCGATCTCCGCCGGGCGCCCGACGAAGAGCTGGCGATGGACCGGCTCGCTCTGCTTCACGGCTTCGCCGAGATCCGACCCATCGACAGGCACGTCGCGCCAGCCGAGGAAGATCAGCCCCTCCTCGGTCACCGTCTGCGCGACGATGTCCTCGCAGATCGTCCGGTCGGCGGCGTCCTGCGGCATGAAGAACTGGCCGATCGCATAATGGCCGACTTCGGGCAGTTCGATGCCGAGCCTGGCGCATTCCTCGCTGAAGAAGCGATGCGGGATCTGGGTGAGGATGCCGCAGCCATCGCCGAGCTTGGGGTCGGCGCCGACCGCGCCACGATGGTCGATATTGCGCAGAATCTGCAGGCCCTGCTCGACGATGGCGTGGCTCTTGCGGTTCTTCATGTCGGCGATGAAGCCAACGCCGCAGGAATCCTTCTCCATCGACGGGTCATAGAGACCCTGGCGCACCGGCATGGCCGGATCGCGGACCTCCGGGAAGCGCTCGAAAGGCTCCACGCCGTTCCAAGATTCGGCCTCGGCCACAAACTTGGCACCGCTCGACTGGCTGGTTTCGCTCATCGTCAAACCCCGCTTGCCCAAAACCGCTTGCTTGCCAATGCCCCGCCAGCTTCCGCCGGGAGGCACCTTTGAGTCCATATAAACCTTCCGCCGCAGCAGGCCGCCGCCGCTCGCGCGCGGCCCCTGGGAGCCGGCAGCAAGGATGGGGCCAACATGGCCGGACCGTTCGTCTGTCGGAGGCTTGCTTGCGCTGGTCTCGGGGCGCCCGCGTCCTCCGCAGGCGCCGGGGCTTTCGCCCTGTCGCGCCTGTCCTAGGCCGCCGCTTTGCGGGCGGCGCACGTACGATTGGCTTTGGCGTGTTTTGCCGTGCCCTTCGTCATCGATCCGCTCCGTTGCGATGGCGCGACAGCCACCCCTTGAGGGTCGCAATCGACGCAGTTGAAAATGGGACAGCAACACTGTCCTATCGCGATGAACTTGCCAGAATTCTAATCTCCGCACAAGGGGCGATTTCGCAGGCGCGCGACATTTTATTTCGATCGCGCGCGCCCACGAGACATATCCGGCACGAAAGGCGGAGTCGGGCTGCACGGTTCTTGTTTTGATGGGCATTTTGCGCAGGGCCGCCCGGCCCGCATGCGCTTGGCAGGCAGGCGCCACGCCGCTAACGCAAAGGCATGAACTTCATCAGCGACAATACCGCGGGCGCGAGCCCGTATGTCATGGCCGCGATCATTGCCGCCAATGACGGCCCGGCTTCCGCCTATGGCACCGACATCTGGACGCAGAAGGCCGAAAGCCGCTTCGCCGAGATCTTCGAGCACGAGGTCGCGGTCTTCCTCGTGACATCAGGCACGGCGGCGAACGCGCTCGCGCTCGCCAGCATCACCCGCCCCTGGGGCGCGGTGCTCACCCATGAGGAAAGCCATGTCGCCGACGACGAATGCGGCGCGCCGGAATTCTTCAGCGACGGCGCCAAGCTGATCGGCCTGCCCGGCGCCAGCAACAAGATCTCGCCGGATCTCGTCACGCAGACGCTGACCCGCTTCCGCCAGGGCGCCCTGCATCAGGTCCAGCCGCAGGCGATCTCGATCACCCAGGCGACCGAATGCGGCACGATCTATTCGCTCGACGAGATCCGCGCGCTCAAGGCCGCCGCCACGCCGCGCGGCCTGACCCTCCACATGGACGGTGCCCGTTTCGCCAATGCGCTGGTCACGCTCGGCTGCAGCCCGGCCGAGATGACCTGGAAGGCCGGCGTCGACGTGCTCTCCTTCGGGGGCACCAAGAACGGCGCCTGGGCGGCGGAAGCCGTGATCTTCTTCGACCCCGCCAAGGCTGGCGAGATGAAATGGCGCCGCAAGCGCGCCGGCCAGACGCTGTCAAAGGGCCGCCTCATCGGCGCCCAGTTCGAGGGGCTGCTGGCGAATGGCCACTGGCTCGACCTCGCCCGCCACGCCAATGCCATGGCCGCGAAACTGGCAAGCGCGATCGAAACGAGCAGCCAGGCCCGCCTCGCCTGGCCCTGCCAGGCCAATGAAGTGTTTCCGATCTTGTCGGCTTCCTTGCAGGAGCGGCTCAAGGCGGCCGGCGTCGGTTTCCTGACCTGGTCCGACCGGGCGCTACCGGCAGGCGTCGCTCTTGCGGAGGGCGAGATCGTCGGCCGTTTCGTGATGTCCTTCGCGACGCCGGAAGCACAGGTCGACCGACTGATCGCGCTGCTCGCCGCGCAAGAAGGCTGACGTCCGTCCTAATTCCAGCCCCATGCATGCCGCAATCCCTAACGAAGACTGAAAGCCTGACTTTCAGTCCTTGAAAGGGGATGACCCATGGCATTTCGTTCGACCGCGCCGAAACGTACCGCGTTGATGGGCCTGGCGGTTGCCGGCGCATTGGCCGGCACCGCCGGCGCCGCATCGGCCCAGTCTTATCTCTACGAGGAAGATGCGCCCTATCTCGAACAGCGTTTCGGCTACAGCTATCGCTACGCCGCACCGCGACCGCCCGCGCAGATTCCGTCGCGCGCCCTTGGTCGCATCGCGGCGCGCGATTTCGGCCTCGCCCAGGTCGATCGCACCGCGTTGACGGCGACAGGCTCCGCTTACGTGATCGACGGCCGGACGCGGTCCGGCAGCCGCGTGCGACTGATCGTCGATCCCTATAGCGGCCAGCTGCTCGACGAGATCGTGCTGCAAGGGCCGCCCCGCGCTCCGCGCGTCGCCGGCATCGCCCCCCGCGACGACGTCCGCCAGCCGCGCACCCTGCCGCGCCCGCCGGAACGGCCCCCGTCGCTGAAGCCGCCGGGCCAGGCGAATGCGCCGGCATCGGTGGTGCCGCCGGCACCGGCCGCCCCGCCGCGTGCCGAACCTGCGCCACCCACGGAGAAGCCGCCGGCCGCAGCCAGCGCACCTGCGACACAAAGCCTGCCCTCGCCGGCGGCACCACCGCGCGCCGAGCCCGCACCGCCTGCCGAAAAACCGCCGGCTGCCGCGACCGCGCCCGCGACCGTGGTGCCGCCCTCACCCGCAACGCCGGCCGTGCCGACACCGGGCCCCAGCGACCCCGCCACGGGCGCCGAGAAACCCCGGCTGGTCAATCCCAGCGACGTGCGTGGCACCGAGAAGACCGAGCGCGAGCCGCCGCTCGCCCGCACCGAGCAGCCCGGCATCCCGGCGCAGCTCCCGCCGGTCCAGACGGAGGATGCGACGCCCACGACGCCCAAGCCGGAAACGCCCGAGGTGCCGGTCACGCCGATGGACTGAATCGATAGCGCAATTTTCGGAAATACCGCGTCATCCTGGACAAGCGGCAAAGCCGCGCAGCTCCGGGATCCATCGGAGGGCTCCGGCGCTCCAGGATGGATCCCGGGGCAAGCCCGGGATGACGGATGTGGTTCCGAGCCTTTCGACAGAACATGAAAAAGGGTGCTTCCGGTTTCCCGGAAGCACCCTTCCTATTCAGACAGGGACTGCTGAAGGCTTACGCAGCTTTGGCGGTCTCGACCTTGGCCTCGAGAACCTTGGCCTTGCCGCCGCCGATCGCGATCTGGCGGGGCTTCTTGGCCTCGGGAATCTCGCGCACGAGATCGATATGGAGCAGTCCGTTCTCGAGGCTGGCGCCGGTCACCTGCACATAGTCGGCAAGCTGGAAGCGACGCTCGAAGGCGCGCGCCGCGATGCCCTGGTGCAGGACCTCGCGCTGCTCGCCATTGTCGTTGGCCTGCTTCTCGCCGCGCACGGTGAGCGCGTTCTCCTTGCTCTCGATGGCAAGGTCGCCCTCGCCGAAGCCCGCGACCGCGATGGTGATGCGGTAGGCGTTCTCGGCAGTGCGCTCGATGTTGTAGGGCGGATAGGTCGGCGCGGCGTCGGCGCTGGTCGCCTGGTCAAGCAGCGAGAACAGGCGGTCGAAGCCGACGGTCGAACGATAAAGCGGGGAAAGATCAAAGTGACGCATGAT
Organism: Allobosea sp. P2_B12; assembly: GCF_056404835.1. Classification (NCBI taxonomy): domain Bacteria; kingdom Pseudomonadati; phylum Pseudomonadota; class Alphaproteobacteria; order Hyphomicrobiales; family Alloboseaceae; genus Allobosea; species Allobosea sp. P2_B12. Next base: position 78,391 of record NZ_JBFUDG010000009.1, on the reverse strand, counting down.
GTCCTCCAAAGGAAGCGACGTTTTCGTCCAGCCCGCCTCGGCATGAGCGCGGGCCTGGTTCAGGTTCGCGCAGCCGGTTTGAGGCCTGCGCAGCATTGAATTGGGAAGGTGTTTTCGGCTTTTCAAGAGGCCGTTGCGGCAGGCATAACCGAGACCGTTCGTCCCGCAGTGGGCGCGCCGATTCGACAGCGGCCGGAGCTTCGAGATCCATCATGGCTTCGACATCAGCTCTGCCAGACGCGGGACTCTTCGCTCACCCCGACTATCCGGTGCCCGGCCATGGCAAGGTCTGGTTCGCGGCGACGCGCGATCGCGCGCAAATCCGCTTCGCGAGCTGGCGGCCAACGGTCAAGGCCGTTCGCGGCACGGTCGTCCTCGTCCAGGGCCGCGCCGAATTCATCGAGCGCTACAGCGAGACCATCGCCGAGCTGCGCCGGCGCGGTTTTCATGTGCTGGCCTTCGACTGGCGCGGCCAGGGTGGCTCGCAGCGCTTCGTCTCACGCGAACGCAAGGGCCATGTCGGGCGGCTGCGGCACTACGAGGATGACCTCGCACTCGCCATGGCGCAGATGCACGAGAAATTGCCCGGACCTTATTTCGTGCTCGCCCATTCCATGGGAGCGGCCATCTGCCTCGACGCCGCCAGGCAGAATGCACTGCCGGTCTCGCGGCTGGTGGCGCTGGCGCCGATGCTGGGCCTGACCATCATCGAGCGCCCGGGTCCGGCCAGCAGGCTCGCAAGCCTGCTGTTCTGGCTCGGCTTCGGCAAAGCCTTCGTGCCCGGCGGCGGCGAGACCGCGATCGCGACCAAACCCTTCGACGGCAACCGGCTGACCGGCGATCCCGAACGCTATGCCCGCAACAGCGCGCTCTCGGCGGCTGCCCGCCAGCTCAGCATCGGCGACCCGACCATCGCCTGGGTCCACACCGCCTTCCGGCTGATGGCACGACTTAACGCCCCTTCGGCTGCGCGCGAGGTCCGCGTGCCGACGCTCGTCATCGCCGCTGGCCAGGACCGCGTCGTCTCGACGCCGGCGATCGAACGCTTCGCCGCCCGCCTCAAGACCGGCCAGGCGCTGATCCTGCCGACCGCGCGGCACGAGATCCTGATGGAGACGGACGCGATCAGGAACCAGTTCTGGGCGGCCTTCGATGCCTTCATCCCCGGCGAGGATGCGGGCCTCAGTTCAGGCCCCTCAGCTCCGGCCGGCGAGCAGCGCGAGCGCGGCCTCATGCAGCGGCTTGCTGGCGGCGGCAATGACGCGCCCGCCCCCGGCGGCACTGCCGCCCTCCCATGAGGTGACGATGCCGCCGGCACCCTCGATGATCGGGATCAGCGCGACGATGTCGTAGGGCTTCAGCCCGCTCTCGATGACGAGATCGACATGGCCAGCGGCCAGCATGCAATAGGCGTAGCAATCGCAGCCATAGCGTGCGAGCCGCACCTGACTCTCGACGCGGCCATAGGCGGCCGCCTCCTCGCCCTTGAACAGTGCCGGCGATGTCGTCATCAGCGTCGCCGCGGCAAGATCGGCTGCCTGGCGCGTGCGCAGCTTCTTCGCACCCCCCGGCCCCTCGTAGCGCGCCTCGCGGCCGTCGCCGGAATAGCGCTCGCCGGTGAAGGGCTGGTGCATCATGCCGTAGACGGGCGTACCGCCCCGGGTCAGCCCGATCAGCGTGCCCCAGACCGGGATGCCGGAGATGAAGGCGCGGGTGCCGTCGATCGGATCGAGCACCCAGACATATTCGGCATCGGTATTCTCGTTGCCGAACTCCTCGCCGAGAACGCCATGGGCCGGGAAGCTGCGCTTGATCAGATGGCGCATGATGTTCTCGCCGGCTCGGTCGGCTTCCGTGACGGGATCGAACACGCCGCCCGCCGACTTGTCCTCCATCGCATGATGCGCCCGGAAGAACGGCAGGATCGCCCGGCCGGACTCGGTCGCGAGCTCAGCCACGAAGGCTCCGAAATCGACCGCGCTCATCAAAGCCCCCACATCTGCGCCGCGCTGCCGCGCCACCAATCCAGTCGTCCAGCCCTGATGGGCGGGCAGGCGTGGAAAGGCAAGGCGCCCGACGCTCAGCGTGTCTTGTCCCGCGTCAGGCGCATGCCCCATACGACGCCCGCTCCGTGACAATTTTGGTAAGGCCACTTGCTTTTTTGCGCTGCACCTTCATATTGTGCACTGCGAAGGGGCGATCACCTCAAGCCTTCGTTGCCCTCCTTGGGCGTTTCCTCCCTAGACTTGGGCCGCCACGAAAGTGCGCGGCCCTTTTTTTGGGTTGCGTCGGCAACCGACGCCGCGAACTGTGCCGCCGCGCCTATTCCGCCGCCTGCCGGAACTCGTCGAGCCAGCCGCTCCAGCGCGCGAAGCAATCGGCCATCGCCGAGGAAACCGCCTGCTCGAGCGCGGCAAAGCCCGCATGCGGCATCAGCGTGGTCTCGTTCATGTAGAGCGCGCGGTTGATCTCGATCTGCAGCGTGTGCACGCCGGCGCTCGGCGCCCCGTAATGCTCCGTGATGAAGCCGCCGGCATAGGGCCGGTTGCGCGTCACGCTCAGCCCGAGCTTCGCAAAGGCGGCCTCGGCGATGTCGGTGATGTAGCCGGCCGCGCTGGTGCCGAAGCGGTCGCCCAGGATGATGTCCGGCTTGGCCGGGCCGTCGCGGTCGAGCCCGCTCGACGGCATCGAATGCGCATCGACCAGGATGCAGGTGCCGAAGGATCGCTGCGTGCGCTGCACCAGATCGCGCAAGCCGGCATGATAGGGCCGGTAGAGCCGTTCGATCCGTGCCAGCGCCTCCTCCACCGGAATGCGCCCGAAATAGATCTCGTGCCCGTCCCCGACGATGCGGGGGATCGTGCCGAGCCCGCCGGCGACCCGCATCGAGCGGGTATTGGCGAAGGCCGGCAGCCGCCCGTCGAACATCCGTGGGTCGAGCTCATAGGGCTCGCGGTTGACGTCGAGATAGGCGCGCGGGAACTCGGCGACGAGCAGCGGAGCGCCCAGCGCCACGCTGCGTGCGAAGAGCTGGTCGACGAAGGCGTCCTCCGAGCGGCGCAGCGAGCGCAACGGCAACCGCGCCCGCTCGACGAAGGCACGCGGATAGCGTCGCCCGGCATGAGGCACGTCGACCACCACGGGCACGATATGGAGCGCCGGCTGATACAGCGTGAACGGCCGCTCGATCTCGGCGACGACATCCTCGGAACCAAGCGGGAAAGGCGTAGTTGCTGCGGTCATGCCCCTGGACACAAGCACACAAAGGGCCGCTGTTGAAGCGCTCCCCGCGCGCAGCCGCCATCGGCAACGGATTCACCCGTTGTTTACCATGGTGATGCCTTATAGAAACGCAGGGTTCCAAGCACGGGGATGGGCCGATAACCCTGCCGGCGCTAGTCCCGGCAACGGCGCGGGCGCCAGACAATGAACGAGGCGAGGTGGCCAGGCCGGCATCTTCGACCTCTTGAAGACAGGCCTTACGGGACGGACACATCAGGCCCATGACCAAGATACTTCTCGCCGAAGACGACAACGACATGCGCCGTTTCCTGGTCAAGGCCCTGCAGAATGCGGGCTACGACGTGGCCTCCTTCGACAACGGGCTTTCGGCCTATAACCGCCTGCGCGAAGAGCCCTTCGAGCTGCTGCTGACGGACATCGTCATGCCGGAGATGGATGGCATCGAGCTGGCGCGCCGCGCCACCGAGCTCGATCCAGACATCAAGGTGATGTTCATCACCGGCTTCGCCGCAGTCGCGCTCAACCCCGATTCGCAGACGCCCAAGGATGCGAAGGTGCTCTCGAAGCCCTTCCACCTGCGCGAGCTGGTGAACGAGGTCGAAAAGCTGCTCGCGGCCTGAGACGCTTTCTCGCGAAAGCGCCTTGCAAGCCTTGAGGCGAGCGGCTATAGCCGCACACCTCGCAACATGGTCAGCCGGCAACGGCAGGGCCTGTTCCGACCGCCGCGACGATATCCCGACGCGGCAGACGGGCGCGTAGCTCAGCGGGAGAGCACTACGTTGACATCGTAGGGGTCACAGGTTCGATCCCTGTCGCGCCCACCATATTCCAGGCCCCGGAGGTCGCTTCACAGAAGCGGTGTCCGGGGCTTTTGTTTTTGGGTGCGCGGATCGGCCTCGTCCGGGCGCGCCGGACAAGAAAGCGCAGCCGCCCCTTCGAGAGGCTGGCTGCGCGATTGCGTGATCTGATCGAGGCGGGCGTTGCCCCATCAGGCCGTCAGGCCGAAAATCCCCGTCTCCGCCTGGGCAGACGTCGGCGCAGCCGTCAGCCCGCCGCCTCCATTTCCTTGAAAGCCTCGCGTGCGATCCGGAACGAATCGACACCCGCGGGAATGCCGGCATAGATCGCGACCTGGAGGAAGACCTCTCGAATCTCGTCCTTGCTGACGCCGTTCCGAAGCGCGCCCTTGACGTGCATCTTCAGCTCATGGGGGCGGTTCAGCGCGCTGATCATAGCGAGGTTCAGCATCGAGCGCGTCTTGCGCGGCAGGCCCTCGCGGCCCCAGACGGCGCCCCAGCAGTACTCGGTCGTGAGTTCCTGCATCGGCATGTTGAATTCGTCGGCCGTCGCCAGCGAGTTCTCGACGAATTCCTTGCCGAGCACGTCCTTGCGGATGGCGAGACCACGATCGAAGACGTCCTTGCTCATGTCATTCTCCAGGTTGGGCGGGGTCGGAAACGCCCGGGCGACGCCCGGACGGGCGCGGCCGGCAGGGAGCCGGCCGCGATCGGCGTCACTTCTTGGGCCAGCGTCACTTCTTGGACCAAACCGCCTGGCTGACCGCGAGGTCGGGCGGGAAGACGGTGTTGGGCACGCCGTTCTGCCACTGCACGATCGTCAGGCCCGCATTCACGCGCCGGCCCTTCTCGTCGAACTTGATCAGGCCGCCGGGGTAGTATTTCGACGGGCCGAGATCGAGCGTGCGCAGCGCCTGGGCGACAGCTTCCTTGTCGGCCTTGCCGGCCTTTTCGAGCGCGGCGGCGACGACCCACATATCGGCATAGGTCGAGATGCCATTCTGGGTCATCCAGGGCTCACCATACTTGGCCTTGAGCTCGGCGATCAGCGGCTCATGGCCCTTCGAGCCCCAGCTTCCGACGCAGGTCATCACGCCCTGCAGCATATCCGCGCCCATCGTCTTGAGAATCTCAGGCTCGGCGATGGCGATGCCGAAGGAGATCGTCGGGATGCGGGCCTGGCCAAGGCCGAACTCGTTCATCTTCTCGAGGATGAGCTTGCCGTCAGAGATCACCGTCGGCAGGAAGAACAGCAAATCGGGCCGCGTCGCGCGGACCTTCTGGACCAGCGGCGTCGCATCCGAGAGCGGCGGAGTGAAGGTCTCGTCGACGACGAGGGTCAAGCCGTGCTCCTTGAGCAGGCGCTCGCGCATCGGCTTGACCGAGGCGACGGATGCACCGGTGTTGTCGGTGATGATCGCGACCGTCTTCGGCCTGATTCCGGTCGCCTTCTCCGCGACCTTCATCACTTCGGGCAAGCACTGCTCGGCCTGCGAGGCTGCCGTCGCCGAGGTCTGGAAGACGTATTTGAAGCCGCGATCGGTGATCAGGTCCGAATAGGACAGGGTCAGCAGCGGCAGGCTGGCACGCTCGGTGACCTCCGTCGCCGCGAGCGTGAAGGAGGACAGATAGGCGCCGCTGGCGGCGACGAGGTCGGTCTCCTGCGCGACCATGCGCTGGGCGGCGTTCTTGGCCTTCTCGACCGTATCGCCGGAATCGAGCAGGACGAGTTTGAGCTTGGCGCCGCCGAGCGCCTTGATGCCGCCCTGCGCGTTGATGTGCTCGATCGCCATCTCGGCGCCCATCTTCATGACCTGGCCGGGGCGGGCATAAAGGCCCGACAGCGGCACCAGCAGGCCGACCTTCACCTCGGCCGGGTTCTGGGCGGCGGCGGGGAAGGCGAGGCCAAGCGCCGCGAGTGCGGGCAGCGCGGCCCAGTTGCGGATCAGGGATCGTCTCGTCGTCATGGTCAGGTCTCCTCCAGGATGTCGCCGCTGTAGCCGCGGCTTTCGGGGTCGTCGGTGAGGCTCGGTCGCGAAGCCCGAAAGGCCCCGTGCCGAGAATGGGGTCACATTCCCAGGTACGCCTGCCGAACGCGGTCATCCGCGCGCAGCGTCGTGTTGTCGCCTTCGAGGACGACGCGGCCGGCCTCGAGCACATAGCCGTGGTCGGCGGATTCGAGCGCCTCGGCGACGCGCTGCTCGACCAGCAGGATCGTCAGCCCGGTGTCGCGGCGGATCTCGATCAGCTTCTCGAAGATGAAATCGGCGATGGCGGGCGCGAGCCCCATCGACGGCTCGTCGAGCATCAGAAGCTTCGGCGAGGATGCGAGCCCGCGGCCGATCGCGACCATCTGCTGCTCGCCGCCCGAAAGCGTGCCGGCGAACTGCGCGCGCCGCTCGGCCAGCACCGGCAGCCAGGTGAAGATGCGCTCGATATTGTGCTTCCAGTCGCGCTGGCCGGCGGCGGTGTAGGCACCCATTTCGAGGTTTTCGAGCACGCTGAGCGAGGGAAAGACCTGCCGCCCCTCCGGCACATGGGCGATGCCGAGATGCGCCCGGCCCGAGGGCGGGACGCTGGCGAGATCGACGCCCTCGAAGGTGATGCGGCCCTGTCGCGGCTGGAGGATGCCCGAGATCGTCTTGAACAGGCTCGTCTTGCCCGCGCCATTGGGGCCAACGACGGCGACGAACTGCCCGGCATCGACGGCAAGCGAGACGTCGCGCAGGACCGGGACGGCCGAGTATCCCGCCAGGACGTTTTCAAGCCTGAGCATCGGCCACCCATTTCTTGCCGAGATAGGCCTCGATCACGCGCGGATCGCGCGTCACGGCGGTGGGCTCGCCATCGACGAGGACGGCGCCGTGATCGAGGACGAGGAAGTGATCGACCAGCTTCACCATGGCCTGCATGGTGTGCTCGATGATCACGATGGTGACGGAATCTGCCGCCAGGCGACGGATCACCGCGACGACCTCGTCGGCCTCGCCATGACCCAGCCCCGCCAGCGTCTCGTCGAGCAGCAGGAGCTTCGGCTGGCCGGCGAGCGCACGCGCCAGCTCCATCAGCCGCAGCTCCTTGGTCATCAGCTCGCCGGCGAGCTTGTCGGCAACATCGGAGAGGCCGACGCGCGCCACGGCTTCAGCGGCCAGCCGCTTCGCCTCCTCGTCGTCATCAGTCGCGACATAGGCGCCGAGCACGACGTTCTCCGCCACCGACATACGCAGGAAGGGCCGCATCACCTGGAAGGTGCGACCGACGCCGAGCGCGCAGATCTGGTGCGGCTTCATCCCGACCGTCTCGCGGCCATAGACCTTGACCTCGCCCTGATCGGGCTTGAGGAAGCCGTTGAGCAGGTTGAACAGCGTGGTCTTGCCGGCGCCGTTGGGGCCGATGATGCCGAGGATCGCGCCCTCGGGCACATCGAAGGAGATGTCCCGGTTGGCCTTGAGGCCGCCGAAGGACTTCGAGACGTTGCGGACGCTGAGCGCAACCGGCGCATCTTTAGCCGGCTTGATCCGTGCGGGTGCCGCCACCGACGTGGCCACGACGGGCAGGATAGCGGCAGCACCGGCGCGGCTGCGCTTGATGAACCGGTCGCGCAGCTTCCAGTAGACACCCTCCGGCGCGATCAGGATGACGCCGATGATGGCCAGCCCGTAGACCACGCCCTGGATGCCGGGAAAGCGCGAGCCGAGCTCCGCATGCAGGATCTCGGCGACCGGGATCAGGAAGGCGGCACCAATGACCGGGCCCCAAACGCTGCCGATGCCGCCGAACATGGCGACGGTGAGCGCCTGCGCCGAGACCAGCATCCCGAAGACCGATGGCGGCGTCACGACCAGCAGGACGATGGCGTAGAAGCCGCCGACCATGCCGGCGATGGCGCCGGAGATGGCGATGGCCTTGAGCTTCCAGGCGAGCGTGTCGATGCCGGCGGCCTCGGCCGCGGCCTCGTTCTGCTTGATCGCCATCAGCGCACGGCCGAAGCGCGAGCGCTCGATCCATTGCGAGAACAGCATGACCGCGACGAGCAGGCCAAGCGCCAGCAGGGTGTAGACCCTGTGGTCGGCGAACTGCATGTAGGCGATCGGATTCTCGCGCTTGATCGGCAGCGTGAGCTCCTGATAGCCGAGCCATTCGAAAACGTAGAGCAGCGCCAGCGGATAGGCGAGCATGGCGAGCGCGAAGTAATGCCCGCGCAGCCGGAAGGTCGGGAAGCCGACCGCCAGGCCCGCGAGCCCGCCGACCAGCGCCGAGACCGGGATCATCAGCCAGGGCGTCAGGTCGAAATGGATCTGGCCGAGCGCGGTCGTATAGGCGCCGAGCCCGAAGAAGGCGGCGTGGCCGAAGGAGACGAGGCCGGTATAGCCCGAGAGCACGTTCCAGGAGAGGCCGAAGCAGGCCCAGACGAGGACCAGCGTCAGCATGAGCTGGTAGTAGGAATTGGTCACCAGCAGCGACAGCACGGCATAGGCCGCAGCAAAAGCCAGAACCGGGACGAGAGAGGACAGACGCATCTCAGGTCCTCTCCACGACGCGGCCGAAGAAGCCCTGCGGCCTCAGGAAGACGATCAGCAGGAAGACGACGAAGATCGCCGCGTTCTGGAGCTGCGTCGGCAGGATCAGCGTCGAGAGCTGCTGGACGAGGCCGATGGTCATGCCACCCCAGAAGGCGCCGACGATCGAGCCCATGCCGCCGAGCACGACGCCGGCATACATGACGATCACGTATTCGAGCCCGATATAGGGCTGGAACGGGTAGTTGGTGGCGAGCAGCCCGCCGGCGATCGCGGTGATGCCGACGCCGAGCGCAAAGGCGATGCGGTGCGCCTGGTCGACGTCGATGCCCATATAGGTCGCGGCCTCGGGATTGTCGGCCGCCGCGCGCAACGATTTGCCAAGCCGCGAGCGCGCGATCATCAGCGCCAGCACGACGATCGTCGCGATCGAGAACAGAGCCGCGATGCCGCGCGACTTGTTGACGAAGATGCTGATGAAATCGCCCCAGACCGGGCCGAGTTCCCAGGCGCTGCTGGAGAGCGGCGTGCGGATCGAATGCAGCTCCGAGCCGAAGACGATCATGCCGCCGTTCTGCAGCACGAGCGCGATGCCGAGCGTCAGGATGAGCTGGGCGTAGTGGCCCTCGCCATCGAGCTGGGCCGTGCGGGTGCCGGTAACCCTTGAGATCAACGCCTTGTGAATGACGTAGCCGAACAGGAAGAGCAGCGGCCCGGCGAGCAGGATCGCGATATACGGGCCGATCAGGCTGCCCGCGACCGCCTGGATGCCGAGCGCGCCGAAGAGGAACCAGGCGGCGTACATGCCCAGCATCATGAAGTCGCCATGGGCGAAGTTGATCACCCGCATGACGCCGAAGATGAGGCCGAGGCCGACGCACATCAGCCCGTAGATCGCGCCGGCGAGCAGGCCTGCGGCGAGCGCCTGCAGGATGTTCTCGATCATTTGCGCGGTCATCGCACGGTTCTCCGTGCGGCCGCGTCCCGCGGGCGTCTGGTCACGACAGGCATTTCTCACTCCCCATTCGTTCACGCCGGATCGTGTCGCCCGGCCTTGGTCTTCCGCCCGCCCTATGGGGCGAGCGTTCAGGCTTTCGCCGCTGCTCGTTTCGTGCGTGCCGGACCGGCGCTTTCGCCGGCCAGGCAGAGCCTGCCGATGCGCCCGGCGTCAGTCAGTGTTTCGAGCCCGTCGATCAGGGCCTCGATCTCGTCGGCCCGACGCAGGCCGAGGCGCTCGCCGGCTGCCGCACGAAAGCGCGCCCGGATTTCGGATTCCGTCGCGGGCACCACATCGGACAGGCGGTGGTTGATGCGGGTGCCGTTGCGCAGCGTGACCGCGACCTCGGCGCCCTGGCGCCCCGGAAAGGCAGCGGTGAAGCCGGCGTCGCGGCGCAAGGTCGCCAGCCGCGCCAGATGCAGGATCATCGGCTCGTCGAGGCGGGCGTAGTTCGCCTCCTCGACGACGCCACGCCGGAGTGCGGCCGCGACGCCGTACTGGATGCTCATCTTGGCCTGAAGCGCATGGGCGAAGGGGCCGGCGAAGTCGCAGCCGGGATAGCGGATCGCGGCATCCGGCAGGTCGATGGTCAGCGTCTCGATCTCGCCGGGATCCTCGATCTGCCCGGCGACGCGCAACGCCGCCTGGCAGGCTGTCTGGGCGAAATTGCAGGCCGGAACGGGCTTGTTGTAGACGACCATAATTTCCGCCTTGCCATCCGCGAAGAGCGCGACCGGCGCCCGCGGCGGGCCGCGGCGGAAGGCAGCGAAGAGCCCGGCCTCGCCTTCCAGAATCGTCTCCGAGGCATAGGCGCCGGCAGCCGCCAGATCGACCGCCGTCACCGCGCTGCGGGCCGCGAAACCGGGGTGAAAATACATGTCGCTGGCCCCCGTATGGGGCCACTGATTCAGGCCGCCCGACGTGTTGGCGGCGAGACCCAGCGCCGCGACGATCTCGTCCTCACCCAGGCCCAACAGGATCGCGCCGGCTAGCGCGCCGCCGATGGGTCCGACCGTCCCGGTCGGGCGGAAGAGCCGCGCGAGGTCGGCATCGAACAGGGCGCGGCCGAGCCGCGCGCCGCCCTCATAGCCGACCAGCGCCGCCTTCAGCATCGCGGCGCCGGAGCAGCCATGATCCTGGGCGAGCGCCAGCAGCGTCGGCCAGATGACGACGCCGTGATGGCTGATGCTGCCGGCATGCATGTCCTCGCGCACCAGGCCGTGGCCGGTCGTGCCATTGGCGAAGGCGGCCTCGCCGGGTGTCGCCAGAATGTCGGAGCCGATGATCGTCGCGCCGTCGGCGCGCGGTTTCGCGATGGACCGCGCCTGCCGACTCGTCGGCAGGCCGTAGGCCTCGAAGCAGCAGGAGAGGAAGTCGATCAGGCAGATCTTGAGCTTGGCCGAAACCTCCGCACCGAAGCCGGCGGGTTCGGCCGCCAGCGCAGCCCGCGCGAGAACGCGGGTCAGCGAGGCGGCAGACGGAGTTGGCATATCGGCGTGGACAGCGGCCATGGCGCGCTCCTTCCGAAACCGGCCTGATCGGGGTTCAGTTCAGCCGCGGATCTCGACCCCGGCCCATTCCTCCAGAACCTTGGCGATGCTGGTGAAATCGGACTGCGCCCCGAATTTCGCCTGCGTCACCGCGAGCATCTGGCGCACCGCTGCGCCAACCACCATCGGCACGCCCATCGCCTCAGCCTCATCGACGCAGAGGCGGACATCCTTGTAGGAAAGCCCGGTCGCGAAGCCGAAATCGAAGGTGCCCGGCAGAACCGCGCGTGGGAACTTGTCCTCGCTGGCGCTGTTGCGGCCGCTGGAGACGTTGATGATGTCGATCAGCACCCTGGCGTCGAGCCCGGCCTTGACGCCCATCGCCATCGCCTCGGAGGTGATGACCAGCGCGGCCGCCGCCATCAGATTGTTGGCGAGCTTGGCGGTCTGGGCGAGACCCGGCTTCTCGCCGGTGAAGAAGATCTTGCCGAAGGTCTTCAGGATCGGTTCGAGCTCGTCGAAGGTCGCCTTCGGGCAGGAGACCATGACGGCGAGCGTGCCGTTGGTCGCGCCCTTGATGCCGCCGCTGACCGGGCTGTCAACGGAGATGATGTTCTTCTCGGCGAGGCCCTTGGCGACGATGACCGCGGCGCCCGGGCCCGAGGTCGAGAGATCGACCATGACGCGGACGCGCTTGCCTTCGGCGACGCCGTCGGAACCCAGCGCAACCGCCTTGACGATGTCAGGCGTCGGCAGGCTGACCAGCACGATCTCGGCCTCGTCGGCGACCGCCTTCGGCGAAGCCACCACCTTGGCGCCCTTGGCGGCGAGCGCATCGGTCGCCTGTTTCTGGGTGTCGAAAATGACGAGCTGATGCCCTGCCTCGATGAGGCGCGACACCATCGGTGCGCCCATGCGGCCAACGCCGACGAAGCCTAGAAGTGCCATCCCTGAAATCTCCCTGCGCCGGGCGCTGCGGCCCCGGCGTCTTCGTTCGTTGTCGCTACGCTAGCGAAACCGTGCAGCCGGCGGCATCGCCAAGGGTCGAATATCAGTCATGTCGTATCCGTCATGCCGTGCCGGCCTGCCGGTGGTTTCGCCTCAGCGGCCTTTCGGCAGCCAGAGCCCCTGTTCGGTCAGGCTGCGGACCTCCTGGCGCACCATCGCGACAAGCGAACGCATCGCCGGCGTCGTCGGCCGCTGGCTGGAGGTCGCGAGGATGAGCTGGCGGGTGATGCCAGGCTCGACGATCCGCCAGGCGCGCATACGACCCGCCTGTACGCGGGCATGCGCAGTCGAATAGGACAGGATCGTATAGCCGACGCCGTTCTCGACGAGGCCGAGCGTGGAGGGCATCGCCTCGACCTCGATCTCGACGCGCGGCACGATGCCGGCCTCGCCCAGCATCGAGTCGATCAGCATCCGCAGGCCATGCGGGCGCGCCGGCAGGATCAGCGGAATTTCGGAGAGCAGGCGGGCCGGCACGCTTTCGGCGTCCGGCAAGATGCCGCCCTCTGCCGGACCGAGCAGGAAAAGCTCGTCGGTCAGCAGCGGCTCGGCCCGCAGGCTGCCGGTGCGCGGGGCGTTGTAGAGCACGGCGACATCGATCTTGCCGGTCAGCAGCCATTCCAGCACATGGCCGCTGAAGCCCTCGATCACGCGCAGCGAGATCAGCGGGAAGGCCTCGCGGAAATGCTGCACGAGCGGCACCGTCAGCACTATCCCGACCGAGGGCGGCAGGCCGATCACGATCGTGCCGCGCGGGCTAGACTTCAGTGCCATGACCTCGCTCGCGGCGCGGTCGACGGTGTCGACCAGATCCTTGGCGTACTGGTTCAAAACTTTGCCGGCTTCGGTCAGCACGGTGCCACGGCCATTGCGGTAGAACAGCGCGACGCCGAGCTCCTGCTCCAGCGCCTTGATCTGGCGGCTGAGCACCGGCTGCGCCACGCCGAGCACGCCGGCCGAGCGCGAGAAGCTGCCGAATTCGGCGAGCGTCGAGAACGCCTTGAGCTGCTTGAGATCGATCATCGCCCCTCTCCCGCGCGGCCATAACCGGCATAACAGCTAGCACGTCCGCGACGGCGGACAGTCCGGGAGCGCTGTGGCAGGTTCACCACCGAGGAACGTTCACGAGCGGGGCGCCGGAGGCGAACCCGCCGAAGGAGAAAACCATGCCCGTCGAGACCACGCCCATTGAGAACACCCGCATCGTCCTGCTGACCGGCGCTGCCGGCGGGCTGGGGCGCGCCTTCGCCAAGGCGCTCGTCGCCAGCGGCCGGCGCGTCATCCTGGTCGACCGCAACAAGGAACGCCTCGACGAACTGGCCGCGGAACTGGGTCCGTCGACCTATCCGATCGTGCTCGACATCAGCGATGCCGCGGCGGTCGACGCCCTGCCCTCGAAAATTCCGGCCGAATTCCAGCCGGTCGACGTGCTGTTCAACAATGCCGGCCACGACATCGGCGGACGCACCGCTTTTGCCGAAGGCTCCCCGGACGACTGGACCGCGATCATCGAGACCAACCTGATCGGCCTGATGCGCGTCACCCGCGCCATCCTGCCCGCGATGGTCGCGCGCAACCGCGGCCATATCCTCAATATCAGCTCGATCAATGCGGTCAGGATCGTCCCCGACATGACCGCCTACAGCACCAGCAAGGCCGGCGTGCACATGTTCACGCAGACGCTGCGCGGGGAACTGGCCGAAACCGCGTTGCGCGTCACCGAATTCCAGCCCGGCCTTGCCCGCACCGGCATCATCGTGACGCGCTATCGCGGCGATACCGAAAAGGAAAAGGCCTATTTCGACCAGTTCAAGATGGCGCTCGATCCCGAGGACGTCGCCCGCTGCGCGCTCTTCGTGCTCGACCAGCCGCCGCATGTGCAGATCGCCGAGATGATGATGCTGCCGGTCAACCGGTTCTGATGGACGAGCGAGGCCGGCGCGCCCCGGCCTCATTCCGGCTTCACGCCAGCGCGCGCCATGGCGGCCGACCACTTCTTCAGCTCCGCGCCGAGGAATGTCGCCAGCGCCTTGGGCGTGGCCTGCTCCTTCGTCACCGGCTCCATGCTGAGATCGGCGAAGCGCGAGACCACGGTCGGATCAGCCAAGGCGGCCTGGAGCGCGGCGCTCAACTTCGTCACGACGGGTTCGGGCGTGCCCGCCGGGGCGTAGAGCCCATACCAGGTCGAGACCTCGAAGCCCGGCAGCCCCGCCTCATCGGCGGTTGCGAGATCGGGCAGCGTCTTCAATCGCTTCTTGGTGGTCAGCGCATAGCCCTTGATCTTGCCGGTCTGGATCAGGGGTGTGGTTCCGGTCGCAGGGTCGCAGTAGACATCGACATGGCCGGCGACGAGGTCATTCACCACCTGCGAGCCACCGCGATAGGCCACCCAGGTCAGCGGTTTGCCGATGGCGTCCATGAACAGCACGCCGCAGAGATGCGCCGCCGAACCGCGCCCGGAATGGCCGAAGGTGACCTTGTCACCCTTCGCCTTCAGATCGGCCACCAGTTCGCGCAGATCCCTGGCAGGATAGTCGGGACGCCCGACCAGCGTCATCGCGACGTCGGTGACGAGCCCGATCGGAGCCAGATCCTTGACCGGGTCGAAGGGCAGCTTCTCGTAGAGAGCCGGCGCGGTCGCGAGACCCGTGTGCATCAGCAAGACCGTGTAGCCGTCCGGCGCAGCCCTGGCGACGCGGGCGGTGCCGATCGTGCCGCCGGCACCGAGCGCGTTCTCGACGATGACGTTCTGGTCGAGCGCCGTCTTCATGGCCACGCCGACAAGGCGCGCGATCGTGTCGCCCGGCCCGCCTGCGGCGAAGGGCACGACGATCGTCACCGGCTTGGCCTGCGGGAAGTCCTGGGCCGTGGCTGCGCCAGTGGCAATCAGCATCGCGGCCGTCAAAACACTCTTGAACATGATGTCCTCCCTCTATCTGCCGGCCGTCGGTCTTCAGACCGCGGCGGTCTTCTTGGGCTTCGAAAACGGATCGACCTCTTGCTGGGAGGTGGGTTTGTAGGGAATCTCCGCCGGCAGGCCGGCGAGCTCGCGGATCACCGGATAGATCGCGGTATAGTCCTGCGCACCGCGCCCCAGCGCACGCGCCACCGAATAGCTCTGCAGCGCGGCCGCGCCCATGAAGACAGGGACGTGGTTGCGCGCCGCGAGCTCGATCGCGAGCCCGAGATCCTTATGGGCGAGATCGACCTGGAAGCCGGCCGAGAGATCGCCGCGCAGCACCTTGTTCGGGTAGGTGATGCTCATATGGCCGAGGCCGGCGATGGTGCCGCGCATCACGTCGAGCGCGAGCTCGATCGTGATGCCCGCGGCTTCGGCCAGCGTCAGCGCCTCGGCGGTCAGGGCATTGAGCGAGATGCCCATGAAGTTGTTGACGATCTTGGCGCGGGAGCCGCCGCCGAGCGCGCCGCAATCGACCGTCTGGCTACCCATGACGTCGAAGGCGAACTGTGCCTTGCGGATATTTTCGGGTTCGCCGCTGGCCAGGATCAGGAGCGCGCCACGCCTGGCTTCGATCGCGGAACGTCCGACCGGCGCGTCAAGCATGCGCAGGCCACGCGCCTTCATGTCGGCGGCGAGCGCATCGGTCTCCTGCGGCAGGATCGTCGACATGTTGACGAAGACGGCATCCTTGCCGAGCGTGTCGGCGATGCCGAGCGGCCCGAGCAACGCGCCGCGCACATGCGAGGCGTTGGGCAGCATGGTGATGACGAGATCCGCGCCGTCCGCCGCCGCAGCCGCCGATGTCGCGATGCCGCCGCCTGAGGCGGCGAGCGCCTGGCAGGGCTTCGGCCACAGGTCGAAACCGGTCACCTTGAACCCGGCTGAGATCAGATTCTCGGCCATGGGCAGCCCCATCGTGCCCAGCCCGACGAAGCCGATGCGCTTCTCTTGTGCCATGGCGTTTACTCCCGTTTTTGTGTGCGGGGCCGCTTCAGCGACCCTCGTCGATGTCCTTGAAGACCTCGACCGCGACCTTCATGCAGTCGAGCGCGGCCGGCACGCCGCAATAGATCGCCGCCTGCAGGACGATCTCCTGGATCTCCTCGCGGGTGACGCCATTGTTGAGTGCGCCGCGGACATGCAGCCTGATCTCGTTGGGGCGGTTCAGCGCGGTCAGGAAGGCGAGGTTGAGGAAGCTGCGGGTGCGGCGGTCGAGGCCGGGGCGACCCCAGACCTCGCCCCAGCACCATTCGGTGACGAGCTTCTGCAGGGGCGCCGTCATGTCGGTCGCGCTCTCGACGGATTTGTCGACATAGGCCGAGCCCAGCACCTCGCGGCGGATTTCGAGGCCTTTCTGGAACTGGTCTCCCAGGAATTCCGGGCGGGTCGTCATGAGCGGCTATCCTGTCTGGGCTGGTCCGGCAGTCGGGCAGCGGGGGCATCGGCGGGAGGCGTCTTTGCCATGCATAAGACAGCGACCGGCCGAGCGTCAATTATTGTATGACGGTATTATTGTGTGCTGATATGAAGCGCGCGACGCTGCGGAGATAACGCCGTGCCGCCGACGGGAGGAGAAGACCGGAATGACGACGACGCAGCCGAACCGGGCCGGCGCGCCCGAGCCCTTCGCGCTCTATGCGCTGCGCTATGCCAACCATGGCGGACGCAAGGCCTGGGACAACATGATCGGCGGCGATCCGCATGAGGCGGGCTCGGATCTCGACTATTTCGTCTGGGTCGCCCAGCGTTCCGACCGGACCTTCGTGATCGACACCGGCTTCGACACCGATCAGGCCGTCGCCCGCAAGCGCGACCTGATCCGCAAGCCGCATGAGGCGCTCGCCCTGATCGGCATCGACGCCGCCAGGGTCGACGAGGTGATCCTGACCCATCTGCATTACGACCATGCCGGCACGCTCGGGTCGTTTCCGCGCGCCTGTTTCCATGTCCAGGATTCGGAGGTCGCCTATGCCACCGGGCGCTGCATGTGCCACGGCTTCCTGCGCCACCCCTTCCATGTCGAGGACGTCGTCTCCTTCGTCCGCCATGTCTATGCCGGGCGCGTCGCCTTCCACGATGGCACCGTCGAACTGGCCGATGGCTTGAGCCTGCACCGCACCGGCGGGCATTCAGGCGGGCTTCAGGTCGTGCGGGTCTGGACCAAGCGCGGCTGGGTCGTGATCGCCTCGGATGCCTCGCATCTCTACATGAACATGCAGAAGGGCCTGCCCTTCCCGGCCGTGCACGATGCCGGAGCGATGATGGAGGGCTACCGCACGATCAACCGGCTGGCCGATTCGCCTGAGCATGTCGTGCCGGGCCACGACCCGCTGGTGATGGCGATCTATCCACCAGTCTCGGCCGAGCTTGCAGGCATCGCGGTCCGGCTCGACGAGACGCCGAAGGCGCTGCCATGACCGTTGGAATGCTGGCGGGGCGGCACGCTCTCATCACGGGCTCCGTCGCCGGACTTGGCTACGCCATGGCGCGCGGTCTGGCACTGCAGGGCGCAGCGGTCACCCTCAACGGGCTGGCCGCGCCCGGTGTCGGCGAGGCCGCGGCGGCAGCGCTCGCCGAGGAAGCCGGCGTCGCGGTCGCCTTCGACGGCGCCGACCTGGCTCAGGTCCCGGAGATCGAGGCGATGATGGCGGCGGCCGCTGAACGATCCGGCCCGGTCGACATCCTCGTCAACAATGCCGTGATCCGGCATTTCCAGCCGATCGAGAGCTTCACAGCGGCGCAATGGGACGCCTCGCTGGCGGTCAACCTGTCGGCGGCCTTCCATGCGGCGCGCCTCGCTTTGCCCGGCATGAAGGCGAAGGGCTGGGGCCGGATCATCAACCTGTCCTCGATCTATGGCGCGCGCGGCGCCGAGAACCGCATCGACTACGTCACCACCAAGACGGCGCTGCTCGGCATGACCCGCGCGATCGCGATCGAGACGGCCCGCACCGGCATCACCTGCAACGCACTCTCGCCCGGCACGGTGCCCTCTCCGGCGATCCTCGACCGCATCGCCGGCATCGCGCGCGAGCAGGGCATCAGCGCGGACGAGGCGGCGCAGGACTACATCGCGCCGCGCCACCCGACGCAGCGCTTCGTCGCCTTGGACAGCGTCGCGGCCATGCTCGTCTTCCTGTGCAGCCCGGCAGGCCAGGACATCACCGGCACGACCCTGCCGATCGATGGCGGCTGGCAGGCGCGCTGACTCAGCCGAAGGCGGACAGCGCGATGACGCGGCCCGCATCCGGGGCCTCGTCGAGGCGCCAAAGCGCGTCCAGTAGCGGCTCCGGATCGAAGCCGGGGCAGCCATAGCCGGCCAGCGTCCGGAACTTCTCCGAGATCTCGGCGTCCGACAGGGGGTTGCCTGTGCTGCCGCGCGCCGCCTTCACGACATGGTCGAGCACCGTGCCATCGACCAGCGTGATCTCGACGCGCGCGCCGTCGACGCTGTGGCCGGTCTCCTCATGAACCGAGACCTTGCCGCGCAGCGCCAGCACGTCTCGCGCCTTGACGCGGTCGTCGCTGAACTCCGTCACCCCGGCGCGGCCGTCGATCCAGGCGACCGCGACCGCATGCTGGGCGCTGACCTGCCCCTCGCGGCCGGTGGTGACGGCCGGACGGTCGGCCCGCTCGCCCAATAGCGGATGGCCGAGCACCCGGATACCGGCGATGCGCTCCGCCGCGACACGGCTCTGCGCGCGCAAGCTGAGCACGGCGTCGATCACCGGATTCAGCACGACGCCGCAGGGATAAGGCTTGTAGGTGTTGCGCAGCAGTTCCCAGCGCTCGCCCAGCCCTTCGGTGAGGCCCGCGAGATCGGGTTCGCTGCCCATGACCCGGAGGAAACCGCGCGGCCCTTCGAGTGGCAGTTCCGGCCCCTCGACGCCGTTCTGTGCCAGCAGGGCCGCCAGCAGCCCGCCCCGCGCCGACTGGCCGACGCCGATGCTCTTGGCCATGGTGCCGAGCGTCTCGACCAACCCGCAGGACTGGGCCGAGGCGTTGCCGAGCGCCCAGAGCATCCGCGTCTCGTCGAGGCCCAGCACCTTGCCGAGAGCGGCGGCCGCGCCGAAGACGCCGCAGGTCGCGGTGATGTGCCAGCCCTTCTTGTAGTGGAAGGGCGAGACGGCGTTGCCGAGCCGGCACTCGATCTCGACGCCGAGGATGAAGGCGTGGAGCAGGTCCGCGCCGCTCATCGGCCGCCGCTGCGCGAAGGCGAAGAGTGGCGGCGCCACCGGAGCAGAGGGATGGATGATGGTGCCGGGATGGGTGTCGTCGAAATCGAAGACATTCCCGGCGAGCGCGTTGACGAAAGCGGCATCGAGGCAGTTCATCTGCTCGCGCCGCCCGATGATCGTCGCCTCCGCCGGCGCCGAGAAGGGCGCCAGCGTCCCGACGGTGCGCCGCGTGGCCGCATCGCTGGAGCCGCCAAGCGCCGTGCCGATGACGTTGACGACGGAGCGCTTGGCCTCGTGGCGCAAGGCCTCGGGCATCTCCCGCCACTGCGAGTCGACGACGAAGCGGGAAAGGCTGCGGGAGATCATGCGGAGCTCTCGGTAAAAGGAGGAATCTTGTGACTCACCCGACCTGCTTCGGCAGCCAGGTCACGATCCCCGGGAAGAAATACAGCAGCCAGATGAAGCCCAGCATGACGAAGATGTAGGGGATGACGCCATAGGCGATGTCACGCAACGAGACGTCGCTGCTCATGCCCTTGAGCACGAACAGCACGAGCCCCACCGGCGGTGTCACCAGGCCGATCTCGACCAGCAGCACCAGCACGACGCCGAACCAGATCGGGTCGAGGCCGATCGAGACGATGACCGGGAAGGTGACGCTCAGCGTCATCAGCATCATCGCGATCGATTCGATGAAGCAGCCGAGGATCAGGTAGATGCCGACGATGATCGCGAAGACCAGCCAGGGCGCGAGGTTGGCATCGGTGACGAGCTGCACCATGGCGCGCGGCAGGCGCAGATAGTCGAAGACCCAGCTCATGATCGCCGCGCCGACGACGATCAGCATGATGAAGGCCGTGACCTTCACCGTGTCGATCAGGCAGGCATAGAAGCCGTCCCAGTCGAGCTTGCCGCGCTTGACCGCCATGCCGAGCGCCGCGACCGCGCCGATCGCACCAGCCTCGGTTGGGGTTGCGATGCCGAGATAAAGCGAGCCGAGCACGGCCGCGATCAGGAACAGGAAGGGCAGGACGCCGACCGTCGAGGTCAGCTTGCGGCTCCAGGGATAGGACTCGCCCTTCGGGATCGCGCTCGGCGAGACGAGACCCCAGATGAACACCGTCACCATGAACAGCAGCGACAGCAGCAGGCCCGGGATGATGCCGGCGAGGAAAAGCTGCGTCACTGCGACGCCGACGACGTTGCCGTAGATGATCATCGCGATCGAGGGCGGGATCAGGATGCCCAGCGTCGCGCCGGCCGCGACGACGCCATAGGTCAGCCGTGGGCTGTAGCCGCGCCTGACCATCTCGGGCGCCGCGACGGAGCCGAGCGTCGCGGCGGTGGCGAGGCTCGAGCCGCAGACTGCGGCGAAGGTCGCCGACGCCGCGACGCTGGCATGGGCGAGGCCGCCCGGCGTCTTGCCGAACCAGGTGACGAGCGCGTCGAAGAGTTCGGTGGTGATGCCGCTGCGCACGAGCAACGCCCCCATCAGCACGAAGCTCGGCACCGCCGTCAGCGTGAAGCTGTTAATGCTGGTCCAGGAACGATCGGCCAGCACGGGCAACTGCGTCTGCGGCAGCAGGAAATAGAGCCCGAGCAGGCCGACGATGCCCATGGCGAAGGCGACGCGCACGCCGGTGAAGAGCAGCACCAGCAGGGTGAGGCCGAGCAGGCTCCCGAGCCAGAGCAGCGAGGTGCCGCGCGAATAGTAGAAGATCAGGGCAAGGCCGCCGAAGGCGAGCACCGTCGCGGCGGCGATGCGCCAGCCGCTCCAGGCCACCATCGCGACGATGATGGAAGCGCAGATCAGGATGGTGCCCCAGTCGAAGCGCGTGCCGGGAATGCGCCAGTCCGAGCGGCCCATGACCGTGAGGGCGAACATCAGCGACAGCGCGACGGCGGGGACAATCCATTGCGCGGCGACCGAGCGCGGCGGCCGCAGTTCATGGAGATCGCGAAGGATGGCGACCGCAAAGAGAATCAGCCCCAGCGTCATCGGAATCTGCGGCAGCCATTGCGGCGTGCCGAGCAGGCCCCAGTCGCGGGCGCCGTGGACATATTCGAGGAAGGTGAAGCGCGCCGTGTGCCAGGCGGCGAAGACGACGAAGACGAGGCCGAGCCAGAGCGTCACCAGTTCGAGGCGGGTACGCCAGGGCGTCGAGACGGCATCGACCAGGATTTCGACCTGGATATGGGCATTGGCGCGCTGGGCCGGCGCCATGCCGAAAAAGACGATCGCGACGAAGAGATAGGTGCCGATCTCGGTCACCCAGCTCGTCGGCTCGTTGAAGACATAGCGCGAGATCACCTCGAAGACGACGACGGCCGTCATCACCACCAGCGCCAGCGCGCCAATGAAGCCGCCGAGATCGGAGAGCCGGTCGATGCCGCGGATCACCGGGGAGCGCGGCTCCGAGAGGGAATGCAGCGATCCCGTCGCCACCATCGTGTCGGCCATAGGCGTATCTCCCGAAATCTCTTGTTGAAGCCGCGTTAGCACGGCGTCTGATTGACACGCAATCCTACTGTCATATTGTATGATTGGATGACGGGTCGCAATATCCATGACCAATCCGGCCGGCTGTCATCAACAGGGCGGGCGCCACGTTCCGCCGTCGAATTTTCGGATCCATGGGAGGGTTTCATGCTGATTTCCACACAGGCGGCCGGGCCACGCCGATGCCGTCATCTGCTCGCCGCCGTGCTGGGTGCGACCTTCGTCCTCAGTGGCGCGAGCCTGGCGCAGGCGCAGAAGATCGACCTGACGATGGGCATCATCGTTTCGCCGGGCGACGCCTATTCCGCGATGACGGCGAGCGTGCCGGAGCGCATCGCCAAGGCGACGAACGGCCGGGTCTCGGTCACCGTCAGCGATTCACTCGTGGCGCCCGCGCAGATCGCGTCCGCCGTGCGCGACGGCCGCCTGCCGATGTCGGCCTCGCTGCACACCTATCTGGCTGCCGACGAGCCACGCATGGGTATCTTCAACCTGCCCGGGCTGATCAACAACATCGAGGAATACCAGAAGGTGCGCGACGCCTTCTGGGCCAAGGACGTCGCCAGGATCTGGGAGGAGAAATGGGGCGCGATCGTGCTCGCGGAGGGCGCCTGGTGCCCGACCCGCCTGTTCTCGAAGACGCCGATCCGCACCGTCGAGGACTTCAAGAACAAGCGCCTGCGCGTGCATAACCCGCAGACGGCGGCGCAGATGAACGCGCTCGGCGCCAAGCCGACGCCGATGGCCACCACCGAGATCATGCCGGCGCTGGAGCGCGGCGTCATCGACGGCGTCTTCATCTCGACCTGCGTCGGCGGCGCGATGGAGTTCTGGCGGCTGGCCAAGAACGTTCAGGACTGGGGCGTCGGCGCCATCACCGGCTGGGCCATCCTGATCAACAAGGCGGAATGGGAGGGCATGCCGGCCGATGTCCGCGCGCAGGTGAAAAGCGCGATGGACGGGCTGCAGAAGGACGCCTTCGGGACCTACAACGCCTTCGTCCAGACCGCCCTCGACAACATGAAGAAGAACGGCGTCGAGCCGTGGAGCGCCTCGGACGCGGAGCGAGCCGCTCTCAACGACCCGAAATTCGCCAAGGCCGCCTATGACAGCTGGCTCGGCCGCGCCAAGGAACTCGGCATCGACGGGCCGGCCTATGTCAACCAGGTCCGGCAGGCGCTGGGCAAGCCGACGCAGTGAACTCCAGCGCCGGCGGGCATGCGGGCTTTGGCTCCTGCCTGCCGGTGCAGCTGCGATTATGCGCGATCACGGGCCTGGGCTAGGATAGCGACGCCGAATGTGACAATGGCCTTTGGAGTCGGACAGGGAGCATGCGGACGGTGATGAATGATGCGGGGTTTCCGGAGCGCGACTTCCGCGTCGAGCGCGTGGCGGCACCGCTGCGCCACAGCGTCACCGAGAATATCCGCTATGCCATCGCCACCGGACGCTTCAAGGGCGGCGAACGCCTGCCCGAGCGCGAACTCTGCGAACTGACCGGCGTCAGCCGCACCCTGATTCGCGAAGCGCTGCGCCAGCTCGAATCGGAAGGGCTGATCGAGGTCGTGCCGCATCGCGGCCCGGTGGTCGCCTCGCTGTCCGCCGATCAGGCCCGCGACATCTACGAGGTCCGCATCCAGCTCGAGGGGCTCGCCTGCAAGCTCTTCGCCGAGAAGGCGACCGATGCGCAGCGTACGGCATTGAAGCAGGCCTTCGAGAAGCTGCGCGCCTCCTTCGACATCCCCGACCCGATGGCGCGGCTCGACGCCAAGAACAAATTCTACGACTGCCTGATCGAGGGCTCCGGCAACGGTGCCCTCGGTCTCAGCCTGAAGATGCTCAATGCCCGGATCATGCTGCTGCGGGCGACATCCCTGCAGGCTCCGGGGCGCAGCAAGGAGAGCATGCGCGAACTGGCCGATTTGATGGACGCGCTGGACTCCCGCGACGGCGACGCTGCCGCGCGCGCCGCGACGCGCCACGTCGAGAGCGCCGCCAGGGCCGCCATGTTTTTCCTCAAAGGCTGATCCGGACGCCACCATATCTTTCCGCTCGACCCGCTCCCGTTGATCGAGTCTTCCTGCCCATTCAGGTCTTGAAAGGCACCCTTTTCGCTCACAAATCTGATCGGCAGATTGTTCCTGGGGAGAGCGAAATGCCATTCTCAAAACTGGCGAATCCGATCGAGGTTGCGCTGGCCCGTGCAGCGCTGGATCGTGCCTGGGCGGAGCTCAAAGATGATCCCGACCTTATGCTCGGGAGCGACGAAGCGGAGCGGCTGCGGCTTGCCGGAATCGTCGCCGGCCTGGCCCCGCTGGCGATCGATGAAGACGATCTGGTCGCCAATGCCATCGACCACTTTGTCCAGGGCTGCCGGAACCAGTCGCCTCGTCTGGCGTCTTGAGAGTGTGCCGGTTCTCTGGTGCCATGCGGTGTGTGTCGCTTCCCAATGGCCGGGCACTGCCGCATGATCAATCCCCTGGCAAGGACGAGCATCCGATGGACATCGTTGTGACGCAGACCGGCCTCGGCGCCTGGACGCTTGTCGACCTGCTGGGCCGCCATATGGGCGTCGTGGAGGAAATAACGGGCGATGAGTACCGGATCACGCCTGGCGAACGCGTCGCGGAATCCCTGCGCGCGATGAAGCATGGCCCCTTCGCCACGCTCGACAAGGCGCTCTCCGAGATCGAGACCTTCACCCGCTCGACATGCCGGATTGCGCCGACGGACGTGCCCCAGGCGGTAGCCTGACGCCGTCGCGCCGCCTGCCGCATTTACTTCCCGCTAGGCCTGAAGCAGGCGATATTTCCGGTGTTCCATGCAGGAATTCACGACGGCGACATAGCCCTGCATCGCTCTCTCCTGAGTCTCGGCCGCATTGGCAGCCGTTCCTTCGCCGACCGACTGAAGCGCATTGGTGGCACCGGCCAGCACATGAGCCTGACGGAAACCTGGCACGGGGATGAAGCTTGCGAGCGCGCCGACGGTCTGGATGGCCGTACCGGTCTGCTGGGTCTGCGCGGCGCGGCGCGCGGCGGCCTCATGCGGTGCGGCCTCCGCCCGGCACTCCAGAAGATCCTTTCTCAACTTGGCGGGGTTCACCCGGCGCGTGTCGACCACTGGCTCGTAGAGTGGCGTCGCGGCAGCAATCTGGGCGTCTGACGGCAGGTTCGGAGGCGGTCCGGCCGGCATTCCACCTGTCGGACCAGAAGATGCCAACGCCGTCGGCGCCGTGGATGGCAGAGTAGTCTCGGCTGTCTGTGACGTTTGATTGCAGCCGGCCAGCATCAGGCCGCAAGCCGCGGCCAAAAAGACTTTCATGATTTCGCTCCCCAACACCGCATCTTTACGTGTGCTCCAGGAGAAAAAGCACGACGTTAGGGAAATCGCAACCATGTTGGCGCGCCGAGAGTTAACGCGCGATCGCGCAATCCACTGGTTCCGTTCGGGACGAGAACAGTGCCCCGCGGTGCGATGCGGGTTGCCGATCCACCGACCATCGACAGCGCAACCGAGGCTGACGCCGTTCACCATGAGGGAGCGCAAGCGGTGCTCAACCAGAAATCGAAGGAACATTTGTCCTCTCTCATAGGTTGATGACGTGGAGGGCCAAATGTTCAAACAAGGTTCCACCTCATTTTTTAGCGAGAATAGTTTCGTCAGATCGCGTTTGACTGGCGCAATGATTGCCAAGAATTCCGAAGCGTTTCGCCACGAACGGGAAATCGAGTTTCTCTGCTCGCTCTCCCCGGATGGGCTGGACGATATTCTGAATGGCTTTGGCCGCAACACCTGCCTGCAAGACAGCCTTGCTGCCTTGCGGAGGCCGATCGAGCTTAATGTGCTTCGATCCGAGATCGCCCGGTTCCGCGCCTTCTCGGTGAGGTGAGGAAGCCATGCACCACCTCGAGGTAAGACCACCCATCTGGCCGGAACTGGACGTCTGGCTGTGGGTCGCGATCATCGTCGCGGTGTGGGGCTTTGGCAGCTTTACCCTGCGATAGCCCAGACGCTTCATCCGGCGGTCGGCGATGGCGCGCAGCCGTCGATGCGATCCGCCTGCGCTCCTATCCCTGATATTCTGTCCGCGAATGCCTATATTCGCGACGAGGTAAAATCAGGAGGTCCAGGATTATGACAACGGAACGCGCAGTGCTTGCCGGCGGTTGCTTCTGGGGCATGCAGGATCTGATCCGCCGCAGACCCGGCGTGATCTCGACCCGCGTCGGCTATTCCGGCGGCGAGGTGGCCAATGCGACCTATCGCAATCATGGCAACCATGCCGAGGCGATCGAGATCGTGTTCGATCCGGCACAGACCAGCTACCGCGACCTGCTCGAGTTCTTTTTCCAGATTCACGACCCGTCGACACGCAACCGTCAGGGCAATGATGTCGGCGCGAGCTACCGCTCGGCGATCTTCTATGGCAGCGACGAGCAGAAGCGCGTTGCCGAGGATACCATCGCCGATGTCGACGCCTCGGGTATCTGGCCCGGCAAGGTCGTGACCGAACTGGCGCCGGTGGGCGATTTCTGGGAGGCCGAGCCCGAGCACCAGGACTACCTGGAGCGGCTTCCCTCCGGCTACACCTGCCACTTCCCGCGGCCGAACTGGACGCTGCCGAAGCGCGAGGACATCCGCCGCGCCGGATGAGAGTTCTGCGGATCGCTGCAGCCCGGTTTGCCGCGGCGATCCGCACCATCGCGAAGCTATCCTTGGAACCTGAAGGCGACGCCTCCGTTTTGCCGTGCAGGCAACACGAGGAGGCGCAGATGCCACGTGGTGACAAATCCAAATACACCGACAAGCAGGAACGCAAGGCCGATCACATCGCCGAGGGCTACGAGAAGCGGGGCGTCTCGGAGGAAGAAGCCGAACGCCGGGCCTGGGCCACCGTCAACAAGGACGATGGCGGCGGCAAGAAGGCCGGCGGTTCCGGACGCGGCAAGGAAACCGGGCATCCCGCCGCGCATAAGGGCGGCGAGACAGGCGGCAAGGCCGCGGCCTCGCGCTCGGCCGAAGACCGCTCCGCATCCGCGAAGAAAGCAGCGGCCACCCGCAAGAAAAACGCCGAGCATCGCGCTCATTCCTGATCAGTAGTGACGGCCCCGCGCTGCGAGACAGTCCGCAAGGGCCGCTTCGCCGGACGCGGGTAGGCATGCAAATGGCCAGGTCGGCGCAAGGACGCTCCGCGACGATCCGGATCGGTCTGTCACGCGCCGCGCCAGTAACGCAGAGCTTTGCCGGCAAGATAATGCGGAGCCCCGCCCCACCGACGCACCTGGGAGGGTGCTCGGCTGGGGCTGGAGGCTTGGTCAGCCTAACGCCGAGGCAGCGGTCGCGCGCACCGCTCCGGCAGGTTGGTGTCTGGACTGCGACTGCCGATAATTTACCACCGCGCCCCCGATGACGGCGCGCTTTGCTTGCGCTAGATTGAGCGTTCCCGGTCACTCATCCTTGAAGCTCCATGTACGATCGTCGCACGCCTCAGTCCTCTCAACCCTTTGTCACGCACGAAAATATCGAAGCCAAGGTCAAATGGTTCGACCCCGAAAAGGGGTTCGGTTTCGCGTCGCCAGCCGATGGCTCGGGCGACGTCTTCCTCCACATTTCGGCGATCGGCCCGCTCGATCAGCAGGCCCTGCAGCCGGGCGCCACCATCGTCTGCGATCTCGGCGAAGGACGCCGCGGCCTTCAGGTCGTCGCTGTCCATGAGATCGACGCCTCCACGGCGACGCAGTCGGCGCCGCGCTCTGCCCCCCGCGCCCCGCGCGACGATTTCGGCGGCGGCGGTTATTCCGATCGCGGTGATCGCGGCGGCTACGGTGGTGGCGGCGGCTATGGTGGCGGCGGTGGTTACGGCGGCGGTGGTGGCGGCGGCTATGCCGATCGCGGCGGCTCCGGCAGCCGCGACAGCGGCCCGATGGAAGGGCCCTATGACGGCGCCGTGAAGTTCTTCAACGCCGAGCGCGGCTTCGGCTTCATCGCGCCCGACAAGGGCGGCCCGGACGTGTTCCTGCATGTCTCGTCGCTCGGCCGCAGCGGCCTGCAGCCGCCGATGGACGGGCAGCGCGTGCGCTTCTCGATCCGCGCCGGCAAGAAGGGCCCGGAAGCGGCCAATGTCAGCTACATCTGACGCAACGACGCGTTGAGATCTCAGGCCCGCCGGCTCCACCGGCGGGCCTTTTCTATTGGGGCCTGATGGTCAACCCGCCGCCCGCACATGGAAATCCTGACAGTCCCCGGCTCAGGCTGCTGCGCGTGGGCGCGCCGCATACAGCACGCCCATCGTTGCCACGGCGAGGAGCGAGCCCAGCATCGCCGCCAGGTAGTCGCCAGACAGCAAGGGCCAGAGTGCGATCGCAACCATCGTCAAGGCCAGAAGCTCTATGACCGTCACGGCGATGGGACTCTTCATGCGCCGCCTGATCATGCCGGTCCTCGCCAGTCTGGGTTGATGCCAGATGTTGACGAGGATGCCGCAGGCGATGGCGCAGGCAACACCGAGCAGACTGACCAGACCGGCCCAGGCATCGAACATCAGCAAGAGCATCAACGGCGGTGCGGCGAACGTGACTGCAAGCCAGGATATGGCGCCAAAACGGGCGCGCGCGCGTAAGCGAGGGTCCAGCGGTGCGGTCAAGGCAAGTTCGGCTGCTTCGTCTGCCGATATCGCGATCCAGGTCAGGCCACCGGCAATCTGGCCACACAGAACGATGAGGACCGGCACGAGCGCCGAGGCGCCGTCGGCCCCGCTCGAGACCCGATAGACCGTCACGACGGCGATCGGGATCAGAAAAATGCATTGCATCAGGATCTGCGACAACAGCCACGGATCACGGAGAATGATGCGCCGTTCCTTGAGCATCAGTGCCGCCACCGGTGATGCTCCGAAGGAGGCGCGACTGCGCCTGGCGCGGGGTGGAGCTGCAGACGCCGATCCTGCTGCCAGGACCGCATTGCGCACGAAGCTCTCGGCAAGGCCTGTGAACATCAGCACGGCCATCAGCACAGCACAGGCACCCACAGCCAGGAGCGCCACGACATCGCCCGTCATGGCGCGGGCAGGCAACATCGCCAATTGCCAAACAGGAGACTGGGGATTGGCCATATAGTCCGCGACGAGGGCGTCCTTTGGACCTCGCCCAAAAATCGCATCCCACTGCACCATCACAAGCACCAGCAGACCGGCCAGCGCTGCCGCCACCTGCGCCGCGACGCGCGTGCTCCGGATACCGATAAGGCGAACCAGACCCATTGCCAGTCCGATCGCGATGGCCGTTGCGCTGAGCGCAAGCGCCAGGATCAGGGGCAGGCCAGCCAACCAATGCGGTCCGCGCTGCACCGCCAGCAGGATCAGCATCGGCGCGCCATAAAGACCGGCTTTGGACAGCGTGAAACCAAAGACGTTGAGAGCCCTGACCAGCAGCACCGTTTGCGGTGGCAGGGGCGCGGAGAACATCAGATCGTAGTCGCCGCGCGCGTAGAGCGCATAGGCGGCGGAATCGAGCGCGGCCGAGATCATCAGGACGAACAGGAAGGCAAGATTGATGGTCAAAGTGATCTGAAGGCGCGGATCGGCAGGGTCCAGTTCGCCGGCCTGCATCAGCAGAAGCTGCGACACGCCGAAAATGATCGTGCAGACCACAGCCAGCACGCATGCGATGCGCCAGGGACGCATTGCCGTTTTCGGGCCTGCCATATCGGCAATGCCGCGCAATGCCAGACGCGCTTCGAGCGCCAGCACGGCGCGGCTTGCACCCGACACGAGGGCCTTCATCTCAGGCTGCCTCGTCGCGCGAGACGACATCGAGGAAAACATCCTCAAGGGTAGAACCCTGGTAGGCTCCACCATCGCGCAGTTCGGCCATCGTGCCTTCGCAGACCAGCCTGCCATTGCGAATGATGCCGATGCGGTCACTGAGCCGTTCAGCGACTTCGAGGATATGCGTGGTGAGGATCACCGTCACGCCGGTTGCGACACGCTCCTGAAGCAGTTCCTTCACATGGCGCGCCATCGACGCATCGAGGCCTGTCAGCGGCTCGTCGAGGATCAGCAATTCGGGTTCGTGAATCAGCGCGCCAGCGAGAGCAACCTTCTGGCGCATCCCCTTGGAAAAGCCCTCGCAGCGCTGATCCGCCACGCGGGTTAGCTCGAGGGTCTCGAGCAGGGCGTCGCGGCGCAGCTTTGCGACCCTTGGCTCAACCTGCCAAAGGCCGGCGACAAAATCGAGATACTCGACAGGCGTGAGCTTGTCATAGACCATCGGCTCATCTGGCAGCCACGCCACCACACGTTTTGCCGCAACCGGATCACGCAGGCGGTTGATCCCGCAAATGCTGATCTCGCCCGCGTCCGGAGAGAGCAGCCCCGCGACAATCCTGAGCGAGGTGGTCTTGCCCGCCCCGTTCGGACCCAGCAATGCGTAGAGCTCGCCGCGCCGTACACTGAGATCAAGGCTGTTGACAGCCGTGAGGCCGCCGAAGCGCTTCACGAGACCGCGGACAACCAGCGCATCATGGCCACTCATGCGAACGCCCCCATCATTGTGGGGCGTTATGCGGCATCGCTGGTGACGTTCAGGTTAAACTGACATGCCCAGAGAGAGCCGGCTCGGCTTGTCTGAACAGTTCGCGGGCTTGGCCTGCTGCCGGGGTCGAGCCACGCATCGCGCAAGCGTCAGGACGATGCTTCTGTCACCTTACCGCCTAAACGCCGCTGGCGAGAATGGCTTCGACGATCTCCTGAACGTTCAAGGCTTCGGCGAGCGTCGCAAGATGATGCGCTTCGCCTCGCGTGAGGCGAACCACGCCCTCGATCTGGCGCTTGAGTGCGACCGGACGTGCATCCGCCTGCGACAGCGCATCAGTCGCGCGCTCCCATGTGCCGTCGGGTCGGCGGCGTTCGGCGAGCGACCAGTCGCAGAGCCGGACCGCGCCCCTGTCGCCTTCCAGCATCCAGATATTGTGGTCATCCTTCGCAGTGGTGCCGACACTGCCCTTGAGTTCGACGGGGATCTCACCGGCCGAGAGCTTCGCCTCGATGCGGCGCTCCGATTTGCCCGGCTCCGGGAAAGCCACGCTCGCGGCAAGGCCATGCAGCGGGCCAGCCAGCCGGCGGCTCAGGAAGAGGAAATGCGATACGACCTCACGGGTGAAGCCGCCCTGTTGCCGCCCGTCCAGCCAGGCAGCGGCATCGGCTTGCCAGGAGCGTGGCCAGGTTGCGAAAGCGACGTCGATCGTGATGCGCGACACCGTGCCGACGGCTCCTTGCGCGATCCAGTCCATCAGCGTCGCCACGGCCAGCGATGAGGCGAAGGGGAAGTTGACGGCTCCCTTGTCTCCAGCTTCTCCGACGAAGGCGCGCGCATCGGCGACATCGACCGCCAAAGGTTTCTCGCAGAAGACGCTCTTGCCGGCCGCAATGGCGGCGCGGGCATGACCGAGATGGGACGCTGGCGGCGAGGCGATATAGACGCAGTCGCTCGCGGCGATGATCGCGGCAGCGTCGGCCAAGCGCGGAACCTGCGGGAATGTCGCTGCCATGCGCTCCATCGCCGATGGCGCCGGATCCCAGATGCCGCTGACCGTCACCAGCGGCGGCGACTGGTCGAGAATGGCGCTCAGCAGCCGCTCGCCCATGATGCCTGCGCCAATGATCCCGATCGAAAGAGTGCCGTCATGCATCGCCTGAGATCCCCTGCCCTGAGCCGAGAAGCGCGATAGCAGGATTCCCGAACTCTCACGAGCAAAGCCGTGCGTGTTCTTGAACTCAGCCGGCCCCCGAATGCGACGCGCTCAGACCCGTTCCAGTGCCCTATGCGGCAGTGCCGGCAGCGTCACGGCGATGGCGTCGCCCGGCCGGATTTCTCCGCCTTCGAGCACGACGCCCATGATCCCGGCCTTGCGGACGACCCGCCCCTGCGCATCGCGCCCGAGCACGGCGGCGAGCAGGCCGGGCCGGAACGTCTCGATCTGGGCGCATGGATTGCGCAGGCCGGTGATCTCGACCAGAGCCTCGTCCCCCAGTCGCAACCGCGCGCCGACCGGCAGCGCCAGCAGATCGACCCCGCGCGTCAACACGTTCTCGCCCATCTGCCCGGGAGCGACGTCGAAGCCGGCGGCGTTCAGTTCATCGAGCAGTTCGGCATGCAGCAGATGGACCTGCCGCAGATTGGGTTGCGTCGGATCGACCGCAACGCGCGAGCGGTGCTTCACCGTCTCGCCGCAATGCGCGTCGCCTTCGACGCCGAGCCCCTTCAACAGCCGGATCGAAGCCAGCGTCGGCTTGCTGAAGCGGTGACCGGACGCCCCGCTCACCGTGATGATCGTCGCCGTCATGCCCCGCCTCCGCCCGCCCACGCGCCGCTCATGCCACGCTCGGCTTCTGGCACGGACGCGGCAGGCTGGCGAGCCGCCGAAACGAAAAAGCCGACCCCTTCGAAAGGGGCCGGCTTCTGCTGATTCTGTCCTGGCGGGCGCGGGCTCAGTGACCCTCGTCGAGCGAGCCGACATGCTTCTGGGTGTAGAGCTCGATGCCGATGCGCGCGATCAGCTCAAGCTGCGTCTCGAGGAAGTCGATATGCCCTTCCTCATCCGCCATCAGATCCTTGAAAAGCTGCTCGGACGGGTAGTCGCCGACCTCGCGGGCGTAGCCTGCCGCTTCCTGATAGAGCGACCGCGCCTCGATCTCGGCCTTGAGGTCGCATTCGATGACCTCCTTGACGTTCTCGCCGATGCGCAGCGCGTCGAGGGTCTGCAGGTTCGGGAAGCCTTCGAGGAACAGGATGCGGTCGACGAAGCGGTCGGCATGGACCATCTCCTCGATCGATTCCTTCTTCCAGGTCTTGGCCATCTCCTTCAGGCCCCAGTTGTCCAGCATGCGGTAATGCAGCCAGTACTGGTTGATCGCCGTGAGCTCCGAGCGAAGCCCCTTGTTGAGATATTCGATGACCTTCTTGTCACCCTTCATGGCGCCACTCCCGATCTTACATTAGAATGATACTAATGTAGGGCAGCCAATTTCAGAAGGAAAGCAAAAAAGGCGAAAGGGCCGGGATATTCGGCGGCGCTCAGGCAGCGGCGCGGTCATTGTCCATGACGAGGCCGTCCATCATCTGCCCGACGGAGACATGCACCGCGCATTCAATGTCGCGAGCGGAACATGAGCCGCACTGCGTCATGCAGGCGGCGCGGGCCTCCGCCAGGATGGCGCGCACCTCGCGGGCGCAGCGCCCGCAATCGGGGCTGCAGCCCAGGCAGTCATACGCCTCACCGGCCGTCCTCGGCCCGGTGCCGTCAGGGGCGATGGTGCCCTTGATCTGCCGGCAGGAGATGACGTTGCAGGAACAGACGATCATGAGCAGACGATCACGCGTGTCCGCCCACAGGGCTGCGGCTCTCGATCTCCTGGCCATCGGCGCGGCGCAGCCGCACGATCACCTCGACCGAGGAGATCACCATGCCGTCCGGCGCGTCGGGCAGGCCCGCGACCTGGATCATCGAGCCCGGAATATCGACGACGGTCTCGTCTTCCTCATTGTAGAAATGATGGTGCTCGGAGACGTTGGTGTCGAAGAAGGTCTTCGGACCCGAGACCGAGACCTGGCGCAGCAGGCCCGCTTCCGAGAACTGGCGCAGGGTATTGTAGACGGTGGCCAGCGAGAGCGGCTCGCGGGCGCGCAGCGCCTCCTCATAGAGCATCTCGGCGCTGACATGGCGGTCGCCCTTGGCGAAGAGCAGCCAGCCAAGCGCCATGCGCTGCCGCGTCGGCCGCAGGCCGGCGGTACGCAACCGCGCCTTCACGGCGCTGATCGGGCAGGACGAAGGGCTCTTCTGCGGCCAGGGAATATGGTCCGCCATGACCCGCTGCTGGTCCTGATCCTTCAGGGACGAAACGCTCATCGACAACGCCTTCCACAAGGCCGGCTGGCCGGCTCGTAGTTTAGAAAATATCTAAACTACTGATATTGTTGTTATATTTGTCGCAAAGCCGTCCCGGTGTCAATCTTCGCGGGTGCGGCATCCCGTCCTCGCCCCCATGCTTTGGCCGCACGAAGCCGTGATCGAGTGGCCCGGCCCGCGGGCCGCTCAGTGGCCTCCCCCTCCGCCCGGCGCCGCTGCCGGGGGCTTGCGCATGAACAGCGCCAGCAGCACCAGACTGCCGAAGACGAGGGTCAGCCCGAGGAAGACATCGCCGAAGGCCATGATCAGCGCCTGCTTGTGGGCACGCTGGTTGATCAGGGCCAACGCCATCTGCTGCGCCGCATCGCCATAGTCGATGAAGCGCTGCATCGTCTGGGCGATCGCCTCCTCCGCCACCTGCCGGCCGGCCGCGACGCTCTCGTGCAGCCGCGTGATGTGCAGGTCGGTGCGCGTGTTCAACAGCGTGTTGATCAGCGCGAGACCCACCGCGCCGCCAAGATTGCGCGTCAGGTTGTAGAGACCGGACGCGTTCTTGAGCTGCGCCGGCGGCAGCGTCCCGAGCGCCAGGTTGTTGATCGGCACCATGCACAGCATCAGCGAGACGCCGCGCAGAATCTGCGGAATCAGCAGCTCGTGGAAATCCCAGTCGGCGGTGATCGCGGTCGCGATATAGGTGCCGAGCGCGAAACCGCCGAAGCCGATCATCATCTGCACGCGCGGATCGATCTTCTGCGAGAGCTTGCCGGCGATCGGCGCCGTCAGGAACATGCACAGCCCGGTGACGAACATCGTCTCGCCGATCTGCAGCGCGTCATAGCCGCGGATGCGCCCGAGATAGACCGGGTAGAGATAGGTCAGGCCATAGAGGCCGATGCCCATGCAGAAGGAGAACAGCGAGCCGAAGGCGAAGTTGCGGTCCCGGAAGGCGTAGAGATCCACCAGCGGATCGTCACGCGTCAGGGCCCGCCAGAAGAACAGCACGGACCCCGCGAGCATCACGCCGGTAAAGAACACGATCTCATGGCTCTCGAACCAGTCGAGCCGCGTCCCCTCCTCCAGCACATATTCGAGGCTGCCGAGGAATCCCGCCATGCCGATGAGCCCGAGCCAATCGAAACGCTTCAAAAGCCCCTTCTGCGGCTGGTCGAAATCGATCAGCGTCCAGGCCGCGATCGAGACGCAGATGCCCGGCACGACATTGACCAGGAAGAGCCAGTGCCAGGAGAAGGCGCTGCTGAGATAGCCGCCGACGGTCGGCCCGATGGTCGGCGCCAGCGTCGCGACGAGGCCGATCAGCGGCGAGACGATCGGGCGCTTCGAGGGCGGGAAGATCGTGAAGGCCGCGGCGAAGACGCCGGGAATCATGCCGCCGCCGATGAAGCCCTGGACGGCGCGCCACAGGATCATCTCGTTGATCGAGGACGACATCGCGCACAGCACGCTCGCGATGGTGAAGCCGGCTGCGGCCATCGAGAAGAAAACGCGCGTCGACAGAGCCCGGCTGAGATAACCCGACAGCGGGATCATGATCACTTCCGCGATCAGATAGGCGGTCTGGACCCAGGCGATCTCGTCGGACGAAGCCGAGAGGCCGGCCTGGATCTCGGCGAGCGAGGCCGAAACGATCTGGATGTCCAGGATCGCCATGAACATGCCGAAGATCATCGCGATGAAGGCGAATATCCGCCGCATCGGAATAGCGTCGTCGGCCGGCGGCGCGCCGGCGGGGCTGGTCAGGGTCGCGGTGGCCATAGTGGCCTGCCTTTCCTATGCAACCTCTTGGTCATCCCGGACAAGCCGCGAAGCGGCGCTGATCCGGGATCCATGCCTGAGCATGGGCCGGTGAGGTTCAGGCATGGATCCCGGGTCTCCCTGCGGTCGCCCGGGATGACGGTGAGGTTTTCGGCAAGCTCAGCGCCGGCCTTCCGGCCGCGGATCGATCTTCACGACCACCGACATGCCCGGCCGCAGCACATGACGCCCGGCCGCCTCCGG
Source organism: Allobosea sp. P2_B12 (assembly GCF_056404835.1). Classification (NCBI taxonomy): domain Bacteria; kingdom Pseudomonadati; phylum Pseudomonadota; class Alphaproteobacteria; order Hyphomicrobiales; family Alloboseaceae; genus Allobosea; species Allobosea sp. P2_B12. The sequence continues at coordinate 42,773 of NZ_JBFUDG010000009.1, read as the reverse complement.
CGCGAGCGCGATCCGCACCGGCACGCGCTGGACGATCTTGGTGAAGTTGCCGGTCGCGTTGTCGGGCGGCAGCAGGGTGAAGACCGAGCCGGTGCCGCCACTGATGCCGCTGACCTTGCCCTCGAAGACATGGCCCGGCAGCGCATCGACGGTGATGGTCGCGCGGTCGCCGATCTTGAGCGGCCCGACCTGCGTCTCCTTGAAGTTGGCATCGACATAGACCTGGTCGAGCGGCACGATCGACATCAGCCGCTTGCCGGCGCTGACGAGATCGCCAAGCTGGACATTGGTGTTGGCGATGAGCCCGTCGATCGGAGCCGCGACCTTGGTGAAGGTCAGGTCGCGCTCGGCCTTCTGCTCGGCGACCTTGAGTTCGTCGGCCTGCCGGGCCGCCTCGACGCGCTGCGCCTTCAACACCTCGATATTGGCCTTTGCCGCCGAGACGCCGGCTTCGGCGCTGCCCAAAGCGGCCCTGGCCTGATCGCGGGCAGCGGTCGCACCATCAAGCGTCGCCTGCGAGCCATAGGACTTGGCGGCGAGGCTGTTGGCCCGCTCGAAATCGGCGACGGTACGGGTCACGCCGGCCTGGGCCGAGACCTGCTGCGCCTGCGCCTGCTCGAGGCTGGCGCGCCCTGCCTCGATCTGGCTGTCGATGCGCGAGAGCGTCGCGGCAGCCGTCGCGCTCCTGGCGCGCGCACTGTCCAGCGCGATGCGCCAGTCGCCGTCGTCGAGCGCGACCAGCGGCTGGCCGGCCTTGACCTGCTGGTTCTGCAGAACGGAGACAGAGGCGATGTTGGCGGAGAGCTTGGCCGAGATCGTCGCCATCTCGGCGCCGACATAGGCGTCGTCGGTCGACACGATGAAGCGGCCGTTGAACCACCAGTCCGAGCCGAACCAGAGACCTGCTCCGATCGCGGCCGTTCCCAGCAGCATCAGGCCAGCGCGGCGCAGCCTCTTGCTCTTGAGCGGGGCTGCCGCGGGAGCGCCCGCAGCCTCGCTCGGCCTCGCCTCGGTGCGCCGCGCTTCCGCAGGCGCCTTGTCGAGGGCGGGATCGACCAGCTGCAGCCTGTCGCGGCGCTGGTGAGTGATGATCTCGGCAGCCATGGCTTCGTCCCGGAGAAAACAATTCGAACCAGCCGGTTCGATATGACTTGAAATAGCGTGAGCCTTCGCGCATATCAAGTCATATCGAACCGATTGGTTCGATTCTTTTTGCATGGCAGCCACACGCTGCCGGGTGGGGGCGATGACCAAGACTGCCGAGGCGAAACGCAGATCGGGCCCGCGCAATCGCCGCGTCGCCGGCATGGACCCCGACAAGCGCCGCCAGATTCTCGACGGCGCGCACGCCGTGTTCAATGCGCAGGGCTTCGATGCGGCCAGCATGAGCGAGATCGCCGCCGCTGCGGGCGTCTCCAAGGGCACGCTCTATGTCTATTTTGCCGACAAGGAGCATCTCTTCGTCGCGTTGATCGAACGCGAGCGCGAGGCTCAGAAGATCGGCGTCTTCGAGACGCTCAACGAAGACACCAACCTGGCCCATGCGCTTGCGCATTTCGGTGAGGCGCTGATGCGCCTGCTGGCCGGCGACTTTGCGGTCAGCGCGCATCGCATCGTCATCGGCGTGGCCGAGCGGATGCCCGATCTCGGCCGCGAGTTCTACGAGCGCGGTCCCCAGCAGGGAGCTCATCGCCTCGCCGATTTCCTGGCCGCCAAGGTCGAGCAGGGGCTGCTGGCGATCGACGACACCTATCTCGCCGCCGTGCAGTTTCTCGATCTCTCGCAGTCGACCATGCTGCGGCCGCGCCTGTTCAATGCCAAGCGCGAGCCGCCCTCGGAGGAGGAGATCCGGCGTGTCGTCGCCTCCGCGGTCGAGATGTTCCTGGCGCGCTATGGCACGAAGGCGCTTCTCGACAAGTCCTGAGCGCGTTCAAGCCAGGCTCTTGGCCCTGATCCGCTCGCGATGCGCGGTGTAGAGCCCGGACGCCGCGATGATGACGGCACCGACAAGGGTCCAGATGTCCGGCAGCACGGTGAACAGCAGATAGCCGAACGCCGAGGCCCAGAGCAGTTGTAGATAGGAGAACGGCGCCAGCAGCGAGGCGTCGGCATAGCGGAACGCCGTCACCAAAAGCCAGTGCCCGACCGTCGAGGACACGCCGATGAAGAGCCCCATCAGCAGGAACTCCGAGGTCAGCGGCTGCCAGACGAAGGGTACGAACAGGCTGACGATGGCAAAGCCGATCATCGCCGAATAGGTCAGCGTGGTCAGGGGTGTCTCGGTCCGGCTCATCATCCGGGTGATGATCATCGCAAAGGCCCAGGACAGAGCAGACGCCACCGGCAGGAGCGAGGCAAGCTGGAAGCCGCTCCCGCCGGGCCGTACCACGATCAGGACGCCGATGAGGCCGATCAGGGTCGCGGTCCAGCGCCGCCAGCCGATCGTCTCGCCCAGCATTGGGATCGACAGGGCCGTGACGAAGAGCGGCGCGACGAAGCTCGATGCCGTCGCATCGGCGATCGGCAGGTATTGCAGGCCCCCGACGAACAGGATCGAGGACACGGTCACGCCGACGCCGCGCAGGAATTGCAGAGCGGGCCGCTTCGTCCGCAGCCGGCTGCGTCCGCCGGCGCGCCAGACCAGCGCCAACATGATCAGCATGAAGGTGCCGTAGCGCAGCCAGATCACCTGCAGCGTCGACATCTCCGCCGTCAGCAGCTTGGAGACCGCGTCCGCCGAGGTGAAGAAAACCCCCGTCACCAGCACCAGGCCGATGCCGCGCAGCGGCGCGTCACGGCGCAGCGGCAGCGCATCGCCCCCCTTCGGCAAGGGCGTCGGTTCGGGATGCGGGACGTTTGGCAAGGAAGCGGCGTTTCCGGAAGGCTTGGGCGTCGAGTCTTGGGGCGCGTCGACTTGAGCCGTGACACTAGTCGATTTCGCCGGATTTCGTCGCGCAAAGAACGAAAGCCCTGCATGCGCACGGGCGCCCCCAGCTCGGATGCCGCCAAAGACAAGGTCAGCCCGCGAAACGAAAAAGGCGGGCTTCGCAGCCCGCCTCGTTCAACTCACGCCGGTGAAGCCAGCCGTCAGGCCGCCTTCTGGCGCGGCTGGATCAGCTTGCGGTTGATCAGCACCTCGGCGATCTGCACCGCGTTCAGCGCCGCGCCCTTGCGCAGATTGTCGGAGACGCACCAGAAGGCGAGCCCGTTCTCGACGGTGGCGTCCTCGCGGATGCGCGAGATGTAGGTCGCGTCCTCGCCGGCCGCTTCATGCGGGGTGATGTAGCCACCGGGCTCGTGCTTATCGATGACGAGGATGCCAGGTGCCGCGCGCAGAACCTCGCGCGCCTCGTCGGCCGTGACGGGCTTCTCGCACTCGATGTTGACGCTCTCGGAATGGCCGATGAAGACCGGCACGCGCACGCAGGTCGCGGTCAACTTGATCTTCGGATCGAGGATCTTCTTGGTCTCCGCCATCATCTTCCACTCTTCCTTGGTGAAGCCGTCCTCCATGAAGACGTCGATCTGCGGAATGAGGTTGAAGGAGATGCGGGCGGGGAACTTCTTGGTCACGACCTCGCCAGCCGAGAACACGGCGCGCGTCTGGTTGAAGAGCTCGTCCATGCCCTCCTTGCCGGCGCCGGAAACCGACTGATAGGTCGAGACCACGACGCGCTTGACGACATACTTGTCATGCAGCGGCTTCAGCGCGACGACGAGCTGCGCGGTCGAGCAGTTCGGATTGGCGATGATGTTCATCTTGGTAAAGCCGGCCACAGCCGCCGCATTCACCTCCGGCACGACCAGCGGCACGTCCGGATGCATGCGCCAGGCCGAGGAGTTGTCGATCACGACGCAGCCCTGCTGGCCGATCTTGGGCGACCACGCCTTCGAGATCTCGCCGCCAGCCGACATCAGGCAGATATCGGTGTCGGAGAAGTCGTAATGCTCCAGCGACTTGCACTTCAGCGTCCTGTCGCCGAACGAGACCTCGGTCCCGATCGAACGCGAAGAGGCGAGAGCCACGACCTCGCTGACCGGGAAGGCCCGCTCGGCCAGGATGTCCAGCATCTCGCGGCCCACATTGCCAGTGGCGCCAACGATCGCGACCTTGAAGCTCATGATGAAATTCCTTTTGGTGAAACCGGTTTTGGTCTCCCCCTGGGCACCGTCCGCCTCACTCATCGGGGCGGGTTCGGCGTAATGCCCCCGCCGGGGGGGAGGGGCCCGGAACCGAGGCGAAATTCAGCGCGGCGTACCGGTGGTCCCGGTCGCCGGTTTGGTCGTGCGTTTCGTCGTGAGACGGACAGTCACAGGGCCAATCCCGAAAGGCTGAAGCTTCGCGGCGCCATCCAGGGCGCTCGGCCCTGCATGACACATCGCTGTGAGAACACCGTAGACGGCGAAAAGTCAATTGCCCCCTGCTCCGGCGCATGTCCCGGCCGCCGCATGTCTCGCGCAGCCAGCGGCCATTAACCCTGCTTCTTGACCACCCGTTCACGCTGCGTCGCGATTCCCCGGCCGCGGTAACCCGCCGCTGACTCACCCGCCGTCACCGTGCACGCGGGTGAGGACGAACGCGCCGCTCGGACGCAGCGCGGGAGCACGGGTTGGGGTCGTGTCAGGTCATATCGCATCGCTTCTGCTCGACCGGGTCAGGCTGTCCTGGCCTGTCCTGCGGGATATCCGGCCAGGGTTGGGCCAGGCATGGGCGCGGCTCGCCAGGGTCGATCTCGCCACCGCCCTGATCCGCTTTGCCGACGGCATCGAGACCGGCTTCGGCTATCTCTCGCGCGGACTTTCCGGCCTGCGCCATCTGCGCGTCCTCCTGCTGATACCTGGTTTTCGCCTCACCAGCGGCCTGATCTGGCGCAGCGTCGCGGCCGCGACCGGCATCGGCCTGACGGCCGCGCTCGTCACCGCCCTGTCTTCCGGGAGCGAGGTGAGGATCGCGAGCCTGACCCTGCCGATCGAGCAGGACACGCGCCCGGTTCGCGATGTCCGCCAGGAGCCGCGCCCAAGCCCGGGCAGCCGCGAGAACTGGATCCCCATCACCAGGCCGATCCCGATGTTCGGGCTGGAATCGCCCGAGCTCGACCGCGGCTCGGCCGTTCTGGAGGCCCGCCGCAGCCAGGACGGCTCGCAGCGCGAGGACCTGCTGAGCTTCTCGGCCTTCATTGAGCCGAAGCCGCATCTGCTGCTGCGCCTGAGCGTGGAGCATGGGCGCGCCGACCTGTCCCAGCCCTTCATCATCGCGCTGGTGCGCGACGCCGCTTCGCGCGCCATGTCGGTCCAGCGCAGCGGCACGCCGACCGCGATCCAGACCCGCTTCGGCCCCGTCGAGACCGCCGATGCGACGCTGAGCGATGGCGATGTCAGCCGCGCCTGCATCGCTTTCCGCATGGATTCGGGCACCCTGCCGCTGTCGCTGAGCGGCTGGTGGTGCGGCGGCACCAAGCCGGCCGACCGGCAGCAGCTCGTCTGCCTGATCGACCGGATCGACCTGCTCAATGCCGGCGACGACAAGGCTCTGCGCCTGGCCTTCTCCCGCACCGAACTCAGCCGGCAGCCGGCCTGCGCGCCGCCTCGCCTCTCATCGACCGGCCGCAAGGCCTCATGGCTCGACGCCGACGCCACGGCCCCCGCTTTGCGCACCAAGAGCGCAACGGCCGAGGGCAAGCCGACTCCCCGGCGCTGACGGCAGGGAGAGGCTCGATGTCCGACCCACGCTCCCAGACCATCTCCGCATTGGGCGCCACCGGCCGCGTCGCGATGGGGACCGCGCGCTTCCTCTTTCTGGCGCTGGGCGCCGGCGTCTTCCTCGCCGTCCTGCTCGTCGGCTGGTGGATTTCGGGCTTCGTCCCGACGATCAGCCATGGCACCCCGGCCTTTACCTGGATGCCCGAGCAACTCGCCATGACCAAGGCGACCACGGTCACTGCAACCAGCCCCTTCCGCGGGCGCGAGCAGGGCCTGCAATTCGGCGGCCCCGGCACGGACGGGCCCTTCGCGGCGATGATCCTGGCCGAGCCCAGCGACAGCGCCGTGCCCTTCACACTGGCCACGCCGGTATTCTGGCAGTTCGCGCCCTTGCGCGTGCTTGCCCCGCGCGTCGGCGGTCCGCACTACACCATGACGACCCGCTTCGGACGCTTCACCGGCCGCGACATCTATTATCGCGAGAGCGACGGCCGGACGCGCACCTGCATCATCTTCCGCAATGGCTTCGAGACCGCCGCATTCGCGCTCGGCGGATATTATTGCGCCGCCGGAGCACAGAGCGCCGATGCCGGCCCCCTAGCCTGCATGATCGACAAGCTGCGGATCGAGCCCGGCAAGACCCCATCGCCGGCAGTCGCCTATCTCGCCGCCCGCGCCGGCAACGCGCCGCAATGCGCCAATACGACCTTCTACCAGCCCGGCACGCGACAGGTCGTCCGCGACCGCAATGGCGGCGTGGTTCGGATGAGGGGCGACACCGGCGAGGCCTTTCCGCTCTGGGCCCGCTGACACGGCGCTGATAAGTTCATTAACTACGCTGGGCTATCTTCCCGTCGGATCGTTTCAGCCCCACATTCGTGATCAGACCATCATTGTCCCGGAGCCCATCATGTCCTCGTTCAAGCGTCTTGCAGCCGTTCTTGCCCTGTCGGTCGCGGCGTCAACCGTGATGGTCGCAATGGCGGAGGCGCAGAGCCGCCGCGGCCCGCTGCGGGTCACCGTCCAGAAGCGCAGCTATTTCGACCTCGGCAACGTCGTCCCGGTCGGCTCGATGAACCGCTACGCCAGCCAGCACTTCGCCTCGTCGCCGACCTATGCCAGCTTCGGCGGCTTCTATGGCGAGGACACCTTGCCCGGACGTATCGGCGCGGGCGCCAATCCCTTCGCCAACACCTTCGAGACGCCGCGCTTCTGAAGCGCGATCGTCATGGTCGGGCCAAACTGAGGGCTCGACCGCACCTCACACACACCACCGTCATCCCGGGCTTGCCCCGGGATCCATCATAGGGCTCCGTCGTGCCCTATGATGGATCCCGGAGCTCCGCTTCGCTACGTCCGGGATGACGGGGAGGTTCCTCGCGAACCGTCAAACGCTTACGGCAGCGCCTTCAGATAGCGCACCGGCCGCCCCGGCGCCGCCGCCTGCGCCGCATGGACGATCGCGTTCGCGTCAATGCCGAAATGCCGGTAGAGATCGGCGACTGTGCCGGTCTGGCCGAAATGCTCGACGCCGAGCGCCTTCTGCCTGTGGCCATGCACGCTGCCGAGCCAGGCCAGCGTCGCCGGATGCCCGTCCAGCACCGAGACGATGCCGCAATCGCGCGAGAGGTCGCCGAGCAGCCGCTCGACATGGCTGGTGGCGCGGTGGTTGCCGCGTTGCCGCGCCCGCTCCGCCGCTTGCCAGCCGGCATTGAGCCGGTCGGCCGAGGTGATCGCCAGCAGGCCGACATCGCGCCGATCCTCGCCTAGTAACCCGACCGCCTTGATCGCCTCGGCCGCGACCGCGCCGGTATAGGCGATCACGACCGAGGCGTTGGGGCCGGGCTTCCTGAGCCAATAGGCGCCGTCGATGATCTCGCTTTCGAGTTCGGGCGTCATCACACGCTGCGGCTGCTCGACTTGCAGCGTCGAGAGCCGCAGATAGACCGAGCCGCCGGTCTCGTCGCGCAGCCAGGTCCGCTCGTCGGGATCGCCCTCGCCATCCTTCTGCAGGTACTCGAAGGACCAGCGCATCATCACCGCGAGTTCGTCGACGAAGGCCGGCTCGAAAGCGCAAAGCCCGTCCTGGCTCATGCCGATCAGCGGCGTCGCAATCGACTGATGCGCCCCACCTTCCGGCGCCAGCGTCACGCCCGACGGCGTCGCCACCACCATGAAGCGCGCATCCTGGTAGCAGGCATAGTTCAGCGCATCGAGCCCGCGCGAGATGAAGGGGTCGTAGAGCGTACCGATCGGGATCAGCCGCTCGCCGAAGATCGCATGCGACAGGCCGAGCGCCGCGAGGTTGATGAACAGGTTCATCTCGGCGATGCCGAGCTCGACATGCTGGCCCTTGGGCGAGAACTCCCATTTCTGCATCGAGGGGATGCGCTCGTCCTTGAAGGTATCGGCCATCGATGCCTTGGCGAAGAGGCCGCGCCGGTTCACCCAGGGACCGAGATTGGTCGAGACGGTGACGTCGGGCGCGGTCGTGACGATGCGGTCGGCCAGCGGCCCACCGAGCTTTGCCAATTCGTCGAGAACCTTGCCGAAGCCCATCTGCGTCGACATCACCGGCTGGATGCCGGCTTCGAGCTTCGCCGGCACAGGCAACACGGGAGCGCTGAGCCGCCTGCGGCCTTGGCTGAAGAACGGCACCTTGTCGAGGAAGGCGCGGACATCCTTTTCGGGCAGTGAAAGCCCCTCGAACAGATCCCATTCATGGCCGGCGCGGACCTTGTTGGCGCTTTGGAAGCCCGCCATCTGCTCCTTGGTCATCAGGCCCGCATGGTTGTCCTTGTGCCCGGCCAGCGGCAGGCCGAAGCCCTTGACGGTATAGGCCAGGAAGCAGACCGGCCGGTCGTGGTCGATCGCCTCGAAGGCCTCCAGGATCGACGGCAGATCGTGCCCGCCGAGATTGCACATCAGCTTCGAGAGCTCGGCATCGGAGCGGCTTTCGATCAGCTTCGTCACCGGCCCCTGGTCGCCGAGATCGTCCATCAGCCGCTTGCGCCAGGCGGCACCGCCCTGGAAGGTCAGCGCCGAATAGAGCTGGTTCGGGCAGGAATCGATCCAGGCCTTAAGCCGCTCGCCGCCTTTTTCCTTGAAGGCCGCCTGCTGCAGCGAGCCATATTTCAGCGTGACGACGTCCCAGCCGAAATTCCTGAACATCTGCTCGAAGCGGTCGTAGAGCCCCTCGCGGATGACCGCGTCGAGCGACTGGCGGTTGTAGTCGATCACCCACCAGGTGTTGCGCAGCCCGTGCTTCCAGCCCTCCATCAGCGCCTCAAAGATATTGCCCTCGTCGAGCTCGGCATCACCGATCAGCGAGACCATGCGGCCTTCCGGCCGGTCCTTGGCCCAGCCATGCGCTTTCACATAATCCTGCGTCAGCGAGGAGAACAAAGTCTGCGCCACGCCCAGCCCGACCGAGCCGGTCGAGAAATCGACATCGTCGATGTCCTTGGTCCGCGAGGGATAGCTCTGCGCGCCCTTGTAGCCGCGGAAATTCTCGAGCTTCTCCTGGGTCTGGAGGCCCATCAGATAGTTGATCGCATGGAAGATCGGCGAGGCATGTGGCTTCACCGCGACCCGGTCCTGGGGTCGCAGTGCCGCCATGTAGAGCGCCGTCATGATCGTGCAGAGCGAGGCCGAGGAAGCCTGGTGCCCGCCGACCTTCATGCCGTCGGCGCTCTCGCGCAGATGATTGGCGTTGTGGATCGTCCAGGACGCCAGCCAGAGGATCTTCTTTTCGAGCTCGGCCAAAAGCGGCAGACGCGGATCGGACATCGGTAGCACTCCCTGGGCAGGCCCCGGGGTTGCGCGCCCCGGAAACGCAGCAATCATGCACGAAACGCGCAGGCCATGTGAACCGCAATCGCCCAGGAAACGACAGACACAATGGCACTTTCTGCCAAGGCCATCACGGTCTTGGCGGAAACGGCCAAGATCGCACAGGTTGGGCATCACGGCGGCCGCCCCCACGGCTCACTGGACCGATCTTGCATTCGCCTGTCGCAATCGTCAGGTTGCATCGCCTAGCGGCAAGGTGCGCCGCCCGCATGGAAGAAGGGACGCATCGCATGAACACGCTGTCGGGCTTCAGCATCTTCGTCATCGTGCTCGTGGTGCTGGTCGTGATGACCATCGCCTTCCTGGTGAAGACGGTGCCGCAGGGCTACAATTACACGGTCGAGCGCTTCGGCCGCTATTCGCGCACGCTCAGCGCCGGCCTCAACCTGATCGTGCCTTATGTCGACCGCATCGGGCACAAGGTGAATGTCATGGAGCAGGTGCTCGACATTCCCTCGCAGGAGGCGATCACCAAGGACAATGCCGGCGTGCGCATCGACGCCGCCGCCTTCTACCAGATCCTCGATGCCGCCAAGGCGCGCTACGAGGTCTCCGCGCTCGACGAGGCGCTGATGACGCTGACCATGACCAATATCCGCACCGTCGTCGGCTCGATGGATCTCGACCAGTTGCTCTCGCATCGCGACGAGATCAACGAGCGGCTGCTGCGCGTCATGGATGCCGCCGCCTCGCCCTGGGGCGTCAAGGTCACGCGCATCGAGATCAGGGACATCCTGCCGCCGGCCGACATCGTCGGCGCGATGAACCGGCAGATGAAGGCCGAGCGCGAGAAACGCGCCGCCGTGCTGGAGGCCGACGGCATGCGACAGGCCGAGATCCTCAAGGCCGAGGGCATGAAGCAGTCGCAGATCCTCGCCGCCGAGGGCCGCAAGGAAGCCGCCTTCCGCGACGCCGAGGCGCGCGAGCGTTCCGCCCAGGCGGAAGCCTCGGCAACCGCGATGGTTTCCGAAGCGATCAGCAAGGGCGACATCCAGGCCGCGAACTTCCTGCTCGCCGAGCGCTACACCGACGCGCTCAAGGCGCTCGCCAGCGCGCCCAACAGCAAGCTGGTGATCGTGCCGATCGAGGCGGCAGCGCTCGCCGGCACTGTCGGCGGCATCGCGCAGCTCACCCGCGCCGTCTTCGGCGACGAGGCGGTCGAGGCCAGGCGGACGGGTTCCGTGCCGTCGACCGGCCGCGGCGGCGCGTGAGGGTCCGCTGATGCCGTTCTTCGATACGCTGGGCGCCTGGAGCTGGATCATCCTCGGCCTGATCCTGATCGGCGGCGAGATGCTGGCGCCGGGCGTCTTCCTGATCTGGCTCGGGCTCGCCGCGCTTTTGACCGGTGCGATCGTCGGGCTCGCCGATATCGGTTGGCAGGCGGCGGCGCTCGTCTTCGCGGGCTTCAGCCTCGTCTGCGTCGCGGTCGGGCACCTTCTGACACGCCGCAAGGGAGAGGAGCCTGATGTCGCCACGGGCCTGAACGACCGGGGCCGCCAGCTCATCGGCAAGGTCTACAAGCTCGACGCGACGATGACCGGCGGCGAGGGCCGCATCCGCGTCGGCGATTCCTCATGGCGCATCACGGGGCCGGAACTGCTCGCCGGCAGCGAGGTCCGCGTCGTGCGCGTCGATGGCGCGACGCTGATCGTCGAGAAAGCCTGAGCCTGCGGCACCTGCGCACGGCTCTCATGCGAAGAAACGGTTTATCCGGCGCGGGGCGAGGTCTATAGCGGGCGCTCCTCGCCCCAAGACCGTCCCTCGCCAAAGCCCGATCGTCATCATGACACTGCCCAGCGAACGCCTGTCCCTGTCGAAGGACCGCATCAAGGTCCTGCTGCTGGAAGGCATCAACGATTCCGCCGCCGACCTGCTGCTGAATGCCGGCTACACCAACATGACGCGCCTGCCCAAGGCCCTCGACCGCGACGCGCTGCTGAAAGCCGTCGAGGGCGTGCATGTGCTGGGTATCCGCTCGCGCACGCAACTCACCGACGAGGTCTTCGCCCATGCGAGCCGGCTCTTCGCCGTCGGCTGCTTTTCGGTCGGCACCAATCAGGTCGATCTGCAGGCGGCGCGCGGCCGTGGCGTGCCGGTTTTCAACGCGCCGTTCTCGAACACCCGCAGCGTCGCCGAACTGACGATCGGCGAGATCGTCATGCTGCTGCGCAAGATCACCGACCGCTCGGTCTCGGCCCATGGCGGCGGCTGGGACAAGTCGGCCGACGGCGCCTTCGAGGTTCGCGGCAAGGTGCTCGGCATCGTCGGCTACGGCAATATCGGCAGCCAGCTCTCGACGCTGGCCGAGGCGATGGGCATGCGGGTGATCTATTACGACCAGACCGACCGCCTGCGCCATGGCAACACCGAGCCGGTCGACAGCCTGAACGAGTTGCTCGGCTCGGCCGACATTGTCTCGCTGCATGTGCCGGAGACGCCGCAGACGCATGGCATGATCGGTGCCGAGCAGATTGCCGCGATGAACCCCGGCAGCTACCTGATCAATAACTCGCGCGGCACTGTCGTCGATCTCGACGCGCTGGCCCTGGCCCTGAAGAGCGGCCATCTGGCGGGCGCGGCCGTCGATGTCTTCCCGGTCGAGCCGGCTTCCAACAATGACCGCTTCGTCTCGCCGCTGCAGGGGCTGCCCAACGTCATCCTGACGCCGCATGTCGGCGGCTCGACCGAGGAGGCGCAGGAGCGCATCGGCGCCGAGGTCGCACGCAAGCTGATCGACTATTCCGATGTCGGCTCGACGGTCGGCGCGGTGAACTTCCCGCAGGTCCAGCTCGCCCCGCGCCCCATCGGTACGCGCTTCATCCATGTCCAGCGCAACGTGCCGGGCATGCTGCGGCGCCTCAACGACGTCTTCGCCAGCCGCAACGTCAACATCGCCGCACAGAACTACCAGACCGATGGTGAGGTCGGTTATGTCGTCATGGAGGCCGACAGCATCGGCGACGACGCGCGCGACATCCTGCGCGAGATCCGCGCGCTGGACGGCACGATCAGGGCGCGGCTGCTCTACCAGCGCGCCTGATCGACAGTACAGGGAAGCCTGCAGCCTCAGTGATGCTGCTTGCTGGCGCCGGGCTTTGTCGGCGCCTGCGCTGCGACCGGGTCGCTGGCCGGGAAGGTGTCTTCCAGAGCCTTGTGCAGCTCGGCATCCTCGCCGTGCTCTTCGACGGCCTTGCGCTGCTCGCGCTGTTCCTTGCGCAGGCTTTCCTTGGCCGGATTGGTGCTCGTCGGATTCGGATGCGTCGTCATGGCAACCCCTTTTCGACAGTGCCCACATCGCTGCGGGCGTTCATCAGGGGCAACGCGCAAGGCCGCGGCGCGTTCCCCTCGCCGCCTTCTCCCGTGCCCGGTGCTACCAGCGGCGCGGCCAGGCGATCGTGGCGCAGAGGCCGCCGCCCTGACGCTCCGCCAGGGTGAGCTCGCCGCGATGCGCCTCGGCGATGGCGCGCACGATCGAAAGGCCAAGCCCGAAGCCGCTGCCCTGCTTCAGGGTGCGCGCCAGATCGCTGCGGTAGAACGGCTCGAACACCTTCGAGCGCTCATCGGGCGCAATGCCCGGCCCGTCATCCTCGACATGAACGGCGATGGCCGCGGGATCGCCATCGTCCAGCCTGACCACGACCTTGCCGCCGAACTTGATCGCGTTGTCGACGAGGTTGGTGACGGCGCGCGTCATCTGGTCGGAATCGCATAGCGCCGAGGCCCGCATCGGCCCCTCGAAGACGACGATATGGCCGAGATCGGCGAAGTTGTCGCAGATCGTCTGGAGCAGCGCCGGAATATCCGTCGCGGCCATGCTGCCCGAGGCGCGCCCATCGCGCAGATAGGACAGGGCCCCGCCGACCATCCGTTCCATCAGCGCGAGATCGGCCAGGATGGCCTGGCGCTGCGCGCCATCGGCGATCTCCTCCGCCCGTAGCCGCAGCCGCGTGATCGGCGTGCGCAGATCATGGCTGACGGCGGCCAGCATCCGCGTGCGGTCGTCGACGAGCCGCCGGATGCGCGCCGCCATGCCGCCGAAGGCGCCTGCCAACCGCTTGACCTCGGTAGGTCCCTGTTCGGGCGCCAGGATATCGTCGCGGTCCGGATCGAAGCGGTCGACGGCCTCCGCCAGGCGCGACAGCGGCGAGGCCACTGCCCGCGCCGCCCAGAGCGAGAGCAGCCCGACGAGCGTCGCCAGCGAGGCCAACATCACGATCAAATAGACGATGAAGGCCGTGCCCCGCGGCGGCGGCGTCATCGGCGACGGCGCCATCGCGAGGCCCGAACCATCGGCGAAACGCAAGGCGACCGGCGGCGGCCCGCGCCGCCCATCCGGCGAATCCAGCACCAGCACCTGCGCGATCCCGGCGAACTCCTCCTCGAGATCGCCCAGCATCTGCCGGTCCGGCTTGGGCAGGCTGCGATCCGTCGAGCGGGCGTCCGGCGGCAGGCGCGACAGGCGCGGATTGGCGGAAAGCGCGGTCTCGATGATGGTCTGCCGCACCTCGGGCGTCGGCGCGGCCTGGACCTGCCGTGCCAGCGCGACGAGCTCGGTCACATAGGGCAGGTTCGGCAGGCGCTTCAGCTCAGGCGGAAGCAGCACGATCAGCGCCATGACCGTGACCAGATTCGCCAGCACCAGCGAGCCGATCACGATGACGGTGATCTGCGCCGCGGCCCGTGCCGGCAGGAGGCGCAGCAGCAGCCGTTTCATTCGCGCGCGCTTTCCGGCGAGGACTGGATCTCGGGCGAGAACATGTAGCCCCCCGAGCGGATCGTCTGGATCAGCTCGGGCTCGCGCGGATTGCTTTCCATCTTCTGGCGCAGGCGGCTGACCAGCACATCGATCGAGCGCTCGAACGGCGCCGCCACGCGCCCTTGCGTCAGATCGAGAAGCTGGTCGCGGGAGAGGACGCGGCGCGGCCGCTCGCAGAAGGCCAGCAGCAGGTCGAGCTCCGCCCCGGTCAGCATCACCCGCTCGCCCTGCGGGTTGAACAGCCGCCGCACGGCCTTGTCGAGCCGCCAGCCGGAAAACGCCAGCACGGTGCTCTCGCCGGCCTCGGGCTCCGGCGCGCTGCCGGCCCGCCGCAGCACGGCGCGGATGCGGGCGAGCAGCTCACGCGGGTTGAACGGCTTCACCAGATAATCGTCGGCACCCATTTCGAGGCCGAGGATGCGGTCGATCTCCTCGCCTTTGGCGGTGAGCATGATGATCGGGATTGCGCCGTCATTGCGCAACCGGCGGCAGAGGCTCAAGCCATCCTCGCCCGGCAGCATCAGATCGAGCACGATCAGGTCGAAGCGGCCGTCGCGCAGCGCGACATCCATCTCGCGCCCGTTCGGGACGGCCCTGACACGGAAATCATTGTTGCGCAGGAAGCGCGACACCAGCGTCGCGATCTCGCGGTCGTCCTCGACGATGAGGATATGCGGGGTTCGTGTCATGGGCCGGCTCTAGCCGCGGCTCGCGGCAAGGTCGTGGCCGGATTTGTTTCCGATCATGTCTGCCTCCGGGCCTGGAAAAACAACGATACCAGAAGCCTGCCGCCAGACGTCATCGAGAAAACTGACCGCCACACAACCGGTCGGGCCGCGGCGCTCGATGACGCCATGTTCAGACTTGCTTCCTCCACTCCTGAAACCGCCACCCCGCTTCGCCTGACACTACGGCGCGCCGGGGCCGGCATCGCCCTGTCGGGCGCCGTTGCGCTGTGGCTCTGGGCGCTGCCGGTGCTGCTGACGCGCGACGGCTTCGCCCTTCGTGGCGGCGCAGCCTGCACGCAGGCCAGCTATCGCGACCCGGTCACCGGGCGGGACCAGCCCGCGCCCTCCACCCGGATCGCCCGGCAGGAACCGTGCCGGCTCGCGACGTCGGGAGCCCGGCCATGACCGCACTGCCGCTCGGGCGCCAGCCCCAGGCTCAAGCCTGGAGACCAGCTCCTCACCGCCTCGTGCTCGCGATCGTCCTTATCCTGCCGCTCGCCCTCAGCTTCGGCTCGCTGGCGGGCTTGGCGATCGGCCGCATCGCCGCACCGCTCACCTCCTATCGCGACCAGCGTCTCGCCGAGATCGCCTCAGACCTCGGCCGGGTCGACGGCGACTATTTGCTCGCCTCCGGCGATTCCCATGTCGTCCGCTGGCGTGCCCGCGAATTTTGCGGCCTGCCCGTGGTCAATGCCGGCGTCGATGGGGCAACCGCCGACGACACCAACGCACTGCTCACGCAAATCTCGCTGCCGCGCCCGCCGCGCGCGATCATCCTCACGGTTGGCACCAATGACGCCAACCGTAAGCGCTTCCGTGACACACCCGACGCGGTGACCCGGTTTCGCCAGGGTTTTCGGCCGCTGTTGAGGCGGCTGTCCCATACGGCCGATCTGGTGGTCGTCACGGGCCTGCCCACCATCGATGTCAGGCAGGTCGAAGGGTTTTCGGCAGGGGCCGCCACCGCCATTTCAGCCTCGGCCGAGGCCTCCTGCCGGGCGAGCCCCTCCTGCCGCGTCGCCAGCAGCTTCAGCGCCGACGACACCCTGACGGACGGGTTGCATCTCGCCGATTACGAGCGGGCCTATGGCCGCATCGCACCGACGCTCTGTCCGGTGCTCGCCGCCGGCCGACCGCCCTCCCCAGCAGTAAGCCAGAACGCAAACGCAGGCAGGCCATGACGGATCGGCGCGGCCTCTGGATCGGCGCTGCCGGCCTCCTTATCTGAGGGCCGACGCCACCGGCCCCCGGTGCGCAAGCATCAGCAGAGGCCTCCATGGTCGCCATTTCCGTCCTCGACCTCGTTCCCGTTCGCGAAGGCCAGGAGGTGGGCGACGCGCTCCGCTCCTCGATGGATCTCGCCCGCCATGTCGAAGCGCTCGGCTACACGCGCTACTGGGTCGCCGAGCACCACAACATGACCGGCATCGCCAGCGCCGCGACATCCGTCGTGATCGGCCAGCTCGCCGCTGCGACGAAGACGATCCGCGTCGGCGCCGGCGGTATCATGCTGCCCAACCACGCCCCGCTGATCATCGCCGAGCAGTTCGGCACGCTGGAGGCGCTCTTCCCCGGCCGCATTGATCTCGGCCTCGGCCGCGCGCCGGGCACCGACCAGATGACCATGCGGGCGATGCGGCGCAGCCCGATGGCATCCGACCAGTTTCCGCAGGATGTCCTGGAGGTGCAGGCCTTCTTCGCGCCCGCAGGTCCCAATCAGGCGATCCAGGCCGTGCCCGGCGCCGGGCTGAATGTGCCGCTCTGGATCCTGGGCTCCAGTACGTTTGGCGCGCAACTCGCGGCCGAACTCGGCCTGCCCTATGCCTTCGCCTCGCATTTTGCGCCGGACGCGCTGATGCAGGCGATGGCGATCTATCGCGAGCGCTTCAAGCCCTCCGAGCAGCTCGAAAAATCCTATGCCATGCCCGGCATCAACGTCATCGCGGCCGAGACCGATGCCGAGGCGCGCTATCTCGCCACCTCGCTGCAGCAGCGCTTCGTCGGCATGGTCCGGGGCGCGCGCGGCAAGCTCCAGCCTCCGATCGACGACATCGAGACCTATTGGTCGCCGGCCGAGAAGGCGCATGTCTCTGGAATGCTGCGCTATGCCTTCATCGGTTCGCCCGAGACGCTGAAGCGCAGCCTCAGCGCCTTCATCGCAGCGACACAGGCCGATGAGATCATGGCAACCGCGCCGATCTTCGACCATGCGGCGCGAAAACGATCCTTTGAAATCCTCGCCAGCATCGCGCCGGAGATCGGGGCGGCGAAAGCCGCCTGAGATCGGCGGAACTTCCACCTCGTCGTGGCGTTGGCCGGGTTTCCATGCTGCAATGCACCCGGGGGCGACCATGAAACTCAACGTGTCGGCGACGCTGACCTATGGCTTCGAGAGCGACACGCAGGTGATCGCGGCGATCGAGGCCGCGCGCTCGCCCGACCAGATCATCATCTCCGAAAGCCTGGAGATCTCGCCCGATGCTGTCCTCGTCCGCGATCAGGACCCAGTGACGGGCGAGCGCCGCTTCCGCACCGCCCTCTCCGGCCAGGTTCAGATCAGCTATCAGGCGCTGGTCGACAACGGCAAGCGCATCCCGCTCGTGCCCTATGCGCGCCAGCACGATTGGTCGGAGCTGCCGCAGGACGTGCTGCCCTATCTGCTGCCGAGCCGCTTCTCGCCCTCCGACGAGTTCATGCGCTTCGCCCAGCGCGAGTTCTGCGAGATCGAGGCCGGCGGCTCCCGCATCCTCGCCGTGCTCGACTGGCTGCATGAGCATCTCGACTATGTCCATGGCGTCAGCCACGCGCAGACCACCGCCGAGCAGACCTTCATCGACCGGGCCGGCGTGTGCCGCGACTTCAGCCATCTCGGCATCGCGCTGACCCGCGCGCTGAACATCCCCGCCCGCGCCGTCAGCGCCTATGCGCTCGACCTCGACCCGCCGGATTTCCACGCGATCTTCGAAGTCTATCTCAACGGCGGCTGGTGGCTGGTCGACCCGACGCAGCTCGCGCCGGTCGAGGGCATCGTCCGCATCGCCAGCGGCCGCGACGCCGCCGATATCGCCTTCCTCACCAGCCAGTTCAACTGCCAGTGCCTGAACCAGTCGATTACAGTGACGCGCGCCCAGGATGATGCTGGCAGTGACGATGCCGGGCTGCAGGCCGCATGATCGGGCAGGAACTGATCAGGCGAGTGCCGCGCGCCTCGCCGAACGGCGCAAGTTGAGCCCAAGCGCGATCAGGAAGAACACCGCCTGCACCACGACGATGCACGGGCCGGTCGCCCCGTCGAGATGATAGCTCAGGATCGTTCCGATCACGCTCGACACGGTCGCCGCCGTAACGGCGACCGCCAGCATCGCGTCGAAGCGCCGCGTCGTCAGGAAGCCGATGGCGCCGGGCGCGATCAGCATGGCGACGACGAGGATGATGCCGACCGCCTTGAGCGCCGCGACGATGGTCAGCGCCAGCAGCATCAGCAGGCCGAAGTTCAGCAGGCGCACCGGCAGGCCGATCGCACGGGCATGGGCCGGATCGAAGGCGAGCAGCAGGAAGTCGCGGCGCTTGGCCAGCATCACCGCAATCGTCGGCACCACGATCGCCGCCGTCTCGGCGATGTCTTCCCAGCGCACGCCGAGCATGTTGCCGAACAGGACGTGCAGCAGGTGCTGGTCGCTGTCGACCTTGACGAACATCACCAGACCGAGCGCGAACATGCCGGAGAAGACGATGCCCATCACCGTGTCCTCCTTCACCCGGCTGTTCTCCTTGAGATAGCCGATAGACAGCGCGCAGCCGAGGCCCGCGACGAAGGCACCCGCCGCCAGCGGCAGGCCAGCGACCTGCGCCAGCACGATGCCCGGCAGCACCGCATGCGAGACCGCATCGCCCATCAGCGACCAGCCCTTGAGGATCAGGAAGCAGGACAAGACAGCGCAGACGACGCCGACCAGCACCGCGACGACAAGGCCGCGCTGCATGAATTCATGCGCTAGCGGCGCAATCAGCCAGGTTTCGATGAGGTTCATGGCGCCGACTCCGACACGGCGCGCGCCGCACGGGCGGCCGCGAGCCGGCCATGCTTGGGCGCGAAGACGAAGGCGAGCAGGAACAGGATGGTCTGGAACACCACGATCAGCCCGCCGGTCGAGCCGTCCAGGAAATAGCTCGCATAGGCGCCCGCCGCGCTGGTGACGACGCCGAGTCCGACTGCGATCCAGATCAGCCGGCCGAAGCGGTCGCTCAGCAGATAGGCCGTGGCGCCCGGCGTGATCACCATCGCGATCACCAGCACCGCCCCGACCGTCTGCAGCGCCGCGACCGTACAGGCGCTGAGCAGCACGAAGAACAGGATCTTCAGCCGCATCGGCGACAGGCCCACCGCACGCGCCTGGTTCTCATCGAAGAAGACCAGCATCAGGTCGCGCCAGCGCGCCACCAGCACGACGAGCGAAACCGCGGCGATGATCGCGACCTGGATCACGTCCTCGTCGGATATGCCGAGGATGTTGCCGAGCACGATCGACTGGACGTTGACCGAGGTCGGATTGATCGAGACGATCAGGAGCCCCGCCGCGAAGAAGGTGGTGAAGACGATGCCGATGACGGCGTCCTCGCGCAGTTGCGTGCGCACCCTGACCAAGGCCATGGCGAGTGCCGCCAGCAACCCCGAGAAGAAGGCGCCGGCCGCATAGGGCACCTGGAGTAGATAGGCCAGCGCAACGCCGGGCACGATGGCATGCGCCAGCGCATCGCCCATCAGCGACCAGCCCTTCAGCATCAGGAAGCATGACAGGAAGGCGCAGACCCCACCGACCAGCGCCGAGACCCAGATCGCCTTGACCATGTATTGATAGCCGAACGGCTCGAGCAGCAGCTCGATCATGGCGCCGGATCCTTCTCACCATCCGTCTTTGCGCCATTCGTCTTGCCGGGAGCCAGCGTCTCGCTTTCCCGCTTGCCGTAGAGCACGAGCGGGCGTTCATCGTCGGTGATGACGGTGACGTGGCGCTGGTCGTCATCATCATGCAGATCGGCGCCGCCGAGGCGGAAATGCCTGAGCGCGCCGCCGAAGGCGCGCTGGAGATTGTCATGGGTGAAGGTCGTCTGCGTCGGCCCGGCCGCCAGAACCGTTCTGTTGATGATCACCACCTGGTCGCAGAAATCCGGGATCGAGCCGAGATTATGCGTCGAGACCAGCATCAGCCTGCCTTCCGCCCGCAACTCCCGCATCAGCGCGACGATCGCATCCTCGGTCTTGACGTCGACGCCGGTAAAGGGCTCGTCGAGCAGGATGACCTGCCCACCCTGCGCCAGAGCCCGCGCCAGGAAGACGCGCTTGCGCTGCCCGCCCGACAATTCGCCGATCTGGCGCTTGCGGAACTCCAGCATGTTGACGCGGGTCAACGCCTGCTCGACCGCCTCGCGATCGGCCTGGCCTGCCATGCGCAGAAAGCCCATATGGCCGTAGCGGCCCATCATCACCACGTCCTCGACCAGGACGGGAAAGCTCCAGTCGACCTCCTCGGCCTGCGGCACATAGGCGACGAGCCCGCGCTTCAAAGCCTGGCGCACCGGCAGGCCGGCGATCGAGACCAAGCCCCGCGCCGGCTTGAGGAAGCCCATTAGCGTCTTGAACAGCGTCGACTTGCCCGAGCCGTTGATGCCGACGAGCGCGCAGATCGTGCCGGCACCGAGCGCGAAGGAGGCATCGTTCACCGCGGTGACGCCGTTACCGTAGCGCACCGTGACACATTCGACGACGATGGAGGGCTTCACATCGGCAGAGCCCGGCAGGCCAGTCGTAGAGATATTCACTGACGGAAACCCTTGGCGATCGTGTCGACCGTGACTTCGAGCAGCTTGAGATAGGTCGGCACCGGTCCGTCCTCGCCCGAAAGCGAATCGACGTAGAGCACACCGCCATAGGTGGCGCCGGTCTCCCGGGCGACCTGCCTGGCCGCCTTGTCGGAGATCGTGCTTTCGCTGAACAGGGCCGGGATCTTGTTCTTGCGCACGAGGTCGATCAGCCGGCGCACCTGCTGCGGCGTGCCCTGCTGGTCGGCATTGATCGGCCAGAGATAGGCTTCGCGCCAGCCATAGTCGCGGGTGAGATAGCTGAAGGCGCCCTCGCTGGAAACGAGCCAGCGCTTGTCGGCAGGCACCTTGTCGAGACGCGCGCGCAGCGGCGCATCGACGGCCCTGATCTTGTCGGAATAGGCCTTGGCGTTGGCCGCGTAAGTCGCGGCCTGCGCAGGATCGGCCTCAGCCATCGCCTTGCGGATGTTCTCGACATAGATCAGCGCGCTCTGGGTCGACATCCAGGCATGCGGGTTGGGCTTGCCCTCATAGGGCCCCTCCTTGATGCCCATCGGGACGATGCCCTCGGTCACGACCGCGCTCTTCACGTTCTTGACGTTCTCGAAGAAGCGCTCGAACCAGCGTTCGAGGTTCATCCCGTTCCAGAGCACGAGATCGGCCGACTGCGCCTTCACCACATCGAGGGGCGTCGGCTGGTAGTCATGGATCTCGGCGCCGGGCTTGGTGATCGATTCGACGATCGCGGCATTGCCGGCGACGTTCTGGGCGATGTCCTGGATCACCGTGAAGGTGGTCACGACGCGCAGTTTCTTGTCTTGCGCCAGCGCGACCCCCGACCCCATCGCCAATCCGCCCGCCAACAGCGCGGCGGCACTCAAGCTCATGAAAAATCGACGCGAACGCATGCGGTCTCCTGTCGGATGTCCAATCATGCCATCACGCTATTGCAACGCACTTGCATCTGTCAATGCAGTTGCGAGTTATTTGCAATAAGGAGTTTTTGCAAATGCCTCTCAGAATTGCTATGCCGGCGACATGACGGGTATCGAGCAGCGCGTGGCCGGCTTCGAGGGCCAACTCAGGGATGCCGGGCTGCGGATGACGCAGCAGCGCCGGCTGATCCTGCGCGTGCTCGCCGAGGCTGACGATCACCCCGACGCCAAGGGCATCTTCACCCGCGCCTTCGCGCATGATCCGACGCTCTCGCTCTCCACGGTGTATCGCACCATGAAGCTGCTGGAGACGCAAGGCGCGATCGAGCGCCACGCCTTCGAGGACGGCGTCTCGCGCTACGAGCACGCCGGCCAAGAGCATCACGACCATCTGATCGACGTCGAAAGCGGCGAGGTGATCGAGTTCTCCTCGGATGCGATCGAGGAACTCCAGCGTCGCATCGCCGCCGAGCTCGGCTATGAACTCGTCCGCCACCGGCTGGAGCTCTACGGTCGCAAGAAGCGCCCAGGCGCCTCGCGCGGCAAGAAGGGCTAGCCGCTCACCAGATCCGACAGATCCGGCCCCACCGGCACGATGCCCGTCGGATTGATGGTGCGGTGGCTCTCGTAATAGTGCCGCTTGATGTGCCCGAGATCGACTGTGCCGGCGACGCCCTCGACCTGGAACAGCGCCCGCAGATAAGCGCTCAGCCGCGGATAATCGGCGATCCGCCGGGTATTGCACTTGAAATGCCCGACATAGACGGCGTCGAACCGGATCAGTGTGGTGAACAGCCGCCAGTCGGCCTCGGTGATCGTATCGCCGGTCAGGAAGCGCCGCGTTTCCAGTCGCTCTTCCAACCAGTCAAGCGTTTCGAAGAGCGGTCCGACGGCCTCTTCATAGGCACCTTGAGTCGTCGCGAAGCCGGCCTTGTAGACGCCGTTATTGACCGTCCCGTAGATGCGCTCGTTCAGCGCGTCGATCTCGGGGCGCAGCGCCGGCGGATAATAATCGCCCGCCTTCGCGCCGATCCCGTCGAAGGCCGAATTGAACATCCGGATGATCTCGGAGGATTCGTTGCTGACGATCGTGCCCGTCCGCTTGTCCCAGAGTACCGGCACGGTGACGCGGCCGGTATAATGCGGGTCGGCGCGGGTATAGACCTCATGCATGAAGCCTGCCCCGC
Source organism: Allobosea sp. P2_B12 (assembly GCF_056404835.1). Taxonomy (NCBI): domain Bacteria; kingdom Pseudomonadati; phylum Pseudomonadota; class Alphaproteobacteria; order Hyphomicrobiales; family Alloboseaceae; genus Allobosea; species Allobosea sp. P2_B12. Next base: position 19,795 of record NZ_JBFUDG010000009.1, on the reverse strand, counting down.
CGATCGGATCGGGCACGACGCCCTCTCCGGCTGCGAAGGTCCAGCCCTTGTCGAGCATCAGCCAGTGCACGACCGAAACGTCGATCATCGCCTCCAGCCCCTTGAGCGCCCGGAAGATCAAAGTTCGATGCGCCCAGGGGCAGGCCAGCGAGACATAGAGATGATAGCGGCCGGCCTCGGCTTGAAAGCCGCCCGTGCCGCTCGGGCCGGGCGCGCCGTCAGGCGTCACCCAGTTGCGGAAGGCGCTGTCCTGCCGCACGAAGCGCCCGCCACTTTTGGCGGTGTCGTACCACTGGTCGTGCCAGTGCCCGTCGACGAGCAGGCCCATCGCAAACCCTCTCCGCAGCCTCAGCCGTCGATGATGTCGTTGTATTCCGGATGCTTCGCGGCCCAGCCCTGCATGAAGGTGCAGCGCAGCACGGCCTTGCGGCCGCTCGTCCGGATCAGCTCGAAAACGCCATGCGCCAATCGCGAGCCGACGCCCTGCCCCGACAGCGCCTGCGGCACCTCGGTATGAACCAGCACGATCCTCTCGCCCTCAACCCTGTAGGCGGCGATCGCGGTGCCATCCGGCAGCGCGAGTTCGAAACGGTTCTCCGCCGGGTTGTCGATGACCTGGTCCATGTTCATTCCTTTTTGCCGGATGGCCGCCCTCAGACCTCGGCCCGCCACGGATAGCTCCAGGTCTCGGTCAGCGTCTTTTCGCCGCTTTTGAGGAAGGCGCGCATTTCGGCGAGTTGCCCCGGCTCGACGACGATGTCGATGAAGGCGCGAAACCCTTGCGTCTTCGGGTTTGGCACGATGAAGGCACGGTCGATCCGGCCATAGGCGATCGAGGGCACGATCTCGACCTTTTCCGGCTGGCGCAGGTGATAGTCGAGGTCGCCACCGGCGAAATCGACGATGAAGCGCCGCGCTCCCGCTGGCACCGGCTCGCCCGACCCAAGCGCCTTCGGCCGTGCCTGATAGGTGTTGATGATGCGCCCGCCCGGATGCAGGTCGTTCGAATCCATCATCGCGGTCAGCTTGTAGCCAAAAGAAAATTCGCGGCCGGGCTCCAGCGGCGTCTTCGGCGCCCAGAGCGCGACGATGTTGTCATTGGTCTCGTCGGTCGTGGGGATCTCGATCAGCTCGACCGCGCCCTCGCCCCAGTCGCCCTGCGGCTCGATCCAGTAGGACGGGCGCAGTTCATAGGTCAGGTCGAGATCCTGGTAGTGCTCGAAGACGCGGTCGCGCTGCATCAGCCCGAAGCCCCGGACATTGCGCTCGACGAAGGAGGAGACCGCCTGCTGCCGGGGGTTGCGCAGCGGCCGCCAGATCCACTCGCCGGTGCCGGAATGGATCATCAGCCCGTCCGAATCATGCAGCTCGGTACGGAAATCGTCATGGATCCGCCGGTCGTTCTCGCCGGTGAAAAACATCGAAGTCAGTGGCGCCAGGCCGAGCCTCTCGATCGGCTTGCGCGGGAACAAGGTCGCCCCGACATCGACCACGGAATCGACATCCGGGTAGATATGGAAGCGGTAGGCCCCCGTCACGGAGGCTGAATCGAGCAGGGCATAGACCGTGACGCGCTCGGCGTTGGCAGCGGGCGCCTCGACCCAGAACTCCCGGAACATCGGGAACTCCTCCCCGCCCGGCACGCCGGCGCCGATCGCCAGCCCCCGCGCCGACAGGCCGTAGCGCTGCTCGCGGCCGAGCACCCGGAAATAGCTCGCGCCGATGAAGGAGATCAGCTCGTCATAGATGCGTGGATCGTTGAGCGGGTAATGCAGCCGAAAACCGGCAAACCCGAGATTGACCGGCAGCGGCTTGTCGAACTTGACCCGGCCCTGGTCGAACAGGTTCGCCGAGTAGGGCACCGGCGTCGGCACGCCGTCGCGCACGACATTGACCGCGACGGGGCGCGTGAACAGGAAGCCCGGATGGAACATCTGCATCCGGAACGGCGAGCCGTTCTGGGCGAGCAGCGCACGATCCGGCCGGAAGCGGATGTCGCGCCAGGAATCGAAATCCAGCCGCGCCAGCGGTTCGGGCAGGTTCGGGCCGGGATCATAGGGGACGGCCGCGATCTCGCGGGCTCGGCGCACCACCTCCTCGAAGCCGAAGCGCGGCTGCGGCGGCTCGGCGGAAGGTTCGGCCTGCGGTGCGGGTTGCTGCGCCAGCAGGACGGACGGAGCCGTCGAGAGGCTCAGCGCGGCTGAAAGCCCCGCCAGGACACGGCGGCGGTTCGTGAAGGTCATGCTGGGTCCGTCGTCTGGTCTTGGCCGCCGTCGGAGGCGGATTGTCAAAGGCTTGCCTGCCAGTGACTTAGGCGAGGAATTGGGGCCGGTCTAGGGCGGGATCGCCCGAGGAGACGGCACCTGACGACGCTCAGGCCGTCATCAGGCCCAGATGCTCGACGAATGGGCCGCATGACAATCTCCCATGCGCCGCATCGCGGCCAAAGCGACCCATCCAGACCGCCGCAGACAATTCGACCCCCGCGTCCAAAAAAACCTTGCGGAGGGGAGGCATCGTCCGTATATGCAGCTCACCCAATTCGCACGTGCCTGTGGCCGCGTGTCAGTCGGTGGGCATCCGGACAAGAGGCCGGACAGCCGCCAGGAGTTGGAGGACGGATGGAGGGGGATGGATATCCCCTCAAATCACGCCTCCCGGTTCCCCCCAAGGGAATTGTTCTCCGAACAGCGACTGGCAGCCGGAGGCGAAACCGGCGAACCCCGAATCTCCACGGGGGACGCAGCTTAAAGCAACGACGGAACGGGCTTTTTTTGGTCTCGCTGGTCCTCCAAAGACCAGCACCGAAGAGGCTTGTCCTTCATTGCCGGGCGTGCGGGGTCTTCCCAAGCGACGGTTATCAGAGTCCGGACGTTTCGTTCGGTGATCCTTGGCGTTTCCAACGCGCCGTGGACCGCCCGACCGACTCAGGCCGGCTTCATGTCGCATCGGCGCCGCTTGCGCCGGAGGGAGACGCGTCTCATGACCGAGCGCATCCGTGAGTTCCTTCGTACCCGTCGCGATGACGGTCCTTGCGTCGTCATCGACCTCGATGTCGTCGGCGAGAACTATCATGCCTTCTCGCGGGCCCTTCCCGACACGCGCGTGTTCTACGCCGTGAAGGCGAATCCCGCGCCGGAAGTGCTGGGCCTGCTGGCCAAGCTCGGCTCGAGCTTCGACTGCGCTTCGGTCGTCGAGATCGAACTCGCACTCGCAGCCGGCGCGACGGCCGACCGCATCTCCTTCGGCAACACCATCAAGAAGGAGCGAGACGTCGCTCGCGCCATGGAGCTCGGCGTTCGCCTCTTCGCGGTCGATTGCACGGCCGAGGTCGAGAAGATCGCCCGTTCGGTCGACAAGACCGGCGCGTCGGATGTGCGGATCTTCTGCCGCATCCTCTGCGACGGTGCCGGTGCCGACTGGCCGCTCTCGCGCAAGTTCGGCTGCGAGCCCGACATGGCCGCGGACGTGCTTGAGCACGGCCATCGCCTCGGCCTGACCGCGCATGGCATCTCGTTCCATGTCGGCTCGCAGCAGGCCAATGTGAACGCTTGGGATTCCGCTCTGGGCTCCGCCTCGGCGGTGTTCAAGGAGTGCGCCACCCGTGGGCTCTCGCTGTCGATGGTCAATCTCGGCGGCGGCTTCCCGGCGCGTTACCTGAAGCCGATCCCCGGCGTGCCGTCCTATGGCGATGCGATCTTCCAGGCGCTGTCGAAGCATTTCGGCAACCAGCTCCCGGAGACCATCATCGAGCCGGGTCGCGGCATGGTCGGCAATGCCGGCCTGATCGAGACCGAGGTCGTCCTGATCTCGAAGAAGGCCAAGGACGACCAGGTCGCCTGGGTCTATCTCGACATCGGCAAGTTCAACGGTCTCGCCGAGACCATGGACGAGGCGATCCGTTACCCGATCCGCAGCGCCCGCGACGGCGATGCGACGGTGCCCTGCGTTCTGGCCGGCCCGACCTGCGATTCGGTCGACGTCATGTACGAGAAGACCCCGTACATGCTGCCGTTCAGCCTGGAGATCGGCGACAAGCTGCTCATCGAGGGCACGGGCGCCTATACGACGACCTATTCGGCCGTCGCCTTTAACGGCTTCCCGCCGCTGAGGCAGTACGTCATCTGACGAAAACGGGGCGCGACCAAAACCGCGCCCCTCACCAATCGGGTCCGGCGAAGCGCCCTGCCAGGTTCGGCAGGCCGCCCGGCGGTTTCGGGCGGAGCGTCCGTGTCTTCCAAGAATGGAGGCACGGCCGTGGCTCCCGCCGGACCCTCTTCCACCCTCATCCCTTGATGTTGTGGCCGCGCTCCCGCGCGGCGCCGGGAAGGTCTGCGGAATCGCAGGCGCTCCGGCCGGAGGTGCGTCATGATCACGATCCGCGACGAGGTCGCTGCCGATGTTCCCGCCCGCGAGGCGCTGCTCGACCATTGCCTGGGCGAGCGCCGCACCGCCAAGTCGAGCGAGCGGCTCCGCGAAGGTCGTTTGCCGGCTGATGGTCTTGCCCTGACCGCCGAGCGCGACGGCGTCGTCGTCGCAACCGTCCGGCTCTGGCATGTCGAGGCGGCCGGCAAACCCGCGCTGCTGCTCGGCCCGCTCGCGGTCGCGCCGGACCTGCAGGGCGAGGGCGTCGGCCGCGCGATGATGCGCGAGGCGATCTGGCGCGCAGCCTGCCGCGGCCATGGCGCCGTGCTGCTCGTCGGCGACGCCGCCTATTACGAGCGCTTCGGCTTCTCCGGCGACCTGACCCGCGATCTCGCCATGCCGGGCCCGGTGGAACGCGAGCGCTTCCTTGCCCTCGAACTGCGCGATGGCGCGCTCGCCGGGGCGGCTGGCGTACTCATCGCGACCGGGCGTCCGGACCACACCGCCCTGCCGGCAGAGCCGGTGCGCCGCGCCGCCTGAGGATAACCAGGACAGTCCCGGCGTTTCGCCGGGACTGTCACGCATCCGTCATCGAACCGTAACCGCTTCGTCGTCCAGCCCCTCCATGACCCCCGCCAAAGGTAGGGGTGCATGGCGCAGGCGGTTTTCACGACGGGCAAGGCGAGGGGATGGAGCGTGCCGCGCTGGCGGCCGCGCCAGACCACCGTGCTCGCCTTCGCGATGCTGGCGCCGTCGCTGCTCTTCCTGGCGCTGTTCACCTACTGGCCGGTCGTCCAGGTCCTCTGGCAGTCGTTCCACGGACAGATCCGCGTCGGCGGCCCGCAGGCCTATGTCGGGCCGCATAATTTCCTCAAGCTCTTCGCCGACCCTGCCTTCCGCAAGGCGCTCGGCAATAATCTGGTCTATGCGCTGGGCACCGTGATTCCGAGCCTCGTGCTGGCGCTGGGCTTCGCCATGGCGCTGGTGAAATCGAGCCGCGTCAACGCACTGTTCCGGGCTCTGTTCTTCCTGCCCGTGCTGATCCCGCTGGTCGCCGCGGCGTCGATCTTCCTGTTCCTGTTCCTGCCCAATGTCGGCTTGCTGGACTACCACCTTGCCAAGCTCGCCATCTCCGGCCCGAACTGGCTCGGCGATCCCGACATCGCGCTCTGGTCGATCATGGCGCTGACGATCTGGAAGAACGCCGGCTACTACATGCTGTTCTTCCTGGCCGGCCTCCAGGCCGTGCCGGCCGACGCCTATGAGGCGGCGATACTCGACGGCGCCGGCCCGTGGCAGCGGCTGCGCTATGTCACCCTGCCCTATCTCAAGCCGACCATCGGCTTCGTCCTGGTGATCGGACTCCTGAACGTCGTCACCCAGGTCGACCATGTCTTCGTCCTGACCAAGGGCGGCCCGTCCGACTCGACCAACCTGCTGCTGTTCTACATCTACCAGCAGGCGGTCGAGAACTACGACGCCGGGCGCGCGGCGGCCGGCACGCTGGTAATGCTGGCGCTGCTGCTCGCCGTCACCGCCTCCTCGCTGCGCACGCTCGAGCGCTCCTTCGGGGAGAAGGAGCCATGAGCCAGACGGGTATTCACCAGGCCAGCACGGGAGTCGCGACCGGCGAGATCTCGCCCAAACTCGGCTATGCCGCGACACTGCTGATCGCAGCGCTCTGGATGGTGCCCTTCCTGTGGATGCTGGTCGCCGCCTTCAATCCCGAGAGCATCGGCGCCGGCATGGCCTCGCTGGTGCCGTCCTACATCCCAACGCTCGCCAATTTCCGCGAGGCCTGGGCCTCGGCCGACTTTCCCCGCTATGGCCTCAACACCACGATCATCAGCCTCGGCATCCTCGCCGTGCAGATCGTCACGATCACTTTAGCTGGCTATGCCTTCGCGCGGCTGGAATTTCCCGGCCGGACGCTCTGCTTCTATCTCTTCCTGCTCCAGCTCATGCTGGCACCGGTCGTGCTGATCGTCCCCAACCTGACGACGATCGCGAAGCTCGGCCTCTATGACAGCCTACTCGGCGTGATGGCACCCTATTTCGCCTCCGCCTTCGGCACCTTCCTGATGCGCCAGGCCTTTCGGGCGATCCCACGCGAACTGGAAGATGCGGCGCTCATCGACGGCGCCAGCGTCTTTCAGCGCATCGGCTTCATCTACCTGCCGCTGGCAAAACCCTCGCTCGTCGCCTTCTCGATCGTCTCGGTCACCGCCCATTGGAACGAATTCCTCTGGCCGCTGATGGTGATCAACTCGCCCGATCTGCGCCCGCTGACCGTCGGCCTCGCCTCGTTCACGCGCGGCGCCGAGGGCGCCCAGGCCTGGGGCGTGATCGCAGCCGGCACCCTGCTGGTCAGCGCGCCGCTGCTCATCGCCTTCGCGGTGTTCCAGCGTGCCTTTGTCAACTCCTTCGTCTCCTCCGGCATCAAGTAAGGAAAAACACCATGACGACTACCCGCCGCACTTTGCTGGCCGGCGCCGCGCTGGCTGCGAGCTTCGCGCTCTCCCCCGCCTTCGCGCAGGCGCCGACCGAGATCGAGCTGTTCTTCCCCGTCCCCGTCGACGGCCAGCTCGCCCGCGACATGGCCACCCTGATCAAGGAGTTCAACGAGAAGAACCCGTCGATCAAGGCGACGCCGGTCTATACCGGCTCCTATGACGAGACCCTGATCAAGACCCGCGCCGCGATGAAGGCCGGCAAGCCCCCCGCCGCCGTGATCATGTCCGCCAACTTCCTGCTCGACCTCAAGATCGAGGGCGAGATCCAGTCGATGGACGCGCTGATCAAGGCCGACGGCAAGACCAACGACCAGTTCATGGGCCAGTTCTTCGACGCGCTACACGGCAATGCCGTGCTCGACCGTCAGGTCTATGGCGTGCCCTTCCACAACTCGACGCCGCTGCTTTACGTCAACACGGACCATCTCAAGGAAGCCGGCCTCGATCCTGACAAGCTGCCCGCCAACTGGGAAGAACTGGTCGCCACCGCCAAAAAGCTGACCAAGCGCGACGGCGACCGCGTCACCCGCTGGGGCATGATGATGCCGTCCAACTATGATTACGGCGGTTGGATCCTGCAGGCGCTGACCCAGTCGAACGGCGGCGAGTGGTTCAATGTCAATTACGGCGGCGAGGTCTATTACGACACGCCGTCCATGCTGGGCGCACTCACCTTCTGGTCGGACCTCGTCACCAAGCACAAGGTCCACCCGGCCGGCGTGCAGGCCGGCGGCGCGGTGTCGGGCGCCTTCCTCGCAGGCCAGACCTCGATGATGCTGCTCTCGACGGGCTCGCTGACCCATATCCGCAACAACGCCAAGTTCCCCTACAAGGTCGCCTTCGTGCCGAAGAACGTCCGCAACGCGGTTCCGATCGGCGGTGCCTCGCTGGTCATTCCGACCGGCGTCGAGGGCGAGCGCCGCAAGGCCGCCTGGACGCTGATCAACTGGATGACGGCGCCGGAAAAATCCGCCTGGTGGAGCCGCGCGACCGGCTATTTCGCGCCCAACAAGGCCGCCTACGACACGCCCGACATGAAGGAGTTCATCGCCAAGAACCCCGACGCCGGCATCGCGGTCAAGCAGCTGGACGTCGCCAAGCCCTGGTTCGCCACCTACAAGACGGTTCCCGTCCGCAAGGCGATCGAGGACGAGCTCGCCGCCGTGCTGTCGGGCAAGAAGACCCCGAAGGAGGCCCTCGCCGCCGCCCAGAAGCAGGCCGACGAGATCATGCGCCCCTTCGTCGAGCAGACCGCGCTGAAGCTGCCGACGAACTGATACTTGCGATCGAAGGGATGCCCGGCACCGAGCCGGGTATCCCTTCGTCGCTCCCCTCCACCGTCATGGTCGGGCTTGTCCCGACCATCCACGTCTTCTCTTCCTGGACGTCGCAAGGCGTGGATGCTCGCCACAAGGGCGAGCATGACGGGAAGGTTGCATCCGGATACCCGTTCAATGCTCATCGCCCAGATCACCGACCTGCATATCCGCCCGCGCGGCAAGCCTGCTTATCGCGTCTCCGAGACCAATGCCCTGAGCGAACGCGCGCTCGACGTCGTGGCGAAGCTCACGCCCCGCCCCGATGTGCTCGTCATCACCGGCGACCTGACGGATTGCGGGCTCGCCGAGGAATATGCCCTCCTGCGGGCCATGCTCGCGCCGCTGGGCATTCCGGTCCTGCTGGTGCCGGGCAACCACGACCGCCGCGAGACTCTGACCGCCGGGCTGACGCTCGATCCGCGCCAAGTGCTGGATGGCGGCTTCGTCCAGTTCGTCGCCGATCTCGGCCCGATGCGGCTGATCGGTCTCGACACGCTTTTACCGGGCAAGAGCGCCGGGGCACTCTGCGCGACGCGGCTCGCCTTCCTCGACAAGGCGCTGACCGAGGCGAACGGCAAGCCGGTCGCGATCTTCATGCATCACCCGCCCTTCGACTGCGGCATCGCCCATATGGATGCGATCCGGCTGCTCGACGGCGCCGCCGAATTCGCCGCGATCGTCGCCCGCCATCCCAATATCGAGCGCATCCTCTGCGGCCATCACCACCGCCCGATCGTCACCCGCTTTGCCGGCACCATCGCGCAGATCGCACCCAGCGTGACGCATCAGGTCACGCTCGACCTGTCGGAGACGAGCGAGGCGACCTTCCACATGGAACCGCCGGCCTATCTGCTGCATTCGTTCCGCGAGGGCGCGGGCTTCGTCACGCACACTGCCTATGTCGAGCGCTTTCCGGGGCCCTACCCCTTCGTGCTCGATGCCGACTATCCGGGCGGCCACTAGCATCGCCGCAAGCACACCGCACGATTGACGCAGGCGCGCTTCGCCCATACGAGCCGGGGATGGCTCCGCGCGGCCACCCCTCCCAACAGCGCTACCCCCAGAAGGAGACAACCCGAGAATGAGCAACTGGCCCGTACACGGAAAGATCACCGGCCCGATCGTGATGATCGGCTTCGGCTCCATCGGCCGCGGCACGCTGCCGCTGATCGAACGGCATTTCGAGTACGACAAGTCGCGCTTCGTGGTGATCGGACCCGATGATGCCGACCGTGCCTTGCTCGACGAGCGCGGCATCCGCTTCATCAAGGAGGCGGTGACCAAAGATAATTACAAGACGCTACTCGAGCCGCTGCTGACCGTCGGCGGCGGACAGGGCTTCTGCGTCAACCTCTCGGTCGACACCGGCTCGCTCGACATCATGCAGCTCTGCTCAAATCTCGGCGCGCTCTATATCGACACGGTCAACGAGCCCTGGCTCGGCTTCTATTTCGACCACAGCAAGGGTGCGAGCGAGCGTTCGAACTACGCCCTGCGCGAGGCGACGCTCAGTGCCAAGCATGCGCGCCCGGCCGGCACCACCACGGCCGTCTCCTGCTGCGGCGCCAATCCCGGCATGGTCTCCTGGTTCGTCAAGCAGGGCCTGCTCAATATCGCCGCCGATCTCGGCTTGCAGATCCTCGAGCCGAAGAGCCGCGAGGATTGGGGCAGGCTTGCCCAGACCGTCGGCGTCAAGGGCATCCACATCGCCGAGCGCGACACCCAGCGTGCTAGGCAGCCGAAGCTGCCGGGCGTCTTCGTCAACACCTGGTCGGTCGAGGGCTTCGTCTCGGAAGGCATGCAGCCGGCCGAACTCGGCTGGGGCACGCACGAGACCTGGATGCCCGAGAACGGCCGCGAGCACGAGGCCGGCTGCAAGGCCGCGATCTATCTGCTCCAACCCGGCGCCAACACCCGCGTCCGCAGCTGGTGCCCGACACCCGGCGCGCAATACGGCTTCCTGGTGACGCATAACGAGTCGATCTCGATCGCCGACTACTTCACCGTGCGCGATGAGGCTGGCAAGCCGGTCTACCGGCCGACCTGCCACTATGCCTATCACCCCGCCAACGACGCCGTGCTCTCGCTGCACGAGATGTTCGGCGCGGCCGGGAAGGTCCAGGACCAACACCACATCCTCGAGGAAAACGAGATCGTCGACGGCATCGACGAACTCGGCGTGCTCCTCTACGGCCATGGCAAGAACGCCTACTGGTACGGCTCGCAGCTTTCCGTCGAGGAAACCCGCCGGATCGCCCCCTACCAGAACGCCACCGGCATGCAGGTCACCTCGGCCGTGCTCGCCGGCATGGTCTGGGCGCTGGAAAACCCGAAGGCCGGCATTGTCGAAGCCGACGAGATGGATTTCCGCCGCTGCCTCGACGTCCAGCTGCCCTATCTCGGCCCGGTCACCGGCCACTACACCGACTGGACGCCGCTCGACGGCCGCCCCGGCTTCTTCCCGGAGGACATCGACACCAGCGATCCCTGGCAGTTCCGGAATATTCTGGTTCGGTGAGAGCTGTCATTCCGGGGCAGGCGCATAGCGCCTGAACCCGGAACCCATGACTGGGTGGCCCGGCAAAGGACGTAGGTAACGCGGCATTGTACCCCGTCGTGGGTTCCGGGTTCGGCCCTCCGGGCCGCCCCGGAATGACGCGCGGCTACGGCGCCCGCTTCACCTTGACGCCCGCCAGCAGCGCCCCGCCCGCGAGGAAGAACACCACCAGCACGGCCAGCCCGGCGCGCTGGCTGGCGAAGACCGTCGTCGCCAGCGCCACCAGCGTCGGCCCCAGGAATGACGTGACCTTCCCCGACAGCGCGAACAGCCCGAAGAACTCGCCCGTGCGCCCCTCCGGCGCGAGCCTCGCCATGAGGCTGCGCGACGAAGCCTGCAACGGACCGGCGACGAGGCCGATCAGCAGGCCCAAACCGAGATAGACCTTCTCCGGTAGCGAGGCGAAGAGCCCGTCGCCCGGCGTCGCCGGCGCAGCCGCGATCACGAAGAACACCGTGTCGCGACCCAGCGACAGGATGCCGAGGCAGGCCAGCAGCAGGCAAGCAATCGCACCCAGCACCACGGCCTTGCCGCCTATCCGGTCATCGAGCTTGCCGCCGAGCCAGGCGCCGAGCGTGCCGGTGATGGTCAGCATGATGCCGAAGATGCCGAGTTCGATCGTCTGCCAGCCAAAGACGCCAGCGGCATAGATGCCCCCAAAAGCGAAGAGCGCGACGAGTGCATCCTGGTAGATCATATTGGCCAGCAGGAACCGCCCGAGCGACGGCAGGCGCGGCAGCTCTTGGAGCGTCGCCTTCAAGCGGCCGACGCCGCCCTTGGCCGCTTCGCCGAGCTTCATGCCGGTGCGGACGGAATCCGGCGTGAACAGGAACATCGGCGTTACGAAGACGATGAACCAGAGCGCCGTCAGAGGCCCCGAGAAGCGATCGCCCTCGCGAGCGGCCGCATCGAGCCCCAGGATCGGCGTCAGCCCGGCCAGTGTCTTGCCCGTGGTCGGATCGGCTGCCAGCAACGCCAGCGTGATGCCCAGCGACAGCAGGCCGCCGAGATAGCCGATCGCCCAACCCGTGCCCGAGAGCCAGCCGAGCCGCTCCGGCGGCACCAGCCGCGTCATCATCGCATTGTTGAAGGTGGTCGCGAATTCGGCGCCGATGGTCGCGACGATGAAGCCGGCAAGCGCAATCGGCACCGCATAGGCTGAACCCGGCACGGCAAACCAAAGCGCACCCGAGCCCAGCACCAGCAGCGCCCCGAACACCGCGATCCAGGGCTTGCGCGGCCCGGTGCGGTCGGCGATGCCGCCGAGCAGCGGCGAGAGCAGCGCGATGCATAGGCCCGCGAAGCCCGTGGCATAGCCCCACAGCGCCTGTCCCTGCGCGGGATCGGAGGCCAGCGCAGCGGCGAAGAATGGCGCGAAGACGAAGGTCGTGATCAGCGTGAAGAAGGGCTGGGCCGCCCAGTCAAAGAACAGCCAGGCCGTCACCGCCCGGCGGGGCGGGTAGACGACGGGCGCGGTCTCGGCACTCGCAGGAGGCAGGCTCACTGCAGCGTCGTCTCGGGGTCGCCGCCGCCCCGCGCCAGCTCGATCTCGGTGATCGCCACCAGCACCTCGGCACGCTGCTTCAGGCTCGGCGCTTCCAGCAGCGCCTGCTTCTCACGCGGCCCGAACGGGCACATCATCGACAGCGCATTGACCAGCGCCTCGTTGGGCGCCTCGTTGACGCCCTTCCAGTCGATCTTGAGGTCGCTCGCCTTGGCGAAGGCCCGCAGCGCCTTGAGCAGCGCGGCGCGGTCGACCTCGTCCTCCCCGGCCCGCGCCGTGAAATCGAGGATGAAATCGTCATAATCGATGCGGCACTGCCGGTAAGGCGTCGTGACCGGCAGCTCCTCGGCGATGCGGAAACGGCTGATCCCCGTCAGCGTCAGGATATAGCGGTCGTCGCCGGTCTCGGCGAATTGCGTGATCCGACCGAGACAGCCGACCTGCAGCAGTGGCGGCGTCGCCGACTGGCGCCCGCTCTCGGGCTCCGGCTGGATGATGCCGATGACGCGATGGCTCCTGACCGCGTCGTCGATCATGGCGATATAGCGCGGCTCGAAGATGTTGAGCGGCATCTGCCCGCGCGGCAGCAACAGGGCTCCGCCCAGCGGGAAGACCGGGATCACCGACGGGCAATCCTCGGGTCCCTTGTAGACGGCGTTCATGCCCATCTGTGGCAGCTCCTGCGGCTTAAGAGAACAACAGGGTGGAAAGCTTGCGGCGGCCGGCCATGCTGTGCTCGTCCATCGGCCCCCAGGCCTCGAAGAGCTGCAGCAGCTGCTTGCGGGCGCCGTCGTCGTTCCACGTCCGATCGGCCTTGATGATGGCGATCAGATGATCGACCGCCTCCTCGCGCCGGTCGCGTGCGTTCAGCGCCAGTGCCAGATCGAAACGGGCCTGATGGTCTTTCGGGTTGGCCGCGACCTTCGCCTCGAGCTCGCCGGTGTCGCCGAGCGCAGCCGCCTGTTCGGCCAGTTCGATCGCGGCGCGCACGGCCGCGACCGCCGGGTCTGCAGCCTTCGCCTCGGGCACCATGCCGATGATGCCGGTCGCACCCTCGAGGTCGCCCATGTCAAGATGCAGCCGCGCCAGGCCGGCGATCGCCGCGACGTTCTCGGGCTCGAGTTCGAGCACGCCGGCATAGAGTTCGCTGGCGCCGGCCGCGTCGCCCGCCTCAATCGCGGCCTGCGCTGCGGCGATCAGCTCTTCCGTCGGGCCTGGCCCCATCGGGCCGACCAGCTTCTCGATGAAGGCCTTGATCTGGCTTTCCGGCTGCGCGCCCATGAAGCCGTCGATCGGCTGGCCCTGCTTGAAGGCGATCACGGCGGGAATCGACTGGATGCCGAGCTGCCCCGGGATCTCCGGAAACTCGTCGATGTTCATCTTGACGAGCCGGACCTTGCCGCGCGCCTCCTTGACCACCTTCTCGATGACGGGAGTCAGCTGCTTGCAGGGTCCGCACCAGGGCGCCCAGAAATCGACCAGGACAGGCTGATTCATCGACTCGGCGACGACATCCTGCCGGAAGCCTTGAGTCGTCGTGTCCTTGATCAGGCCGGGGTTTTCGGCCGCTTCGGTATTGACCAGCATCGGTCGTCCTTCGTCGCGCTTGGATCAGACAAGGGGTCGGTTGCGGCCGCCGCTGCGACCGAACCATAGATGGGGAGGATCAGCCGTTCTGTCCATCATCGGGAACCGGCAAATCGACGATCAGCGGCTCATGGCCGGCGCCGCGCAGGAAGGCCAGCATGTCGTCGCGCCCGATCCGAAGCGTCGCCGTGTTGATCAGCGGATGGAAGTTCATGTCCTCGCCGCCGGTGAGGTTGCGGTCGAGCACCATCGTCACGACACCCGCGCGGTCGTTGACCACCGCGAAAGCCGTGACCGAGCCTGGCGTGACACCGAGCGTCTCCATCAACGCTTCCGCCGAGCAGAAGGACAGCCGCCCGCTGGCGCCCAGCGTCTCGTGCAGGCGCTTCAGGTCGATCCGGGCATTCTCCCGCGCCGAGACCAGGAAAAGCCGGCCCTTCTTGTCCTTCAGGAACAGGTTCTTGGAATGCAGCCCGGGCAGCGTGCCGCGCAGCGCCTGCGATTCGGCCACCGTGAAGACAGCCTCATGATCGATGCGCTCGAAGGCGAGACCCTGCGCGGTGAGATGGGCACAGAGCTCATCGGGCGTGAGCGGAGCGGCGGTAGCAAGCGTCTGGGACATCGGATTCGGCTTGGTTCGGCTTCGGAGGATCGGTTTTGGCAGGGCTCGCGCGATGCGTAACGAGCCGGAAGGGCCACCACAAGCGTCGTTTGCCGCGCGATAAGACCCGCGAAGCGCGGGTCTGGAACGTCATTCGGCAAAAGATGCGCGTTGCACAACAAGGCGCTTGCACTGCGCGCCGCTTTGGGGCAATAAGCCGGCCTCCGCGGCGGAAACGCCGCGACAGTGTCCTGATGCGGGAGTAGCTCAGGGGTAGAGCACAACCTTGCCAAGGTTGGGGTCGAGGGTTCGAATCCCTTCTCCCGCTCCAGGACATAATAAGGCCAGTTGGGCACGCAAGCGTCGGGTTTCCCGGCGCTTTTTGCGTTTGGCGACCGATCGCGGGCCGCCTTCGCCTGGGCGCCGCGCTCCTTGCGATCCTGACGGCGCGGTCTGGCCACCCACGGCTTGAGTGGCACGCCCGAGCGATAAGCGTCACGAGCCGCTATCGGCCGCATCCGAGACGACGCAGAGCCCTGTCCGAGCCAGCCAGGAATTGCTGGCGCGGCCTTTACGCGACAGAAATTCTCTTGCATGCAAGAAATGGATGATGCACCCCTCGGCAGATGAGAGGATGGCCGTGGGCGTCGGGAGAGTGATGAGACAGCCCTCCGGCTCGCGGATGAACGGCACGGGTCGGGTCGATCAAGTGCGGCGCCGCCTTGGGCACAGCCATCGCTGGGCTTCCACAGGCTGCAGCGCTTCCATGCGGAGTTGTTGTTGAAATGAAGACCATCCACGGCAAATGGAACGCCGATGAAAGCGCGATCACGCTGATCGACGCGCATCACCACCTGTGGGATCTGAAAAACAACTATTATCCCTGGCTGTCCGACACACCGGAAGACCGGTTCTTCCTCGGGAATTACGATCTCATCAAGCGCGACTATATGCCTGACGACTATCGCCGCGACACGTCCCGACACAACGTCTTGATGACCGTCCATTGCGAGGCCGAATGGGATCGCACCGACCAGGTCGGCGAAACCCGCTGGCTCAGCGCCATCAGCGAGCGCTTCGGCTTTCCCAATGCCATCGTCGCTCACGCCTGGTTTCATACGCCCGACGCGGCTGAGGTCCTGGCGCGGCAGGCGGCGTCCCCGATAGTGCGCGGCATTCGCTCCAAGCCGGTGACCTCGCATTCGCCCGACACGATGACGCCGGGCGCTCCCGGCACGATGCAGGATGAGGCCTGGCTACGGGGCTTCGCGCGATTGCAGGATTACGGCCTGAGCTGGGATTTGCGCGTTCCCGCCTGGCATCTGGCGGAAGCCGCCGAGGTTGCGCGCCTGTTTCCGGACATCAGGATCATCCTGAACCACACCGGCTTTCCGTGGGACCGCTCGGAGGAAGGCCTCGCAGCCTGGCGGTCGCAGATGCAGACGATCGCGAGACAGCCCAACGTCCACCTGAAGGTCTCGGAGTTCGGCCTCAAGGACCAGCCGTGGGATTTCGACTCCAACAAGCGGATCGTCCGGGACGCGGTGTCGATCTTCGGCATCGAGCGGTGCGTCTTCGCGAGCAATTTCCCCGTCGCGGGTCTGCGGGTCGATTTCGACACGCTGGTCAGCTCCGTTTCGCGCATGCTGGAGGATTACTCGCCCGCGGACCGCGAGAGGTTCTTCTGGCGCAATGCGGTTTCGTTTTATCGCCTGCCCGAGCCCGACGCGGCCTGAGCGCTGGGCCCGTCAACGGCTCTGGTTGGGCTGCAATAAAAATCTTGCATGCAACATTGAGCTGTGCCCTCTTTCGATCGCGCCGGCGCAGCCGGCCCACGGGCGGCGACGATCGCCCGGCCACAGTGACTGGCGGAAACGCGCGGGTAAGATGAACTATCATCGCTATTTCGGTTCCGCGGCCAGGCCGGTCGAGACCTGTATCGTGGGCACCGGCGATTTCGGCCGCAGCTTCCTTGGGCAGGCGCGTCGTGTCCCGTTGATCTCGACCCGAATCGCCGTCGACATCACGTCGGAACGCGCGGGCGAGGCCTGGCGCGCGGCGGGAGCCGATCCCCGGGAGATCGCGCTGTGCAGCACGGCGGCCGAGGCCAGGGCGGCCTGGGCCAGCGGAAAAATGATCGCGGCGGGGGATCTCGCCTGCGTCGTCGAACTGCCGATCGATGTGGTGATCGAAGCCACCGGACACCCCGAAGCCGGAGCGCGCCATTCGGCGATCGCGGTCGAGGCCGGACGCCATCTCGCGCTCGTCTCGAAGGAGGTCGACATCGTCGTCGGCGCCGGCCTTTCGGAGATGGCGCGCGCTCAGGGGCGGGTGGTGACGCCGATCGACGGCGACCAGCCGAGCCTGCTGATGGGACAGGTCACCTGGGCCGAGACGCTGGGCTTCACCGTCGTCGCCGCGGGCAAATCCAGCGAATACGACTTCGTTTTCGATGAAGCCGCCGGGACATTGCTGAGCAATGGCCGCGTCTCGCCGGTGAGCGGACTGGCCGATTGCTGGTCGCTCGGCGCGCGGCCCGTGGGCGAGGTCATCGCGCAGCGGTCGCAGATGGCCGCGATGCTGCCGCAGCGGACGGTGCCCGATCTCTGCGAACTGCTGATCGCCGCCAATGCGCTGGATCTGCAGCCCGACCGTCCCGATCTCCATGCGCCGATCCTGCGGATCAGCGAGGTCCCCGACGCCTTCGCGACCCTCGCCGATGGCGGCGTGCTGGCCGGCGAGCGGCGCATCGACGTGTTCAACTGCCTGAGGCGCCCCGACGAGATCAGCTTTGCCGGCGGCGTCTTCGTCGTCGTGCGCTGCGAGGATGCCGCCTCCTGGGCGATCCTGCGCGAGAAGGGCCATGTCCTGTCCCGCAACGGCGCCACCGCCATGCTGTATCTACCGCGCCATGTGCTGGGCCTGGAGGCTGCGACCAGCGTTCTGGAAGCCGGCATCCTCGGCGTGTCCAGCGGCGCCGAGAGGCCCAAGCCCCGCTTCGATCTCGCAGCAAGGGCCGACGCCGACCTGCCCGCCGGCACGATCCTGACCGCGAGCGGCCATCACCACAGCATCGCCGATGTCTCGGGCTACGCCGTGCCCGGCGCCGCGCTCGGCCCCGGAGTGCCGGTGCCGTATTATCTCGCCGCCAACCGGCGCCTGGTCAGGCCCGTGGCGAAAGGCGCGCTCATCGCCTGCGACGACGTCGAGATCGCCGAGGATTCGATGCTGGCGACGCTGCGGCGGCGTCAGGACCGGATGTTCTTCGGCGCGGGCGGATAAGCGATGGCCCGCGCGCGCCATCACTCGAAAATCGGTTTTGAAGATGGGCCGTCTCCCGCAGCGAATGTCGTGTGGCGGATGTCGGATTGGCCTAGACTGGACCGCCCCCGGATCGGGTAGAAGCCTTCGGTTTCGGGCCGGAGTCTTGCGTCCAAGACGTGAGCGCCTCGGATCGACACGAAAGGCGGGCGGGACCGTTCATGACAGATCTTCAGGACCTGACACCTCTGCAAGCGCTTCTGGCCAAGACGCCGCTGTCCGACGACGCCCGTCGCAAGGGTCAGCTTCACGGCAACACCGTCAAGCATCTGCGCAACCTGATCGTCACAGGCGTGTTGGCGCCCGGCGCCCGCCTGAATGAGAGAGAGTTGTGCGAGGAGATCGGCGTGTCCCGCACGCCGATCCGCGAGGCGATCAAGACGCTCGTCCAGGAAGGACTCCTGCGCGCGCTGCCCAACCAGTCCCCCATCGTCTCCGATCTCGATATCGAGGAGATCCAGGCACTGATCGACGTCGTCAGCACCATCGAAGGTCTGGCCGGCGAACTCGCCGCGGCTCAGGTCGGCGAGGAGGCCATCGCCGAGGTCGGCCTGCTGCATTATCAGATGATGCTGCATCACACGCGCGACGAGCTTCCCGCCTATTTCGAAGCCAACAAGGCCTTCCATCGGCGCATCATCGAGCTCTCGCGCAATTCCGTCCTGATCTGGGTGTGGGAGCTGCTGGCGCTGCGCGTCGACCGGGCGCGCTACACATCCAATCTCTGGCCCGCCCGCTGGGACAAGGCGATCGAGGAACACCAGTTGATCCTCGATGCGCTCACCGCCCGCGACCCCGCGCGGACCGGACAGGCGCTGCGCGCGCATGTCCGCAATGGCCTTGCCAGCTTGGTCGCCGCGCTGCAGGCGAAGCGAGCTGGCCGCGATACCTAGCGGATAGACCGTCTATTTGATCGGCGTGAACCGCACGCCCCTCAAAGCACCGACGACATCCCGCCGTCGACATAGATGATCTGGCCGTTGACGTAGTCGGACGCAGCCGAGGACAGGAACACCGCCGCGCCGACGAGTTCGCCCGGCTTGCCCCAGCGCCTTGCCGGCGTACGGCCCTTCACCCAGGCATCGAAGGTCGGGTTGTCGATCAGCGCCTGGTTCATGTCGGTGATCATGTAGCCCGGCCCGATTGCGTTAGCCTGGATGCCGGCCTCGGCCCATTCGGCCGCCATGGCCCGCGTCAGCATCTTGATGCCGCCCTTGGCGACCGTGTAGGGCGCCACCGTCGCGCGCGCCAGCTCGCTGGTCAGCGAGCCGATATTGATCACCTTGCCAGCCCCACGCGCGATCATGCGCTTGGCCGCCTCGCGCCCGATCATGAAGGCCGAGGTCAAATTGGTGTCGATGACGCGCTGCCAGTCGGCCGTGGCGAGTTCCACCATCGGCTTGCGAAACTGGATGCCGGCGTTGTTGACGAGGATGTCGACCGCGATGCCGGCGGCATCGAAACCCTCGAAGGCGCTGACGATCGCGGCCTCGTCGGTGACGTTGAACGGTGCCGGCTCGGCCTGATGCCCGGCCGCCCTGAACTCGGCGACGGCCTCGTCCACGCGGATGGGGTCGGTGCCGTTGATCAGGATGCAAGCGCCCGCGATCGCGAGCCCTTCCGCCATAGCGCGGCCGAGACCGCGCGAGGAACCGGTGACGAGCGCGGTCTTGCCCGAGAGATCGAAGAGAGGGTTGTTCATCTGGTTCTCACAGGCTGGAGCGTCGGACGGTGAGGTCTGAGCGTTTGAAGACGGCGGGGAGGAGTTCGACGCCGAGCCCGGGTCCTTCCATCGGCAGGACATGGCCGTCCTTGATGGTGGGCATTGTGGTGACGAGTTCGTTGTACCAGCCGGTGTAGAAGGCGCGCACCGATTCCTGGATCAGCGTGTTGGGCTGGCTGAACGAGGCGTGGATCGCCGCGATGAAGCCGACCGGGCCGATGCAGTCATGCGGCGCGAAGGGGCGGTGATAGGTTTCCGCCATCGCGGCGATCTTGCGGCCTTCGGTCAACCCGCCGGTCCAGCAC
>NZ_JBFUDG010000008.1:0-209166 GCF_056404835.1 Allobosea sp. P2_B12 | reverse complement strand
CCATGTTCGAGGACGAGATCAGGCCGGAGATGTCCTTGGCGGCGGCGCTTGAGCGCTGCGCCAGGGTGCGCACCTCCGAGGCCACGACGGCGAAGCCCTTGCCGGCATCGCCCGCCCGGGCCGCTTCCACCGCCGCGTTCAAGGCCAGCAGGTTGGTCTGGAAGGCGATGTCGTCGATCACCCGGATGATGTCGGAGATCTTCTGCGAGGCGCTCTCGATGCGGGCCATCGCATCGACCGCCTGGCCGGCGATGGTGCCGCCCGACTGGGCCGCCTGCATCGCGTCATTGGCGATCGCGGCGGCGTCCTTCGAGGCCTGGGCGGAGGCCTTGACGCTGGCTGCGAGCTGCTCGGTCGTCGCGGCGGTCTCCTCCAGGCTCGATGCCTGCTCCTCGGTGCGCTTCGAGAGATCGTCGGCGCCCATATTGATCTCGCGGGCGGCGAGACCGACATCGGCCGAGGTCACCTGGATCGTCCGCACCGTCGAGGACAGGCGATCGACCGTGTCGTTGATCGCGCCTTTCAGCTCGGCGAACTTGCCGCGATAGGCCGAATCGACCCGCACCGTCAGGTCGCCGCCGGCCACCGCCGAGAGCGCCCGGGCGAACTCGCTCGTCGCCGAATCGACCACGGCATTGATCTCGTTGATGCCGGCGACGAGCTTCTGCATCTGCGCATCGGCCTGGTCGATCTGGAGCCGCGCCGAGAAATC
This sequence comes from Allobosea sp. P2_B12, assembly GCF_056404835.1. Taxonomy (NCBI): domain Bacteria; kingdom Pseudomonadati; phylum Pseudomonadota; class Alphaproteobacteria; order Hyphomicrobiales; family Alloboseaceae; genus Allobosea; species Allobosea sp. P2_B12. Next base: position 208,454 of record NZ_JBFUDG010000008.1, on the reverse strand, counting down.
GCCGGCCGCCGCAGCCGCAACGACCTCCCCGACATCCGAGACGACCGCCTCCATCGACTGCGCCCGGGCAAGGCGCGCGGCAGCAGCCGCATGCTCCTGCTCTTCGAGCGCGCGGACGCGCTGGATATTGGCCTGGAAATCGCCGAGTGCGTGGCTGATCGCGTCAATCTCGACCATGCCGACCTTGGCCGGGATGCTGGCGTCATCGGCGCCCGACAGCATCAGGTCGACCGAATGGGCCAGCCGCCCCAGCGGCCGCACCACGCCCCGGTTGAACACCACGACGATGCCGACGACGACGCCTGTCACGACGAGGATGGCAAGGAGAGAAAGCGCCAACCGCCATCCGGCCAGCGAAATGCTGGCGTCGATGTCGGCCTTGGCCGCTTCGAAAGCTGCATCGCGCAGTTGAAGGATCGTGGCGAGCGACTTCTGCACCCAGCTACGCCAATCCGGCAGGTCCATGCCGGCCGGCTTGCCCTCGCGGGCCGCCTCGTACATGGCCGCGTAGGTCTTGAGTTCCTCGTCGCGGAAGCCGGTCTTGACGGCATCGAGCGCTGTCTTGAGCTGCGGTGTTTCCGGCATCTGCGCCAGGGCTTGGTCGACCAGCACCCAAAGTTGCTCGATGCGGCCTGTCAGGCGGTCGACCTGGGACAGGTTCGTCGGCGAGAGCTTCGTGCCGCTGCCGACATATTGCGTGTAGTTGACCGCGCGGCTGCCGGCGGCCTCACGGATCGTGGTCGCAAACTCGCCGAGCGACACGGTGTTGCTGACGTCGGCGTTCAGATCGCCGATGCGCGCGCCGATCTGACGCTGCAGGACGGATTGCTGGGTAAGCAGGTCGAGCAGCGTGGCGCTGAAGACCTGGGCCGCCTTGGGATCGCGCTGCGCGAGAGGCTTGGCGCCTTCCGCCCGGGCGGCTGCGCGGGCCTGGGCGAGACGCTGGCTGATTTGGCTGACCGGTCCGGCCAGTTCTGGGCGCTTGGCGAAGGGGGTGGCCGCGAAGCCCTCCTGCATCTGCGTCACACGCGCATCCGTGTCGCGCGCCGCCTGGGCATTCGTTGCCGCGATCTTGCCATCGGTATCCTCGGCCAGGATCAGTTGGGTCACCGCGCCACGCTCGATCGCGGCGCGCTCGATGACGCGGCTGATGCTTTCCGATGTTACGACGAGGCTGCGCGTCTCGTGGGCCGTCGAAAGCGCCCGCATCTGGTTGTAGGCGACGTAACCGCTGGCAAGGATCGCTGCGCCGCCGGCAGCGATGGTGCAGATCAGGAAATGCGTTACGCGCATGGTATCTCGTCTCCACGGCCGCCGCCTCGAATCCGGCATGCAGCCATGCCGCGGCTGCGCGGCGAGACCATGAAGATGCTGGAGCGTTGTCTGAGAGACATAGCGAGTCGCCGTTAACGCGACCTTTCAAACGGGCCAAAAGCCCGTGGAATCAGAGGTTGAAGACCCTGTGCGGCACGAATTCGCCCTGCGTGATGATGCCGGTGGCGATCAGGATACCGCCTGAGGTTGCATAGACGGTTTCGCTCTCGACCGGCGCGTCGCGCCCCCGCAACAGCACGCTCTGGCCGCGCTTCAGCCGCAGCGCGGCATCGCGATGGACCGCGATCTCCGGGATCAGTGTCAACGCCGCCTTGACCGGCAGCAGCGCGGCTGCCGCGCTCTCGGGGCTTTCGCGCAGCATCTCGACGCTGGCTGCATCCGCGATGTCGAACGGGCCGACGCGGGTGCGCCTGAGATGCGCGACATGGCCGAGGCAGCCGAGCGCGATGCCGAGATCGCGCGCGATCGCCCGGACATAGGTGCCCTTGCCGCATTCGGCCTCGAAAGTCGTCGTGCCTGCCTCATGGGAGACGATGCGCAACGCGTCGATCTCGACGGGCCGCGCCTCCAGCACGACCGCCTCGCCCTCTCGGGCGAGATCATAGGCGCGCTCGCCGGCGATCTTGATGGCCGAGAACTGCGGCGGCACCTGGCTGATCGTGCCGGTGAAGCGCGGCAGCAGCGCCGCGATGGCGGCCTCGTCGGGGCGCGCATCGGAGGTCGCGATGACCTTGCCCTCGGTGTCGTCGGTATTGGTCTGCGAACCCCAGGCGACCGTGAACTGATAGGCCTTGCGCCCGTCCATCACGAAGGGGACGGTCTTGGTCGCCTCGCCCAGCGCGATCGGCAGCAGGCCGGAGGCGAGGGGGTCGAGCGTGCCGGCATGGCCGGCCTTCTTGGCGGAAAAGGCGCGCTTGACCACGGCCACCGCATGGGTCGAGGTCATGCCGACCGGCTTGTCGAGCACGACCCAGCCATGGACGTCGCGCTTCTTGGGGCGCGGAGCGAAGGTCTGGCCCTGATCCTGATCGGCCGGGGCCGCGTCGTTGGCGGCGGTGAGGTCACTCATCGCCCGGCTCCTTGTCGTCTGAAGCCGGTTCGTCCTGATTGATCCGCAGCGGCTGCTTCAGGATGTCCTGGCGGACCTTGTCGGAATAGAGGATGGCATCGACGCGCTCGGCCTCGGCGAAGCTCTCATCCTGCAGGAAGCGGATATCGGGCGCGAATTTCAGGTTCACGCGATGAGCGATCTCGCCGCGAATGTATTTCTTGTGCGTGTTCAGCGCCTTCAGCACGGGAGCGACATCGCCGCCGCCGAGCGGCATGACGAAGCAGGTCGCGAGCTTCAGATCCGTCGAGAGACGGACCTCCGGCACGGTGATGACGTGCTTGGCCAGCACCTCGTCATGGATGTCGCCGCGCGACAGCAACTCCGCCAGCGCGTGGCGGATCAGTTCGCCGATGCGCAGCTGCCGCTGGTTCGGGCCGGATAATTTGGATGGTTTTGCCATGGTTCTCGTTCTCCGGGATCGGACCGGATGGACGGTCTGAAATGAGTCATGGCCGGGCAAGGCCCGGCCATGACCTGCATGTGTCGAAGCGGACGCCTTACAGCGTGCGCTTGATCTCCTCGACGCGGTAGCACTCGATGACGTCGCCGGCACGCATGTCCTGGTAGTTCTCGAAGGACATGCCGCACTCCTGGCCCGCCACTACTTCCTTGGCGTCGTCCTTGAAGCGCTTGAGCTGGGCGAGCTTGCCCTCATGGACCACGACATTGTCGCGGATCAGGCGGACATTGGCGCCGCGCTCGATCGTGCCGTCGGTGACGCGGCAGCCGGCGATCTTGCCGACCTTCGAGACCGCGAAGATCTCGAGGATCTGGGCGTTGCCGAGCATTGTCTCGCGGAGCGTCGGGGCCAGCAGGCCCGACATCGCCGCCTTCACGTCATCCACGAGGTTGTAGATGATGTTGTAGTAGCGGATCTCGACGCCGGCCCGTTCGGCCGCCTCGCGCGCTTCCTTGTGGGCACGCACGTTGAAGCCGATCACGGCCGCGCCCGAAGCCTGGGCCAGCGTGATGTCGGATTCGGTGATGCCGCCGACGCCCGACTGCAGCACGCGGGCGCGCACCTCGTCATTGCCGACTTTCTCGAGCGTCCCGACGATGGCTTCGACCGATCCCTGCACGTCGCCCTTGATGACGAGCGGGAATTCCTTGCGGCCGGCGCCTTCCTTGAGATCGCGCATCATGTCGGCGAGCGAGCGGCCCGCCGTCGATCCGCCGCCGCGCGCGGCGATGCGATCACGCTTCTGGCGCTCGCGGTAATCGGTGATCTCGCGGGCGCGGGCCTCGGATTCGACCACCGCGACGCGGTCGCCTGCCTCCGGCGTGCCGTTGAAGCCGAGCACCTCGACGGGAAGCGACGGAGGCGCCTCCTTGATATGGACGCCGGTGTCGCCGATCAGGGCGCGCACGCGGCCCCATTCGGAACCTGCCACGACGATATCGCCGGTGCGCAGCGTGCCGCGCTGGACAAGAACCGTCGCGACCGGGCCGCGACCACGGTCGAGCTTGGCCTCGATCACGGTGCCCTCGGCCGGACGGTCGGGATTGGCCTTCAGGTCGAGCAGTTCGGCCTGCAGCGCGATCGCCTCGAGCAGCTTGTCGAGATTCTTGCCGGTCTTGGCGGAAACCTCAATTTCCAGCGTCTCGCCGCCCAGCGTCTCGACCTGGATCTCGTATTGCAGCAGTTCGGCGCGAACCCGCTCGGGGCTGGCGTCGGCCTTGTCGATCTTGTTGATCGCCACGATCAGCGGAACGCCTGCCGCCTTGGCGTGGTTGATGGCCTCGATCGTCTGCGGCATGACGCCGTCATCGGCCGCGACAACGAGAACGACGACGTCCGTCACCTTGGCGCCGCGGGCGCGCATCGCCGTAAAGGCGGCGTGGCCGGGCGTGTCGATGAAGGTCACCTTGGCGCCCGAAGGCGTCATCACCTGATAGGCGCCGATATGCTGTGTGATGCCGCCGGCCTCGCCGGTGACGACATGAGTCTGGCGGATCGCGTCGAGCAGCGAAGTCTTGCCGTGGTCGACATGGCCCATGATCGTGACGACGGCTGGCCGTGTGACCTGGCTGTCGTCGGTATCGGGCGTGTCGAACAGGCCGCCTTCGACGTCGGAATCGGCGACGCGCTTGACGGTGTGCCCCATTTCCTCGGCCACGAGCTGGGCAGTGTCGGCGTCGATCACGTCGGTGATCTTGTGCATCGCGCCCTGCTTCATCAGCAGGCGGATGACGTCGACGCCGCGCTCCGTCATGCGGTTGGCGAGTTCCTGGATGGTGATCGTCTCCGGGATGATCACCTCGCGCATCACGCGCTCCTTGGCGACATCCGAGGCGCGATGTCCGGTCATGCGCTGGACGCGGCGGCGGAAGGCCGCGACCGAACGCGTGCGCTCGTCGTCACCGCCGGTCGCGGTCGACAGTGTCAGGCGACCGCGAACCTTTTCGCCGACCTTGGGAGTCTTGGGCGCCGGCACGGGGGCACCACGCGGCGGGCCGCCGGCAAAGCCGCCGGGGCGGCGGAAGGCGGGACGCGCCTCACCCTCATCGGGACGGCTGCGTGGCGCGGCGCTGGAGGGCGCCTGACGCGTCGGCCGGATGACTGCTGGTTCGGCGGGCGCGGTCGCATCGACCGGTCGCGGCGGACGCGGGGTATCGAGGCGCGGCGGGCGCGAATCGAGCCGGGGCGGGCGCGCGCCGATGTCGCGCATCGGGGTCCGCGGCGCGAAATCGGGACGCGGACCCGACGGTGCCGGGCGCGGAGTCTGGGCATAGGCCGGGGCCGGATTCGGCGCAGCGCCGTTGTCGGGCTGCGGCTGCGGAGCCGGCGTGAACTCGCGCGGCGGCTGCGGTGGGCGCGGGGCCTGCGGCTCGTCCATGCGCTGGCGGGCTGCGCTCTCGGCGCGACGCTTGCGGTCGTCTTCCTGGCGGCGGCGCTCTTCTTCCTCGCGCTGGCGGGCGAGGGCGGATTCGCGCTCCTGCCGCTCGCGCTCGGCGACGAGCGCGCGCTGGCGGGCCTCATCCTCGGCGATGCGGCGGGCTTCCGCCTCCCGGCCTCGTGAATCCGAAAGGGCGCGCTGACGCGCATCCTTCTCGTCTTCGGAGAGGGTGCGCAGAAGCATGCCGGAAGAGGGGCGCGCCGGCGGTGTCGGGGTAGGCGGCACCGGGCGGGGAGCGGCCTGCTGAACCTGCGGCTGCGGCGCGCGCACCGAAGGCTGCTCCTTGACTTCGGAGCCGGCAACGCGCCGCTTGACCTCGACGACCACCTGCTTGGAGCGCCCATGCGAGAAGCTCTGCCGGACAGTGCTCTGTTCGACAGGACGCTTCAACGTCAGGGTCTTCGGGGGGGCGACGGTCAAGGTCTTGTCGCCCGGGGTCTTGGTATCGCTCATTCTGTGCTCGGTCCAGCCGGTTCGGTCGATCGTTGGTCTACGGAATCTTGGTCTACGGAGTCGGAGAGAGCCGGTTCATCCGGCTCCATTGCACCGGCATCGTCCGTCCGGTAGCGGACGAGTCGACGCCAGCGGGAGAGGAAACCCTCGGCCGCCGGTCCCGGAGCAAGCGCCGCATGTATCACATGTGCCTTGCCTAACGCCAATTCCAAATCTTCGCCCGCGAAAATTGCCACCACAGGCACCTTTCGCGGCTTCAGGCCGGCCTCTTCGCGGGCGAGTTCCACCCGGCGCAGCGCCTGTCCGATCTTTCGGCGGCCATCTTCGGCGCCATCGCTGGCCGCAATCACCGCAGCGCAGCGGCCGGAGCCGATCATGGCCTCTACCTTGGCGAAACCGGCCTGGACCAGTCCCGCCTTGTTGGCCATCGACAGCGCCTGCTGGGCGTCTTTCAGCATCAGACCGTCGATCATCGTAGCCAAATCGGGCGGTACGACGACCTTCGTCTTGAGCGAGCGTTCGAAGGCCCGCCGCTTGATCGCCTCGGTCACGGTCGCCGCGCTGAGACTGGCCCAGACGCCGCGTCCCGGCAGCTTGCGCCGAAGGTCCGGCACCAGGCTGCCATCGGGTCCGACGACGAAGCGGATCAGATCGTCCGGGGACTTGACGGTCCTCGTGACGACGCAGCTCCGTTCCGGCCCGTCCTTGCGATCCAGGCGCGTTTCGCGCTCACCGCGCGGCGCGGCCGATTTCATCGCCGGTGCCTGACTCAGGCCTCCGCCGTCTCGTCGGCGGCAGGCTCTGCCTCGATCTCTTCCGCAGGCGCCTCGATCCAGCCGGCATGGACGCGGGCGGCCATGATGATCGCCTCCGCATCCTGACGCGACAGGTCGAACCCGTCGAGATAGCCCGCATGGCGGGTGGTCTCGCCATCCTTGCGCTCGGTCCAGCCGACGAGATCATCGGTGGCGCAACCGGCCAGATCCTCGACGCTCTTCACATCGTTCTCGCCCAGCGACACCATCATGGATGTGGTGATGCCGGGAACCTCGCGCAAGGCATCCTCGACGCCGAGCGCACGGCGCTTCTCGTCGAACTCGGCCTCGACGGAAGCAAGATACTCCTGCGCCCGCGACTGGATCTCGGCGCCCGTATCCTCGTCGAAGCCCTCGATCGAGGCGAGCTCGGACGGATCAACATAAGCGACCTCCTCGACCGTCCGGAAGCCTTCCGAGGCGAGCAGCTGGCCGACCGTCTCATCGACGTTCAGCGCATTCATGAAGATCTCGGTGCGGTTCAGGAATTCCTTCTGGCGGCGCTCCGATTCCTCGGCCTCGGTCAGGATGTCGATGTCCCAGCCGGTGAGCTGCGAGGCGAGGCGCACATTCTGGCCGCGGCGGCCGATGGCGAGCGAGAGCTGCTCGTCGGGCACCACCACCTCGATCTTGTCGGCCTCCTCGTCGAGAACGACCTTGGCGACTTCGGCCGGCTGCAGCGCGTTGACGACGAAGGTCGCGATGTCGGGCGACCAGGGGATAATGTCGATCTTCTCGCCCTGCAGCTCGCCAACGACGGCCTGGACGCGCGAACCGCGCATACCGACACAGGCGCCGACCGGGTCGATCGAGGAATCGCGGCTGATCACCGCGATCTTGGCGCGCGAGCCCGGATCGCGGGCGACGGCCTTGACCTCGACGATGCCGTCATAGATCTCGGGCACTTCCTGGCCGAACAGCTTGGCCATGAACTGCGGATGGGTGCGCGACAGGAAGATCTGCGGGCCGCGCGGCTCGCGGCGCACATCGTAGACATAGGCGCGGGCGCGGTCGCCGACCTTGAAGGTCTCGCGCGGGATCATCTCGTCGCGGCGGATGATCGCCTCGCCACGGCCGAGGTCGACGAAGACGTTGCCGTATTCGACGCGCTTGACCGCGCCGTTGACGATCTCGCCGATGCGATCCTTGTACTCGTCATACTGACGGTCGCGCTCGGCCTCGCGCACCTTCTGCACGATGACCTGCTTGGCCGACTGGGCCGCAATACGGCCGAAATCGAAGGGCGGCAGCGGATCGGCGATGACGTCGCCGACCTGGGCCGCCGGGTTGTGGCGCTTGGCCTCGTCGACCGTGATCTCGGTCGCGCCGTTCTCGACGAGGTCGACCACCTGGAGATGGCGGGCCAGCCGGAGTTCGCCGGTCTTGGTGTTGATCTCGGCATGGACATCCGTCTCGGCGCCGTAGCGCGAACGGGCGGCTTTCGCGATCGCATCCTGCATCGCGTCGACGACGATCTGCCGGTCGATCGATTTCTCGCGGGCGACCGCGTCGGCGATCTGCAGCAGTTCGAGCCTGTTGGCGCTGACGACCATGACGCTCACTCCTCTTCCGGGGTTGTATCGTGCGGAGCCGGTCCGCTCTTCTTCTTCGGGGCCGGGATTTTATCCGGACGCGGCCCCAATGACTTCTTGCGGCCCTTCGGCGGGGCCGCGATCTCGTCTGCCGTCGGCATTTCGGGCGGCAGCCCGGCCTTGCCGCGGCGCAGCGATTCGGTCACGAGCGCGTCCGTCAGAACGAGACGGGCATCGGCGATGAGGTTCATCGGGATGGCGACGTCGCGCTCTTCTTCGGACTTCGCATCGTCGCGGGCGAGCAGGGCGTTGCCGCCCTCGACGCCGCGCAGGATGCCGCGGAACCGCTTGCGGCCGTGGACGACGGCCTCGGTGTCGATCTTGGCGAGGTGCCCGGCCCAGCGCTCGAAATCGCCCGCCCGCACCAGCGGCCGGTCGATTCCCGGCGACGATACCTCAAGATGATAGGCGACCTGGATCGGATCATCGACGTCCAACGCCGGCGAAACGGCCTGGCTGACGGCTTCGCAGCCCTCGACATTCATCGTGCCGTCGGGCTTCTCGGCCATGATCTGCACAGTGCAGCCGTTCTGCCCGGTGACGCGCACGCGCACGAGCCGGTAACCGAGATCGACGATGGCGGGTTCGATGATCGCGGCCACGCGCGCCGCGACGCCGCTCTCGACGACGATGCGTCGGTCGTTGTCCTGGTTCGTCGCTGTCGGCTCGTTCATGCCCTGCGTGCCTGTCTGTAAGCCGGATACCGCCCAGCTCCGACCGAAGAATTGGCGCATGGCACCGCGCGGGGCTAAGCCGCTGAAGGGCAGCCGCGCATCGGCGTCATGCTCCAGCCCCGGCTGGGCCGCGGCCAACAAAAAAGAGCGGGCCTTCCGGCCCGCTCTTGATCATCGGCTGATACCGAAACCAGAGCTGTTAGGCTGCTATTTAGTCCGCATTAGCCCCGCATGCAAGCGCTCTTGCCCGATGCGGGTCACGGGGGAGGTTTTCTGCTGCCGCTAACCCGCTGGTCATCCTTCTGCGCCATGGTGCGGTGCTGCGCGTTGTTTGGGGATGCGGGATGAGTTCTGTCAGTACGCTGTTGCGTGATCTCGAGACGACGATGCTTCGCGGCTCGACCGATGACCGGGCCCAGATTCTGTCGCGCCTGACCGATCTTTTCCTCAGCACGGCCTCGATCATGGATGACGACCAGGTCGGGATTTTCGACGTCGTCATCGGCCGCCTCTCGCGCGCCATCGAGCTCAGGGCCCGCATCGAACTGTCCGAACGGCTCGCCCCCGTGCCGAATGCACCGACCGGCGTCGTTCGCCAGCTCGCGCTCGACGAGATCGCGGTCGCGCGGCCGGTGCTGATCGCCTCGAAGCGCCTGACCGACCAGGATCTCGTCGCGATCTCGGCCGCCAAGGGCCGCGACCACATGCTCGCCATCACCGAGCGCCCCGATCTCGGCGAACCCGTTACCGATTTCCTGATCCTGCGTGGCGGCCGAGTCGTGACCCATGCCATCGCGGCCAATCACACGGCTCGGTTCTCGGAACACGGCATGGGTGTGCTCGTCATGCGTGCTGTCCAGGACGACGCCCTGCAGATGGCGCTGGGTGCGCGACTTGATATTCCCGCCGAACTCGCCGACCAGCTCATGGTTGCGGCGAAGAACTCCGCTCGCCGCCGCTTGACGGTCGGCCTTGAGCCGGGGCTTGCAGGCGCCGTCGACGGCGCAGTCGAGCGGGGCGCGCAAGCGGTTGCCGCTCAGGCCCAGATTCAGGGCGATCTCGCTGCGGTCAACGCCGCGATGGTCGAGATCAACCGGCTGAACGAAGCCGGCGAGCTCAATGAGAGCAGGATCGCGGCCTTCGCTGCGGCGGGTTCGACCGAACACGCCATCTGCGCTGTCGCCGTTCTGGCCCAGCTCGGGCTGCCGGCGACGGAGCAGATCATCCTGGGAGCCGATCGCGACGCCGTTCTGCTGGTTGCCCGCGGTCTCGGCTGGTCCTGGGAGACCACGGCTGCGCTGATCGGGCTCCGCAAGGATTTCGGCAAATCGGCGCCGGCGATCGAGCGCGCGCGCCAGCATTTCCGCAATCTCGCCCAGCCGACGGCCCAGCGCGTTCTCGGCTTCCTCAGGATGCGCGACGCACAGCAGTGAGATAGCTCGGCACCCGCCCGGCCGCGATGGCCTTGGCCTCATAGCGGGTGCGGATCCAGCCGGGATAGGGCTGGCGCCAGTCGTCGGCGCGTGCATCGATCCAGTCGAAATCACGCGAGCGCGCGAGCCGCGCCAGCGTCCAGCCGACATAATCGTCGATGTCGCTGGCGAAGCGGAAGCGGCCGCCGTCGCGCAGGGCGCGGGCAAACAGCGCCAATGTTCGGTCGGAGACGAAACGGCGCTTGCGCTGTCGCCGTTTCGGCCAGGGATCGGGATAGAGCAGGTCGATCGCGTCGAGCGAGCCTGCTGGCAGCCGCGGCAGCATCAGCGCGGCATCGCCATCCCAGATCCGGATATTGGTCAGGCCCTCGCGTTCGATCACGGCCAGGAATTTCGCCATGCCGTTGATAAACGGCTCGACGCCGATGAAGCCGATCAGAGGGCTCTCACGCATGCGGCTGAGCAGATGCTCGCCGCCGCCGAATCCGATCTCCAGCCGCACGGCCTCCACGGGCTGCGGGAACAACGCCGTCAGATCGGCGATCTCGCCCTCCGGCAGACGCAGCCTGGGCAGCACGCTGTCGATCATCATGCTCTGCCCATCGCGCAGGGCCTTGCCCTTGCGCCGGCCGAAGAAGGCACGGTCGGGATCGAAGTCGTTTGTCATCAGTGGTCTTTGAAATGTCTCGGGCGTCGCTACGGTCGGTATGACGGCACGCTCTAACGCAATCCGGAAAAAGGAAAAGGCCGGAGCGCTTAGCTCCGGCCTCATCAGGTCACCCGTTGGGCGCTTGTTCAGGCGACCGCCTTCTTCAACGCATCGACGAGATCGGTCTTCTCCCAGGAGAAGCTGCCGTCGCGGCCGGGCTTGCGGCCGAAATGGCCGTAAGCCGCCGACTTGGCGTAGATCGGCTTGTTGAGCTGCAGATGCGTGCGGATGCCGCGCGGCGTCAGGTCCATGACCTCGCCCAGCACGGATTCGAGCTTGGCCTCGTCGACCTTGCCGGTGCCGTGCAGATCGACATAGATCGAGAGCGGCTTGGCGACGCCGATGGCATAGGAGAGCTGGATCGTGCAGCGCTCGGCCAGCTTGGCCGCGACGACGTTCTTGGCGAGATAGCGCGCCGCATAGGCCGCCGAACGGTCGACCTTGGTCGGGTCCTTGCCGGAGAACGCGCCGCCGCCATGCGGAGCCGCGCCACCATAGGTGTCGACGATGATCTTGCGGCCGGTCAGGCCGGCATCGCCGTCGGGACCGCCGATGACGAACTTGCCGGTCGGGTTGACGTGCCAGACGGTCTCCTTGGTGATCCAGCCCTCGGGCAGGGTCGCGCGGATATAAGGCTCGACGATCTTGCGGACGTCGGCCGAGGACAGGCTCTCATCGGTGTGCTGGGTCGAGAGCACGATCTGGGTGACGCCGACAGGCTTGCCGTTCTCGTACTTGATGGTGACCTGGCTCTTGGCGTCCGGGCCGAGCTTGGCAGCGGCGCCCTCCTTGGCGTGGCGGGCCTTGGCCAGCACTTCGAGGATCTTGTGGGCGTAGTAGATCGGCGCCGGCATCAGCTCCGGCGTCTCGCGGCAGGCATAGCCGAACATGATGCCTTGGTCGCCGGCGCCTTCGTCCTTGTTGCCGGTGGCGTCGACGCCCTGCGCGATGTCAGCCGACTGGGCGTGCAGCAGCACGTCGATCTTGCACTTCTTCCAGTGGAAGCCGTCCTGCTCGTAGCCGATCGCCTTGATCGCCTTGCGCGCGGCCGACTTGACCTTGCTCTTCATCGCCTTTTCGTCGAGCGAGGTGCGGACCTCGCCGGCGATGACGACACGGTTGGTCGTCGCCAGGGTCTCGCATGCGACACGCACCTGGGCCGAATCCATGCCGGATTTGGCGGCTTCCTTAAAGAACAGGTCCACGACCTCGTCCGAAATCCGGTCGCAGATCTTGTCGGGGTGGCCCTCGCCGACGGATTCGCTGGTGAACAGGTAATTCTGGCGTGACACGGTCGGACAGCCCTTTTTGCGGGTTGGGACGAGAGGACCGGCAGAAAACGCGGCCGGTCGGCGAAAACGGCCATCCTCTTTGCAGTGGATGCGTTCGCCGTCAAGCACGCCAATCCGTTAATCGGGAGCTTTGTTCGTCAGGACGAACAATATTTGCGCTGAATCACGCGTTTCCGCCGTCTTCCTCGGCCAGCGACTCGACCAGGTCGACGATGCGGCGCCTCACCTTCGGGTTTTTGATGCGCACGAAGGCCTTGGTCAGCTGCAGGCCCTCGCTGCTCGACATGAAGTCGGAGACATAGGCCGAGGAGGCCGCATCCGAGAATCCACCGGTCGGCATGTCGCCGGTCGGGGCGCCGTCGAAGAAGAACGACACGGGCACGTCGAGCATCTTGGCGATCTGCTGGAGACGGCTCGCGCTGATGCGGTTGGAGCCCTTCTCGTATTTCTGCACCTGCTGGAAGGTCAGCCCGAGTGCGTCCCCAAGCTTCTCCTGGCTCACCCCGGCCAGCATGCGGCGCATGCGCACGCGGCTGCCGACATGGCGGTCGATCGGGTTGGGAACTTTCTTCAACATGGACGACAGCCTTGGGTCTGTATGCCGCCCGGATGCATTATCGCGCGAGGCGGCATAGTCAATTGGTTTAAGAAGCCGGCTCCCCGGAGCTTAGCCTGCCCGCCAAGAAGTTCCAAATGGGATTATCGGCTTGATCGCAACCGCGAGAGAAGCAGGAAACCGGCCAGAAGGAGCGCGTAGACCAGGTCGCCCCATCGCGCATAGAGCGGGGCTGGCCCGGCGCGTGGCAGGCCGGCGTCGAGAACCCCTTCCGTACCGAGCGGCAAACTCGCAATGACCCTCCCATAGCCGTCCGTCACGCCCGAGATGCCGGTATTGGCGACTCGGACAAGTGGCAGCCCCTCCTCGATCGCCCGCAACCGGGCCTGGGCGAAGTGCTGGTAGGGGCCGCTGGTCTGGCCGAACCAGCCGTCATTGGTCAGGTTGAGCATCCATCCGGCGCGCGGCCCCGCCGGTGCGACATCGCGTGGGAAGATCACCTCGTAGCAGATCAGGGGTGCCGCCGCCGGCAGTCCGCGGATCGCGAGCGACTGCCGCCGTGTGCCCGATGCGAAGCCGCCGGGCACGGAGACGAATTCCGAAAGGCCGAGGCTTCGGATCAGCGTCTCCAGCACGGGCGGCAGATATTCGCCGAACGGCACCAGATGCACCTTGTCATAGCTGGAGACGATCATGCCCTCGTCATCGACGACCTGGATCGAATTGAAGATCGGCGGGCGGCTCTCGCCGGGCAGCGCCTCGCCGGCACGCGCCGCGCCCGTGATCAGTGTGGTGTTCGGGGGCAGCAGCGCGGCGATCCGCGAGAGCGCCTGCGGCGTCCGGCCGAGCAGGAAGGGAAAAGCCGATTCAGGCCAGATCAGATGGGTGACGGCCTGGACACCTGGCGTGGTCGGGCTGGTCGCCCGGTCGCTCAGCGCCAGATACTGGTTCAGGATCGCCTCGCCATTGCGGGCGCTGAATTTCGCGTCCTGCGCCAGATTGGGTTGCATCAGCCGCAGCTTGACGCCGGCGACGAGCGGCACCGGCCCTGACGGCACGCGCCAGGCGCCAAAGCCGATCAGCCCTGCCAGCACGACCAGCGCTGCTATCGGCGCGCGCCAGCGGCCCGTGCCGGTTTCCCCCGTTCCCAACGTCGCCGGCGCGGCCCCGATCGCAACCGCAAACAGCGTCAGGCCATAGAGCCCGGCGAGCGAGGCGAACTGCGCGATCTGGCCTTGCCCGGCCAGCATCATGCCGTAGACGTTCCAGGGAAAGCCGGTCAGCACATGGCCGCGCAGCCACTCGCTGAGCGAGAGCACGATCGCCAGCATGAGGATGCGCCCGGCGCCGGACGGCCAGACGAGCCTTGCGCAGCCGAAGGCCAGCGCCGGAAACACCGCGAGGAAGGCCGGCAGCGCGACGACGCCGAGCGGCATCGCCCAGGCAAATTTGTCGGCTTCGACCAGAAAGGCCGCGCCCAGCCACCACAGTCCGGCGAGGAAGAAGCCGAAGCCCCACCACCAGCCGACCGCGGCGGCAGCGCGGAAACGCCCGGCCACGCTGGTGCCGACCGCGCCATCGATCAGCCAGACGGCGATCGTCATGGGCACGACGATCAACGGCCAGAGGTCGAGCGGCGGCAGGGCGAGCGCGCCACTCGCGCCGGCGCCAAGCGCGATCAGCCGCTTGCGCCAACCCCAGGCGAGGATGACGCTGTCGGCCAGCACGGCAATCCGCATCAGCCCGGCTCCGCCGCAGTTGCGGTTTCATGCGCGGCCGGCGCGCGACGGTGGATGCTGAGCCGCTTCACGCGGCGCTGGTCGGCCTCGATGATCTCGAAAGAGAGGCCCTCGGGCCCCGCGACCACCTCGCCCTGTCCGGGCACGCGTCCGGCCAACGTCACGATCAGGCCGCCCAGCGTATCGACATCCTCGGCGATCTGGGTTTCGGACAGATCGATGCCGGTCGCATCCTTGAGCTCCTCGAGCGTTGCACGGGCATCGGCCGTGAAACTGTCCTCGCCGGCGGGCGCGATCGTCGGCGCCTCCTCGAGATCATGCTCGTCCTCAATGTCGCCGACGACGATCTCGATCAGGTCCTCGATCGAGACCAGGCCATCCGTGCCGCCATATTCGTCGATCACCAGCGCGATATGGGTCCGCGTCGCCTGCATCCGCACCAGAAGGTCGACCGCCGGCATCGAGGGCGGGACATACAAGACCGGGCGCAGGATCTTGGTCGCCGCGAGCGTCATCTTGAGGTCGACGGCGGAGAGGTCGTGGAAAGCCGGCTCGGAAAGGCCTGCCGTATGCTCGGCCTTGGCCTGGCCAGCGATGAATTCGAGGAAGTCGCGGATATGGACCATGCCGCGCGGGTCATCGAGCGAATCGTCGAAGACCGGCAGGCGCGAATGTCCGGCCGTCCGGAACAGCGCCAGCAATTCGTCCAGCGTCGCATCGGCCGGCACCGCGATGATGTCGGCGCGCGGAATCATCACGTCGCCGACGCGGCGCTCGCGCAGGCTGAGCACATTGGAGAGCATCGCGCGCTCCTGCGCGCTGAGATCGGCGAGTTGCCCGCTGCCCTGCGCCAGCGCCTCGGTGATGTCCTCGCGGATCGTGCCGCCGCCGCGCAGGCCGAGCCTGTCGAGGAACTGGCTGAGCCAATGGGAGAGGCCGCGACCGGCGGCCTCGGTCTGGTTCGGTCGACTGTCGTCGCTCATGATCTTGGGGGGTGGTCTCGGGTTGGGGCTTGTTGAGAGATTGCGGAAACGGCCTGCTGGCGCGCGATGAGTTCGCCGTCGGCATAGGGATCGGCGATGCCGATCCGTGCAAGGGCCGCCACTTCGAGGCCCTCCATGCGCTGTGCCTCGGCCTCGGATTCGTGATCCTCGCCGAGCAGATGCAGCAGGCCGTGGATGACGAGATGGCTGAGATGATCGTGCAGGCTCTTACCCTCGGCCTGCGCTTCGCGCTCGACGGTCTCAAAGGCGACGACGATGTCGCCGAGCATGGGGCTCATCGCGATCCGGTCCGGCGGCGCGGCCGGGAAGGACAAAACGTTGGTCGCCTTGTCGAAGCCGCGCCAATCGCGGTTGACGATGCGGATGCGCCGGTCGTCGGTCAGGAGCAGGCTGAGTTCGGCGCCGTCCAGGGGCTGCAGCGGGGCGACCGACAGCGCGGCCTGCGTCGCCTGCGTCACCAGCGTGCGCAGCGCCGCCAGGTTGCCGAGTGCGTGCCACTGGCGCGACTGGGCCCTGATGGTGATCGCGAGCGCAGGAGCCTTATTCCCAGGTCGCGGTCTGGTCTCTGGCCGCGGCGCCGAACGCCGCGCGCGAGGTCGGTCGGTCATCGCGGCCGCTCCCGCGACAGGGTGCGCTTCAGCCCCTCGGTATCGCTTTCGATCGGTGCTTCCGTCACGGCGGCGTGCATCCGCTCCTCGCGTTCCTCGCGCTCGCGCCTCGCGGCGCCTTCATAGGCCATGACGATGCGGCGCACGAGGTCGTGGCGCACGACGTCGCCCTCCTCGAACTTGGCATGGCCGACGCCCTCGACGCCCGAGAGCAGCTTCACGGCCTCGATCAGCCCCGAGCGCTGGCCCGGGGGCAGGTCGATCTGCGAGGGGTCGCCGGTGATGATCATGCGCGAGCCCTCGCCGAGGCGGGTCAGGAACATCTTCATCTGCACCGAGGTCGCGTTCTGCGCCTCGTCGAGCAGGACGACAGCATTGGTCAGCGTACGCCCGCGCATGAAGGCGAGCGGCGCGATCTCGATCATACCGGTCTGCAGGGCGCGCTCGACATGGCGCGCCTCCATGAAGTCGTTGAGCGCGTCGTAGATCGGCCGCAGATACGGATCGACCTTCTCGCGCATGTCGCCGGGCAGGAAGCCGAGCCGCTCGCCGGCCTCGACCGCCGGGCGCGACAGCACCATGCGCTCGACCACGCCCTGCTCGATCAGCGAGACGGCGTGTCCGACCGCAAGCCAGGTCTTGCCGGTGCCGGCCGGGCCTTCGGCGAGCACCAGCTCATTGCGCTTGAGCTGGCGCAGATAGGCGTCCTGCGCCGCGTTGCGGGCCCGCACCGGGCCGCGCTTGCGCGTCACGATCGCGTCGAACGAGGTCTTGCCCGCGTCGGCGGCCGGGAAGAGCGAGCGCTGGACATTGCTTTCTTCGATCGCGCCGTCGACCTCGCCGAGCGTCACCGAGGCGCCGGCCTTGGCGCGGGTATAGAGCGTCTTCAGCACGCGTCCGGCCTGTTCGGCTGTCTCGCGCGGCCCCTTGATGGTGGCATGGTTGCCATTGGGGCTGATCACCACGCCGAGCCGGCGCTCCAGATGCGCCAGGTTCTGGTCGTAATGGCCGAAGACCAGGCTCGCCAGCCGGTTGTCGTCGAAGGAGAGCAGGACTTCGGTGACCGGCAACCCGTCACGCGTCAGGCTTTCCACGCGTGACGGCGCGATCTCGCGCCGCGGGCCCCGTTCCGGTCTCGGTGTCGTCGAGTCAGCCTGTGCCAAAAGCGTCATCTCCCTGGCGCCTGTTCCGGCCGAACAGAAGCGTTGGGCCGGGTCGTCTCGCAAATCGGTCGTTCATATCAGCCGGTGCATCGGTTTCAGGCTGATGACAGCGGCTCGTCGCCGTCGATTGATGCGGGCAAGGCCTGATCGATGCCGGGAAGGCTCTCAAGCGGCCAGCTCCTTGTTCGCAGGCTCGCGCATCGCGGGATTTTGCGTCGCGGAATCGTGCAACGAAGGCTCCTGCTCCCCGGCCTTGCGGCCGAAAAGCGAGTTGGAGCCCGCTCGCTCGATCACCACCTGCACCCTGTCGCCGATCTGATTCGCCTGCGTCTCGATCTGCACAGCCTGAAGGTAGGGCGATTTTCCCGCAAGCTGCCCCGGATGGCGGCCGGTCCGCTCCAGCAGAACCTCGACCGTTCGTCCGACCATCGCATGATTGAACGCCTGGCGATGGTGCTCGATGCGCGCCTGCAGGCGCTGGAGCCGCTCGTCCATCACGGCGACAGGCACCTGCCCGCCGAGATCGGCGGCAGGCGTGCCGGGGCGCGAGGAGTATTTGAAGGAATAGCTCGAGGCGAAGCCGATCTCGTCGACGAGTGCGATCGTCTCCTCGAAATCGGCGTCGCTCTCGCCGGGAAATCCGACGATGAAATCCGACGACAGGGCGATGTCGGGCCGCGCCTGACGGACCCGCTCGATCAGGCGGCGATACTCGTCGGCTGTGTGCTTTCGGTTCATCGCCGCGAGGATGCGGTCGGAGCCAGCCTGCACCGGCAGATGCAGGAAGGGCATTACTTGGGGCAGATCGCGATGGGCCGCGATCAAATCGTTGTCCATGTCGCGCGGATGGCTCGTGCTGTAGCGGATGCGGTGAATCCCCGGCACCTCGGCGACGCGATGCATCAGCCGCGCCAGACCCCAGGTTCCTCCGGAGGAACCATCGCCGTGATAGGCGTTGACGTTCTGGCCGATCAGCGTGACGTCCTGCACGCCCGACGCCGCCAGCCGCTCGATCTCGGCCATGATCTGCGCGACCGGCCGCGAGAATTCGGCGCCGCGCGTATAGGGCACGACGCAGAAGGCGCAGAACTTGTCGCAGCCTTCCTGCACGGTGACGAAGGCCGAGATGCCGCGCTGGCGGATCGCTGCTGGCTTCGGCACTGGGAGATGGCCGAACTTGTCGTCAACAGGCAGGTCGGTATCGACGACGCGCCGACGCTGCGCCTTCTCCAGAAGCTCCGGCAGCCGGTGATAGGCTTGCGGGCCGACGACCAGATCGACGGCGGGCTGGCGCCGCTGGATCTCGGCGCCTTCGGCCTGCGCGACGCAGCCGGCAACAATGATGCGGGTGTCCTGGCCCTGCGCCTTCTGCGCGGTCTTGATGTCGCGCAGCTTGCCGAGCTCGGTGTAGACCTTCTGCACCGCGCGGTCGCGGATATGGCAGGTATTCAGCAAAATCAGGTCGGCGCCTTCCGGCGTCGCGGTTTCCTCGAAGCCCTGTTCGCCCAGGATGTCGGCCATGCGCTGGCCGTCATAGACGTTCATCTGGCAGCCGAAGGACTTGATGTGGACTTTCTTCATCGCGCCTAGTTTGGTCTCCAAACCGTTTCCTTACTCCGGATCGTGGTCCGAGGAAATGACCGGCCTCCCGATCCGGTGATCAAGCAATGGCCGGGCCAAGAGTCGGCCGAGAGCATGAGCCCGGCATCAGGCCAGCGGTCGCCCGCTTACCGTCTCCTGTCGCGCCTTGCGGATCGCGGCTTGCGCCAGCCGCGTCGCCTCCTTGCGCGTGGTCTTGCGGCCCATCGCGATCGGCTCGCCCCAGGCCAGCTCGACATCGATCGCGCCGAGGCGCAGCACCGTCTTGAGATGGGGTGCGAGTTCGGTTTCGCCATACCAGGCGAGCGCGGTGCGCTCGGCCCGTCCGCCGGCGATGCCGTGGAAACCGGTATAGCTGATCGTCAGCGGATAGACCGTGATATCCGCTTCGCTGTGCGTATCGCTCTCGCTCTTGCCGAGGGCTTCATGTGCGGCACCCAGAAGAGAGGAGCGCAGCGGCAGGATGCGCGTGCCGTCACCCGTCGTGCCCTCGGCGAACAGCACGACGGCCTCTCCCGCCGACAGCCGCGCGCCCATCTGAGCCGCGACATCCGCGGTGGCGCCGCGGCGCGATCGGTCGATGAAGAGCGTGTGCTGCAGGCGGGACAGAAAGCCGATCACCGGCCAGCCCCGGACCTCGCTCTTGGCGACGAAGCAGACCGGCCGCTCTGCGCCGATCACGGAAATGTCGAGCCAGGAGACATGGTTGGCGACGATCAGCCCGCCGCTGCCGGGCGGCGGCGGCGTTCCCCGGATGCGCCGCCGCACGCCGAGGCAGCGGCAGGTGATGCGATGGAACAGCAATGGGATGCCCGCACTCCGGCCCGGCGCGAGCCGGATGACGAGCAACTGCGCCGGCAGCAGCGCGATCGTGGCCAACGCCAGGGCAGACAGCCGCAGGATCGCGCCGGGATGCAGGCCGGTCATGCGCGCGCAACTCCACCCACGCCGGATCTGGTCATGCGAGATCGAGCCGCATCGCGATCGCCGTGGCCCGGCTGCCGTCGGGCTTGGGATAATAACCCTTGCGCCGGCCGACCTCGCGGAAGCCGAGATGCCGGTAGAGCCGTTCGGCCGCGACATTGCCCTCCTCGACTTCGAGGAAGACCTGAACCACGCCGCCGCCGGCAAGCCTCGAAAGATGCGCGCCGAGCAGGTTTGCGGCGAGCCCGCTCCGGCGCTGGCCGGGTGCGATCACGATCGAGAGGATTTCCGCTTCGTCGGCGGCCTGGCGCGACATCACGAAGCCGGCCGGATGCAGGTTCTGGCCGCAAAAGACACCGTCGCTCGCGATGCTGGCATCGGCCAGAAGCGCCGCGCACTCGCCGGGCTCCCAGCCGCGGGCGAAGCCGCCCTGGCTGTGCAGCGCCGCCACGTCGCGGGCATGGCGCGTGTCGAGGCGGCCGGTCCGTGCCGGGCTCGCATGGGGGTGTAGAAGTTGACGCAGCCAGTCCATGGCGCTTGATGGCACAGCCGCACCTTCTGGCAAGTCCCCTTGCGTCATCTGCGGTGCGTTTCAGGCGAGGAGATGCAAAACGCTAACGACGCGGCAGCCGGGCGCGGTCCTGCGGGGTCGTCTCGGGCGCCTTGAGATAGAGCGGGCGCGGCGGCGCCGAATCGGGGTCGGCGATCATGCCGAGCCGCGCCACCCAGATCACGTCGGGCGCGCGGGCATCGTCGAGCACCAGCGCGTCGAGCCCGATCGCCCAGGCCTCGTTGGCGACGGCCAGCGACGCCGAGCCGACGAGACTGACCGGGCCGGCGCCGATAGCGCGCGCTGCGTCGCGGTAGCTGACCTGGCGCAGCGCAACGATCTGGCGGCCCTCCGAACTCAGCGCCTGGAACCAGACCTGGCCATGCCTGGCATCGAGCGCGGCTGCGATGACCCGGCCGGGTTCGCGCCCGATCAGCGGGGCCGCGCAGGCGGCGAGCGTCGTGACGCCCACGGCCGGGATGTCCGCCGCGAATGCGATCGCGCGCGCCGCGCTGACCCCGACCCGCAGGCCGGTATAGCTGCCGGGCCCGACGGTGACCGCGACCCGGTCGAGCGAGGAAAACCCACCCTCCACCGCGTTCATGACACGCTCGATCAGCGGCATCAGCGCCTCGGCATGGCCGCGCTCCATCGCGACCTGCTCGATCGCCAATGGTTTCACCATGTCGGCAGTATCGAGCACGCAGGCCGAACAGGCGCCGAGCGCGGTGTCGATCGCGAGGATGCGCATCAGGCCACGATCCCGAAAAGTGGGAACCGGTTTTCGGACAAGATCATGGCCGGTCTGATCTGGACAAGCTCAAACCGCCTCGACCTCGCGCACATCCGGCAGGAAGTGGCGCAGCAGGTTCTGGATACCGTGCTTCAGGGTTGCGGTCGACGACGGGCAGCCGGCGCAGGAGCCCTTCATCGCGAGATAGACCGTGCCGTCCTTGAAGCCGCGGAAGGTGATGTCGCCGCCATCGCCCGCGACCGCCGGGCGGATGCGGGTCTCCAGCAGGTCCTTGATGGTCTCGACCGTCTGCGCGTCCTCGGGGGCGAAGAACTCGCCCTCCTCGATGACGTCGGCGCGCGAGCCGTCCGACAGCACCGGCGCGCCCGACATGAAATGCTCCATGATCGCGCCGAGAATCGCCGGCTTGAGATGCGGCCATTCGCCGGCCGACTTGGTCACTGTGATGAAATCCGACCCGAGGAAGACGCCGGAGACGCCGTTGACGCCGAACAGGCGCTGCGCCAGCGGCGAACGCTCGGCCTGGTCGGCATCGCGCAGTTCGAGCGTTCCGTCCGGCATCACGGCGCGGCCGGGCAGGAATTTCAGCGTCGCGGGGTTGGGTGTGGCTTCGGTCTGGATG
Organism: Allobosea sp. P2_B12; assembly: GCF_056404835.1. Lineage (NCBI taxonomy): Bacteria > Pseudomonadati > Pseudomonadota > Alphaproteobacteria > Hyphomicrobiales > Alloboseaceae > Allobosea > Allobosea sp. P2_B12. Next base: position 186,624 of record NZ_JBFUDG010000008.1, on the reverse strand, counting down.
AACATGATGAAATCTCCGGTCCCGGACGGTTCAAGGCCGCCGTTCCTGTCTCCGATATAAGCGCCCGCGTGGAATCATTCCAGCGCTCTTCCGTCATGGTCGGGCTCGTCCCGACCATCCACGTCTTCGCTCGCCGAGCGCTGTGACCAAGACGTGGACGCTCGCCACAAGGCCGAGCATGACGGCTGAACCTCACGCCAGCGCGTCGATTTCCTCGTCTTCCAGATGGCCGGGCACGATCGCGACCGGAATCGGGAAGCTCGCCGCCGATTTGCCTGCCAGCGCGCTGACCAGCGGGCCCGGGCCCTCGCGCCCGGCGCCCGCGGCGAGCACGAGTAGCGAGATGTCCTCATCCGCTTCGATCAGCTTGACGACTTCGTCGGCCTTGTCGCCGGTGCGCACGACCTTTTCGGGCTCGATGCCGGCAAGCGCGCGCACGGCTGCGGCTGCGGCGTCGATCAGCTTCTCGGCCTCGGCTTCGGCTTCGGCCTGCATGACCTCGCCGACGCCGAGCCAGGTTTCATGCTCGGGCGGCGTCACCACGCCGAGCAGCACGATCGCGGCGCCGATGCGCGCGCAGCGCCGCGCGGCGAAGCGCACGGCCTTGGCGCATTCGGCGCTGTCGTCCACCACCGCGAGGAATTTCGGGCGATGGCCCGTTTCATAGGACCGCCGTCGCTTCACCATGTCGCCTGCCCTGCCGCCGCTTCAGGAGCGCGCATGGTGACCTGCGCCGCAACGTCAGCGCAAGTCACCGGTGATATCAGCCGCGCCGGACGAAGCCGACGATGTCCTTGACGTCGCGCATGATCGGCGCCGCAATCGCCTCGGCACGTTCGGCGCCCTCGCCCAGGATGGCGTCGATATGGCCGGTATCGGCAAGCAGGCGGCGCATCTCGCCGGCGATCGGGCTGAGCTTCGTCACCGCGAGATCGACCAGTGCCGTCTTGAAGCCGGAGAACTGCCCGCCGCCGAACTGGCTGAGAACCTGCGCCTTGGTCTGGTCGTTCAGGCCGGCATAGATGCCGACGAGGTTTTCGGCCTCGGGCCGGCCCTCCAGGCCCTTTTCCTCGGAGGGCAGGGCATCGGGGTCGGTCTTGGCCTTGCGGATCTTCTGGGCGATGGTCTCGGCATCGTCGGTCAGATTGATGCGCGAATTGTCGGAAGCGTCCGATTTCGACATCTTCTTGGTGCCGTCCCGCAGGCTCATCACACGCGGCGCCGGCCCCTGGATCATCGGCTCGGGCTGCGGGAAGAAGCCGAGATCGCCGGTACCGAGGCCGCGTTCCGCGATCTGCACGCCGAAATCGTTGTTGAACTTCTGCGCGATGTCCCGGGCGAGCTCCAGATGCTGCTTCTGGTCCTCGCCGACGGGCACATGCGTCGCCTTGTAGAGCAGGATGTCGGCCGCCATCAGCGCCGGATAGGCGTAAAGCCCGATCGAGGCGTTTTCCTTGTCCTTGCCGGCCTTTTCCTTGAACTGGGTCATGCGGTTGAGCCAGCCCAGCCGCGCCACGCAGTTGAACACCCAGGCGAGTTCCGCATGCTGCGAAACCTGGCTCTGGTTGAAGATGATGCTCTTCTTGGTGTCGATACCGGCCGCGACATAGGCCGCCGTGACCTCGCGGATTGCGCGGGTCAGCTCGACGGGATCCTGCCAGACGGTGATCGCGTGCATGTCGACGACGCAATAGATGCACTCATGCGTCTTCTGCATCGCGACCCAGTTGGTCAGCGCGCCCAGATAATTGCCGAGATGCAGCGTCGCGGTCGGCTGCATGCCGGAGAAGACGCGCTGGTGAAAGGTCGCCATCGGGCGCTCCGTCGTCACGAACGGGAAAGGGAAGCGGCGCTTCTGGCTCAACCCCGCCGCTTGCGCAAGGGGTGCGGGAGCGCGCGGGGAAGCCGCAACCCGCCGAACGCTCCCAGGAGCCAGCCGGCGCAGCCATAGGCGGCGATTCCGCTGCCGCAAAGCAGGCCCAGCGCCAGCACGCGATGAACCGTCGGTGCCTCCGGCGCCAGCAGGACCGCAAGCCGCGGCTCCAGCCAGGCGAGCAGGCCCAGCATCACGGCACACGCCATCACGGCGCCTGCGACCGGCCGGAGTGCCGTGACGCCCGGTCGCCACAGCCCTTCGCGCGCGAGCGCGATCCCGAGCAAGATCGCCTGCACCGCGAAGGCGAGGCTGGCCGCCACGGCAGCCATACGGGCCGCATTGCCGTCGCGCGCCAGCATGAAGCCACCGACCGCCGCGACCGTGATCGCAAGGCAGCCGCTGACGAGCGGCAGGCGCGGCCTCTGCCGGGCGAAATAGACCTGCCCGAACACCTTGGCGATCACGGCGAAGGGCAGCCCGGCCGCGAACGCAGCAAGCGCGGCGGCGGTCCGTGCGCTGTCCTCCACGCCGAAGCGGCCATGCTCGAACAGCACCGAGACGATCGGGCCGGCCAGCACCGCGAGCGCGGTTGCCGCCGGCAAGGCGAGCGCTAGGCCGAGCGCCAGCGCCTTTCCAAGCATTGCGTCGCGATCGGTGTGCTGCGCTGCCGCCATGTCGGACAGCACGACGGTGCCCATCGCCACCCCGACGAAGCCGAGCGGAAGCTGGAAGACGCGGTCGGCATAATACAGCGCGGCGACCGCGCCGGTTTCTGTCGAGGCGATCTGCGTCGCCACCAGCAGGACGAGTTGCGCGCTCGACGCCGCCAGCAGCGTCGCGGCGCCTGTGCGGACCAGGCGCGTCATCTCCGTCGACCAGCGCAGGCTTGGCCTCGGCAGACCGAGATGGCGCAGCGCGATCAGGACGAGCGCGAGATGGGCCAGGCCGGTCGCGCTGACCGCTAGCGCCTGCCATTGCGCGGCCAGTGCCGGCTCGGTGCCCTGAAGCAATTGCATGATCAGGATGGCGATCAGGATCGCATTCATCAGCGCGGGTGCCAGTGCGGCAACCGCGAAGCGCCGCTCGGCATTGAGCAGGGCTGCCAGCATCGCGGCAACCGTGGTCAGCAGCAGGAACGGCAGCATCAGCCGGGTGAAGTGGGTTGCCAGCGCCAGCGTCTCGGGCTCGTCCGCGAAACCGCCGGCGATTCCGAGTACGATCCAGGGCGCAAAAACTTCGCCGAGCCCGGCCATTACCAGCAGCAGCAGGGCGAGATGCCCGACCGTCTCTCCGGTGAAGCGCCGCGCGGCCGCGTTACCCGCCTCCTGCTTGATGGTGAGATAGAGCGGCACGAAGGGCGCGTTCAGCCCGCCCTCGCCGAGGACGCGCCGCACCAGGTTCGGCAGGCGCAAAGCAGCGAGGAAGGCATCCGCTACCGGCCCGGCGCCGAGCAGCCTTGCGATCAGCACGTCGCGCCCAAAGCCGAGCAGCCGCGACAGGATCGTCGCGACGCCGACGACGAGGGAATCGCGGGCGAGGCGGGAATTTTTCGGCACCGGTTCCGTCAAAACCGGTTCAAGCCTTATTTCGCGCGATCACTTCCGCAGCCGTCATTGGCTGGTAGGACGAGTCCGGAGCGACAAAGGCCTGAGCGAGTTCTGCTTTCAGCCGCTCGAAAGCGTCGCTCTCGACGCGCTGCTTGCCGCCGCCGTCGGGGTCGGACGGCTTATAAGGCTGGCTCATTCTTGCGTCACTGCCGCTCACGGCGTCGCCTCCTCCTTCGCAGAATGATCCAACTCTACATGACGAAGGGGTGTCACAGAATAAACCGGCTCAAATCCGCATTCTTCGCGAGATCGCCAATGCGCGACTGCACGTAAGCGCCGTCGATCGTCACGGTCTCGCCCGAGCGATCCGGCGCCGTGAACGAGATATCGTCGAGGATGCGCTCGATCACGGTCTGGAGCCGGCGCGCGCCGATATTCTCGACCGTGGAGTTCACGTCGACCGCGATGCGCGCGATCGCGTCGATCGCGTCGGGCGTGAAGTCGACCGTGACCTCTTCCGTCGCCATCAGCGCCACGGTCTGCTTGATCAGGCTCGCCTCGGTCTCGGTCAGGATGCGCTTGAAGTCCTCGACATCGAGCGGCTGCAGTTCGACGCGGATCGGCAGGCGGCCTTGCAGCTCCGGCAGCAGGTCGGAGGGCCGCGAGACGTGGAAGGCGCCCGACGCGATGAACAGGATGTGGTCGCTCTTCACGGCGCCATGCTTGGTGGCGACCGTCGTGCCCTCGATCAGTGGCAGCAGATCGCGCTGCACGCCCTCACGCGAGACGTCGGCGCCGCCCTTGCCCTCACGCGCGCAGATCTTGTCGATTTCGTCGAGGAAGACGATGCCGTTGTTCTCGACCTCGCGGATCGCCGCCTGCACGATCGCTTCCTGGTCGATCAGCTTGTCGCTTTCTTCCGTCAGCAGCGGGCCGTAGGCGTCCTTGACCAGGACGCGCCGGGGCTTGCCCTTCTGGCCAAACGCCTTGCCGAACATGTCGGAGAGGTTGATCGCGCCGATCGAGGCGCCGGGCATGCCGGGAAGCTCGAACATCGGCGCGGAGGATTGACTGCCGGCGGCGATCTCGACCTCGATCTCCTTGTCGTCGAGTTCGTTGGCCCGGAGCTTCCGCCGGAAGGAGTCGCGGGTGGCCTGGCTTGAATTGGCGCCGACCAACGCGTCGAGCACGCGTTCCTCGGCCGCGACATGGGCCTTGGCCTGGACATCCTTGCGGCGGCTCTCGCGCACCAGCGCAATTGCGATCTCGACGAGGTCGCGCACGATCGATTCGACGTCGCGGCCGACATAGCCGACCTCGGTGAATTTCGTCGCCTCGACCTTGAGGAAGGGCGCGTTGGCCAGCTTGGCGAGCCTTCGCGCGATCTCCGTCTTGCCGCAGCCGGTCGGTCCGATCATCAGGATGTTCTTAGGGCTGACCTCCTCGCGCAGCGGCCCCTCCAGTTGCTGCCGGCGCCAGCGGTTGCGCAGGGCGATGGCGACCGCGCGCTTGGCGTCGTTCTGGCCGACGATGAAACGGTCGAGTTCGGAGACGATCTCGCGGGGGGAGAAACTGGTCACTGCATGGACTCTCTATGGGCGTTCATCGTCGATGTTGGGGTCATGCAGGCGTCGCCTCGACCGGCGGCAACCTGTCGCGCCAGCGCCCAAGCGGCAGAACTGGCAGCAGGGCACGCCGCAAGCCGCGCCAGCCGGCCGAAAGCGCCAGCACCAGCGCGGCGAGCCCGAGCAGGGCCAGCGGCAGGCTCAGATCGGTCGAAACGCTCTGTGAGATCAGATAGGCGACCGCGATGCCGGCATAGCTCAGCGCCGAGACGAGCAGCGCACGCCGGTCGATGACGAGCGCGATGATGCCGAGCGCTGCGAAGATACCGAGAATGATCAGGGATTTGGCGGTGCCGAAATCGCCGGTCGAACCGATCATTCCGCGGAAGACCGGATGCACGATCAGCCCGGCCGAGAGCAGATGCAGCCAGAAGGCGGCGTCGGAGCGGCGGGTCAGGCGGTGTGGATCGCGCATGTCGAGGCGCAGCGCCAGCGCGAAGACGGACAGGCCGCAGCCGAACAGGATCAGGTTGAGATAGTCCTGTGCCAGAGCAGGAGCCACTGCCGAGATCAGCGCCAACAGTACGCCGATGCCGCCGCTTGCCACCAGAGCCATGTCGATCGGCACGCGAAAGCGCCAGTGATGCAGCAGCGCGGCGCCCGAGAAAGCAACGGCCGCAAGAACCCAGCCGCCATAGAGGAACGAGGGCAGCCCCCGGTCGGCCGTCAGTTGCGCAACGAGGAGCGCCGCCGCCGCGCTGAACATCGCGGCGAGCAGGATCGAGGGCAGCGCAAGCCGCATGCGCCGCGCGAAGACCTCGCTGAGGCCCCAGGCTGCGAGCAGCGCCACGGCTGAGAACGCATCGCCGAAGCCCACCACACGCGATAACCCGAGAAGGGCGCCCGCGAGCAGGCCAACGCCGATCGCGACGAAGACGTCGTTGAAGCCGCCGATTAGCCGGAAACGCTCGTCGTCGGGATCGACGGCGAGGCGGTCATCGGCCGTGACGCTTTCGCCAAGACGAGGAGCGGACGAGGCCCGCGCCTCCTGCCGCAGCCGCGCCAGATGCGCGATCCGCACCGCCTGGGCCTGGTCAATGATGCCCTCAGTGACCGCGGCCTCGAGATCCTCCTGCGCGATCATGGCGTCTCCAGCGTCTCGATGACGAGGCTGTGGTTGGTGTACACGCAGATGTCGCCTGCGATCTTCATCGCCTTGCGCACGATCGCCTCGGCATCATCATCGATATCGATCAGCGCACGCGCCGCCGAGAGCGCGTAATTGCCGCCGGAGCCGATCGCCATGACCGAGCCGTGCTCGCTCGATTCCGGCTCCAGCACGTCGCCGGTGCCGGAGATCAGCAGCGAGACCTCCTTGTCGGCGACGAGGAGCATCGCTTCCAGCCGGCGCAGATAGCGGTCGGTGCGCCAGTCCTTGGCGAGCTCGACGCAGGCGCGCAGGAGCTGGGTCGGATACTGCTCCAGCTTGGTCTCCAGCCGCTCGAACAGGGTGAAGGCGTCGGCGGTCGCACCGGCGAAGCCCGCGATCACCGCGCCCTTGGCGAGGCGGCGGACCTTCCTGGCGTTGCCCTTCATGATGGTCTGACCGAGCGAGACCTGGCCGTCGCCGCCGATCACGACCCGCCCGCTCTTGCGCACCATCAGGATGGTGGTCGCGTGCATGAGTGGGGCGTTGCTAGTCTCTGGCATTGCGATTGCGCCTCGGCCTTCCGTGAACAGGAGCCGCCAACATGTTCAGGCTGAAGCCCGGTATCAAGAGCGACCCGGTGAAACGCTGGAATCTGCCGGAGCGCGTTTTCTTTGCCTGTGGCGCCTGCCACGTCCTCGCCCATGCTTTTCTAGAGGCTTATCCGGAGCGGGATTTTCGCGCTGTCTGGATCCGGCCCGCCGAAGGCTTCACGGGAAACCATGTCTTCGTCACCGATGGCAAGACGGCCTTCGATTTCCACGGCTATCGTTGCGAGCAGGCGTTGGTCGCTCATCATTGGGCCAAGGCACGGCGCTGGTGGCCGGGCTGGGACGGGACGCTGGTGCCGCTGCCTCAGGACGTGCTGATCTCGGAGGCCAAGTCGAAGACCTATGACGGCCTCTGGCTGCGCGAACCGGGCCAGTTTCTTCATGATGCGATGCCAAGGGCAAAGGCATTTCTGGCGCGATTAGGTTCGCCGCCGGACTGAACTCAGGCCGCGCGCTTCAGCCCGACCCGACCCCAGATCGAACCGAGCGCATCGACCAGATGTGCGATATCGGCGTCGGAATGCAGCGGCGAGGGTGTGATACGCAACCGCTCGGTGCCGCGCGGCACGGTCGGGTAGTTGATCGGCTGGACATAGATGTCGAAGCGGTCGAGCAGTTCGTCGCTGACTGCTTTGCACAGCACAGGGTCCCCGACCATCACCGGCACGATATGGCTGGGATTGGCCAGATGCGGGATGCCGGCGGCATCGAGGCGACGGCGCAGCTCGGCTACCCGGTCCTGATGGCGCTCGCGCTCGACGCTGCTCGTTTTGAGATGGCGGATCGCCGCCAGCGCGCCGGCCGCGACCGGCGGCGGCAGCGAGCTGGAGAAGATGAAGCCCGACGCGAAGCTGCGCACGAAGTCGCAGAGCGCCGCCGAGCCTGCGATATAGCCGCCCATCACGCCGAAGGCTTTGGCCAGCGTGCCCTCGATCACGGTCAGGCGCGAGGTCAGCCCGTCGCGCTCGCTGACGCCGCCGCCGCGCGGGCCATAGAGCCCGACCGCATGGACCTCGTCGATATAGGTCATCGCGCCGAATTCGTCGGCGATGTCGCAGAAGGTCTCGATCGGCGCGATGTCGCCATCCATCGAATAGACGGATTCAAACGCGATCAGCTTCGGCCGGGCGGGATCGAGCGCAGCCAGCTTGCGTCTGAGATCATGGGGGTCGTTATGGGCGAAGATGTGCCGCTCGGCCCGCGAATGCCGGATGCCCTCGATCATCGAGGCGTGGTTGAGCGCATCGGTCAGCACGACGCAGCCGGGCATGCGCGCGGCGAGCGTCGAAAGCGAGGCCCAGTTCGACATGTAGCCGGAGTTGAACAGCAGCGCGGCTTCCTTGCCGTGCAGATCGGCGAGCTCCCGCTCCAGCAGCACGTGATAATGGTTTGTGCCGCCGATATTGCGCGTTCCGCCCGCACCGGCGCCGCATGAATCCAGTGCCTCATGCATCGCCGCCAGCACGGCAGGATGCTGGCCCATGCCGAGATAGTCGTTCGAGCACCAGACGGTGATCTCGCGCGGGCCGCGCTCGCCATGATGGGTCGCGCGCGGAAACTGGCCCGCCTTGCGTTCGAGATCGGCGAAGACGCGATAGCGCCCCTCGCGGCGCACGCCGTCGAGCTCCTCGCGGAAGAATGTCTCGTGGTCCATCGCCAGCCTCCTGCGGCGCGCGCTTTCTAAGCTTACGGCCAGACAGCGGAAATGGCACGCGGTGTCGCGGCCTCTGCCTTGATCCCGATCAAACCTCGCGCCGCGCCAGTTCGAGAATTGCCTCGAGCAGGACCCTGATCGCGATTCCGGCATCGGCTTCGGTCATGTTTTCGAGAGGCGAATGGCTGATGCCCTTCTCGTTGCGCACGAAGAGCATCCCCGTCGGGCAGCGCGCGGCCATCGCCATCGCGTCATGGCCGGCACCCGATGGCAGGCGGCGCGCGCTGAGATTGGCTCCGGCGCGGGCGACACCCAGGCTGAGCGCATCCTGCAGGCCCGGATCCATCGGCACCGCCGCCGCCTTTGCATAGGTGGTTATCGTCAGGTCGACGCCGCGCCGCGCTGCGATCTCGCCGAAGCGGGCGTGGATCGCCGCGTCCATGGCAGCCAGCGTCTCGTTCGAGGGGCAGCGGAAATCGACGGTGAATTCGACCGCGCCCGGGACGACATTGGTCGCGCCGGGATTGACCTGGAACACGCCGACCGTGCCGACCGCCTGGTGATGCCCGGCTGCGATCGCCTCCAGCGCCAGCGCCATCTCGGCACTGGCGGTGAGCGCGTCCCTGCGCAGGGCCATCGGCACCGTGCCGGCATGGCCGGCCTCGCCGGCGACGCGGATGCGGGCCCGGCTCTGGGCGTTGATCGCGGTGACGATGCCGACCGGCTCGTTCTCGACCTCGAGCACCGGCCCCTGCTCGATATGCACTTCGAGATAGGCCTTGATCGAGCCGGGCTTGCGCGCGAGCGCGGCGATGCCGGAAGGGTCGCCGCCAAAGGCGACGAGCGCGTCGGCAAGCCGCGTCCCCTCGGCGTCGCGCGACTCCAGCCAGGGCGTTTCATAGGTGCCGGCGAGCGCGGCCGAGGTCGACAGATGCGTCGGAAACCGGACATTCTCCTCGTCCCCGAAGGCGACCACCTCCAGCGCGAAGGGCAGGACGATGCCGGCGTCGCGCAGGGCCTGCGCCGCCAGGATGCCGGCGACGACGCCGAGATTGCCGTCGAAGCGGCCGCCATCCTTCACCGTGTCGATATGGGAGCCGATCATCACGCTGGGGCCGCCCGGCACAGGGCCGTCCCGACGCCCCTGCACCGAGCCTGCGGCGTCGATGAAGGCGCTCAGCCCTGCCACCTCCATTGCGCCCTTGGTCCATTCCGCCGCCTGCCGATGGGCCGGCGAGAGATAGAGCCTGGTCAGCTTCCCCGGTTCGTCCGTGAACCGGCTGAGGCCCTGGAGCGCAGCGAAGGCGCGCGCGCCGAGCACGGCGGCGGACGGAATTGATGGGATCATGGGCCGACTTTAGAGCTTCTCGCGCAGTGATTGAAAGATGGACCGCAGGCGCCAGGCAGGAGGCCGGCACTGTGGGTATCGAGCCCGGCGCCCGCGTGGGCGGGTTAATAGGTCGCCCGGCCGCCCGAAAGGTCGAACACGCCGCCGGTGGTGAAGCTGTTCTCGGCCGAGGCGAGGAAGGCGACCATCGAGGCGACCTCGTCGGGCAGGAGGAAACGCCCGCGCGGGATCTTGGCCAGCATGTAGCCGATATGCTCCTCGCTCATCTGGTCGAAGATGCGGGTGCGGGCGGCGGCCGGCGTGATGCAGTTGACCGCGATGTCCTGCGTCGCCAACTCCTTGCCGAGCGATTTGGTCAGGGCGATCACGGCGGCCTTCGAGGCCGAATAGGCCGAGGCATTGGGGTTGCCCTCCTTGCCCGCGATCGAGGCGACCAGCACGAGGCGCCCGTAATTGCGCTTGATCATGCCGGGGATTACCGCCTGGCAACAATGCAGCGTGCCATCGACGTTGAGCCGCATCACGCGGGCCCATTCGTCGAGCGGGTATTCCCAGGTCTTGAGATTGGCGCCGGCGATGCCGGCGCTGGTGACGAGAACGTCGACGCTGCCCTGTTTCGCCTCTAGCGCGTCGGCCGCCGCGGTCACCGCCTTGGCGTCGGTGACGTCGATGCCAAGGCCGGTCGCGCCCGAACCGATCTCGGCCGCGGCCTTGCCGGCGAGTTCGCCGTCGAGGTCCCAGATCGCGACGGTCGCTCCGCTGGCAGCGAAGCGTTCCGCCACGGCACGGCCGATGCCCTGCGCGCCCCCGGTGACGATGGCGGTTCTTCCCTGAAGATCGATCTGGTTCATTGTCGGCCCCTGACTCATTGGAGCGGCACCCTAGAGGGTGGCAGGCGGAGTGGACAAGGTTTCGGCTTTGCATGTGCGGCCCGCCTCCGGCGCGCCTTGGCGACGCCTGTCGCCTTTCACCTTCGTTAAGACTTCGGTTGCCCGCTACAGAGCGCGTTAACGATTTTGGCGAGCTGTCGCGTCTCTGGCCGCGTCAAAATCCGTGCCGAAACGGCACGATCGTCGCCCTGGCGTCCCGTTCTCCGACAGGAGCCGGCCGGCTGCGCCGATCGTCGCGACAGATGCGCTCCGTAACGAAACACCCTGTGTTTTCAGAGCTCTCGGCGATTAACCCGATCTCGCGCATTCCCTGAAGAACCCGTTCACCGTTCGCTCGGGTTCAGCTTGACCCTGCCGGCCGTTGGGTCATGACGTGATGGCCAATTCCACTGATCACGCAACCCAGTCTGGATCGATCGACACCGTGCCTGCCAGCCTTACGATAGCCATCGCGAGACAGGGTGCTGCCCGGACCCCGGCCGGCTTCGAGGTGCGCGATGTCGGCGGGGTCGGCATCGCGGTGCTGACGCAGGCGGCGGCGCTGGCCGAACTCTCGGACGCGATGGCCACGGGCCGGCACGTCAAGCTGGCCTTCTGCAACGCCAATCTCGTCAATGTGGCCGCGCATGATGCCGCGCTGCGGCGCAGCCTCTCCAGCTTCCTGGTGCTTGCGGACGGCATCGGCGTCGATATCGGCGGCTGGCTGCTGCATGGCGCGCCCTTCCCGGCCAATCTCAACGGCACCGACTTCATCCCGGCCCTGTTTGCGACGGAAGCCCGGTCCCTGCGTGTCGGGCTGGTCGGTGGCCGTCCCGGCGTCGCCGATCGTGCCGCCGAGCGGTTGACGAGGCAGTTCCCGCGTCATGCCTTCAGCGTCGTCAGCCACGGCTATTTCAGCCCGTCGGAGGAGGCGGGACTGCTGTCGGGACTGAAGGCTGCACCGCCGGACCTGCTGCTCGTCGCCTTCGGCAATCCGGTCCAGGAGAATTGGATCGCCGAGAAGCTCGGTCCGCAGCACTGTGCGGTTGCCGCCGGTGTGGGCGCGCTGTTCGACTTCTTTGCCGGCGAGGTCCCGCGTGCGCCCGAAGCGATCCGCCGGACCCGACTCGAATGGGTCTATAGGCTCTGGCGCGAGCCGCGCCGGCTCTGGCGCCGATATATCCTCGGCAATCCGGCCTTCCTGACGCGGCTGCTGTGGCAGCGAGCTTTCGGCCGATCGCGGGGCTGAGCGAGCCGGGGCTCACTCGTCCCGTTTGGTATCGACCGGCTCGCGACGGCCGATGAGTGCTCCGAAGAGCGGTCCAGCCGCGATCATCACCAGGAAGACCCGGATGATGTGGTGCGCTGCCACGAACGCGACCTCGGTATGCAGGGCCAGCGCGATCAGGCTCATCTCGGCGAGGCCTCCGGGCGAATAGGCCAGGATCAGCGGCACATGGCCGTGCACCGAGATGGCGGCCACCAGCCAGGCGAAGCCGAGCGTCAGCGAGACCAGGATCACCGTCGAGCCCACGGACAGCGCGAGAATGCGCAGGATCAGGCGCGGCGCCGTGCCGACGAAGCGGCAGCCGATGGTGATGCCGAGGATGAGCTGGGCCGCGTTGACGATCTCGAAGGGTGGCGCCGAATCGCTCAGGCCGGAGACATGAACCAGCGCGCTGACCAGCATCGGCCCGAGCAGGAACTTGGCCGGCAGCCGCAGCATATGTCCGGCGACGACGCCGAGCAGCCCGCAGGCGAGCAGGATCAGTTCAGCCGAGAGTGGCGTCTGCATGATAGACGGCCCGGCGACGCGACTGCCGCTGACCGAAACGCCGCCGATCCACTGCACGATGAAGGGCAGTGTCATCACCACCAGCAGGATGCGGGCCGAGTGGATCAGCGCGATGATCCGCGCATCGCCGCCCTTTTCCTCGCCGAGCGTGACCATCTCGAGCAATCCGCCCGGCATTCCCGCGAAGAAGGCCGTCACCGGATCGAAACCGGCGAATTTCCGGAAATAGCCGACGCAGGCGAAGCCGCAGGCGCACATGAACAGCACGAGGCCGAGGATCGTCGGCAGCCAGTTCGGGAGCTGCGTCACGACCTCGGGCTTGAACGAGGCGCCAAGCATGACGCCGATGACCATGGTCATCGGCGGGCGGATGACCGGGGGTGCCGCGACCGGCCAGCGCAGCAGCGCAGCCACCGTGCAGAACACCATCGAGCCCAGCATCCAGGGCAGCGGCAGCCTTGCCTGGACGAAGAGCCAGCCGCCCAGCCCGCCGAGCAGCAGCGCCAGCACGAAGCGGCGATAGGGGAAACGTGCCGGGGCCAACGCCCGCACACCTTCGCCGAAATCGGAAAAAAGCTGCTTCATCCGCGCCTGCCGGCGCCCCAACGGCGGCCAACCCAAAATGCAGCGCAGGCGGGACATGCTGCTTCGGCGGGTGGAGGAGGAGAGATCGTCATGCCGTGGATTCGAGGCTCCGGGGGCGCCGCGTTCTCCTAGACGCCATGCGCGGCTCCGCAAAGTCCCGCTGAGGCATGCCGCGCCTGCCTTGCCAGCGCATCGCCGCAACCCCGCTATGTCCGGCCGCCTCTGGCAAAGGCGGCGCGTTTCCTCGATCACTTCCAGTCAGGGATGAAACGGGCCAGGCGTCGGAGACGTCGGCGAATGGTCGAGGTCGATGAGCGAAGAGCGGCAGACCGGGCGGCAGCGCCGTCCGGCGGACGACGACGGCGCCGCGGAGACGGAAGCAGTTCCGCGCAGCGCGGAAGCCACGGGCGAAGTCGAGACCTTCAGCCTGCCCAGGTCTCCAGTCGCTATGCCGGCTCCGGAATCCGCGAGCCGTATGATTCAAGCACGTCAGCGCCTGCGGGCCTGGTGGACGACCGCGAGCCCCAATCTGCGCGGCTCGGTCTACATGTTCTCGGCAATGCTGGTCTATGCGGTGATGGTCGGCGCTATCAAGCTTGTCGGCGGCGTCGTGCCGCTGGTCCAGATCCTGCTGATCCGCCAGATCATCATGAGCCTGATCATCCTGGCCTTCTCTGCCGGCAGCCTGCGCCTGATGATGGCGACGACGCGGCCGGGCCTCCAGGTCTTCCGCGGAGCGCTGACCCTGATCGCGATGCTCTGCGGCTTCACGGCGGTGATCCAGATCCCGCTCGCCCAGGCGACCGCCATCGGCTTCAGCCAGGTACTCTTCGTCACCATCGCCGCAGTGGTCATCCTCAAGGAGGTCGTCGATGCCAGGCGCTGGGCTGCGACGATCATCGGCTTCGTCGGCGTCCTTATCATGCTCCGGCCCAGCAGCGAGGGGCTCGATGTCTACGCGCTCATGGCGGTGGCGGGTGCGTTCTTCAGTGCCGGCATCACCGTCAGCGTGCGGATGCTGGCGACAAGCGAGCGCACGGACACGATCCTGATTTGGCAGGGCATCGTGCTGATCGTGGCGCTGGCCCTGCCGGCCGGGCTCTGGTGGGTGCCGCCCGATGCCGCGCAATGGTTCTGGCTGATCGTGCTCAGCCTATTCGGAACGGCCGGCCAATGGCTGATCACCCGCGCCTATCAGGTCGGAGAGGCGGCCGCCCTGGCGCCGCTCGATTTCAGCCGCCTGATCCTGGCGAGCTTCACCGGCTTCATCTTCTTCGCCGAGATTCCGGCGCTCACGACCTGGATCGGCGCAGGCGTCGTCATCGCGGCGACGCTCTACACCATCCGAAAGAATGCCAGGCCCTTCCCGCGCGAGCCGGCTTCGGTCTGAGCAACCGGCGAGGGCGGATTGCCGGACGCAACCGCCTGCGGTTATGAATCGGCGCACGCGATCTCGTCCGCGCGTGCCTCACAAGCCAGCTGCGGAAGCCCTAGCTCATGCGCATCGAGAACGATCCCAAGCTCGATTTCCGCGACGTGCTGATCCGTCCCAAGCGCTCGACGCTGGGCAGCCGCGCCGAGGTCGACGTCCACCGCACCTTGCGCTTCGCCCATACCGGAACGGACTGGACCGGCTTTCCGCTGATTGCCGCAAACATGGATGTCGTCGGCACCATGGCGATGGCGCGTGCCCTGCTCCGTCACGGCGCCATGGTGGCGCTGCACAAGCATTACGGTGCGGACGAACTTGCTGCCTTCTTCCGCGAGCCGGAGTCCGCCAACGCCTTCTATTCGCTCGGCACGACGCAAGCCGACCACGACAAGCTCGCCTCCGTCCATGCCCGCACGCCGATCAGCAAAATCTGCCTCGACGTCGCCAATGGCTACACCGAGAAGTTCGTCGACACGGTCAAGGCGACGCGGGAGGCCTTCCCGGATGCCGCAATCATGGCCGGTAATGTCGTCACCGGCGACATGACCGAGGCGCTGATCCTGGCCGGGGCCGACATCGTCAAGGTCGGCATCGGCCCGGGCTCGGTCTGCACGACGCGCAAGATGACCGGCGTCGGCTATCCGCAGCTCTCGGCGATCATCGAATGCGCCGATGCCGCGCATGGGCTGAAAGGCCTGGTTTGCGGCGATGGCGGCGTCACCGTGCCGGGTGATCTCGCCAAGGGCTATGGCGCCGGCGCCGATTTCATGATGCTCGGCGGCATGCTGGCCGGACATGACGAATGCGAGGGCGACATCCGCTACGAGGAGCGCGGGGGCGAAAAGGTCCCCGTCGCGATGACCTTCTACGGCATGTCCTCGGACACGGCGATGAAGCGCTATTCCGGCGGCGTCGCCAAATACCGCGCCGCCGAGGGCAAGACCGTCGAGGTGCCCTATCGCGGCCCGGTCGAAGGCACCTTGCAGGAATTGATGGGCGGGGTGCGCTCGGCGATGACCTATATCGGCGCCGTCAGGCTGAAGGAGATGCCCAAGCGCACCACCTTCATCATGGTCGGAAGCCAGCTCAACACCGTCTTCGGAAGCTGAAAAGCCTGACCGTCCCCCGCTACCGCTCCCGGCCCGTCTGTTGCATAGTCGCGCCCTCAATGCAGAAAGCCGCCGACGGCTTCGGGGAGACGATACCATGACGATCAGACTTCTGGCGGTGACCGCCATCCTGGCCGCGAGCGCTTCGCTCGCAAGCGCCCAGCAACTGGCCCCGAGCCCGACGCTCGATGCGGTCAAGGCGCGCGGCAACATCGAATGCGGCGTGCATCTCGGCCTGCCCGGCTTCTCCTTCGCCGACGACAAGGGCGAATGGACCGGCCTCGACGTCGATTACTGCAAGGCGCTGGCCGCCGCCGTGCTCGGCGATGCCAAGAAGGTCAAGTTCACGCCGACCTCGGTGCAGCAGCGCTGGCCGATCCTGCAATCGGGTCAGGTCGACCTGCTCGCGCGCAACTCGACCATCACCTTCTCGCGCAACGCCTCGCTCGGCCTGAACTTCCAGGGCATCAACTTCTACGAAGGCCAGACCTTCATCGTCCGCAAGGCGACCAACGCCAAGTCGGCGGCCGATCTCGACGGCGCCTCGGTCTGCGTCGCCGCCGGCTCGACCGAGGAGAAGAACGCCTCCGACTGGTTCCTGGAGCGCAACCTCAAGGTCACCATCACCAACTTCCAGAAGAACGACGACGCCATCGCCGCCTATGACGCCGGCCGTTGCGACGCCTACACCGCCGGCGTCGGCGCGCTCGCCGGCCAGCGCGTCAAGCTCAAGGTCCCCGGCGACCACATCATCCTGACCCAGCCGATCTCCAACGATCCGCAGGGCCCGGTGACGCGCTGGGGCGACGAGCGCTGGCAGTTGATTGTGCGCTGGGTGCTGAACGGCCAGATCGCGGCCGAGATGCTCGGCGTCACCTCCGCCAATGTCGACCAGATGAAGGCGAGCTCGAAGAACTCGGAAGTCCGCCGCCTGCTCGGCGCCGAAGGCAATTTCGGTGCGATGATGGGTCTCTCGAACGACTGGATGTACAACGTCATCAAGCAGGTCGGAAACTACGGCGAGAGCTTCGAGCGCACCGTCGGCATGGGTTCGACGCTGAAGCTGGAGCGCGGCCAGAACCAACTCTGGACCAAGGGCGGCCTGCTCTTCACGCCGCCGTTCCAGTGAGAAGACGGGTCAACGCCTGACCCTTCCCATGGAAACGCGCCGTCATCCCGGACAAGCCGCGTAGCGGCGCCGATCCGGGATCCATGCCTGAACCCCTCAGGAATGGATCCCGGGTCTCCGCTTCGCGCCGCCCGGGATGACGCGGTGTTTCCCGCAGAAACCTTGCTTGCGGGCCATCCAGGTTGACCAAAACCCTCGCCCTTCTCAACGACAAGCGTGTCCGCGACGTGGCCTATCAGGTCGCCGTCGTGGTCGGGCTCGTCGGCCTGACCGTGTTCTTCGTGCGCAACGCCTCGGAGAACATGGTGAAGGCCGGCATCGCCTCGGGCTTCGACTTCCTCTGGCGCAATTCGGGCATCGACGTGCCCTTCGTGCTGACCGACTACACCCGCGCCGACACCATCCTCGGCCTGTTCTGGGCCGGCGTCGCCAACACCATGCTGGTCACGGTGGTGGCGATGGTGCTGGCGACCGCGCTCGGCTTCCTCGTCGGCATCGCGCGGCTCTCCTCGCACTGGCTGCTCTCGACGCTTGCGGGCGCCTATATCGAGTTCGTCCGCAACATCCCGCTGCTGTTCTTCGTACTGTTCTGGTATTTCGGCGTCATCGCCGCGCTGCCGGCCCCGCGCGACAGCGTCAGCGTCTTCGGGGTCGCCTTCCTCAACAATCGCGGCCTGACGATCCCGCTGCCCGACGCGCCCGCGAATTTCCGCTGGGCGCTCGCGGCGATCCTGCTGTCATGGCTGGCGCAATGGCTGGTCTCGCTCTGGGCCCGCCGCCGCAAGGATCGCACCGGCCAGGATGCGCCGATGCTGGCGATCGGCCTGGTGCTGATCGTGCTGGTGCCGGTGCTGGCGGTGACCTGGGCGAGTCTGGCGACGCGCTGGGACATCCCTGTCCTGCGCGGCTTCAATTATCGCGGCGGCTTCGTCGTCATTCCGGAATTCGTCGCGCTTTTGGCGGCGCTCGTCACCTATACCGCCGGCTTCATCGCCGAGATCGTGCGCGGCGGCATCCAGGCCGTGCCGCATGGCCAGGTCGAGGCGGCCTCGGCCCTCGGCCTGCGCTCCGGTCGAATCCTACGCCTCGTCACCATCCCGCAAGCGATGCGGGTGATGATCCCGCCGCTGACCAACCAGTATCTCAACGTGCTCAAGAACTCGTCCTTCGGCGCCGCGATCGCCTATCCCGACGTTGTCAGCCTGTTCATGGGCTCGGCGCTCAACAACACCGGCCAGGCGATCGAGATCATCGCCATGACGCTGGCGGTCTACCTCGTCATTGGGCTGGCGGTCTCCGCCTTCATGAACTGGTACAACGCCAGGATCGCGCTGGTGACCCGATGAGCGCCACCGCGATGGGGATAGTGGGCTTGCCGCTCTGGCGCCGGCGCCTGTTCGGCACGCCCGCGACCGGCGTCGTCACGATCCTGATCGGGCTTGCTCTGGTCTGGCTTGCGGTTCCGATGATCCGTTGGGCTGTGATCAACGCGACCTGGAGCGGCACGACCCGGGCGGATTGCGCGCCCGGCGGCGCCTGCTGGGTCTTCGTCAAGGCCCGCTTCGGCCAGTTCATGTACGGCTTCTATCCGCCGGACCAGCGCTGGCGCGCCGATCTTGCCGGCCTGCTCTTCGTGTTCGGCGCGGCCGCCACCGTCTTCGCGCCGCCGCGCCTGCGATTGAAGATCGGCGTTGCCGCGCTGGTCATCCTCCCGCCGCTCGGCATCTGGCTGCTCGCCGGCGGCTTTGGCTTGCGGCCGATCGAGACGCGCGAATGGGGCGGGCTGATGCTGACCCTGTTCATCTCGGTCTATGCCAGCCTGATCGCGATTCCGCTCGGTATCCTGTTCGCGCTCGGCCGGCAATCGGAATTGCGCGTCATCCGCCTGATCAGCGTGCTGTTCATCGAGTTCTGGCGCGGCGTGCCGATCATCGCGGTGATCTTCCTCGCCTCGCTGCTGCTGCCGCTGATCCTGCCGGGCGGCATCGGCATCGACCGTCTGGCCCGCGCCGTGATCGGGCTCGGCCTCGTCATCGCCGCCTATATGGCCGAAGCGGTGCGCGGCGGCCTGCAGGCCCTGCCCCCGGGCCAGCGTGAAGCCGCGACCGCGCTCGGCCTGACCTACTGGAAGGCGACAGGGCTGATCATCCTGCCACAGGCGCTGCGGATCTCGCTGCCGGCGATGACCAATGAGTTCATCGCGCTGGTCAAGAACACCACGCTGGTCCTCGTGGTCTCGATCCTCGATCTGCTCGGCATCGCCCAGGCCTCACTCGCCGACCCCGCCTGGGTCGGCATGAACATGGAGGCCTATGTCTTCTCGGGCTCGATCTACTGGCTGATCTGCTTCGCGCTCTCGCGCTGGAGCCGCCATCTCGAGATGATGGGACGGCGCCAGCACCGCTGAACCCGGCCTTGGACCAATAAAAAAGCCGGCCCGAAGGCCGGCTTTTTCGATTCCATGATCCTTCAATGCGTCAGGCGCGCGCCACCCGGCCGCGGTCGCGCCGGCGGTCGGCGGCGGGCTGGTAGGCGATGCGGGCGTGGTAGCTGCAATAGGGCATGCCAGTCTGCGAGCGGCCGCCGCAGAAGCGGAATTCCGGGGTCGTCGGGTCGCCCATCGGCCAGCGGCACATGAATTCGCGCAATTCCATGATGGTGACGCGCTCGGAGAACGGCACGACCACCTCTTCCGACGGCGCGGGTTTATGCTCGGCCTCGGCTTCCGCCTCGGCTGCGTATTGCGGGGCGAGCGCATTGGCGCCGCGCGTCATCCCACTTTGCCCGCCGTTCATCGGATGGCTCGGCGAGCGCGTCGGCGTCTTGCGCGGCGTGGCTGCGCGGGGCGCGCTGGCGGCGGCCGGGTTCTTGGCACGGCCCGACAGGCCGAGCCGGTGGACCTTTCCGATCACCGCATTGCGCGTCACGCTGCCGAGTTCGGCTGCGATCTGGCTGGCGCTCAGGCCGTCGCTCCAGAGCTTCTTCAAAAGCTCGACGCGCTCTTCCGTCCATGCTCCGGCTTCGTTCATCGGGCTCACCTGTCTTCTCCGGCCGCCTCCTATGGAGTCGACCTGTGGGCGGATCATGGCGGAATCCGATACCGGCGGCGTCCGTCGTTAAACGGAAGCCGTTACAGCCGAAACTGACGGTACAGGGGTCGCCGCACGAGATGTCGTATCTGACAAGGCCGACCATACAAGATGCCCGGACTCGGCGACAAGAGTCGGCGAATCGGAAATCGGTTTTTCCCCAGGCGATTCGTCGATCGCCCGTCAAGCGAATCTTTTCCGCAACACTGCCCCTGCGGCAGGGGGGCGGGCACAGAACGACCGCGCCGCGACACCGAATTGCAGGCGCCGCAGCCCGGAATTGACAGAGGCGGCGGCCTTTAGCATAGTCGTTCCGTTCTGCCGCCGCCCTCTTGGGCGGCGCTTATGTTTTACGGATCAGGGTCTTCCACGATGCGGATGACGGTGCGACGAGACGTCGGAAGCTGGCTGCGACGATAACGTCGTCGCCGGGTCGCGATCGGCTGTGCAGCTAAGAGCCTGCCATCGGCCTTCCCGGACCACCGTTTTCAGTCCAGCGCCAATCCGTAACTCACCGCCCGTCGCGAGGATCTCAATCCCATGGCCTCCGCCTCCAAGACCTCTGCCCCTGTTTCCGCTGCCCCGTCCGTCCTCCTGCCGACCTATGCCCGCGCCCCCGTGGCTTTCGAGCGCGGCGAAGGCCCCTGGGCGATCACGGCTGACGGCACCCGCTATCTCGATTTCGGCGCCGGCATCGCCGTCAATTCGCTGGGCCACGCCCATCCGCATCTGGTCGAGGCGCTGACCGCGCAGGCCGGCAAGATCTGGCACACCTCGAACCTCTACACGATGCCCGAGGGCGAGCGCCTGGCGCGCCGGCTTTGCGAGGCGACCTTCGCGGAGCGCGCCTTCTTCACCAATTCCGGCGCCGAGGCCAATGAGGCCGCCATCAAGATGGCGCGTAAATACCATGCGGCGAAGGGCCACCCAGAGCGCTTCCGCATCATCACCTTCGAGGGCGCCTTCCACGGCCGGACGCTGGCGACCATCGCCGCCGGCGGCCAGCAGAAATACATCGACGGCTTCGGCCCCAAGGTCGACGGCTTCGACCAGGTGCCCTTCGACGACGAGGCGGCGCTGAAGGCGGCGATCGGCCCCGAGACGGCAGCCCTGATGGTCGAGCCGATCCAGGGCGAGGGAGGCTTGCGCCTGGCCCCGCCGCGCTTCCTGCGGCTGCTGCGCGATCTCTGCGACGAGCACGGCCTGATGCTGATCTTCGACGAGATCCAGACCGGCGTCGGCCGCACCGGCAAGTTCTTCGCCTATGAGCTCTCGGGCGTGACGCCTGACATCATGTCGGTCGCCAAGGGGATCGGCGGCGGCTTCCCGATGGGCGTCTGCCTCGCCACCGAAGAAGCGGCTTCGGGCATGACGCTCGGCACGCATGGCACGACCTTCGGCGGCAACCCGCTCGCCATGGCGGTCGGCAATGCGGTGCTGGACGTCATCCTGGCGCCGGGCTTCATCGACCATGTCGCGCAGACCTCGCTGCGGCTGAAGCAGTCGCTGGCCGAGCTCAAGGACAAGCATCCCGAGGTGATCGCCGAGATTCGCGGCGAGGGGCTGATGCTCGGCCTCAAGCTGCACACGCTGAACACCGATTTCGTCGCCGAGGCCCGCGCTGCCGGCCTGCTCATCGTGGCTGCCGGCGACAATGTCGTGCGCCTGCTGCCGCCGCTGATCATCGGCGACGCCGAGGTGGCCGATGCCGTCTCGCGGCTCGACCGCGCCGCCGGCGCCATCGAGGCCACGCTGAAGCGGCCAGCCGCCGAATAACGCCCTTTCATTCCCGTGATACGAAGGACGCGCCCGTGACGCGCCATTTCCTCGATCTCTCCGATTTCTCCGCCACCGAGCTGCGCGCCATCCTGCGCGCCGGCGAGGAGATCAAGTCGCGCCGCCGCACCCCCGGCGCGACCGCCGACCGCCTGCTCGAAGGCAAGGTCGTCGCCATGGTTTTCGAGCAGCCCTCGCTGCGCACGCGCGTCTCCTTCGATGTCGGCATCCGCGAACTTGGCGGTTCGCCGATGATGGTCACCGGCCGCGAGATCGAGCTCGGCGAGCGCGAGACGATCGCCGACACCGCCCGCGTGCTCTCGCGCTACGTCGATGCGATCATGATCCGCATGCTCGACCATGATGCCGTGGTCGAGATGGCGAAATACGCCACCGTGCCGGTGATCAACGGCCTGACCAAGCGCCAGCATCCGTGCCAGGTCATGGCCGACGTCATGACCTTCGAGGAGCGCAAGGGCTCGATCCAGGGCAAGCGCATCGCCTGGACCGGCGACACCAACAACGTCCTGACCTCCTGGGTGCACGCCGCCGGCCGGCTCGATTTCGAATTGGCCATCGCGACGCCCGAGGAACTGGCGCCCCCGGCTGCCTTGCTCGACTGGGCCAGGAAGCAGGGCGCGAAGCTCTCCTTGACCACCCGGCCCGAAGCTGCGGTCGAAGGCGCCGATTGCGTCATCACCGATTGCTGGGTCTCGATGGGCGACGAGGAAGGCACGCGCCACAACCTGCTGCGGCCCTATCAGGTCGATGAGCGCCTGCTCGGCCGCGCCGAGAAGGACGCGATCTTCATGCACTGCCTGCCCGCGAGCCGTGGCGAGGAGGTCACCGACGCCGTCATGGACGGGCCGCAATCGGCCGTGTTCGACGAGGCCGAGAACCGCCTGCACGCGCAGAAGGGCATTTTGGCCTGGTGCTTCGGCGGGGTCGCCGCCTGATGGCCGATACCGACACCGGCGCAGGGCATGCCGCGCTTGAAGGACTCGCCGCGCTCGACGACCGCGTCGTGCCCTTCACGGTGCCCGATCTCGACGTTCGCGGCCGGGTCGTGCGGCTGGGCTCGTCGATCGACACCATCCTGGCCCGGCACAACTATCCCGAGCTCGTCTCGCGCGTGCTCGGCGAGGCGGCGGCGCTGACCGTGCTGCTCGGAACCGCGCTGAAATTCGAGGGCCGCTTCCAGCTCCAGACCAAGAGCGACGGGGCGATCTCGATGATGGTCGTCGACTTCAACGCGCCCGATAATTTTCGCGCCGTCGCGCATATCGACGAGGCGAAACTGGCGGAAGCGGTCGCTGCCGGGACTTTGAGCACCGGCGATCTGCTCGGCGAGGGCCATCTCGCCATGACCGTCGATCAGGGCTCGGCGACGACGCGCTATCAGGGCGTGGTGGCTCTGACCCGCCAGAGCCTCGAAGAGGCGGCGCACCAGTATTTCCGCCAGTCCGAGCAGATCCCGAGCCGCATCCGGCTCAGCGTCGGTTCGATCGTCGGTCCCGGCGACAGCCGGCACTGGCGCGCCGGTGGGCTTCTGGTCCAGTTCATGCCGCATTCGGTCGACCGGCTGCGCGCCGCCGACATCCATCCCGGCGACGCGCCCGAAGGCCATCAGATCCTGAGCAACGACGATCCTGACGGGATCAGCGACGATGCCTGGGCGGAAGCGCGCTCGCTGGTCGAGACGGTCGAAGATCACGAACTGCTCGACCCGCTGCTGGAAAGCGAGCGGCTGCTCTACCGCCTGTTCCACGAGCGCGGCGCGCGCGTCTTCGAGCCGACCCTGGTTCACGAAGCCTGCCGCTGCTCGCGCGAGCGCGTGCTCGGCATGCTGCGTGGCTTCTCAGGCGAGGACCGCAAGGCGATGGTCGCCGATGACGGCACGCTCGGCGTCACCTGCGAGTTCTGCTCGCGGCGCTATGTGTTTGAAGCGACCGAGGTCGAGGATGGGCCGTCGACCGGCGCGTGACCGGGGTCCGGCCCGACATCCGAGGGTCTGATGACGCGCAATCTCACCACCATCGGCTTCGATGCCGACGACACGCTCTGGCAGAACGAACAGTTCTTCCGTCTGACGGAGGAGCGTTTCGTCGCCCTGCTGGGTGCCCATGGCGAAGCGGCGGAGATTTCCGGCCGTTTGCTGGATGCCGAGCGCCGCAACCTCGCCTTCTACGGCTTCGGCATCAAGGGCTTCGTGCTCTCGATGATCGAGACCGCGATCGAGATCACCAAGGGTGAGGTCAAGGCCTCGGTGATCGGCGAGATCCTGACGGCCGGCCGCGAGATGGTCGCCCACCCGGTCGAGACCTTGCCGCATGCGCGCGAGACGCTTGCGCAGCTTGCCGGCGACTATCGGCTCGTCGTCATCACCAAGGGCGATCTCTTCGATCAGGAGCGCAAGCTGGCGCAGTCAGGCCTCGGCGACCTGTTCCACGGCGTCGAGATCGTCAGCGACAAGACGCCCGAGATGTATCGCCGCGTCTTTGCCCGCCATGGCGACGGGCCGGAACGCGCGATGATGGTCGGCAACTCGCTGAAATCGGACATCCTGCCGGCGCTGGAGGCCGGCGCCTGGGCCGTCCACATCCCGCACGAGCTGACCTGGGCGCTGGAGCACGCCGAGGAGCCGACCGGGCAGCCGCGCTACCGGCGCATTCCCTGCCTGTCGGCTCTCGACGAACTGGTCCGGCTGATCGAGGCGGAAGCGGCGGCCCCGTGAGACGGGACCGCCCGAACGGTTTTCAGACGCGGCACTCTACCATCAGCTTGCGCATGAAGGCCTCGCCGGCGGCGAACTGCTCCAGTGTGATGTATTCGTCGGGCTGGTGCGCCTGGTCGATCGAGCCCGGCCCGCAAACGATCGTCGGCAGCCCCGCCCCCTGGAAATGTCCGGCTTCCGTCGCATAGGCGACCGCGATGGTGCGGTTTCGGCCCGCGAGCCGCATCACCAGCGTCTCGGCTTCGGAGCCCGGATCGGGTGCAAGGCCCGGCACGTCGGAGCTCATCACCGTCTCGATTGTGGCTGAAGGCGCAGTCTTGCGCATCCGGGCCAGCACCTCCTGCGATAACGCCGCGAAACGCGCCGGCACGTCCTCGGGGTCCGAGCCCGGCAGGGTGCGGACCTCCCAGGAGAGATCGCAGCGATCGGCCAGGATGTTGCGGGCGATACCGCCATGGAACTTGCCGACATGGACGGTGTCGTAGGGCGGATCGAAGCGGCCGCTCTGGTCCGGGTTCGCCTCGCGCTCATCGGCGAAGCCGACCAGCCCGGCCGAAAGCCGGATGCCGCCATGCACGGCGCTCGCCCCGAGATGCGGCTTGGAGGAATGCGCGGGAACGCCGGTGATCGTCGTGAAGAAGGTGCGGATGCCCTTATGCGCATCGGCCAGTTCGAGCGAGGTCGGCTCGCCGACGATCACGGCGCGCGGCTTCGGCAGATCCTTGCCCATGCGGGCGATGCCATCGACGACGCCGAGGCAGGTGACCTCCTCGTCATAGGAGAAGAACAGGTGGATCGGCGTCTTGAGATCGGCCGCCAGGAAATCCGGCACCAAAGCCAGCGCCAGCGCGATGAAGCCCTTCATGTCGACGGCGCCGCGACCATAGGCCTTGCCGTCCTCGACATGCAGCGTGAACGGATCGCGGCTCCAGGCTTGGCCCTCGACCGGCACGACATCGGTATGGCCAGACAGCAGCACGCCGCCCTGGTCCTGCGGGCCGATCGTGGCAAACAGTGCCGCCTTGTCGCCGGTGGCGTTGGGGATGCGGATCGAGGACACGCCCCAGCCCGCCAGATAGTCCTCGACGAAGGCGATCAGCGGCAGGTTGGATTTGTGGCTCACCGTGTCGAAGGCGACGAGCTTGGCGAGCATGTCGAGCGGCGCGAGGCGCTCACCCGTCGGCGAGGAAGCAGTCAATGCAGGACCTTTTTCACATAAGGGGAATCGAGCGGGAACAGCGGCACTTCGACATCAAAGATCGTGCCGTCCTCGCCCAGCATGGCATAGAAGCCGCGCATCGAGCCGTCGGGCGTCATCAGCGGG
Source organism: Allobosea sp. P2_B12 (assembly GCF_056404835.1). Taxonomy (NCBI): domain Bacteria; kingdom Pseudomonadati; phylum Pseudomonadota; class Alphaproteobacteria; order Hyphomicrobiales; family Alloboseaceae; genus Allobosea; species Allobosea sp. P2_B12. Next base: position 161,034 of record NZ_JBFUDG010000008.1, on the reverse strand, counting down.
CAGCCCGAGGTGTAGCTGTAGCTCTCGCCCGGGCGCAGCACCGGCTGCTGACCGACGACGCCGTCGCCGCGCACCTCGTGGACCTCGCCGCGCCCATCCGTGATGAACCAGTGCCGGCTCATGAGCTGCACGGTCTGCGCCGAGAGATTGAGGATCTCGATGGTATAGGCCCAGAAATAGCGACCCTGCGCATGCGAGGATTCGCCCTCCATGAAGCTCGGCACGGCGATCACGCGCACGCCATGCGTCTCCGCTTGATACATCGCCACGGCTCCCGAGCCGGCGGTCCGGCCGCGACCGCCATCATCCCTCCGTGTTTGCGGCGTCGGAGCCGGCCGGTCAACCCGCCCGGCAGGCTCGAATCGCGTGGACAAGTCGTGTTAGGGGACTCGCCTGCGACGCGACGCGCGATCAAAGAGAATGTTTGTCGTCGCCACAGATGGGCAACCGATCAATGGCCGTTCCTGACATGCTGGCGGATATCGAGAAGGGGCCGCACTCGTCGAGCCTCAGCGGGCAGTCCGGCGTGCTGCCGCGCCAGGACATCCGCAAACTCGTCCAGCGCCGGATGATCCGCTCCCATTCGGGCGAGTTCGTCGAAAGCCAGTTCCAGCCGGCCAGCATCGACCTGCGCCTCGGCCATAAGGCCTATCGCGTTCGCGCCAGCTTCCTGCCGGGCCCGAACAAGAGCGTCGAGCAGGCGCTCGCCGACCTGACGCAGGACACCATCTCGCTGGAGGGCGACGGCGCCATCCTGGAGAAGAACTGCGTCTATGTGGTCGAGCTGATCGAGACGCTCGAAGGTCTGCCGGAAACGATCTCCGCCTTCGCCAATCCAAAGAGCTCGACGGGGCGTCTCGACGTTTTCACGCGCCTGATCGCTGACAGGGCCGAGGTCTTCGATACTGTGCCGGGCGGCTATACGGGCAGGCTCTACGCCGAAATCTCGCCGTCCAGTTTCTCGATCCGCGTGCGCAAGGGCAGCCGGTTGAACCAGCTCCGGTTTCGCCGCAGAGCCTCCAGTCAAGAAGAGGGATCAATCTCTCAGATTAGCGACAAAGAACTGAGAGAATTGCACAAGAAAACACCCTTAGTTGATGGTGACCCGACTATCAGGAATGGGCTGATTTTTAGAATCAATTTGGCTGGATCGTACATTGGAGATACAGTCGGATATCAAGCTCAAAGATTCACGGATGTTGTTGACGTTGACAATGTCAACGCTTATGCGGTGGATGATTTCTGGATTCCAGTCAAATCAAATAATAACAAGCGTCTAATACTCGACCCGCATCAGTTTTATATTCTCGCTTCGAAAGAAAAATTGCACATTCCTGCGACGCATGCTGCTGAAATGGCTCCAATTGATCCAACTATGGGTGAGTTTCGAGTACACTATGCGGGCTTCTTCGACCCTGGGTTCGGTGTCGGCACTGGAGGTATGCCGGGGAGTCGCGGTGTCCTCGAAGTCCGCAGCCACGAAGTCCCCTTCCTGCTTGAGGATGGGCAGGTCGTCGGTCGGCTGGCTTTCGAGCGAATGTCCGCGAAACCGGATGCGCTATATGGTGCGATCGGAACATCAAATTACCAAGGGCAAGACCTCAAGCTCTCGAAGCACTTTAGGAGCTGAGCTTCCGGGCAGCTGCGCGCGCATCGCCTGCCACCCGGCGATTCCCGGATGACACCAGACACGCGAGCCGCTATGAACGGCCTGCTCCGGCGCAGCCTCCTACGTCGCGACGGACGCATGCGGGCGTAGTTCAGTGGTAGAACGTCAGCTTCCCAAGCTGAATGTCGTCGGTTCGATCCCGATCGCCCGCTCCAACCTTCCAACCAGCGCGAGACTTTGAGCCTGGCCGCTGCGGTCGCTCGCCGCTCAGCCGCTGCGTTCGGCGATGGCCGTGCCCGCCGCCCAGCCCGACGACCACGCCCATTGGAAGTTGTAGCCGCCGAGCCAGCCGGTGACGTCGACGACTTCACCGATGAAGTACAGGCCGTCGACCGCCGTTGCTGCCATCGTCCGCGAGTTCAGGCCGGATGTGTCGACGCCGCCCAGCGTCACCTCCGCGGTGCGGTATCCTTCCGATCCGATCGGCATCACGTCCCAGCCCTGAATGATCGCCGCGATCGCCGCGAGTCTCTTGTCGCTGGCGTCGCCGATCGGTCCCGCCCAGCCATGGGCGTCGGCAAGATAGGCTGCCAATCGCTTCGGCAGGAGATCGCCAAGCGTATTGGCGATGCTCCTGCGGCCGTTTTCCTGTCTGGACGCGCGCAACGCGGCGAACACATCCTGCTTCGGCAGAAACGCGATCCTGACCGATGCTTTTTCGCGCCAATAGGACGAGATCTGCAGCATTGCGGGGCCGGAAAGCCCGCGATGCGTGAACAGCAGCGCCTCCTCGAATGTGGCCTTGCCGCAGGAGACGCGCGCATCGGCCGCGACGCCGGCCATCTCGCGAAACCCGGCCAGCAGGTCTTCCCCGAACGTCAGCGGCACGAGCGCTGGGCGCGTCTCCGTCACCGCCAACCCGAACTGGCCGGCGATCTGGTAGCCGAGGCTGGACGCTCCCATTTTCGGGATGGATTTTCCGCCGGATGCAACGACGAAGTGCCGGCAGCGAATCGTGGCAGCCCCCTCACCACCGAGCTTGACCGCGAAGCCGTCATCGATCGTTGCGATGCTATCCAGCGTGGTGTTGAGGCGCAGTTCGCAGGCCACGCGCGCCATCTCGTCCAACAGCATCGCGATGATGTCCTTGGCGGATTCATCGCAGAAGAGCTGTCCGAGCGTTTTCTCGTGATAGGCGATGCCGTGTTTTTCGACCAAGGCCACGAAATCATGTGGCGTGTATCGGCCCAGCGCGGATTTCGCGAAATGCGGATTGTTCGACAGAAAATTCCGCGCGCTCGTTCCGATATTGGTGAAGTTGCAGCGGCCTCCGCCGGAAATGCGGATTTTCTCTCCGGGCGCTTTCGCGTGATCGACGATGAGAACACGCCCGCCGCGCGATGCGGCATGGATCGCGCACATCATTCCAGCAGCGCCGGCGCCCAGGATGACGGTGTCGAAATGCGCGATCGGCATCGAATGCTGCTAGCCCCGGAAAACGCTCGACGGGCATTGCACTGCGCGGCGAGGTTCGCAACCGGCATTGCTGGTCGCGGTGATCGCGCCAGCCTGCGCGCCGATGCCCCGAACCTCGTTGGGCACCGGGACGCGGGCCGCAGGCCTTATTTGAAGCCGATCAGGACGCCGTCCGCACCCAGCGAGAATTGCAGGCCCTGGCGTCGCGTGGCCAGGCGAATGGTGACGCCCTTGGTGTTGCGCAGCCACAGCCGTCCCCGGCCCTGGTCGCCGAGCGCCCAGCCTTCGCGGAGCTGGACATAGGCTCCGGTGAAATCCTCAACCTGCGTCAGGCCGTAGACAGTTCCGGTCGCCGTCAGGCGCGAGGCGCCGATGCCGCCGACGCCCAGTCCGCCGACGGTGATGCCATAGCTGCGGCCGCCGAATTTCAGGGTTCCGCCGCCGATTGCGCCGGAGCCGATGAAGGCGACCTGGAGCTGCTGAATCCGGACCGAGCCGGTCGGCGGCCCAAGATTGCGCTGCTGCGACGAGGCTGGTGCTGCCAGCGTCAAGAGCGCGACAAGCGAAGCCATCGCGGCCAGCGTCGATCTGAAGAATGTCATGGTCGGCTCCCTGTTTCGGTCTTGTCCGCGCCGTGTGGTCGGGCCCGTGACGCTGCGGTTCGTCGCCGCCGGCCCGTCTTCAGAACAGCTCAACCTAGTGGGTGATCGCGATATGACGCAACAGCACCTTGCGGACCGGAACGGGCCGCCCGGACATTTGCACTCCCGCGACTTCAAGCTCTCGATGAAGTCAGGGATACTCCAGGACTGACGAGAGTGGCGTGCTCCATGCATCTGAGCTGGTGCCGGACGGGCGGACCGGTTTCGTCGCCGGATCGTCACCGCCTGCCGCTATCGCAGGCGGTCGTTTCGCCAACATGTGGATTGAGACAATGTCGCTGAGCCAGATCAGGGCCGTCGTGTTCGACTGGGCCGGAACCGTCGTTGATCATGGCTCGCTGGCGCCGATGGGGGCCTTCGTCGAGGCCTTCGGGGAGTTCGGCGTCACCGTCACGATCGACGAGGCCCGCATCCCGATGGGCATGGCCAAGCGCCCCCATGTCGCGGCGCTCTTCGCCATGCCGCGCATCGCCTCCGAATGGCAGCGCGCGCGGGGCAATGCGCCCACCGACGCCGACATCGATGCGGTCTATGACGTCTTCGTGCCCAAGAACCTCGCCGTCGCGGCGGCCTTCTCGGATCTGATCCCGGGCGCCGCCGAGGCCGCCGCCCGCTTGCGCGCGGACGGCGTACGCATCGGCAGCACCACCGGCTATACCCGCGAGATCATGGCGCAGGTCACACCTCGCGCGCAGGAGCAGGGCTTCGTCGCCGATGCGATGGCCTGCACCGGCGATGCACCCGATGGCCGGCCGACACCATTCCTGATGTGGCGCGTCCTGACCGAACTGCAGGTCTATCCGGCCTGGCGCGCGGTGAAGGTCGACGACACCGAGGTCGGCATCGGCGAGGGCATCAATGGCGGCGCCTGGACCGTCGGCGTGGCGGTGACCGGAAACGTCTTCGGCCTCTCGCTGCCCGACACGCTGGCGCTCTCGGCCGAAGACTTCGCGGCCCGCCGAGAGGTTGCGACGGGCAAGCTCAAGGCGGCCGGCGCGCATTATGTCATCGATGGCGTCGCCGATCTCGCGCCGGTGCTGACCGAGATCGACAAGCGCATCGCGCGCGGCGAACGGCCTTGAACAGAGCCGGACCTGTCAGAGTAGCGCGCGCAGCTCTTCCTTCTTGACCTTGCCGGTCGCGGTCATCGGCAAGGCCTGCACGATCCGGATTTCCGGCACCTTGTAGGCCGCCATCCGCTCGCGGCACCAGGCCGCAAGCGCCGCCGCGTCCAGCCCCGACGCGTCTTCGCCCAGCGCGATGAAGGCGACCGGGACCTGTCCGCGCTCGGTATCCTCGCGACCGATCACACCCGATCCCGCGATGCCGGGATGCTGACCGAGCATCGCCTCGATCTCGGCCGGGAATACGCTCATGCCCTTGACCTTCAGCATCTCCTTGCGGCGGCCGAGGAAGTGCAGATAGCCCTGCTCGTCGATGACGCCGATATCGCCGGTATGCAGGAAGCCGCCGCGGATCGCCTCGGCGCTGGCGTCAGGCCTGTTCCAGTAGCCCTTGAACAGCGAGGGCGTGCGCACGCAGATTTCGCCGGTCTCGCCCAGTGGCAGCAGGGTGCCGCTGTCGAAATCGCAGATCTTGAAGTCGGTGCCGGGCACGGGTAGCCCGACGAAGACCGGCTGCGATAGAAGGTCGAAATCATCCTGCTGCATGCCGATGGTGAAGGTGTCCATCGTGTGGGTTTCGGTCATGCCCCAGGCGGCTTCGATCATGTCGGCGCCGGTCAAGGCGCGCCAGCGGGCGCGAAAATCCGGGTTCAGCTTCTTCACGAAGGACGAGACCCGGACCTTTCGAAGCGAGGTCAGGTCGAACGAGGCGGAGGCAGGGTGCTCCAGGAGCTCGACGGTGTTGTCGACGAGCAGATAGGCGAAGCTCGCCTTGTAGCGCGCAACCGCGGTCATGAAACCGATCGCATCCCAGCGCGCCATCAGCACGACGGTCGCGCCCGCCACCATCGGGAACAGCAATCCCGTATCCTCTCCGGCGATCCAGAAGACCGGAACGAAGTTGACCACGACGTCGTCGGGGGTCAGCGCAAAGCTCGCCGCCAGGCTGGTGCCGGCGGTGTAGAGCATGTCGCGCTGGGTATGGATGCAGCCCTTCGGCATACCGGTGGTCCCGCCGGTGTAGTTCAGCGCCGCGACGGCATCGAGATCGATCGTGACCACCGGTGCGGGCGTCGCCACCTGCGCCAGCGCCGGCAAAAGGTCGATCGCATCCTCGCAAGCGATCCTGGGCTGCAGCAGGGCTTGCGGCACTGGCATGGTCGGGAGGGCGGGCAGCATCTCGGCGAAGCTCGTCACGAAGACGGTCTCGACGGACGTCTGGTCCCGGACCTGACGCAGCAGCGGCATCAGGCTGTCCAGGCAGACGACGATCCTCGCGCCGGTATCGTTGAACTCATAGGCGAGTTCGGCCTCGCGAAAGAGCGGATTCACCGGCACATGGACGCAGCCGAGCTTCAGGATGCCGAAGAACGCCAGCATGAATTGCGGGCAGTTCGGCAGGAACACGGCAATGCGGTCGCCGGAGCGCACGCCATGCGCATGCAGCAACGCCGCAAAACGCTCGCTCAGATCGTCGAGTTCGCGATAGCTGACCTCGCGGCCGTAGAAGATGCAGGCCGGCTTGTCCGGCTGGCGCCGGGCCCATTCGCGCAGATGCTCGCTGATCGCGATCTCGCCGAGCGGATAGCGGGGCTCGCGCGGAACCCCGGCCGGCCATGCTGCGCTTTGCAACTCCCGCAGCCGGGCGAAATAGGTCGCTTCATCCATCGTCATCGCGCAACGCCCGTTGGGGTGCTGACGGCACCCTGGAGGACCGCGAAACTACCGGGTCGGCCATGGCGTGCAAGCCACGGCTTGGAATGGCCCGCCAGGGAACGCCTTCTGAAAACGTTACGAAAACAAGGCCACAAAGGAGGAGTGGAACCGCAGGCCTTGTCCCTCGTTTGGCGACCGGTACCCCAACCCGGAGAACACCCATGGCCACGACCCCCAAGCCCCTCGACGAGCTGTTCCACGACATGCTCAAGGACGTCTACTACGCCGAAAAGCAGATTCTGAAGGCGCTGCCGAAGATGGCGAAGGCGGCGAAGTCGCCCGAGCTGAAGAAGGCTTTCGAGACCCACAAGACCGAGACTGAAGGTCAGGTCGAGCGCCTGAGCGAGGTCTTCGAACTGATCGGCAAGGCACCGCGCGCCAAGACCTGCGACGCCATCCTCGGCATCCTCGAAGAGGGCAAGGCCGTAATGGAGGACTATGCCGACAGCCCGGCACTCGACGCCGGCCTGGTCGCTTCCGCCCAGGCGGTCGAGCACTACGAGATCGCGCGCTACGGCACCCTCAAGGCCTGGGCGACCCAGCTCGGCCACAAGGACGCGGTCAAGCTCCTCGACGAGACGCTGGCCGAAGAGACAAAGACCGACAAGGCGCTGACCCAGCTGGGCGGCCCGGCGAATTCTGCGGCGGTTGCCAAGGCAGCCTGATCGCAGATCCAAGGCAGGGCCCGCCGAGCGGCACTCGACGGGCCCTGCCGTTTTTTGTTGGCTTGGGTGTTCGGCATCGCCCGACGGATTTGGGCGGTTTGATACTCTTGGGGGGCGAGCATGCTGGGGTCATGCTTTGCCTGCGTCACGGATGCCGCTTCCGGCAGCGGCGCTGTCGGGCTATGCTCCCGCTCATGACACAGCTCGACGACAGCCATGAAGCCGATGCGCCCGCGCCTTCGCGCCTGGGCATCGCCATGCTGGGCGGCGGGACGGGAACCCTGCTGCTGGCCGGCCTGCTGCTCTGGTGGCGCGAGGGCGACCGTCTCTTCACCGATGGTCTGATCGCCAGCATTGTCGCCTGTTTCTGAAGACACCTACCGTTTCGTGGCCCGGTCGGGCCGCCATCAGGATGCCTCCCGTGAATCGCCGTCTTGTCCTGCCTCTCGTCGTCTTCCTCGTCGGCGCGCTCGCGCTCGCCGCCGCCGCGATCCTGACCTTCTCGCCCGGCCGGCAGGGTCAGTCCGGCACCGCGAGCGTCGGCGGGCCGTTCACGCTGACCACGCAGGAGGGCAGGCCGCTCACGGACAAGGACCTGCGCGGCGCGCCCTTCCTGGTCTTCTTCGGCTTCACCCATTGCCCCGACATCTGCCCGACCAAGCTGTTCGAGATCTCCGAGACGCTGCGGGCGGCAGGTGCGAAGGGCGAGAAGCTGCGCGCGCTTTTCGTCACCGTCGATCCCGAGCGCGATACGCCAGAGGTGATGAAGAGCTATCTCGGCTCCTTCGACCCGCGCATCCTCGGCCTGAGCGGCGACCGGCCCGCGATTGACGCCATGGTCAAGGCCTATCGCGCCTATGCCCGCAAGGTGCCGCTCAAGGATAACGACTACACCATGGACCACACCGCCCTGGTCTATCTGATGGGCAAGGACGGCAGCTTCATCGGCGCCTTCAACATCGAGCAGCCTCCGGCGCAGGCGGCGCAGGAATGGCTGCGCCACCTGTAAAGGGCTCGGCGAGCGGCGCGCGCTGGCGGGCCAGCCCATGCGTCGTCTTGTTCCAGCTGAAGCGCTGCGCGCGATATTCGTGCAGCGCCATCCAGGCGGCGACGCAGACCAGCCCGTAATAGAGCGGCAGCAGCGGCAGATAGAGCAACAGCCTCGGCGAGCCACGCCGCAGCGCGCCGATGGCCGGCGGCAGGAACAGCGCGATTGCCCCGAAGATCCAGACCGCCACCGCCAGTCCCGAGGTCAGGCTGTGGAAGGCGTTGGTCGGCGAGAGCAGCGACCCGTCGCGCCAGGCCAGGAATGCCGCGACGGCGAAGGCCGGATAGGCCAGCGCAGTCACGACCGTGCCGAGACAAAGCGACAGGAAGGCAAAGGTGGCGAGAACGCCGGCCTCGCGCAGCAGCCGAACCGGCGCGCGCGAATGCGTCACCAGCGTCTGCATATAGCCCTTGATCCAGCGCGAGCGCTGCTTCAGCCAGGCATGCAGGGTCAGTGGCGCCTCCTCGCGCGTGTCGGAGGGCAGATCGCCCATGCGGTAGCCCGCCCGCGCCAGCCGCACGCCGAGATCGGCATCCTCCGTGACGTTCCAGGCATCCCAGCCGCCGACCGCCCTTAGCGCCCGGGTCCGGAAATGGTTCGAGGTGCCGCCCAGCATGATCGGCAGGCCCGAGCGCAGCAGGCCCGGATTGAGCACCTCGAACAGCCCGGCATATTCGAGTGCGAACAAGGCCGGCAGCCATCCTTCGTCGGCATGGTCGATGACGAGGCGCGCTTGCAGGCAGGCGAGGTCTTCCGGTGCGCGCAGGAACCGGGCGGCCGCCATGCGCAACTGCTGCGGGTCGGGAATATCCTCCGCGTCGAAGATCGTGAAGAGCGCGCCGCGCGCCTCGATCAAGGCGAGATTGAGCGCCCGCGGCTTGGTGCGCGGCAGGCCTGGCGGCACGATCGTGACGGTGACATGGCTTGGCAGGACCAGGCGTGCCAGCGCCGCTTGCATGCCTGTGTCATCGGCTTCGATCAGCAGGCGGATGTCGAGCTTGGCGGTGGGATAGTCCAGCGCCGACAGGGCGCGCAGCATCTGGCGCAGCACCGTCTCTTCCCGGTAAAGCGGCACGGCGACGGTGTAGACCGGCAGGCGGCTGTCATCGACGCGCCAGCGCTGCTGCCGCCAGAGATCGGGGGCGGGCTGCTCGATCGCCGCCGCCAGCCGTAGCAGGATCAGGCCGAGGAACACCGGTCCGAGCAGCAGCGCGACGGAAAAGAACGTCTCCAGCGGTGCGAAGACCCCGCCGGTGGCGGCGGCCGCTGCTGCGATGGCAGCCGTGATGCGCTGGCCACGGCTGGCGCCGGTGCGGGCACTGTCGCGCGCCAGGCCGGCTGCGTCGAGATTGGCGGCGCGGATTGCGAGCGCTGCGCCATTGGCGCGCCGAAGCGCCTCGCCGAAGCGTCGCGGCGTGACCACGGCGATGTCGTCGCGCTGGCGCGGCCCGGCTTCGAGCATCCGGCGCAGCGCCGGCCCCTCGGGCGCCAGGATGAAGCGAACGCGCCTCGCGGCATCGCCAGCGACAGGCGCGATGCCGCTGCGCAGGATCGCGCCGTAGTTGCCGCCTGAAACGAGATCAAAGTCGCCGGTATCAAAAGGCAGGCCAAGCTCTGCGGCGAAAGCGCGATAGAAGCCGTCCTCGTCGATCAGCCCGAGTGCCAGGAGTTCGCGCGCGGGCTCGGTGCCATAGCGACCGGCGCGTTGCGCGGCCAAAGCGAGGCCCGTGGGCGCCACGCCATGGCGCGAGAGAAAAGCGATCTCGACCGGCAGGCCGGTGAAGGCCTCGCCGCGCTCGTCAGAACGCCCGTCGTTCCCGCTGCCCCCCAATGGCCCGGTTCCGCCCCACGCAACAGCACAGCCCCGGGCCGAGAAGGCTGGGACAACTCATGGTTGCCGGTTTGCTGCGGGGAGTCGAGAGGGCGAGGCGGATTCTACGTGCTGGACGCCGTTTTCGATCACATGCCGCCGAGAATCTCGGCGACCTGGGGGATGTCCTTGTCGCCGCGACCGCAGAGATTCATCACCATCAGATGATCCTTCGGCAGCTTCGGCGCGAGTTCCATCACCTTCGCCAGCGCATGGGCCGGCTCCAGCGCCGGGATGATGCCCTCGAGCTTCGAGCAGAGCTGGAAAGCGTCGAGTGCCTCCTGGTCCGTCGCCGAGATATAGCTGACGCGGCCGGAATCATGCAGCCAGGCATGCTCGGGGCCGATGCCGGGATAGTCGAGCCCGGCCGAGATCGAATGCGCGTCCTGGATCTGCCCGTCATCATCCATCAGCAGATAGGTCCGGTTGCCATGCAGCACGCCGGGCCGTCCGCCGGTCAGCGACGCCGCATGCAGGCCCGACGACAGGCCATGGCCGGCGGCCTCGACGCCGAACATCTTCACGCTGGGGTCGTCGAGGAAGGGGTGGAACAGGCCGATCGCATTCGAGCCGCCACCGATCGCGGCGATCAGCGAATCCGGCAGGCGCCCTTCGGCCTCCTGCATCTGCTCGCGGGTTTCCCTGCCGATCACGCACTGGAAGTCGCGGACCATGGCCGGGTAGGGGTGCGGGCCGGCCGCCGTGCCGATGCAGTAGAACGTCGTCGCGACATTGGTCACCCAGTCGCGCAGCGCCTCGTTCATGGCGTCCTTGAGCGTCTTGGTGCCGGATTCGACCGGCACAACGGTGGCGCCCAGCATCTTCATGCGGAACACATTGGTCGCCTGCCGGGAGACGTCGACCGCGCCCATATAGACGATGCATTCCAGCCCGAAGCGGGCGCAGAGCGTCGCGGTGGCGACGCCGTGCTGGCCGGCGCCGGTCTCGGCGATGATGCGCTTCTTGCCCATGCGGCGTGCCAGCAGGATCTGGCCGAGCACATTGTTCACCTTATGCGCACCGGTATGGTTCAGCTCGTCGCGCTTGAAATAGATCTTCGCGCCGCCGAGATGCTCGGTCATGCGCTCGGCGAAATAGAGCGGCGAGGGCCGGCCGATATAGTGCTTGAGGAAGCTCGCCATATCCTTCTGGAAGCCGGGGTCGACCTTGGCGGCCTCATAGGCCTGCTCCAGCGACAGCACCAACGGCATCAGCGTCTCGGCGACGAAACGCCCTCCGAACAAGCCAAAACGGCCGTTCTCGTCGGGGCCGGAGCGGTAGGTGTTGGGGGTCTGGGGCGCGTTCATGTCCGGCCTGCCTCTGCTGTCGCTGCTGCCGACGCGGCCCGTGCCGCGGCGACGAAATCTTTGATCGCGCCGATATCCTTGACGCCCGGCGCGCTTTCGACCCCCGACGAGACGTCGATGCCCCAGGGCTTCGCGATGGCGACGGCCTGGCCGACATTCGCCGGATCGAGCCCGCCCGATAGCATAAAGGCCAAAGCCGGGTCGAGCGCGGCTAGCAGCCCCCAGTCGAACGGCCTGCCATGTCCGCCGGGATAGGCAGCGTCCTTCGGCGGCTTGGCATCGAGCAGGATGCGGTCGGCGATTCCCTGATAGGCCCCGATCGCGGCAAGATCATGCGCCCCGCCCACGCCAAGCGCCTTGATCACGCGCAGGCCCGTCGCGGCCTTGATGGCGCCGACCTGCTCCGGTGTCTCTCGCCCATGCAGCTGCAGCCAGTCGGGCTTGAGCGCGTCAGTGAGGTCGCGGGCCTCGCTTGCATCGCGATCGACGATGAGCGCCACGATTTCGGCGCGTCCGCGCGCGATGGCCGCCAGTTCTGTGGCCTGCACGCCCGATACAAAACGCGGGCTTCTCGGATGGAAGACGAGGCCGATCATCTCCACGCCCGCATCGAGCGCGGCGTGCAGCGTCTCCGGCGTCGACAGGCCGCAGATCTTGATCGTGAGGGGCGCGATGGCTCGGTCCATGGCGCCGCCATAGCATGAACGTGAGACGCGCCGCACTTGCGACATGATGGCAGGCGAAGCAATGCTGGGACACGCCAAGGCGATGGGCCAAAGCGACGGCAGGGCGGGCAGAGTCGATTGTTCGGCAGGGGGCGGCGCGGTTTCACGATCCTGGCGGGTCTGCTGGCGATGTTCGGCGTCACGGCGGGGGTCTTCTATGTCCTGAGTCAGCCGCGGACGCTGCGCCTCGCGGTCGGCCCGCTCGGCTCCGAGGATGCCCGCATGGCGGCCGGCTTCGTCCAGGGGCTGAATCGCGAGAAATCCCAGATCCGGCTCAGGCTGATCCTTACCGAAGGCTCGGAGGAGAGCGCGAAGAAGGTCGATGGCGGCGATGCCGAACTCGCTATCGTCCGCCCCGATATCGCCTTGCCGGCCAAAGCCGATACGGCGCTGATCACGCGTCGCTCCTTCCCTTTCGTGATCACCGACAAGGACAGCGCCATCGGCCGCATTGCCGATCTGCGGGGCCGCCGCGTCGGCGTGGTGCGCAATCCCGCGGGCAATATCGCATTGCTCAAGCTCGTCCTGGCACAATACGAGGTCGGGCAGGACGAGCTGACGATCGTCGGCCTGACGCCCGACGAGATCGTTCCGGCGGTAAAGGAGCGGCGAATCGACGCCTTCTTCTCGATCAATGCGGTGGGCGCGCGTGGCAGCAATGACGGCACAGCCCGCCTGCGCTCGGCCTGGGGCGAAGACCCCGTCCTGATCCCGATCCGGGAGGCGGATGCACTGGCGGCACGGGTTCGCGCCATCGAAACCGGCGAGATCGTCCGGGGCGCGCTCGGCGGCGATCCGCCCCGGCCGTCGGAAAACCTGCCGACGATCGCGATCACCTCGCGTCTGGTTGCCTCGCAGGAACTCGACGACGATGTCGTCGGCAGCCTCGTCAGCGCCCTGCTGGCGCTGCGGGTGACGCTTGCAGCGGAATTGCCGCAGATTCAGGGGCTGGAGGCGCCAGCCACCGACAAGGACTCGCCGTTGCCGGTGCACACCGGTGCCGCCGCCTTCATCGACGGCGAGCAGAAGACCTTCTTCGAGCGCTATGGCGACTGGTTCTATCTCGGGGTGATGGGCCTGTCATTGCTGGGCACCGGCGCGGCCGGGCTGCTCGGCCGCGAAAGCGCCGCGCGGCGCAAGCGGGCGATGATGGGACTCGACCGCCTTCTGGCCCTGCTGCCCACGATCCGCGGCACATCCGACGTCGAGACGCTCGATCTCTGCCGTGCGCAGGCCGATGCGATCCTGCTCGAGGTGCTCAGTGATTTCGGGCAGGGCGATCTTGATTCATCCGCCATAGCTGCTTACCGCTTGGTCTTCGATCAGGTCAGCCGGGCCGTCATCGAGGCGAAGATCAGGGCCACGACCGCCAGCCTCTGAAACCCTGCGGGTGCTCAAGCACCACGGCGGCTTTCGCCGGGCGAGACGAACATTCCGCGGGAGACTTGCTTGGCTCGGCACCACACCTTCCTGAATCGCCTGCTCGACCTGAAGCCGCACGCCTTCGCGCTCAGCAACGCCCTGCTCGGCTGGCATCCGGCGCTGCGCCGCGCTGCCGGCTTCTTTCCGGACTTCATCTGGCCGGCCGAGCGGGCGCGGGTGATCAGCGACCAGAGCCACAGGCACCATCTCTACGAGCCCGAGCACGCGGCCGCCCTGGCCGTCGTCTCGCAATATAATGTCGACGTGATGAATCCGCTGGAGATTGCCTGCGCGCCGGACACGACCCGCACCATGATCGCCGAGATCAGCGGCGTCGTGATACCTGGCCACACGATCACGCCCGCCGACGCCGCCACCGGCAGCCAGATTTCGCTCGGCCAGCAGGGCAAGGCGCGCTGGGCCTTCTGCTATCCCGCGCCGATCGGCCTGAACCGGATCGAGGTGAAGGAGCGCTGCATCGCGATCCCACCGGTGTTCCACTACACGCATCTGCTCACCGACGTGCTGATGCCGATCTGCGAGGCGATCCGCATCGGCGCCATCGACAAGCAGGAGGAGACGGTTGTGGTCACCGCCGGTCATCCGCCGCTGGTCACGGCCTTTCTCGACGGGCTGAAGGCGCTGGGCTATCCGATCCGCCAGCTCGTGTTGAAGCCGACGCAGCATGTCGTCACCGACCGCTATCTCTATGCGCGCAGCCATTGCCCCAATATCGAGCGCATCTACGGCGTGCCGCAGGCGATCGGCACCGCTCGCGCCATCTTCGATGCGGCCTATCGGGACGTGCCGCCGCCTCCCGCCGCCTCGCGGCTGTATCTCAGGCGTCGCGGCCACCGCCTGCGTGTCGTCGCCGGCGAGGACGAACTGGTCGCGCGTCTCGAACAGGCCGGCTTCCGGATCTTCGAGCCGGCCTGGAACAACCATGCCGAGCAGGTCGCGGCGGTCGCCGGCGCCGATGTCGTCGCTGCCGTGCATGGCGCGGCGCTGGTCAACACGATCTTCTGCAAGCCGGGCGCCGTCGTGGTCGAACTGATGGCGCAAAACGCCCGCAAGAGCGTCGTGCTGCACTGGTCGGGCGAGGGCGGGGCGGATCTGATCCCGATTCTGGGTGGCCCCGAAGGCGCCAAGCAGTCCTTCGCGATCGACCCGGAAGCGACGGCTGCGGCCATCATCGCCGCCGTCGAGGCCGCATCCAGGACGGCCGCGCCCAACAGCGTCGGCGCCTGAAGCATGGCGCTTCCCTCCACATCGGCGCCGCTGCCGCGCTTCGTCGGGCGTGACGCGATCTGCGTCGCGGGCTTCGCGCTGCTGCTGTCCTCCGCCTATTTCATCGCCAAGAACACCTCCGCCAAGCTGATGATTGCCGGGCTCGTGATGATCGTGCTGAGCGATCCAAACCTGTTGCGCGAACGCCTGCCGCGCGCCCTGAAGGTGGGGCTGGCTGCCATCGGCGGCTTCGCCGTCTGGACGGCGCTGGGCCTCCTGGTCAACCGCGCCGCAGTGGGGCCGGCGGGCGAGGCGCTGGCGAGCTTCGCGCTGCTGGCGCTTGCGCTACTTGCCGGGCGACGGCTGCTGGCCTGCTGCGGCCTGCGTTTCATCTGCGGCGCGCTGCTGGCCGCCGCGGCATTGAGTTGCGTGCTGACGCTCGCACTGCATCTTTCCGTCGGGCTGCCCTTCACCGAGCGGCTGATGCCGCTTGGCCGGGCCGGCAATCCGATTCCGGCTGCCGGTGGGCTCTGCATCGCCCTGATCGCGGCAGTAATGCTGTTGCGCGATGCGCCGCGTCCGCGATCCCGGCAACTCGTCGCCTGGGTTGTATGCGCCGTCCTGCCGATTCTGGTCGTGGTGGCGATGACCCAGAGCCGGGGACCGATCTTCGCGGCGCTGATCACCTTCGCGGCGATGCTGCTGCCATGGCGGGCGATCGGCTGGCGGCTCTTCGCGATGGCGATGCTGGCCTGGGGCGTGATCACGGCGCTGATCGTGCTCGATCCCTGGCTCAGATCGCTGATCTGCGTCGACGCGCTGAATTTCTGCCGCCCGTCGTCCCGGCTGCAGATCTGGACAACGGTGGTCGAGCTTGTCGGGCAGCGCCCGGTCTTCGGCCTGACGCCGATCTTCCGCTTCGACGATCCGATTCTGGTGCACGCCCATAACGGGCTGTTCGGCACGGCGATGTTCTTCGGCATTCCCGCGATGATTGCCGCTCTCGTGCTGGTCTTCGCCTATTGCCGGCATCTCGCGGGCATCGACAGGAGCCTGGCCTTCTTCTGCGCCAGCGCGCTGATCTTCAGCTTCGGCTATATGGGTTCGGACCTGCCCAATCCGTTTTCCTTCGTGAACATGCATTATTTCTTCCTGTGGCTGCCGATCGCCTTCGGACTGTCATGGTGTCCCGGCAAAGTTGTCGCCGCCCAAGGCTGAACGGCCTTATTCACCCTGCGGCGGGCTAAATCGCGGTGCATGGTTGCCGGAACGCCCGCCAACGTTTATGTGCAGCGCAGCGAATTCCAGTTTTCCTCGAGAACGGGCTGCGCCGGCAGGGCTTCGATCCTCGCCGGCTTGTGGCCATGAAAAAGGCCCCTGTCCGCATGTCCATGCGCAATATCGCCATCATCGCCCACGTCGACCACGGCAAAACCACGCTTGTCGACAAGCTCCTGCAGCAGTCGGGCACCTACCGCGACAACCAGCGCGTCATCGAGCGCGTGATGGACTCCAACGAGCTGGAGAAGGAACGCGGCATCACCATCCTGGCCAAGGCGACCTCGGTCGTCTGGAAGGATGTCCGCATCAACATCGTCGACACCCCAGGCCACGCCGATTTCGGCGGCGAGGTCGAGCGCATCCTGAACATGGTCGATTCGGCCATCGTGCTGGTCGATGCGGCCGAGGGCCCGATGCCGCAGACCAAGTTCGTGGTCTCCAAGGCCCTGAAGCTCGGCCTGCGCCCCATCGTGGCGATCAACAAGGTCGACAAGCCCGACGCCCGCGTCACCGAAGTCATCAATGAGGTCTTCGACCTCTTCGCCGCGCTCGACGCCAATGACGAGCAGCTCGATTTCCCGATCCTCTACGGTTCGGGCAAGCAGGGCTGGATGGCGCATTCGCCCGAAGGTCCGCAGGACCAGGGCCTTGCCCCGATGTACGACCTGATCCTCAGCCATGTGCCCGAGCCGCGCATCGAGGAAGGTCCGTTCCGCATGCTCGGCACGCTGCTGGAAGCCAACCCCTATCTCGGCCGCATCATCACCGGCCGCGTCGTCTCGGGTTCGGCCAAGCCGAACCAGCAGATCAAGGTGCTCTCGGGCGACGGCACGCTGGTCGAGAGCGGCCGCATCACCAAGATCCTCGCCTTCCGCGGCCTCGAGCGCACGCCGATCGAGGAAGCCATTCCCGGCGACATCGTCTCCATCGCCGGCCTGGTGAAGGGCTCGGTCGCCGACACCTTCTGCGACCCATCCGTCGAGACCCCGATCAAGGCCCAGCCGATCGACCCGCCGACGGTGTCGATGACCTTCATGGTCAATGATTCGCCGCTGGCCGGCACCGAGGGCGACAAGGTCACCACCCGCGTCATCCGCGACCGGCTCCTCAAGGAGGCCGAGGGCAATGTCGCGCTGAAGATCGAGGAATCGACCGACAAGGACTCATACATCGTCTCGGGTCGCGGCGAATTGCAGCTCGCCATCCTGATCGAGCAGATGCGCCGCGAGGGCTTCGAGCTCGGCGTCTCGCGTCCGCGCGTCGTGCTGCGCCGCGACGAGGGCGGCGCCCTGCTGGAGCCGATCGAAGAGGTCATCATCGACGTCGACGAGGAGCATTCCGGCGTCGTCGTGCAGAAGATGTCCGAGCGCAAGGCCGACATGCTGGAGATGCGTCCCTCCGGCGGCAACCGCCTGCGGCTGGTCTTCCACGCCCCGACGCGTGGGCTGATCGGCTATCAGGGCGAACTGCTCACCGACACCCGCGGCACCGCGATCATGAACCGGCTGTTCCATGCCTACATGCCCTATAAGGGCGAAATCGGCGGGCGCCGCAACGGCGTGCTGATCGCGATGGAAACCGGCGAGGCCGTGGCCTATGCGCTGTGGAACCTCGAGGATCGCGGCCCGATGATGATCGAGCCCGGCTGGAAGGTCTATCAGGGCATGATCGTCGGCGAGCACACCCGCGAGAACGATCTCGAAGTGAACGTGCTCAAGGGCAAGAAGCTCACCAACATCCGCACCACCTCGAAGGACGAGGCCGTGCGCCTGACCCCGCCGATCCGGATGACGCTGGAGCGTTCGCTGGCCTGGATCGACGATGACGAGCTGGTCGAGGTCACCCCGAAGTCGATCCGCCTGCGCAAGGGCGTGCTCGACCCCAACGAGCGCAAGCGCTCGTCGAAGATGAAGCAGGAAGTGGCGTAAGCCTCTCTCCCGTCATGGTCGGGCCCGACTCGATCGTCCGACACATATGCCCGGCCTCGTGCCGGGCATTTTTTTGAGATGGCCTCTTACCGGCATAGGCTTTCCGCCAGCCTGCACATTCTCGGCCTGCGCTGCGCGCAGCCCGAGAATGACGGGTCCGGCAATTGCGCCGGTTGCTCCACTCTGATCCTCTGCCGCCCTTCCCATCGAAGGATCCGTCCCCATGCTCACCCGCAATCTCGGCCGCTCGGGCCTGCGCGTTTCGCTCGTCGGCCTCGGCTGCAACAATTTCGGCGGGCGGATCGATGACGTGGCGGCCGCCAGGGTCGTCGATGCGGCGATCGAGCATGGCATCACCCTGTTCGACACGGCCGATGTCTATGGCAACCGCGGCGGCTCCGAGACGGTGCTGGGCGCGCTGCTCGGTGCGCGCCGCAAGGACATCGTGCTGGCGACCAAGTTTGGCATGGACATGAACGATGCCGGCACGATGAAGGGCGGCTCGCGCCGCTACATCATGAACGCGGTCGAAGCCTCGCTGAAGCGACTCAAGACCGACTGGATCGACCTCTACCAGATGCATCGGTTCGATCCGCTGACGCCGATCGAGGAGACGCTGCGAACGCTCGAGGACCTGATCAGCCAGGGCAAGGTGCGCTATATCGGCTGCTCCAACTTCGCGCCCTGGCAGGTCGCCGACGCGGCCTGGACGGCCCGCGATCTCAGCGTCACCGGTTTCGCTTCGGCCCAAGACGAATACAGCCTGCTCAAGCGCGGCGCCGAATCCTACCTGATCCCGGCCGCGAAGCATTACGGCATGGGACTTTTGCCGTATTTCCCGCTCGCCAACGGCCTGCTCACTGGGAAATACAAGCGCAACGCACCGATGCCCGAGGGCGCGCGCATGACCAGGGAGGCGCCCCGCGCAGCCGAGGTGCTGACCGACGCCAACTGGGAGAAGACCGAGAAGCTCACCGCCTTCTGCGAGGCACGTGGCAAGACGCTGGTCGAGCTCGCCTTCTCGTGGCTGGCCGCCCAGCCAGTCATCTCCAGCGTCATCGCCGGCGCGACCAGGCCGGAGCAGGTCGCGGCGAATGTGAAGGCCGCCGAATGGGCGCTGACGGCCGAAGACCTGGCCGAAATCGACGCGATCACGACGTAGATATCCGAACGAAGAGCCCCCCTTGCGGAGCTTCCCGGATACTCCTGCGTGGCCGAGCCGCTCGGCCGTTACGAGACCGGCGCGTATTTCACCGCGCAGCCATACGACTTCGTCGCGGCCTCGGAGACCGGCTTGCCGGCCTTCAGCTCGGCCATCGCCTGCCGGACATAGCTCTTGGCGCCGGTGAGGCTGGCAGCGCTGGAGGACGGCTTGTCGTCGATCGCACCCATATAGGCCAGCGTGCCCTTGGGATCGATGATGTACATATGCGGCGTGGTGGTCGCGCCATAGGCGCGGGCGACCTTGCTGTTGGGGTCGAGCAGCACGGCCGTCGGCGCCGCGTCGCGCTTCACGGTGAGTTCCTTGGCCTGCGGACCCTCGACATGGCCCTGCTCGCCGACCGGCGAGGACACGACCGACAGCCAGACGACGCCGTCCTTGGTCATGTCCTTCTGCAACGTCTGCATCGTGGCGCTGTTGTAGTGCTTGCGGACATAGGGGCAGTCGGCATTGGTCCATTCGAGGATCACGGTCTTGCCGGCGAATTCGGAGAGGCTGCGGGTCTTGCCGTCGGCATCCACCGCCTGGAAGACGGGTGCGGGCGCGCCGACCTTGGCTGCGGCCTCGGCGAGCGCGGCCGTGGCACCGAATGAAAGGCCGGCGAGGGCAAGGCCAGCGATGAAAGTCTGGCGGGTCAGATGGGCTTTCATGACTGTCTCCTGTCTTCGGGGTTCAAGCGGGGCTTCATGGATGAAACTTGTCAGCGGGCGGCGGTCTTCATCTCCTTGCCGGCGGCGCGCCGGGCTGCGGTGACGATCATGTCCGGCGTGAGCAGTTGCGGCAAGACCTCGGCCTGGGCGCCCTTGCTGCCGGGATAGAACAGGTAAAGTGGCACACCGGCCCGGCCCTGCTCGGCCAGCGCCTGGGCGATCTGGCTGTTGCGGTTGGTCCAGTCGGCCTTGAGATAGACGACCTTCAGCTCGGAAAAGGCGTCCTTGACCTCCTGGCGCGACAGCGCGACGCGCTCATTGGCCAGGCAGGTGATGCACCAGGCGGCGGTGAAGTTGACGAACACAGGCCGCCCTTCCGCCTGCAGTGCGGCGACGCGCTCGGGCGTCCAGGCCTGGATGTCGCCCGCGCGGGCTTCGGTTGTCGCTTCGGGCACGGCGCTCTGGACCACGAACCAGCCGGCCGCGAACAGCACGAGGACGGCCGGCGCCGAGGAGGCGATCCGGCCCCGGCCCGCATCGCGCGTGACGCCGACAAGCCAGACGACGAAGCCGGCCGCCAGCACGGCGACGAGCGCGGCCAGCACGCCGCCGGGACCGGCCTGAACCGAGGCGACCCAGATCAGCCAGATCGCCGTGGCGAACATCGGGAAGGCAAAAGCCTGCTTCAGGATCAGCATCCAGCGCCCGGGCTTCGGCAGCAGGCGCAGAAGGCCAGGCGCGAATGACAGCGCGACCACAGGCAGCGCAAAACCGAGCGCCAGCGCCATGAACACGGCAAGCCCCAGAACCGGCGGCTGCGTCACCGCATAGCCGACGGCCGCGCCCATGAAGGGCGCCGTGCAGGGCGTCGCCACGACGACGGCCAATGCCCCGGTCATGAAGGCGCCCAGCCGTCCGCCCCGGCTGGCCAAGCCTTGGCCGACGCCTGCAGCGGAGGTGCCGATCTCGAAGGCGCCGAGCAGGTTGAGGCCGATCAGCGTCATCACCACCGCCAGCGCGATGACGAGCGGCGGCGATTGCAGCTGGAAGCCCCAGCCGACGCTGGAGCCGAGCGCGGCGAAGGCCATGACCATGCCGGCCAGCGCCATGAAGGTCACGACCACGCCCGCGAGGAAAAGCAGCCCCTGTTCGCGAACCTCCGCGCGGCTGGCTCGCGCCAACTGCGCGAAGCCGAGCGCCTTGATGAAGAGCACCGGTAGCACGCAGGGCATCAGGTTGAGGATCAGCCCGCCAGCGAAAGCGAACACCAGCGCGGCCCAGAGCGTGAGATCGGCACCCTCGACCGGCAGCGGGATCCGCACCACCGCGGGACGCGACGCGTCGGACGAACCAGCAGCGCTCGTCACCAACGCGGGATCGGCCGTGGCAGCGAGGCTGAGCGAGCGGGCAAACCCGCCCTCCTTGAAGGTCAGGACGCCGGCGACCTCGCCGCCCGTGATCTTGAAAGCGCCCGAACGAGTGAGCCGCAGCACCGTTCCATCGGGGCCGAACGACGCATCCTGCCTGGCGGCATGGTCGATCAGCGTGTCGGAGAGCGGGAAGAAGCGCAGCTCACTCGGTGAGCTGGCAAGCCCGGGCAGCGCCAAAGCGAGCGCTTCGCCATCGGCCGTGAGCTTGCCTTTGAAGCTGGCCGGGACCGGAAGCGCAGCGCGCGCGGCCTCGATACGCGACTGCGCGGCGTCATCGACGACAGCGGCGGCCTCGATCGGGAGATCGAGGGTGAAGGCACCTTCTTCGGGAATGCAGATCTTCTCGCACACCAGCCAGGTGGCATTGGCCTTGAGCGTCAGGCGGTCGCCGGGCTTGGCATCCCGCGGCACCGCGATCTCGACTGGCAGCAGCAATGTGCCCTCGAAGCCGAAATTCACCAGCGGTTCGACGGGGATCGCATGCGGCGCCGGCCACTGGATCTCGCCCACGGTGGCGCCTTGCGACAGGTTCCATTCGATGCGCGTCGCCTCGCCGGAATCACCCGGATTCTGCCAATAGGTGTGCCAGCCCGGTGCGATTTTCTGGACGAGAGCGAGCTGGAAGCGCTCGCCGGGAGCGACCGCATCGCGGCTCGACAGCAACGTCGCTGTAACGCGCGGGGTGGCGACGGCAGCGGATTCGGCCGCGACGGCAAGGCCAGACGCCAAAAGACCCGACGCCAGCAGCGCGAGCGCCAGTCCGGCCTTGCGCAGGAAGCCGTTGCGTGATGCCGGAGCCATGCCTTGCGTCGTCCTTTCGAAGCCGCGTGCCCCCTTCCAGATGCCTCATCGCGACGGATGACGCCAATGACAAGGCAGTGAGGGAGAAGCATCATCTACCCGCGGATATCGGCGATCCTCGGGCAGCGCCTATTGCGTCGTCAGCGGCAATGGCCCCGAGCCAGGCTGGGGAGCTGCCGGACGCGGCCTCGGCTTGGCGGCGGGCTTCGCCGGCTCGCTGGAGATGCCGAGACGGGCACGGATCGAAGCGGCGCGGGCCTCGGTCAGGCGCGCGCCGCAGAAGCCGAACTGCCCCTCACGCTGGAAGGAGCGGCAGATCAGTTCGCGCTCGGCGGAAAAGCCGGCCTGCTCGCGCGCGATCGCGCGCTGGTCGACCGCATCCGCCTTGGCGGTCAGCGTCCGATAGCCCTCGCGCACGGCCCGCTCGGCGACGCCGCGTGCCGCCTCGATCTCCTTGGCGCGCGCCGGCAGCGTGCGGGCGTCGGGTCCCCACAGGCCGCGCGGATCGATCCGGCAGGCCGCGGCCTCGACGACGCAGGGCTGGGCAGGCTCGACCACGAGGAAGGCACCGTCCAGCACGTCGAAGACGATCGGGCAGATTGGAGCCTCCAGCCGGTAACGCGGCACCCCGGCTGGACGCCCCAGCGACGCAACCGGAAGCGGCGTCTCGCCGAAGGAGACGGCGCAGGGCTCGACGAGATTGCTCGCCTGGAAACCGTTGATGGTGAGCTTCAGCCCGAAGCCCGTCGCGGTCTTCTCGAAGACGGCCTCGCCGGGACCGCCATTGTGCCGGAGCGGACGCCCGATGATCGCATCCTCGCCCGCGACCTTGATCGCCGGCATGGAAGGCGGGCGCGGCACGGCGGGCCCGCCAGCGGAGGGCGGCGCGGCCTGCTGCGTGCCCGGCGCATTGAAGGGCTGCGCACCAGGCAGTTGCAGCGGCTGTGCGAGCACGGGCTGCGACCAGCCGGCGAGAGCCAGCACTGCAAGGCGGAAGGCAAGATGCGTCGGTCTGGTCACGAAGCGTCCAGTTTTGAACTGTAACAGCTGCTTTTGCATGAAATGGCGCGGGCTGGCGCGCAAGAGCACATCCGCAACACTCCCTCGCAATGCGCGAGCAACGACCGTGACACGGAAAACCTGAGCGGCCTGCGGTTCTTAATCGGCTCGCCTGTCTTGCAAGGGCGGGAACACCCTCACTATATACGCCGCCAAGGGGCGGTTTCACGACCGTCAAACGTGGAATGCCGGTTTCGTTCGCCGCGACAGGTGGGGGCGAACCGGTCCATGGGCCGGCAGGTGGCGCCCAGCGCCGCATTCCGGCGATCTGCTCAATTTAAAAGGGATCCCCTCCATGGGTAAAGTTATCGGTATCGACCTCGGCACGACCAATTCCTGCGTCGCGGTCATGGAAGGCTCGACGCCTAAAGTCATCGAGAATTCGGAAGGCGCGCGCACCACGCCGTCGATCGTCGCCATCACCGACGATGGCGAGCGCCTCGTCGGCCAGCCGGCCAAGCGCCAGGCCGTCACCAATCCCGAGCGCACCTTCTTCGCGATCAAGCGCCTGATCGGCCGGACCTTCGACGATCCGATGACGCAGAAGGACATGCATCTCGTCCCCTACAAGATCAAGAAGGCCTCGGCCGGCGATGCCTGGGTCGAAGCCGACGGCAAGGACTACTCGCCCTCGCAGATCTCGGCCTTCACGCTGACCAAGATGAAGGAGACCGCGGAGGCCTATCTCGGCCAGTCGGTCACCCAGGCTGTCATCACGGTCCCGGCCTATTTCAACGACGCACAGCGCCAGGCGACCAAGGATGCCGGCCGCATCGCCGGCCTCGAGGTCCTGCGCATCATCAACGAGCCGACGGCGGCCGCTCTCGCCTATGGACTCGACAAGAAGCAGGCCGGCACGATCGCGGTCTACGACCTCGGTGGCGGCACCTTCGACGTCTCGATTCTCGAGATCGGTGATGGCGTCTTCGAGGTGAAGTCGACCAATGGCGACACCTTCCTCGGCGGCGAGGATTTCGACATGCGCCTGGTCGAGTATCTCGCCGACGAGTTCAAGCGCGAGCAGGGCATCGACCTCAAGAAGGACAAGCTCGCCCTCCAGCGCCTGAAGGAAGCTGCCGAGAAGGCCAAGATCGAGCTTTCGACCACGGCCCAGACCGAGATCAACCTGCCCTACATCACGGCCGATGCCTCGGGTCCCAAGCACCTCGCCATCAAGCTCTCTCGCGCCAAGTTCGAAAGCCTGGTCGACGATCTCGTCCAGCGCACCATCGAGCCCTGCCGCAAGGCGCTCAAGGATGCCGGCCTGTCGGCAGGCCAGATCGACGAGGTCGTTCTCGTCGGCGGCATGACCCGCATGCCGAAGGTGCAGGAGGTCGTGAAGCAGTTCTTCGGCAAGGAGCCGCATAAGGGCGTCAACCCGGACGAGGTCGTCGCCATCGGCGCCGCGATCCAGGCCGGCGTACTGCAGGGCGACGTCAAGGACGTGCTGCTGCTCGACGTGACCCCGCTCTCGCTCGGCATCGAGACGCTGGGAGGCGTCTTTACGCGTCTTATTGACCGCAACACCACGATCCCGACCAAGAAGAGCCAGGTCTTCTCCACCGCCGAGGATAACCAGGGTGCGGTGACGATCCGGGTCTTCCAGGGCGAGCGCGAGATGGCCGCCGACAACAAGATGCTCGGCCAGTTCGACCTGATGGGCATCCCGCCGTCTCCGCGCGGCATGCCGCAGATCGAGGTGACCTTCGACATCGACGCCAACGGCATCGTCTCGGTGACGGCGAAGGACAAGGCCACCAACAAGGAGCAGCAGATCCGCATCCAGGCCTCGGGTGGTCTCTCTGATGCCGACATCCAGAAGATGGTCAAGGACGCGGAAGCCAACGCCGCCGAGGACAAGAAGCGCCGCGAGCTGGTCGAGGCCAGGAATCAGGGCGAAAGCCTGGTCCACTCGACCGAGAAGTCGCTGAAGGACTATGGCGACAAGGTCTCCGCCGCCGACAAGGCGGCGATCGAGACCGCTCTCGAGGCGCTGAAGGCCGCGCTGGCCGAGGACAATGCCGAGATGATCACCTCGCGCACCACGGATGTGATGCAGGCCTCGATGAAGCTCGGCGAGGCGATGTATGCCGCCAGCCAGGCCGAAGGCGCGACCGATGAGGGCGAGCCCGCCGCGGAGGCCAAGAAGGACGACGTCATCGACGCCGACTTCAAGGATGTCAGCGACGACAAGGGTGACAAGAAGAAGAGCGCCTGAGCGCGCTCTTCGTCCACGACGACGTCGTTTCGTCCAGAACGAAGAGATGGCCGGGCTTGACCCGGCCATCTCGTTACGGGAATGCGTCGTGACGAAACATTCTCGTTCTTCCGCATGAAGTGACCGGTGCCAGCCGGCCCGCATGCGACGAGGAACGAAGGGGCCGCTGTTTGATGTCCAAGCGCGACTATTACGAAATCCTCGGCGTCTCGAAGGCCGCGAGCGAGGCGGAGCTGAAAAGCGCCTTCCGCAAGCTCGCCATGGGCTGCCACCCCGACCGGCACCCCGGCGACACCGCGGCCGAGGCGAAGTTCAAGGAGCTGAACGAGGCCTATCAGGTCCTGTCGGACGGCCAGAAGCGCGGCGCCTATGACCGCTACGGCCACCAGGCCTTCGAGCAGGGCGGCGGCCAGCAGGGTCCGGAATTTTCCGACTTCATGTCGGACATCTTCGATTCCTTCTTCGGCGAGCGCGGCGGACGCGGCGGGCCACGCGCAGCGAACGGCCGCGAGCGCGGCGCCGATCTGCGCTACAATCTTGAGATTGGGTTGGAGGACGCCTTCGCGGGCAAGAACGCCTCGATCCGCGTGCCGACCTCGATCGCCTGCGAG
Organism: Allobosea sp. P2_B12; assembly: GCF_056404835.1. NCBI lineage: Bacteria > Pseudomonadati > Pseudomonadota > Alphaproteobacteria > Hyphomicrobiales > Alloboseaceae > Allobosea > Allobosea sp. P2_B12. The sequence continues at coordinate 134,983 of NZ_JBFUDG010000008.1, read as the reverse complement.
GTCTGCTCCGGCAGCGGCGCCAAGCCCGGCTCGAAGTCGCGGCAATGCCCGACCTGCGGCGGCCATGGTCGGGTCCGCGCCAATCAGGGCTTCTTCTCGGTCGAGCGCACCTGCCCGACCTGCTCGGGCCGCGGCGAGATCATCGACGACCCCTGCAAGAACTGCCAGGGCGCCGGCCGCGTCACCCGCGAGCGCACGCTCTCAGTCAACATCCCGGCGGGCGTCGAGGACGGCACCCGCATCAGGCTTGCCGGCGAGGGCGAGGCCGGCCTGCGCGGCGGGCCAGCCGGCGATCTCTACATCTTCCTCTCGATCAAGCCGCACGCGATCTTCCAGCGCGACGGGGCCGATCTGTTCTGCCGCGTGCCGCTCGGCCTGACATCGGCTGCGCTCGGCGGCGAGATCGAGGTGCCGACGCTGACCGGCGAGCAGGCCCGGGTGAAGGTCCCCGAGGGCACGCAGACTGGCAAGCAGTTCCGGCTCAAGGGCAAGGGCATGAGCGTGCTGCGCTCGCGCGAGGTCGGCGACCTCTACATCCAGGTCGTGATCGAGACGCCGCAGAAGCTGACGCCGCGCCAGCGCGAGCTGCTGCAGGAGTTCGAGCGCGAAAGCTCGGGCGCGACGCACCCGGAGGCCGCCGGCTTTTTCGGACGCGTGAAGGATTTTCTCGGCGGCATCGGCGGCGCGGCCTGAGAGGCTCCGCCGCTGGCCGCAAAGCCTCAGCGTCATCCCGGGTCTCCGCTACGCTGCGCCCGGGACGACCGCGCGGATTGAAAGTCGGCTTGATCGCACACAAAAAAACGGGCCGCCTCTCGGCGGCCCGTTCTTGGTCAGGCTCTGATCGTGATCAGGCCTTGTCGACCACTTTCTTGATGGCTTCCTTGCCCTTGCCGAGCGCCTGCTGGGCCTCGCCCTTGCGCTCCTGAGCGAAGCCCTCGGCCTCGAGCTCGGGCTTGTTCATCGCCTTGCCGGCGGCCTGCTTGACGTTGCCGGTGGCCTCGTTGGCCATGCCCTTGACCTTGTCCATGGTGCTACCCATCATCTTGATCCTTCTCGTGAATTTCTGTGCCGCCCCTGCGGCTTGCGACGAGAAAACCAGCGGCTGGACGGAAGGTTCCAAAGAAATTTCGGCCCCTACCTCACCTGGCCTGAGATCTCTGAAGAGGCCGGCGCCATGGCATGCAGCGCCTGGGCGGTGGCCGCATCGGCCGGGAAGAACGTCTCCAGTGCCAGCTCCGACAGGGTGATATCGACCGGCGTGCCGAACACCGTCGTCGTCGAGATGAAGGACAGCGTGATATCGCCGACGCGCAGACGCAGCGGCACCACAATGGCCGGCTCGACATCGACCTGATGTGCCTGCCCTTTCCGCACTGGCGGGCTCGGGGTGCCATAGGACAGAAGCTCGGCCAGAAGCTCCGCCAGCACCGGATCGGCGGTGGCCCTGATCTGCTGGCGCAGGCGCGCGATCAGATGTGAACCCCATTCCTCCAGATTGACGATGACCGGGGCGAGGCCGGCCGGATGCAGCGACAGCCGCAGCACGTTCACCGGCGGGCGCAGCAGCTCGGCATCGGCGACGAGGCTCAAAAGCGGCGCGACGGCTGCGTTGGCCGCGAGCAGGGTCCAGTGCCGATCGACGGCCAGCGCCGGATAGGGCTCGTGGCCCTTCAGGACGAGGTCGATCGCCGACTTCGCGGCCTGGAGGCCGGGGTCCTCCAGCGCGCGCTCCAGATAGACCGGCGCATAGCCGGCCGCGAGCAGGAGCGCGTTGCGCTCGCGCAGCGGCACGCCGAGATGCTCGGCCAGCAGCAGGACCATGTCGCGGCTTGGCTGCGAGCGCCCGCTCTCGACAAAGGAGAGGTGCTTCTGCGAGATCTCGGCTTCGAGCGCGAGGTCGAGCTGGCTGAGCCGCCGCAATTGCCGCCAGTCGCGGATGAGGTGGCCGACGCTGGGCTGGTGATGCTGGTTCATGGGGTAAACCTAGTCGGCGTGCGAGGCCGTTTTCAATTACCTCCCGCTTAATCGACCGGCCGACCCGATCCCGTCAGCATGGTCTCCATCGACCACGGCCCTCGAAGCGGGCCAGAACCCGAGGAGACCAAGCCATGTCCACGATCCAGTCCTCCCGCCTCCTGCGCAATGCACTCGCCCTCGACGCCGCCGCCTGCGCCGCGACCGGGCTGCTGCTGGCCTTCGCAGCAGGCCCACTGTCTGGCCCGCTGGGCCTTCCCGCTACGTTCCTGATCGGGGCTGGCGTCGTGCTCCTGCCCTGCGCCGCCATCCTCACCTGGCTTTCCAGTTGCGCGACCCTGCCGAGGCTTACCGTCCTCGCCGTGATCGGCATCAACCTGCTCTGGGTCGCCGACAGCATCGCGATCCTGGTCGCGGGCTGGTTCTCGCCGACGGGGCTTGGCATCGGCTTCGTCCTGGCCCAGGCTGGCGCGGTGGCGGTGATCACCGAGCTTGAGGTGATCGGCCTGAAGCGTTCGGTTCGTGTCGGCGGCGCGGTGACCGCCAGCCTCTGATCGCCGTCGGATTGCAGAGCCGGAGATCCGGCCGTCGCGCTCGCGACCGCCGGCTCTTGGCTTGGGCGAAGTTGCTCAACCCAACTTGGCCAAAGCCGGCAAACTGTCACGAGACTGTCGTCGTCGCTCACTAGCCGATCAGCTTGCCAGTTTCACGTTCCAGCCGGACAGGTCGCCCCATGCGCAACCCCTTCGTTCTCGCGGCCCTCGCCTCCCTGCTGCTTGGTGGCACAGCGCTCGCCGAGCCGATGTTCAACCGCATCGCGACCTTCTCGGTGCCGCAGAACCTGCCGGCCGACCGCGACGCCTCGAAGAAGACCGTGGCCGAGATCATCGCCGCCAACGAGGCCGGGACGCTGCTGGCCTATACCGATGCCGAGCAGAAAGCGCTCGGCATCATCGACATCACCACCGCGAACGCGCCCAAGCCCGCCGGCTTCGTCCCACTCGGCGGCGAGTCCACTTCTGTCACGATCCTCGGCGACAAGGCCTTCGTGGCCGTCGTCACCTCCGGCGACAACTTCAAGGAGCCGACCGGCCACCTCGCGACCGTCGACCTGAAGACCAGGCAGGTCGTCGCGACCTGCGATCTCGGCGGCCAGCCGGATTCGGTGACGCTGACCAAGGACAAGAGCAAGATCGTCATCGCGATCGAGAACGAGCGCGACGAGAAGCTCAACAAGGGCGCGCTGCCGCAGTTGCCCGCCGGCAATGTCACGCTGATCGGCATCAAGGACGGCGGCATCGACTGCGCCTCGCGCCAGGTCGTCGACATGACCGGCATCGCCGCGGTGGAGCCGACCGATCCGGAGCCGGAATTCGTCGACGTCAACCAGGACGGGCTTGCAGTGATCACCCTCCAGGAGAACAACCACATCGCGCTCGTCGATACGAAGACGGGCAAGCTGGTTGCGCATTTTCCGGCAGGCACGGTCGATCTCAAGGGCATCGACAAGACACGCGACGGCCAGATCAAGCCGGTCGAGGAGCTCAAGGGCGTGGCACGCGAGCCCGATTCTGTGCGCTGGCTCGACAACGACCGCTTCGTGACCGCCAATGAGGGCGATTGGAAGGGCGGCTCGCGCGGCTTCACGATCTTCCGCAAGGACGGCACCGTCGAGTTCGATTCGGGCGCGACCGTCGATCGCATCGCCATGCAGCTCGGCCACTACCCCGAGCGCCGTTCGGCCGCCAAGGGCAGCGAGCCGGAGGGCATCGAGGTCGGCACTTATGGCAGCGACAAGCTGATCTTCGTCGGGCTGGAGCGCGCTTCGCTCGTGCTGGTCTACAAGGACGAGGGTCCGGGCCGACCACCGCGTTACCTCCAGGCCCTGCCGTCCGGCATCGCGCCGGAAGGTTTGCTCGCCATCCCGCAGCGCAATCTCTTCGTCTCGGCCTCAGAAGCCGATCTCGGCGAGAAGGGCGGGCCGCGTTCGGCCGTGACGATCTATGAGCGCAGCGAGGCTACCGCCACCTATCCGACGATCGTCTCGACCGAAATCGACGGCGCACCGATCGGCTGGGGCGCGCTGTCGGGCCTTGCGCCACATACAACGGTGGCGGGCCGGCTCCATGCCATCACCGACAACGCCTATTCGCCGTCGCGCATCCTTGAGATCGATGCGACACAGAAGCCGGCGCGGATCATCGGCGAGACGACGCTGAGCAAGGACGGCAAGCCCGTCTCTTACGATGTCGAAGGCATCGCCACCCGCCCTGCCGGGGGTTTCTGGTTGGCGTCGGAGGGCAATCCCGAGGCCAAGGACAAGTCGACGCAGAACATCCTGCTGCGCGTCTCGGCCAAGGGCGAAGTCGAAGAGGAAATCCTGCTGCCCGAGGAACTGGCGAAGCAGGCCAGCCGCTTCGGCTTCGAGGGGGTCGCGGTGACCGGCACGGGCGCCGACGAGACAATCTGGCTCGCCGTGCAGCGCGAGTGGAAGGACGATCCCAAGGGCAAGACCAAGATCCTGAGCTACAAGCCCGCGTCGAAGACATGGGGCGCATTGCATTACCCGCTGACGGCGGCCGCATCGGGCGCCTGGATGGGCCTCTCGGAGCTGACCTTCCTCGGCAACGACAGCTTCGCCGTGATCGAGCGCGACAACCTTTCCGGCGCCAAGGCGGTGAAGACGCTCGCGACCTTCTCCATCAAGGGTTTGACGCCCGCCGCCCTCGGCTCCGCCAATATCCCGACCGTCGAGAAGAAACCGCTGCGCGACCTGACGCCCGACCTGATGAAGCTCGGCGGCTACGGGCTCGACAAGGTCGAGGGCATGACGGTCGACAGGGACGGCAACCTCTTCGTCGTTACCGACAATGACGGCGTCGACGATTCCTCCGGCGAGACGCAGTTCTTCGCACTGGGGAAGATCGCCAACTGATATCGGCGATCTCCGCCGTCATTCCGGACAAGCCGCGCAGCGGCGCCGACCCGGAATCCATCATAGGGCACCGTCCTGCTCTAGGATGGATTCCGGGTCTCCGCTTCGCTGCGCCCGGAATGACGGCGCGGTTCTGAGAGGGCAAGAAAAAGCCCCGGACGCTGTTCGCATCCGGGGCAGTCGCCTGACCGCGAGGGCCAGGTGGGGAGGAAGAGAGACCGAACTACCAGCCGGCGAGCACGTTGCCTTTGAAGCGCTCGGCGATGAACGCCTTGACCTCGGGGGTGTGGTAGGCCTCGACGAGCGTCTTGACCCAGGGCTTGTCCTTGTCGGCGGCGCGCACCGCGATCAGGTTGACATAGGGACCCTTGGGGTCCTCGCGCAGAATCGCCGAGGTCGGCTCGATCTTGGCATCGACGGCATAGTTGGTGTTGATCGCGGCGGCGGCGACATCGGCCAGCGTGCGCGGGGTCTGAGCCGCCTCGACCTCGATCACCTTGAGCTTCTTGGGATTGCCGACGATGTGGGCCGGGCTCGGCTTGAAGCCGACGCCATCCTTCAGCTTGATCACGCCCTTGTCCTGCAGCAGCAGCAGCGCGCGCCCGCCATTGGTCGGGTCGTTCTGGATCGCGATCGACGATCCGTCCGGCACATCGGCCCAGCTCTTGTACTTCGACGAGTAGATGCCGAGCGGGAAGTTCACGGTCAGCCCGACGTTGACGAGCTTGAAGCCGCGGTCCTTCACCTGGTTGTCGAGATAGGGCTGGTTCTGGAAGGAATTGGCTTCGAGCTCGCCGGCATCGAGCGCCTGGTTGGGCACGAAATAGTCGGAGAACTCGATGATCTTGAGATCGATGCCCTTCTTGGCCAGGACCGGCTTCACCTGCTCGAGGATTTCGGCATGAGGGCCGGGCGAGACGCCGATGCGGAGGACCTGGTTGGCCTGGGCGAGCGCGGGGATGGAGAGGGTCAGCGCCAGGGCGGCGGAGGCGACAAGCGCGGCGCGGCGGGTGATGATGGACATGGGATGCATTCCTTTTCTTGGAGAAGAATTCCCAGCCCTCATCCTGAGGAGCCGCGGTACGCGGCGTCTCGAAGGATGCTCCAGATCATTTCCGGAGCCTCCTGAGCATCCTTCGAGACGCGCTCTTTCAGAGCGCTCCTCAGGATGAGGGCTGAGTGTGGGTGAACGTGATCCGGTTCAGGCGTGGCGCAGGCGCTTGTTGAGCCGGCGGGCGAGATGGTCTCCGATTGTCTGGACGGTCTGGACCAGCACGATCAGGACCGCGACGACGGCGGCCATGACCTCGGGCATGAAGCGCTGGTAGCCGTAGCGGATGCCGAGATCGCCCAGACCACCGCCGCCGACCGCACCGACCATGGCGGAGAAGCCGATCAGGCTGACGACCGCCAGCGTCAGGCCGAGCGCGATCGCCGGCAGCGCCTCGGGCACCAGCACCTTGCGGACGATCTGGAGCGGCGTCGCGCCCATCGAGCGGGCCGCCTCGACCAGGCCCTGATCGACCTCGCGGACCGCGCCCTCGATCAGCCTGGCGATGAAGGGGGTGGCCGCGACCGTCAGCGGCACGATCGCGGCGTTGGTGCCGATCGAGGTGCCCGCGATCAACCGGGTGAAGGGGATGATCGCGACGACGAGGATGATGAAGGGCGTCGAGCGCGTCGCGTTGACCAGCGTGCCGAGCACGGTGTTCGTCACAGGCGCCGCGAAGAGCTCGCCGCGCTTGCTGGTGGCGAGGAAGACGCCTAGTGGCAGGCCGAGAACGGTGCCGAGTCCCGCCGCGACCGCGACCATCTGCAGCGTGTCGAGCGTGGCCTGAGCGATCAGCGCGACGATCTGGGGGGAGATGATCTCAGGAAACATGGCCGATGATCTCCGCCTTGAGTTCGAGGCTGTTGAGCGCGCCGAGCACGGCGGCGAGTTCCGGCTCGCGCGTCGGCACCGAGACGAGCAGGCTGCCGAAGGGCCGGCCGGCGATGGCGTCGATGCGCCCGGCGAGGATGTTGACGTCGACGCCGATGGTCGAGCTCAGCCGGCTGATGACGGGGGCTGTGGCGTTCTCGCCGGTGAAGGTGATGCGGATCACCGTGTCGTCGCCGGGCTGCCCCTGCGCATGGATGCGCCCCGCGAGATAGGCCGGCAGTTCGACGCCGGTGACCGCCTCAACGAAGCGCGCCGTCGTCGGGTGCTGCGGACGGGTCAGCACCGAGAAGACGTCGCCCTCCTCGATGATCCTGCCATCCTCGATCACCGCGACACGGTCGCAGATCTCCTTGATGACCGGAATCTCGTGGGTGATCAGCAGGATGGTGATGCCGAGATCGCGATTGACCTGCTGCAGAAGGGCCAGGATCGACTTGGTGGTCTCAGGGTCCAGAGCGGAGGTCGCCTCGTCGCAGAGCAGAACCTTGGGCTCGCTCGCCAGGGCACGCGCGATGCCGACGCGCTGCTTCTGGCCGCCGGAGAGTTCGGCCGGATAGCGTTCGCGCTTGTCGGCAAGGCCGACCAGATCGAGCAGGCGCGCAACCCGCTCCTCGATCTCCGGCTTGGGCGTGCCGGCGATCTCGAGCGGCAAAGCGACATTGTCGAAGACGGTGCGCGAGGAGAGCAGGTTGAAGTGCTGGAAGATCATGCCGGTGGCGCGCCGGCGGGTCCGCCAGCCGGCCTCGGTCAGGCCGGTGACGTCCTCGCCCTCGATCAGGAGCCGACCGGAGGTGGCCCGCTCCAGCCCGTTGACGAGGCGGATCAGCGTCGACTTGCCAGCGCCGGAGCGGCCGATGACGCCGACGATCGCGCCCCTGGGCACATCGAGATCGATGCCCGACAGGGCAGCGACGGATCCTTGCGCGCCACGGCCGGCATAGGTCTTTCCGATCTGCTCGAAGCGGATGATCGGAGGGACGGGGTCCGGCACGGGGCCAGTGCCGATGCGGAAGGCGTCGGGCTTCACGGGGGCGTTCATCATGACCTCAGAAATGCGTGTGGCAGGACCAATGGGCAAGACCTGAAGTAGCAAGGCCCAATTGCTCGCGCGTCACGTCGCGAATGGATGTCCGGCACGTCTCGTCGGCCTCGGCTTCCGCCGCCGCGTCACCAGGCGATTGACGATCGACCGGCTCGGATGTCGCGGCCGGCACCGCCTCGGCGAACCAGCCCGCCAGACGACGGCGGAGATGCGACAGAAGGCTCACGGCGACCACCTTACGAGGCCAGGCGCGTCGCGCTGTGGCGACGTGGCGCGACCAGTTGGCGGGCTGCCAGTTCGGCGGCGCCCGGCGTGGCGAAGCGATGGCCCTCAAGCGCGTTGAAGGCCGAAGAGGCCGCGATGAAGGTGAAATAGCGTTCGTCCCCACGGCGGCTTACGAGACCGGCTTGGGTCTCGCCGATCTCGATGACATAGGCTTGGTGGTTTTGGGCCTGCTGCTGCGATGCGTGTTGGCTGTGGTCGTAATGGAATGTGCTCATGGCTGCGCTCCCGCCGCGTCTGCGGCGCTGTGGACATCTGATGGGACTGGGTTGGGAAGCCGCGCTTGGCGCGGCCCTCAGGGCAGGATCAGAGTCGACAACAGCAGCCGGCGCGCAGGATCAGCGTTCGGGTCTGGCCAAGGGTCGCATCGGTCATGTTCGTCTCCTATCGGCTGGAGCCCACGACCGCGTCGTGGCGCTTTAGCGTTTGGTGACGCGGCGCAAGCTGCTCGCTCAAATCCCCGCGGCCGTTCGGCAAGGCCGAATGACAGGTCGTAATCTGGCGGGATGCGTCCTGTTTGTCAACTCGATCGTTCTTTTAAAGAAACGATCGACCTTGGATGACCCAACCCGCCACCGCCGCCTCGCGAGAAGAATATTCTCCGCCAAGCCGTGCCGTTGCCTGCGGCTCCGCTGCGGCTTGACGCTGCCGGCTGCTCCGGGCCATCTGCCTCGCATGACCGCCAAGACGCATCTGCTGCGATGCTTGCGCCGCTCCATGCTCGGAGCGTGGCTCGCCGTCGCCTATGCGCTGGCTGTGCTGGCGTCCGGGCTGGCGCCCTCGCCCGCATCGGCGCATCGCCTGCTCGACGGCGCGGTGCTTTGCTCCGGGCTGACGCCGCCGGGGCAGGATACGCCCGAGCCGGCAAGCGAGCCGCAGCATTGCAAGGGCTGCCCGGTTAATCCTGTCCTGGCTGGCCCGGGACAGGCCGTAGCGATCACACTCGCAAGGGTGTCGGCTGCTGCCGTTGCGGGAACCGTCCACGCCTCGGCGGATGCACCAGTGGCGAAGCCCGGCCTGCCGCCCTCGCGCGCGCCGCCGGCGGCCTGACCTCGGCAGTTCTGAGCTTTCCCCGGCACCGGTCCGCTGATGACAGCGACCGCGCTGCCCCCTCCGTTCAAGCGCATCGATGCGCCTATCCGATCAGGACATTTCCCATGACCAAATCCATCCTCCTCACAGCCGTCGCGATTTCACTCTCGCTGGGCGGCGCCACGTTCGCCCATGACTACAAGGCCGGCGCCCTGAAGATCGGCCATCCCTGGAGCCGGGCCACGCCCGGCGGCGCCAAGGTCGGCGGCGGCTATCTCGTGATCGAGAACACTGGCTCGACCGCGGACAAGCTGATCGCCGTGTCGGCTCCGACCATCGCGGGCCGCACCGAAATGCATGAAATGGCCACGACCAACGGCGTCATGACGATGCGTCCGCTCGACAGCGGCATCGAGATCGCGCCGGGCGCCAAGGTCGAGTTCAAGCCCGGCGGCTACCACATCATGTTCATGGAGCTGAAGCAGCCGCTCAAGCAGGACGAGCGTGTCAAGGGCACGCTGACCTTCGAGAAGGCCGGCACGGTCGAGGTCGAGTTCAAGGTCGAGGCCGTGGGAGCGCGCGGCGGCGCCGATCACGGCGCACATAAGGGGCATTGAGGGCGCTTGGTCGACGCGGAGCGCGGGGAACCCCTCTCCTGTAAGGAGAGGGGCAGGGGTGAGGTGTCGGCCCCTCGACCAGTCAGCCTCCCGTCATTCTCGGGCGAAGCGATGCGTCGACCCGAGAATGCTCGGCAGGAGATGCCTGTGGCGAGCACGAGCTCACGCGGATAACGGCCGACCCCTCACCCTACCCTCTCCCTAGGGAGAGGGTTCCCCGCACCTGCTGGATTGGGGCGTATGGCCTTTAAATCTCCGCGCGCGGGTCGATCTTCGCGACGCGCGACAGCAGGTAATCGACCTCGGCCTTTGCCGCAGCGCTGATCGCCGAGCCCGGCTTGCGCTGGGCGTCGCTCGTGAGGATGCCGCGCTTCATCATGACGTATTTGCGCACGGCGAGGCCGACGCCCTGCTGCTGCTCGTAGCGCATCAGCGGCAGATGCGCGTCGAAGATGTCGTGGGCCTCGTCGCGCTTGCCGGCCTTCTGCAGGCTGACGACGTCGATCAGCAATTCCGGGAAGGCATAGCCGGTCATCGCGCCGTCGGCGCCGCGCTCCATCTCGAAATCGAGGAAGAGCCCGCCATTGCCGGTGAGGATCGAGATCGGCCGCAGCGAACCGTCGCCCTGGAACTTGCGCAGGGTCGAGATCTTCTCCAGCCCCGGCCAGTCCTCGTGCTTGAGCATCACGCAGGACGGGTTGTCGGTGACGATCTTGCGGATCACCGCAGGCGTCATGATGACCGAGAGCGTCAGCGGATAATCCTGGATGACGAAGGGAATGTCGGTCCCGATCGCCTCGACGGCCTGGGCGTAGTAGCCGGTGATCTGGTCGTCGGTGCGCAAGCTGGGCGGCGGCGCGATCATCACGGCCGCCGCGCCCAGCTCGATCGACTGGCGGGCGAGCGAGCGCATCGCGGCAAAGCCCGGCGCCGAGACGCCGACGATCACCGGCTTGCCGGGCATGCCGGCGACGGCGGTTTTGACGATGCGCAGCGATTCCTCGGGTTCGAGCTTGGGCGCCTCGCCCATGATGCCGAGCACGGTCGTGCCGTCCGAACCGATCTCGTCATAGAAGGCGAAGAGCTTCTCGGTGGAGGCCCAGTCGAGCGTGCCGTCGGCATTGAACGGCGTCGGCGCGATTGGGAAGACGCCGCTGGCGGAGGCGGTGAGGGTCATGGTCGTGGCTTTCTGCGACGTGAATGGACGGTGGCCGGTCAGACGATCCGCGTGCGCACGGTGCCGACGCCGGCGATCTCGCCTTCCAGCACATCGCCCGAGACCACGGCCGCGACGCCTTCGGGCGTGCCGGTGAAGATCAGGTCGCCCGGCGCGAGCTCGACCAGCCCCGAGAGATAGGCGATCGTTTCCTGCACATTCCAGATCTGCTTGGCGAGGTCGGAGCTCTGGCGCGGCACGCCATTGACGACGAGTTCGATCTTGCCGGCGGCGGGGTGGCCGATATGGCTGGCGGGCGCGATCTCGCCGACCGGACCGGAGAAATCGAAGCCCTTGGACATGTCCCAAGGCTTGCCACCCTTCTTGGCGGCGGCCTGGAGGTCGCGGCGGGTCATGTCTAGGCCGGCGGCATAACCATAGACATGGGCAAGCGCGTCGGCCTCGGTGATGTCCTTGCCGCCGGTTCCGATCGCCACGACCAGTTCCATCTCGTGGTGCAGGTCCTTGGTCTTGGTCGGATAGGGCATGTCGGCGCCGTTGATCAGCAGCGCATCGGCCGGTTTGGTGAAGAAGAATGGCTCCTCGCGATCGGGATCGCCGCCCATCTCGCGCGTGTGCTCGGCGTAGTTGCGGCCGACGCAGAAGACGCGGCGCACCGGGAAGAGCCCGCCACCCGCTACCGGAACGGCCGTCACGGCCGGCGGGTCGATCACGTAATTCGTCATGGCTGGGGCACTCCTGCGGCGTACTCTTCGCCTTCGTTCATGCGTGAGGGCGAGGCGGGGAGCAAGACCTCTATTCGCCAGCGGCGTTGCTCCGGCGGCATGCCGTAGCGCGTCGGAAACGATCGTTGTGCGGCGCGTCATTGCAACCTGAGCGAATTGCCTCATACACTAGGGTCGGGCCGGCATGAGCCGACCTGAACAGCGACTGAAGGAACAGCACGTGAGCACGGGTACCGTGAAGTGGTTCAACGAAACCAAGGGCTATGGATTCATCACGCCTGACCAGGGCGGCCAGGATGTGTTCGTGCATATCAGCGCGGTCGAGCGCTCGGGCATGCGCGGCCTGAACGAAGGTCAGAAGATCAGCTACGATCTCGAGGCCGATCGCAAGACCGGCAAGTCCTCGGCGGTCAATCTCAAGACGGCTTGATCTCAAACCCATGCGGGAGGCCGATCGGCGGCGACGCTTCCCGAGCCAATGCGAATCTCTATCGATCTATCCGGACTGAAGACGATTCCCGGCATGCCCGTCGCCAAGAAGGCGGCGGTCGAGGGCCAAAGAGCTTTCGGGAGCCCAAGAACTCTCCGAGAATCAGGCGCTTCCGGCCCAAGGCGATCCGTTCGCCGATACCAGACCCCTCACAGCTTCGCGTTTCATGGATTTGCGCCGCAGTCGCGGGCATCAGCCGTGGCTGGCCGCCCGATCGACGGCAGAGCCGGTCATTTGGTGGAGATGCGCGCCTGCGAGGGCAGCGGGCAGAACGAACCGCAATCGGCCATGCCCGGAAGCAGATATCTCAGGCAGCAGATCCGCCGCTGGCAGTTTTCCATGGGCGTCAGGGAGGACGGCTTCAGCGCGCCGCTCAGGAAGTTCCGGTCGCCGGCTGGCGTGAGCACGGCCGTCAGGATGCCGTTGGCTTCGGCGAGGCCGTCGCGATCGACGTCGGGATGATCGGCGCATTGCTGGACGGCCCAGGCGAAGCTGACCGCCGCATTGCTCCACAGCAGCTTTGACGACACGCCGAAATGGCTGGCAACGAAGGCGATGAGCGGCGCGAGATGAGAATCGATCAGGCCGGCGAAGCCCGCCGCCTCCCCTTCCGCAGGCGGGAGCGGGGCGTGGCTCGGGATCAGCACGCCGGCCGTGCAGCCATTGTCGTGCAGGGCGAAGCTGCCGGCGCTCAGGGACACGGGCAGATTCAGGCCGGCGAGGAGGCGAGCGACGATGGACGGGACGACCACGTTCGAGAAATGCCACTGACTCCACATCGACACGACGGCGCGCGGTTCGCCGCCCGGCATGGTGGCTGCGAACCGGCCGATCAGATCGCGCAGGGTCTCGAGGTCGAGGAGTTGCCGGCCATGCAGATGCGCTGCGCCGTCATCGACGCGGATGCTGCCGGAAAAGCGGGCCAGCGGGCCCGAGAAGCAGGCCGAGAGATCGCTCGCCGTCATCGCAGTGGCCGTCGTCACAGCGGTACGGCGCTTTCACGGCTCGCGCTGTCGCGGGCGAAGACCGGCATCAGCAGGATGGCGACGATGCCGAGCCCGGCCGAGGCCGTGAAGCAGAAGGCGTAGCCGAGCGCGTCGCCGACGGCGCCTGCGAGCCGCCAGCCGATGAGGCTGACGATCGAATCCATGCTCTGGAACAAGGTGAAGTCGACGCCGGCCTGGTCGAGCGAGGCGCGACCCATCAATTCCGAGTAGAGCGCGACGAAACCCAATGCGAGCGTGCCTGCTGACACGAGATAGATCGCCATCAGGGCCGTCGGCGCGTCGAGCTTGAAATGCGCGAACAGCGCGAAGGCGGCCATGACCGAAATCTGCACGCCGAGCGCCAGGCTCATCGTCCGAAAGACGCCGACCCGGCGAAGGACATAGCCGCCGCCCAAGGCACCGGCGAGGCCGAGCAGGGTGACGCCGACGCCGTTCAGGGTTCCGATCGCCGTGAGGCTGAGCCCCGAGTCGATCAGGAACGGCCCGACCAGCAACATCGACCATTTCTGGCCGAACACATAGACCGCAACCAGCGCAAGGCCCGACCGCATCTCCGGCCGCTTCAGGGCCTGCCCCAGGGACTGCGGCGGCCGGTCTTGCCGGGCCGCGACGGCGCCGTCGGGCGTCAGCAGAAACGGAATGGCCAACGCGGCGAGCGCGCAGGCCATGACCAGCGTCGCCGGTTGCCAGCCCCAATGGTCGATCAGCACCAGGAAGATGCCGCCGCCGATCGCCGAGCCGAGATAGGCGCCCCCGACCTGCGCGGCATTGGCCCAGCCGCGGTCCTTTTCCGCGAAGCTTTCCACGGCATGCCCGTCGCAGGCGATGTCGATGGTCGCGGAGGAGAATGACGCCACCATCATCGCGACCGTCAGCGGGCCAAGCGCCGTCGGGCCGATCAGGGCGCAGGCGACCACCGCACCAACGGCGAAGGCGCCGAACAGGCTGATCGTGCTGCGCGAACGGCGCACGCCGCCATGCGGGGAGCGGAAGCGCTCGACCGCGGGGGCCCACAGAAACTTGAACGACCAGGGCAGGACGGTCAGCAGGATGAAGGCGATGTCGTTCAGCGACGCGCCGTTCTTGCGCATCACCGCCGGCAGGCCGGTGAAGATCACGCCGCCGATGACGCTCTGGGCCACATAGAGCCCGCCAAGGCCGATCACCAGCCGGGCCACAGGCGCCGCGGTCCGGCGCCTGGCCACCGTATCGTTCACCGCACTCACCAGCGGTAACGCAGGCTCGCCAGGACCTTCCGCCCCTGGTTGAAGTAGCAGTAGCCGGCCGTGCAGACCTGATCGACCTTGTCGAGCAGGTTCTGCGCGTTCACCTGGGCGCTGAAGCCCTTGAGCTTCGGGCTGAGCTTCTCGAAATCATAGGTCAGGCGAGCATCGACGAAGGTCGTCGGGCTGTTCCGGATGACGAGGCGGTTGTAGTCGTCACCGAAATTCGCGCCGGTGTAGCGGATGCCGGCCCCGATCCCCAGCCCGCTGAACGGCCCATAGGGAACGTCATAACCGGCCCAGAGCGCGAAGGCATGCCTGGGCACGCTGTTGATCTGGTTGCCGACCGTATCGGGCGACAGCTTCAGGATCTCCGTGTCGGTATAGGCGTAGGAGGCCTGGAAGCTCAGCCCGTTGTCGAGCGAGGTCGTCGCGTCGATCTCGAAGCCGCGGGACTCGAAGTCGAGCTGCGTCTGGCGGTTGACCGCGTCCACCACGGTATAGACGATACCGTCGGTCTGCCTGAGCCAGAAGACCGACGCGTTGATGAAGGCGTTGTAGCCCGGCACGGCGTATTTCAGGCCCGCCTCCGCCTGCTCGCCCTTGGTCGGCTTGGCGACGCCGCCGTTCAGGACGGTGCCGGGGTTGGGGTTGAAGGAGGTGCCATAGCTGACATACGGCGTCAGGCCGAAGCCGGTGACATAGCTCAGCCCGGCACGGCCGGTGAAGGCGCCGTCGTTCTGCTTGGAGGGCGCGGCGCCGGGCACGGTATAAGTGCTGGACAGCCAGTCGTACCGCCCGCTGAGCAGAAGGCGCCAGGGCCCGGCCTTCATCTCGTCCTGGATATAGGCGCCGATCAGGGTCTGGCGCTGCTTGGTCGGATAGGGAAGGACGGGATCGGCGATGGCGGCGAGATTATAGCCGATCCGCGAGCCGTAGCTGGAACGGCCGATGTCGAGGCCGGTCAGGACCGTGTGGTCGACCGGGCCGGTGCGCAACAGGGTCTTGAGATAGGTGTCGGCCGAGATGGCATCGAGATCCTCCTTCACCCGGCCAGCATAGGCCGTGGTGGAGAATTTCTCGTCGGTCGAGAGCGTCGAGACCCGCAGGTTCTGGTGAATCGAGACGGTTTCGGAGAACTTGTGCTCGAATTCGTAGCCGATGCGGCCCTGCTTCTGGGTGAAGTCGTTATAGGTCGGGTTGAACAGGAGAGCCCGCCTGGCGCCGATCGTCGGGAAGATGACCGTGCCGTCCCTGAGCGTGAACGTGCCGTAATTGTTGTCGTAGGCCGTCGATCCGCCCGTCTTGGAATCCATGAACTCCCCGAGCACGGTGAGCTTGGTGCTGTCGCTCGGCTTGAAGGTCACGGCTGGCGCGATGAAGATCCGGTCGTCCGGAACGCCCGGCAAGCTCGTGTTGGAGTCCCGCAGCAGCCCGGTGATCCGGTAGAGCACCGTGCCAGCGGGGTTCGCCGGCCCGCCGATGTCGAAATTGATCTGCCGGCGGTTGAACGAGCCGCCCTGGATCTCGATCTCGCCGAACCGGGCTTCGGTCGGGCGCTTCGAGATGACATCGATGACGCCGACTGACGCGCTGGCGCCATAGAGCGAGGATGCCGGCCCCTTCAGGATCGAGATCGAATCGACCCCATAGGGCTCGAGGCGGAACAGGCCGCTGGGGCTGTTGAAGTCCCGCAGGCCGTCGCGGAAAACGCCGGTATAGGTGATGTCGACGCCACGGATGGTGAAGCTGTCGAAGCGCGGGTCGAAGCCGTATCCGCCGGTCCGGACGCCCGGCGTGTAGCCCAGCGCTTCCGTCAGCGTCTGCGGCCTGCGCTCCTCCAGCTGCTTCTGCGTGACCGTGTTGATGGTTTGCGGCGTCTCCGCCACCGGCGTCTCGGTCTTGGTGGCGGTCCTGGTCGTCTTGGGCACGAAGCCGTCATTGGCGATGATGCCTGGCGCGCCGCCCGTGGGCCGACGGGCGGCCTCTCCCTGCACGACGATCTCGTCGAGCTGCTCGACGCGCGCCGGCTGCGCTTTCGCCTGCAAGGTGGGGAGAAGAGCGGCAACGGCCGACAGCGCCACGATCGAGCGGTTCATCCAACGTCTCCGAAAGCTTATCTGCCCGGAGCCGTAGCCCAATGCTAAACAACAGATCAACACAGATTTGACTTAGGTCTGTAAATTGATCGCGCCATACTTGATTAGAGAAATTAAAATATAGCGTAATGACGGTAGGTTACTTTCGCATAAGAGCTTGAATCTGTTTTCCATCTCTCCTTGAATTGATCTCGTTCCAAGCCGAAACCCGACGCAAACCGCGCCTTCGCTCCGGTCAGCGTCGCCCGGCGGCCGGGCGGAACAGCCGCCCCTTCTCCGCCACCAGCACGATCCCCAGCGCCGCCAGCCCGCAGAGCGCGAAGCCGAGCGTGATCGGCACGATCGTGCCGTCGAAATGCTGCCCGATGAAAAAGCCGAGCAGGGCACCGCCGATCGTAGTGACGAAGCCCTGCACCGAGGATGCGGTGCCGGCGACATGGCCGAGCGGGTCCATCGCCATGGCGCCGAAATTGGGCGCGACGAGCCCGAAGCAGAACATCGCCCCGGCCTGGAAGGCGGCGAAGCTCCAGAGTGATTCGTGCCCCGACAGCGCCAGGAGCGCGTGGGTTCCGGTCAGGGCGATATAGGCCAGCAGCGCACCATGCGAGACGCGGCGCATGCCGAGGCGGCCGACGATGCGCGCATTGAGCAGCGAGGCCGCCGCCATGCCCAGCGCGATCAGGGCGAAGATGGTGGTGAACCATTCCGGCGCATGGAAGACGTCGACGAAGACCTGCTGGGCCGAGTTGATGAAGCCGAAGAGCCCGCCGAGCACGAAGGCCATCGCCAGCATGTAGCCGACGGCGAGCCGCGTCGTCAGCGTGACGCGGAAGGCGGCAACGACGCTGGCGAGCTCGATCGGCTTGCGGTCTTCCGGGGCCTGCGTCTCGCGCAGGCGCAGCACCACCCAGAGCATCACCGACGCGCCGAAGATCGTCAGCACGCCAAAGATCCAGCGCCACGGTGCCACGAGCAGGATCGCCTGGCCGATGGACGGCGCCAGGATCGGCACCGCCAGGAAGACGATCATGGCCAGCGACATGACGCGGGCCATGTCGCGGCCGGAATAGCAGTCGCGCACGATCGAGACGACGAGCACGCGGGTCGCCGCCGCCCCCACGCCCTGAACGACGCGCGCCGCCATCAGCGTCTCGAAGGAGCCGGCGAAGGCGGCGGCGATGCTGGCCGCGACATAGACGACGAGCCCGAACACCAGCACGGGCCGGCGGCCGAAGCGGTCCGACAACGTGCCGTAGACGATCTGCGTGGCACCGAAGCCGAGCAGATAGGAGGTGATGATCCATTGCCGCTGGTTCGCCTTGGCGATGCCGAGCGCCTCGGACATCGCCGGCAGCGCCGGCAGCATCGAATCGATCGCGAGCGCGTTCGTCGCCATCAGCGCGGCCATCAGCGCGACGAAGGAACGGAAGCTCATGCCGTGGCGAGGCCCGGCAGGTTGGGAAGCGTCGGTCATGGCAGCCTGTCTACGGGCGCGCCCTTCGCCTGGCGGCGGACGCGGATGGTCGTAAGCCCCTGATCTGCCGCTCTAGGCCCTCGTGAAATGCGTGACAACCCGATCTTGCCGGGGCGCGCCATGCGTCTGGCGGGCAACCGCGTCGCGCAACCTGTGGTTCGCCGACTTCGTCTGGCGCGGACGACCTGCTATCGTCCCGGGCGAGAACGGGGCGGGGGTCCGATGGTCGAAACAGGCGCGATGCGGCAGGTCGCGATGGCGCAGGGCCTGATGACGATCGAGGGCGTTCCGGAGCGATTCGTGCAGGGTCTCGGCCGGCATCTCCGTCTTGCCGCGGACGAACTGCGTCTCGTCGGCGGCTTTGCCAACCGCGACGGCCGGCTCGATGACGCCACGCGCATCCTCGCCCGGGCGACCCTGGCGGATGACAGCCTGCACCGGGCCGGATTCCCCGACGAAGCCGGCCAGATCACCCTGACGATCCGCCCCCTGGCCCCGGGCGAGGACGGACGCATCCTGCTGATGCTCGGTTTTCGCGACGGGGAAGACGATGCCGGCGGGTTCTTCGCTGACATCTTCGCGCCGCCGGCCGTGTTCGATGCGCTCCGACGCGACATGCTGTCGGGGGCCGCGCAGGGGCTCTCGCTCTCGGCGACGACGAGCCTGTGGGTGCGCGAAAGCGAGCGCGAAGCTGCGCCGGGCCTGCCCGTCGCCTGGCATCTCGGGCTGGAGGCCGATGGACGCAGCAGCGCTCCGGCGCGCGGGCTGGTCGAGACCCTGGACTGGAGCGGCGCGCCGCCCCAAGTCGCGGCCGCGGCCCAGTCGACCGACGACGATGAGCCGTTGGAAGCGACCGCCGATCAGCTGGCGCGGATCAACTGGAGCCTCAAGCAGATCGCACTGGTGCTTGTCTTCCTGCTGATCGTGGTCGCGCTGAAATAGGCGGCGCCTTCAGATCTCGTGCCGCCTGATCCGCCGAACCATTTCGTTCAGTGCCAGCAGCACCAGCGCGAGGATGAAGGGCAGAATGTAGTAGACGATCCGGAAGATCAGCAGCGAGCCGAGCACATGCTCGAAGGGCAGGCGGCTCAGCGCCACCAGCATCGTCGCCTCGAAGACGCCGAGCCCGCCGGGCGCATGGCTGGCAATGCCGACGAGGCAGGCGAAGACATAGACGGCAAGGAAGCTCGGATAGTCGATGCCATGCCCGCCCGGCAGCAGCACGAACAGCACCGCCGCCGCCGCGCAGACCTCGGCCGCGCCGAGGAACATCTGGCCCAGCGTGATGCCGAGACCCGGTAGCGGCAGGTTCCAGCCGCGCACGCGGATGGTGCGCTCGCCGGTGGCGATCCATGCGAGGTAGCCGAGCGTGCCGAGCGCAACCGCCGCGCCGACGCCCTGCACGACCAGCGGCGAGGTGCGCGCCAGCACGGCCACGGATTGCGTCGCATAGAACAGGCAGGCGCAGAGGATGGCGCCCAGGCCGAGCCAGAAGGTCAGTCCGGCGATGACGGTCAGGCTCGCGACCTCGGAGGCACGCACGCCCTTGGGCGAATAGATCCAGTAGCGCACGGTGCCGCCGGTCACGATCGGGAAGCCGAGCGTGAAGGAGACCGAATAGCTGGTGAAGGAGGCGAGCGCCGTCGTCCGGTAGGGGATCGACAGGCCGAGCCGCTTAAGCGCCAGCGCGTCATAGCCGGTGAGCAGCAGATAGCTCAGCGCGGTGAAGCCGCAGGCCAGCCCGAGCTGGCGCAGACTGGCATTGGCGAAGGCGCCGGCAAGCTCACCCGGCTCGATTTCCCGGATGATGTACCAGAGCACCACCAACGAGGCGCTGAAGATCACGATGCTGGCGAGCGGCCCGAGCCACCACCAGCGGCTGCGCCTGCGCGGAGGCATTCCTGGCTCTGGCTGGCCGAACGACATACGCACTCATGTTCGGTTTCGCGCAGGAGGCGGTTGCCAGCGGCGCCGATTGCGGGCGGGAGGGGCGGGCAAGCCCCGCCGCAGACATAGCGCCTCGGTCGCAATGCACAAGGCGGCACGACGCGACGAATATGCGCCATGCGCTGGTGGAGTGCGGGCTCAGCCCGTCTTCCTGAACACTCGCAGCGTCTTGAAGCTGGCGACCTCGTCGACCCGCGCCGTCGCGGCCCAGTCGGCGATGATCGGCTCGGCCGTCGCATAGGCGAAGGAGCCGGTATAGAACAGCAGGTAGCCGCCGATATCGGTCTGAGCCGTGAAGAGGTCGATCACCTCGCGGTCGGTCAGCGCGCCATAGGCGTCGTTCGCCTCGGTCCGGAACTCGCAGGCGTGGAACAGGGTGACGATGTCGAAGCGCGGCAGAAGCTTGGCGTTGCTGGTGTAGATGTCGCCGAAATAGGCGCTGTAGGTCTTGGTGATCGTCGGGTTGCCAGTCGCGAGCTTGACGAAGGCGTCGTATTCCTTCGGCGAGGCGGTGATGCCGAGCACGGTGCAGTCGAGCTCCGGTTCGGCACAGCGGATGCCGACATAATGGTGGCCGCCGGTGCCGAAATGGTAGACGCGCTTGCCCGAAAGGCCCTCCTCCTCCAGCCATTCGACGAAATGCACGTCGCAGGGGCATTGCTCGACGCGCAGGCCCCAGTAGACGTCCCAGATGTTCATCGTCGCGGCGGTCATGGCTGTTGGCTCCTTGAAATGGCGATGATCATTCGGCGGGCCCGATTTGGACAGGTAGCGCTGCGGGCAGGGCGGACTGGTCCGAGCCGGCATGGCGCGGCGCCATGCGCACGACACCGCCGGCGCGCTTCAGCAGCAGGCGATGGGTTGCGGCCTCCGCGAAACCGGCGCCCTGGCCGAAGGCGACGATGATCGCATCTGGCCGTGCGGCGCGCAGTTCGGCCAGGAGTTCGAGGGCGGCATCGGTGTCGAAGGCGCTCGTCGCCTCGTCGAGCAACACGACATCCGGCTTTTCGAGTTCGGCACGGGCCAGAGCGAGGCGCTGGCGGTCGCCGGTCGCCAGCTCCTTGTCCCAGTCGCGGCTCTCGTCGAGCAGCGGCGCCAGACCCGAAAGGCCGTAGCGACGCAGAGCGCCCTCGATCTGCTCCTGCGGCACCGCCCTGCCCGTGTCGAGAAGCGCACGCAGGCTGCCTTCGGACAGATGCAGCTTCTGCGGCACCGCCGTCACGAAGGCGCCGGGCGGCAGCCGGATCGCGCCCCGGCCCCAGGGCCACAGCCCCGCCACCGCCTGGATCAGCGCGGCCTTGCCGAGGCCGAGTTCGCCGGAGACGTGCAGCGTCGCCCCCGGCGGCAGGGAATAGGTGATATCCGCGACCAGCGTGCGCCCATCGCGGTCGATCAGGGTGATGTCGTCGAGATGGAGCAGGCCGTCGCGGCTTGGCGAGACCGTCAGATGCTCTCCCGGAGGTTCGCCATCGACGCGTTCAAGCGCATCGGCAAGCTCGTTGACGCGCCGCGCCGCCGCCAGCCATTCGGCGATGCGCATGAAGTTGTCGAGCACCCAGTTGAAGGCGTTCTGCACGGCGACGAAAGCCGCCGCGACCTGGACGACGCCGCCGAGCGACATCTCGCCGGAGAGATATTTCGGCGCGGCCAGCAAGAGCGGCACCACCGGCACCAGTGCACCCGAGCCATTGGTGATCCAGGTGAGGCGGCCGCGCTGGCGGATCATCGCGAGCCAGCGCCCGACCAGGCTGTCATAGGTTTGCGCCACGGCGCGGCGCTCGCCGGCCTCGGTGCGGGCGAGCGCGATCGTCTCGCCATGATCGCGGATACGCATCAGCGAGAAGCGCAGGCGCGCCTCGCCCTCATTGCGGGCGGCGATGAGGCTCGGCAGGCGCCTGCCGACGAAGGTGACGAGCAGTGAGACGAGCACCGCATAGACGATCGCGGCCAGCACGAGATAGGCGGGAATGACGAAGGCGCCGCCGCCGGTCCCCAGGGTCAGGCCGCCGCCGATCGCCCACAGGATCTCGATGAAGGTGATGATGGTGATGACCGCCGAGAGCAGGCCGATGGCGAAATCGACCACCGGCTCGGTCGCCCAGCGGACATCGTCGGCGATGCGGTATTCGGGGTTGGCGGGCTCGTAGCCGGAGAGGCTGAGCCGGAAGAAGCGGCGCTGACCGACCCAAGCGTCGGCCAGCCTGGCCGTGACCCATTGGCGCCAATGCACCTGAAATGTCTCGCGCGAGACCAGGATGACGACGCCGAGCCCCGCCGCGACCAGCACCAGCACCGGGAAGACCGCCATCGCGATCAGCGCGCTGTCGCTGTCTTTCTTCTCCAGCGCGTCGAAGAACCAGCCATTCCAGCGGTTGATGGTGACGTTGGCGAAGACCGAGAGGATGATCGCCGTCGCCAGCGCCAGCGACCAGAACCAGGCACGGCCGGCACCCGGGCAGCGCCAGAAACCGCCGGTCAGCCTCGCGAATCGCAACGCGACCTGCCGGTCTCCCGGGACAGCCATCATCACGCCCGGCGTCTCGCTGTGCGCCTTCACAACCTTCGTTCATCCCCCGCAGGCCGGTTTTCCGGCTTTGGCGGCAGGCTGAACGGTTCAGAATGAACTCAAAATGAACGGGAAGGCGGCCTTGCCGGTTGGTCCGGCCGCTTCACCCGCCGATATTGAAGGCCGCCAGCGCCGCCATGTTGACGATGTCGGAATCCTTGGCGCCGAGCGGGACGATCTGAACCGGCTTGTCGAGGCCGACGATCAGCGGGCCGATCACGGTCGCGCCGCCAAGTTCCTGCAGCATCTTGGTCGAGATTGAGGCCGAGTGGAACGCCGGCATCACCAGCACATTGGCCGGGCCGCTCAGGCGGCAGAACGGATACTGCGCCATCAGATCGCGGTTGAGCGCGACATCGGCGGCCATCTCCCCGTCATACTCGAAATCGACCCGCTGGCCGTCGAGCAGCTTGACCGCCTCGCGCACCTTCTCGGAGCGCTCGCCGGCCGGGTGGCCGAAGGTCGAGAACGCCAGCATCGCGACCTTGGGCTCATAGCCGAGCCGGCGCGCCACGCCGGCGGCTTCGATCGCGATCTCGGAGAGTTGCTGCGCCGTCGGCATCTCGGTGATCGCGGTGTCGGCGACGAGCACGGTGCGCTCGCGCGACAGCACGATCGAGACGCCGATCAGCCGGTGGCCGGGGCGGTCGTCGATGACGCGGCGGACCTCCTCCAGCGCGATCGAGTAGTTGCGGGTGACGCCGGTGACGAGCGCGTCGGCATCGCCGAGCGCGACCATGGCAGCCGCGAAGTGGTTGCGGTCCTGGTTGATCAGGCGCTGGCAGTCGCGGAAGAGATAGCCGTGCCGCTGCAGCCGCTCGTAGAGGTACTGCGCATAGGCCGAGTTGCGCTTGGAGAGGCGCGCATTCTGGACCTGGATGCCTTTGGCCTCGAGGTCGACGCCGAGCGCGTTGGCCGTCTCGTGGACGCGCTCGTCGCGCCCGACGAGGATGGCATGGCCGAGCCCCTGATTGACGAAGGACACCGCTGCACGGATGACCTGCTCCTCCTCGCCCTCGGCGAAGACGACGCGTTTGGGATAGCGCCGGACGCGCTCGAAGATGCGGTTGAGCGTGCCCGCGATCGGGTCGCGCCGCGCCGAAAGCTGAGCCTTGTAGGCGGCCGTATCGACGATCGGCTTGCCTGCCACCCCGGTCTCCATGGCGGCCTTGGCGACGGCCATCGGCACGACATGGATCAGCCGCGGATCGAAAGGCACCGGGATGATGTATTCGCGGCCATAGCGCGGGCGCGAGCCCTGATAGGCGGCGGCGACCTCGTCGGGCACGTCCTCGCGGGCCAGCATGGCCAGCGCCTCGGCGGCGGCGATCTTCATCTCCATGTTGATCGTGGTGGCGCGGACATCGAGCGCTCCCCGGAAGATGAAGGGGAAGCCCAGCACGTTGTTGACCTGGTTGGGATAATCGGAGCGGCCCGTCGCCATGATGGCGTCGTCGCGCACGGCCGCGACCTCCTCGGGCGTGATCTCGGGATCGGGATTGGCCATCGCGAAGATGATCGGGTTCGGCGCCATCGCGGCGACCATCTCGGGCGTCACGGCACCCTTCTGGGAGAGACCGAAGAAGGCGTCCGCCCCGTCGAGCGCCTGGGCCAGGGTACGCCGGTCGGTGACGGCGGCGTGACCCGACTTCCACTGGTTCATGCCCTCGGTGCGGCCCTGGTAGATCACGCCCTTGGTGTCGCAGAGGATGACGTTGTCGGGCTTGAAGCCCATCGCCTTGAGCAGTTCGGTGCAGGCGATGGACGCAGCGCCGGCGCCGTTGATGACGAGGCGGGTCGATTTGATGTCTCGCCCGGTGATGTCGAGCGCATTGATCAGGCCGGCGGCGGCGATGATCGCCGTGCCGTGCTGGTCGTCATGGAAGACCGGGATGTCCATCAGCTCGCGCAGGCGCTGCTCGATGATGAAGCATTCGGGCGCCTTGATGTCCTCGAGATTGATGCCGCCGAAAGACGGGCCGAGATAGCGCACCGCCTCGATGAACTTGTCGGCATCCTCGGTGTCGATCTCCAGATCGATCGAATCGACGTCGGCGAAGCGCTTGAACAGCACCGCCTTTCCTTCCATCACCGGCTTGGAGGCCAGTGCGCCGAGATTGCCGAGGCCGAGGATCGCCGTGCCGTTGGTGATGACGGCGACGAGGTTGGCGCGCGCGGTATAATCATAAGCCTTGCTGGGATCCTCCGCGATCGCCAGCACAGGCACGGCGACGCCCGGCGAATAGGCGAGCGACAGATCCCGCTGCGTTGCCATCGGCACCGTCGCGACGATCTCGAGCTTGCCCGGACGTCCGTCCGAATGAAACAGCAGCGCTTCCTGGTCGGTGAAGGTCGGGCGGGCGCGCTTGATCGGCGTCTGATCGGTCATGGCATTGTTCTTTTTTGTGAGCGTTTCCTTGAGGAGGCGGACCATAGGCAAGCGCCCGCGCGGCTACAAGCCGCGCGGGTGGGAACCACTCATGCTGATGGGCCGGAATGGCAGCGCGAGCTTGTCTAGAGGCGCTTGCGCACCCCGCCGACGAATTCGCCGACATAGCGATCGAGCGCGGCGGTCTGCTCGTCGACCTTGCGGACGACATCGAGGACGCGCTGGGCCGCATCGCCGGTGAAGGATGCCTCGTGGCCGACCGAACCGACGCTGGCTGTCACGGCGCTGGTGCTGCCCGCGACCGCCTGAGCATCGGTCGTGATCGTCGAGGCGATGTCGGCCTGCCGGCTGACGACGTCGGCGATGGCGCCCGAGGTCCGCTCGATCGTCGTCATCGTACCCTCGATATGGACGACGGCATCGGTCGCCGCCGCCGCCGCACGCCGGATCTCCTCCAGTGTCGCCGCGATGTCGCGGGTCGCCTTCTGGGTTTGTTCGGCCAGGTTCTTGACCTCGCCGGCCACGACCGCGAAGCCGCGTCCCGCCGCTCCGGCGCGCGCGGCCTCGATTGTCGCGTTGAGCGCCAGCAGGTTGGTGCGCGAGGCGATATCCTCGATGAAGTCGAGCACGGAGCTGACCTTGTCCGCGGCCGCGCCGAGGCCGGCGACGTCCCTTCGGGTGGAGCGGACATAACTCGCCGCATCGCGCACGGTCTGATCGGCATGGGCCGTCTGGCGCGTCAGTTCGCGGATCGAGGCCTCGATTTCCTCTGCCGCGACCGCGACGCTGCCGACACGCCGTGAGGCGCCTTCCGCCTCGCGGGTGACCTCGCCGGCGCGCAGAGCCGTGTTGTTGGCGCTGCCCACCATTTCGTTGGCTGCCTGGTGCATGCTGCGAACCGAGGAAGCCACCTCCTGAAGCGCCTGGCCGACCGTGACCTCCAGCTGCACGGCGAGGCCCTCGAGCGCTGCCTTGCGTTCCTCGTCGAATTCCCGCCGCCTCTGTTCGAGTGTTCGCTCCGCCGTGACATCGGTCATGATTCCGTCCCAGCAGATCGAGCCATCAGCCAGGCGGCGCGGCGCGGCGTCGGTCCTCAGCCAGACCATCGAGCCGTCGTCCTTGCGGTGACGCCCCTCGAAGCGCCACGGCTTGAGGCTTCTTTCGGCGGCGGCCTGGGCATTGGCCTTCGCCAGGAATTCCCGGTCCTCGGGCACCAGCCATCGCAGCCAGCTGTCAGGGTCCCGCTCGACTTCCGCGCGCGTGATGTCGAGGAACTGCTCGATCTTGGAATTGGCCAGCTTGTGCTGGATCGTGCCGTCCGGCCTCAGGATCTTCTGGTAGAGGACGCCCGGCATATTGGCGGTGCAGGCCTCGAGGCGCAGCAGCGCCTCGATGCGCTGCTGGTCGCTCCTGATGATGTAGCCGATCAGAATGGCGCCCAGCACATTGACCACCGTGGCCCTAGGCCCGGATATCGTCACGATCAGGCCCCAGGCGCGCGGGAACGAGACGTAGGCCAGAATCATCGCGACCGGCATCCAGGCTGCGACCAGGCTGAGGGCGACAAGCCCACCCAGCGACATGGTGCGTCTCAGACGCTGAAGCCAGATCGCATAAGCCAACCCGATGAGCGAGCACAGCATGAGGCCGATGACGCCGGCCTCGGCTCCCGATCCCCCGAGATGGATCCGCACGGCCGACAGGCCGATCGCCGCGATGCCAGCTGCGATCGGGCCGCCCAGCGGACCGGCGAGAACTGCGGCGATGTTGCGGAAATCGAGCAGGATGCCGGGCTCGACGATAATCGGATCAAGCATGCTGGCGCATCCGCCCGCTGCAAAGATGATCCCGATGACGACCTGCCGCAGCCTGTGATATTCGCCAAGCCGCTGCGTCGCGACCGGCACGAGCACCGCAGCGACGATCAGGTAACCAAGACCTCTGGTGAGTTCCAGTAGCATATGGGCTTGCCCGCTGCGGCCGAGGACGGCGTCCATTCATCATCTACGTCATTTGCAGCTAACGAATGCTGAACCGTGTTGCACCGCCGGCACGTGCCGCGCGCATCCACATCAAAAAGCCGTCAGGCGCGTGTGCTCCGGGCTCCGCGGTTTCCAAGCCGGAGCCGAAACGCTAGCGTCGCGCGCCATGCATAGCGTCAGCCAAACTCTTCACGAGCGGGTCGATCCGCCCGCCCCTCCCGTCGTCGCTGCCAGGGACGATGCCGCCCGGGTCACGCCGATGATGGCGCAATATGTCGAGATCAAAGCCGCCAATCCCGACTGCCTGCTGTTCTACCGGATGGGCGATTTCTACGAATTATTCTTCACCGATGCCGAGATCGCCTCGCGCACGCTGGGAATCGTGCTGACCAAGCGCGGCAAGCATCAGGGCGACGACATCCCGATGTGCGGCGTGCCGGTCGACCGCGCCGACGACTATCTGCAGCGGCTGATCGCGGCCGGCCACCGCGTCGCGGTCTGCGAGCAGATCGAGGATCCGGCCGAGGCCAAGAAGCGTGGGCCGAAATCCGTGGTGCGGCGCGACGTGGTGCGTCTCGTCACGCCTGGCACGATCACAGAGGAGCGCCTGCTTGAGCCTGGCCGCGCGAGCCTGCTCGTGGCGGTGGCGCGGCGCAAGCTCGGCGATGCCAGCGCACTCTACGGCATCGCCGCGATCGACATCTCGACCGGTCGCTTTAGCGTGATGGAGGCGCCGCAGGAGCGGCTCGCGATCGAATTCGCCCGCCTCGAACCGCGCGAGATCGTCTGCCCCGACGCGATCCACGACGATCCGGATATGAAGGAGTTCTGGCGCGATATCGGCGTGCCAGTGACGCCGCTGGCACGCGAGGGGCTCGATGCGGCCTCGGCCGAGCGCCGGCTGAAGGAGTTCTTCGGCGTCGCCACGCTCGACGCCTTCGGCAGCTTCAGCCGGGCCGAGGTGGCGGCGGCTGGAGCTGCGTTGGCCTATGTCGCGCGCACGCAGTTCGGCGCCCGCCCGCCGCTGTCGCCGCCGGTGCGCGATGCCGGCTCCGACACCATGCTGATCGACGCAGCGACGCGCGCGAATCTCGAACTGACCCGGACGCTGTCGGGCGAGCGCGGCGGCAGCCTGCTCGCTGCGATCGACCGCACCGTGACGCCTGGCGGCGCGCGCCTACTCGCCGAACGCTTGGCCGGCCCGCTGACGAGCCCGGGGGCTATCGCCGAGCGCCACGACGCGGTCGAGGCTCTCGTTGCCGACAACGCGCTACGCGAGGATCTGCAGGCGGCGCTCGCCAGGGTGCCTGACATCGCGCGTGCGCTGGCGCGTCTCTCTCTCGATCGCGGCGGCCCACGCGATCTCGCCGCGCTGGGGGCGGGCTTGAGCGCGGCGCGCGCCATCGTCGGCATGCTGCTCGGCCGCGCCGCACTGCCTGCCGAACTGTCCAAGGCGTCGCGCGCCCTGTCGCAGATCGACCCCGACCTGCCGGCGCGGCTGGAGGCGATGCTCGCCGAGGAGCTGCCGCTGAACCGCCGCGACGGGCGCTTCGTGCGCGAAGGTCACGATGAAGCGCTCGACGAATTGCGGCTGCTGCAGGTCGATTCCCGCAAGGTCATCGCGCAATTGCAGGCGCGCTATGCTGCCGACACCGGCTGCCGCACGCTGCGGATCAAGCACAACTCGATGCTCGGCTATTTCGTCGAGGTGCCCCAGGCCGTCGGCGAGGATTTCCTGAAGGAGCCCTGGCGGGCGACCTTCGTGCATCGCCAGACGATGTCGGACGCGATGCGCTTCTCCTCGGTCGAACTGGGCGGTCTCGAGGCCAAGATCGCCTCGGCCGCCGACCGCGCGCTCAAGCTCGAACTCGGCATTTTCGCGGCGCTGACCGAGGAGGTTCTCTGCCACGCCGAACCGATCAAGCAGGCTGCGGCGGCATTGGCCGAGATCGACGTCGCGGCGGGATTGGCGGAACTGGCCAGCCGCGAAGGCTGGAGCCGGCCCGTCATCGACGACAGCGCAGCCTTCACCATCAAGGGGGCGCGCCATGCCGTCGTCGAGGCCGCGCTGAAGCGGGACGGCAAGCCCTTCGTCGCCAACGACACCGAGCTGTCACCGCCCGGAACCGGTGGCAAGGGTGGCCGCATTTGCCTGATCACCGGTCCCAACATGGCCGGTAAATCGACCTTCCTGCGTCAGAACGCGCTGATCGCGGTGCTGGCGCAGATGGGTGCTTTCGTGCCGGCGACGAGCGCCCATATCGGCATCGTCGACCGGCTGTTCTCGCGGGTGGGCGCCGCCGACGATCTGGCGCGCGGGCGCTCGACCTTCATGGTCGAGATGGTCGAGACGGCGGCGATCCTGAACCAGGCCGGCCCGCGCGCGCTCGTCATCCTCGACGAGATCGGGCGCGGCACCGCGACCTTCGACGGACTCTCGATCGCCTGGGCCGCGATCGAGCATCTGCATGAGGTCAATCGCTGCCGGGGCCTGTTCGCGACGCATTATCACGAGTTGACGGCGCTGGGGGACCGGCTTGACCGTGTTACCAATGCGACGGTGCGCGTCACCGAATGGAACGGCGAGGTCGTCTTCCTGCACGAGGTCGTGCCGGGCGCCGCCGACCGGTCCTACGGCATCCAGGTCGCCAAGCTCGCCGGCTTGCCGCCGGCCGTGGTCGAGCGCGCCCGCACCATCCTGAGCGAGTTGGAGAAGAGCGAGCGCGAGAAGCCCGTCGCCTCGCTGGTCGACGACCTGCCGCTGTTTGCGGCGCCGCTCAGGCGTTCAGCACCCGTGCCCGCCGTGCCGGCGGAGGATCCGCTGCGCCTGGCGCTCGATGGGCTCGACCTCGACGAGATGACGCCGCGCGAGGCGCTGGAGGCGTTGTACCGGCTGAAGGGGCTGGGGTGAGGCTCAAAGCGCTCGCTGCCAGTCGCGGCGGCGGTGAAAAATGCGCAGGACCAGGATGTCGTCGTCCTCGATCTCGTACACGACCAGATGACTGCCATGGGGATGAGCGCGGACGGGCTTTGAAATTTCGCTTCGTTCCGGCGCCATCGCTGGGTTTGCGGCTAGCAATTCGAGGCAGGCATCGAGAGCGTCGCTGTAACGCTCCGCCTGGGTGGTGCCGAATTGGAGAGCACCTCGAACATAGATGTCCTCGAGGTCCCGTTCCGCCTCTTGCGTCAGCCTAAGCGCCATCGGCGCCCGCCTCTCGGGCGCGCTCACGTGCCGCCTGGCGAATCTCGTCCAGGGTACGCGTACCGATGCCGCTGGCGCGGCCTTCATCAACCAGCCGCTGGAACTCCGCGATTTTTTCCTGCCGTTCCTGATCCCTGCGGATCAGGTCGCGGACATAGTCGCTGGCATTGCCATAACGGCCGCCATTGGCCTGCGTCTCGACCCAGGCTTTCATCTGGTCGGGCAGGGAAACGTTCATCGTCGCCATGTCGGCCTCCTGTCGCGGCAGGATAGCATTTTGGCAATCTTTGCCAAGATTATTTCAGCCGATCCGGCGGATGCTCGTGATCGCGCCGAAGCTCTTCGCCTGGATCCGGTCGCGGGCGCTGCGCAGCGGTTCGCTCATCACCGTCATCGAATAGGCGGTGGCGTGGAGCAGCGTGTCGGGGCCGGTCAGGATGCCGACATGGCCCTTCCAGAAGACCAGATCGCCACGCTGCAATCCCTGAAGGCCGTCGTCGAAGGTGACCAGCTCACCGATGCCGTTCTCCAGCATGTCCGAATCGCGCGGCGAGGCGATGCCGGCTGCGGCAAGCGCAAGCTGCGTCAGGCCCGAGCAGTCGAGCCCAAGGCTGGTCTTGCCGCCCCAGAGATAGGGCACGTTGAGGAACCGTTCCGCGACGGTGACGAAATCGGGCTCGGGCGCGTCGAGAGACGCCACATGAGCAGCGAAGACATAGCCGCTCGCGAACCGGCCAAACTCGGAGAGTACGACGAAATCGCCGGCTTCGCCCGCCACGCTGAGGCCCGCGCCGAGCGAGAGCGCGGCCAGTGGCGGCAGCTTCATCGAGGGGCCGGGATAGACGAAGGTCCGCAACGCGCTGACGCGATGCGTCGGGGCGAGCGCATCGCCACGCAGGGCATCGTCGGGGAGATAGCCGACATAGCCGTCGCTGCGGAGTTGAACCCAGGCCCAGCCCTCGAAGCTCTCATAAACATCGACGAGTTCGCCGCAGAGCGCCTCCGTGTCGAGAGGTGCATCCGGGCGCGGCTCGCGGCGCAGCGGCGCGGATGGCGCTACGACGCGCATCGGCATGGGATCGGCAAAGGCCCGCGCCTCGACCTGTCCGATCAGGTGGCGGGCGGCGAGATCGGGGCGGGCCGGCGTGATGCGGCGGTCGAGAATCGCAGTCATGGCAGCAATCTAGCCTCGCGGTGAGGATGCTGGAAATGGGTTGCATCAGCTTCCGCCCATTTCCCTGGCGCGCTCGACCACGAGATCGGCCAGGCGCTCGACGGCGAGCGCGCCGGCGACGGTGCGCTGGATCACGACGTTGCGGCGGTCGAAATCGTCGCGCTTGCGGGTGACCAGGCCAAGCTTGCCCATGGTGTCGAGCGCGCGGGTGATGACCGGCTTGGTGACGCCGAGCTGGGCTGCGAGGCCGCGCACCGTATGGGGTGGCAGCTCCAGATAAATCGTCAGCAGGATCGCGGTCTGTCGCGCAGAGAGATCGGAATCGCCATCCCGCACCAGATCGAGATGGACCTGCCGCCACAGCCTGAGCGCCTGAGAGGGCCTGATCTCCAATGGCATGCGAGTCTGCGGTCCCGATCGTTACGGACCCGTATCATTATCCCGCAAGCGCGAAGGCGCAATCGGGTTCTCGCGGCAGGCTTAACCGGCGGGGTAAAGCTGCTTCACGAGCGCGTAAGTCAGCCTCGCCGCCTGGCATTCGCCGCCCTCGGGCCGGCCGGGCTTGCCCGAAGGATTCCAGGCGTAGATGTCGAAATGAGCATAGGAGGCGGTCTTCTCGACGAATCGGTTCAGGAACAGCGCCGCCGTCACCGAGCCGGCGAAGCTGCCGCCGGAGACATGGTTGAGATCGGCGATCCGCGAGTCGAGCATCCGCTCGTAGTTCGGCCAGAGCGGCATGCGCCAGACAGGGTCGTTGACCGCCTCGCCCAGCCTGCCGATCTCGGCTGCCAGCCCCTCGTCATGGGTGTAGAAGGGCGGCAACTCCGGCCCCAGCGCGGTGCGGGCGGCTCCCGTCAGCGTGGCGTAGTCGATCAGCAGTTCCGGCGCCTCCTCATCGGCCAGCGCCAGAGCGTCGGCCAGGATCAGACGACCCTCGGCATCGGTGTTGCCGATCTCGACGGACAGCCCCTTGCGGCTGGCCAGCACATCGCCCGGCCGGAACGAGGACCCCGAGACGGCATTCTCCACGGCCGGCACGAGCAGCCGCAGCCGCACCGGCAGCTTGCCCAGCATGATCATGCGCGCCGCCGCGATCGCCGCAGCCGCCCCGCCCATATCCTTCTTCATCAGCAGCATGCCGGCCGAGGGCTTGAGATCGAGCCCGCCGGTGTCGAAGGCGACGCCCTTGCCGACCAGCGTGATCTTCGGATGGGCCGGATCGCCCCAGACCAGATCAATCAGCCGCGGGGCGCGCGGCGAGGCGCGGCCGACGGCGT
The DNA here is from genome assembly GCF_056404835.1 of Allobosea sp. P2_B12. Lineage (NCBI taxonomy): Bacteria > Pseudomonadati > Pseudomonadota > Alphaproteobacteria > Hyphomicrobiales > Alloboseaceae > Allobosea > Allobosea sp. P2_B12. The sequence goes on along the minus strand of NZ_JBFUDG010000008.1, from coordinate 102,427 downwards.
GGATCATCGGAAAGTTGCGAGCCAACAGATCATCGCCGACGATCGCGGTCGCCGTGGCCCCGCATTCGGCGGCGAGAGTGCGGATCGCCGCCTCGATCTCGGCCGGCCCCATGTCGTTGGCCGGCGTGTTGACGAGATCGCGCGCGAGCCCGACCGATTGCGCGACCCGCGTCAGATCTTCGCCGTCTACACCCTCAGGCAACACGAGCCTTGCGGCAGCAGGAGCGGGCTTGCGGTAGCGCTCGAAGCGATAGCCCTGGAGCAGCCAGCCGAGCGCGGCGAGGCCGGGATCGCCGATTTCCCCAGCCAGCGCATAGTCGCCAGCAGGCAGCAAAGCGGCAAGCCGACCTGGCGCGAACGGGTCGCGGCGGCGTGCATCGGGCGCCTCGACCCCGAGCAGAACAGCTGTGATGGCGCCCGTCTCGCCCGGCAGGAGGAGATGCTGGCCCACGGAGGCCGAAAACCCCTGTGCCTCCGCAAAGCGCCGCGCGAGCGGAGCAAGCCCCGCCAGCAGACCCGCAAGCCCCGTCTTCGATACGCAATGGACGGGAATGGCGGCTGATGCCTGCGGAGACGAGGCTTGAACGATGAGGCTGTGCACGAGCGTCGGATACCTGGTCGGGAGGGTGCGGCCGGAGCCGGTTAAGGATGCGTTAGGGTTAACGTTTTATCACCGGAGCAACCAGATCTTCCATCGTGGCGAGGCGATGCGACCCATGTCTTCCAGTCATCCAGCTCTTTCGTCAGCACTCGCGCCAGCGCCCGCGCCCCGCTCGCGCCGGCTGTCGCGCGCGGCGCTGGGCCTTGCCGTCGGCCTCGCCGCCCTGGCGCTGGCCGGCTGCCAGGGCCGCGGCGGGGTCGGCGACATCACCGGCTCGATCGGCAAGAGCACGGCGCAGCCGCGCAGCCCAGCCGACTGGCATGCCGAGAGCGAACGTTGGGGCAAGCGCTACGACGCCAATCCGAAGGATCGCGACGCCGCCTTCTACTATGCCCGCGCGCTGCGTGCGCTCGACCAGAACGCCCAGACGCTGGCCGTTCTCCAGAACGCCGTGCTGACCCATTCCAACGATCGCGAGATGCTCGGCGCCTATGGCCGCTCGCTCGCCGACAACGGCCGGCTCAGGGAGGCCGACGAGGTGCTCTCGCGAGCGCATTCGCCGGAGCGGCCGGATTGGCGCATCTTGTCGGCGCAAGGCACCGTGGCCGACCAGCTCGGCGAGCATGCCCGGGCCCAGCAGATCTACCAGGCGGCGCTCAAGATCGCGCCGAACGAGCCGACCGTGCTCTCCAATCTCGGCCTGTCGCTGGCCCTCTCCAGGCAGTTGCCAGAAGCCGAGCGCGTGCTGCGCGAAGCGGCCGCTGCCGGCGGCGGCGATCCGCGCGTGCGCCAGAATCTCGTGCTGGTTCTCGGCCTGCAGGGCCGCTTCACTGAAGCCGAGACGCTGGCGAAGCAGGTCCAGAGCCCGGCAGAGGCTGCGGCCACGATCGCCTATCTCAAGCGCAGCGTCAGCCAGCAGAACAGCTGGGATATGCTCAAGACCGGCGGACCGAAGGGCAAGCCCAAGCCCCATGCCAGCGCGCCGGTCGCAGCCGCGCCGCAGGGCTGAGCCAGAGCGTCCGGCACAAATAGGCGTCCAGGCGACCTGTCCGGACCTTGAGAGCCCAAATGGCTCTCAAACCACCGCGCAATTCTGGCTCTTGCAAGGACCTTCGCCCCAAGGAGGCGAGAGCGATCTATGCTTGGCAGGATCGAGAACCGGAGGTTTTCCCGTCGCACGAGCATCAAGCGGCAGGTGAGCATCGATCCGCAGGAGCTATCGCGACGGCAGCAGGCCGCTCACTCCAGCTTCATCACCTGGATCACGGCCGGCATCATGATGACGACGAACAGCACCGGCAGGAAGAACAGAATCATCGGCACTGTGAGCTTCGGGGGCAGGGAGGCGGCCTTCTTCTCGGCCGCCATCATGCGCTGGTCGCGGCTTTCCTGCGATAGCGTCCGCAGCGCGGTTCCCAGCGGCGTACCATAACGCTCCGCCTGAATCAGCGCGGTCGATACCGATTTGACGCCTTCGAGCCCGGTGCGGGCCGCAAGATTCTCATAAGCCTGCCGACGCTCGGAAAGATAGGACAGCTCGGCCGTGCAGAGCGCGAACTCCTCGGCGAGCGACACCGACTGGCCGCCGATCTCGGTCGAGACCTTGCGGAAGGCGTGCTCGATCGACATGCCGGATTCGACGCAGATGAGCAGGAGGTCGAGGGCGTCGGGAAAGGCCATCCGCATCGAGGTCTGACGCTTGCCGATCTGGTTCGACAGGAAGAGCTCCGGTGCCTTGATTCCGAGATAGGCGGCCCCCACCGTTATTCCGATCCGGACGATCGTCGAGTAGCCGAAATCGTTGATCACGAAAAGATAGAGCAGGGCGAACAGGAAGAGGCCGATCGGCATCACCAAGCGGAAGAAGAGGAACGCCACCTCGGCCTGCTGACCGCGATAGCCGGCCATGGCGAGCTGCTTCTTGGCCGTTTCCGTTCCAAGCCAGTCGCCCAGCTTGAGCTGGTGGACGATGCGCCGCATGAACTCTTTCGGTTCCTGGCGCAGCGAGACCCGGTCGCTCTGGCGGTTCAGGCGTTCGCGTTCGCGGGCGCGGATTTTCTCGCGCTCCGTGGCGACGCTTTTCATACGCTTCTGGAGGCTCGACCCCTCCGTCAGCGGAATGGCGATGGTGAGAACCGTCGCTGCGGCGGCGACCGCGACGAGCAACGCCAGGAGGAATTGGCCGTCGACAGCTTTTTCCGCGATCAGGGAAATCATCGGCGCCGCCTCAGATGTTGAAGTTGATCATCTTGCGCATGACCAGGACGCCCATCAGCATCCAGATGGCGCAGCCGACGAGCGCGAATTTGCCTGCCTGCGTCAGCCACAGCAGCTCAATGTAGCGAGGGCTCGTCAGATAGACCATGCCGGCCACGGACGGCGGCAGGCAGGCAATGATACCCGCCGATGCCTTGGCTTCCATCGAGACGGCGTTGATCTTGTCGCGCATCTTGCGGCGGTCGCGAATGACGCGCGACAGGTTTCCGAGCGTCTCGGCCAGATTGCCGCCGGTCTTCTGCTGAATCGCCAGCACGATGCCGAAGAAATTCGATTCCGGGCAGGGCATGCGCTCATAGAGCTTTGCGACGGCGTCAGTGAGCGACAGTCCAAGCGCCTGGCTCTCGATGATCAACCGGAATTCGGTTTTCACCGGCTCGACCGCCTCGGTCGCGACGATGCGCAGGCAATCGTTCAGCGGCAGGCCGGCCTTGATGCCACGCGTGATGACGTCGATCGCATTGGGAAATTCGTTGCCGAATTTTTTGAGCCGACCGGTCCGGCAACGTTGCAGGAACCAGGCAGGTATGCCCAGCCCGCCGACGAACAGGCCCACCAGCGCGAGCACCGTGCTACCGCTCAGCAGGAACAGCACGAATGCCGTGCCGACCGACATGCCGGCACTGATCACGTAGAACTTCTTGCGGTTCCAGTTCAGCCCGGCCTGCAGGATGCGCTGTTCGAGCGTCAGCCTGTTGCGCGCGTTCTCACGGTTCTCGATCTCCTTCAGGCTCTGGGCGATCTGGCCGCGCTTGGCCCGGCTCTGCGCCTCGCGGTCGACGCCTCGGGCGGCCACCGGGCTGGCGAATTCCTTGCGGCGCTTCTCGGCCCGCGCCTGGCCGCTCAGCATCGGATAGAACAGGGCATAGGTGACGCCGCCGGCAGCCAGCGTCGCCAGCACGATAACGGCGATGAAGCTCAGATCCATCGCTGCCGCTCCGCGCGGCCGGTGCGTTCAGGCCGCATCGGCTTCCGCCTCCCCGAGCTCGTCGATCGCGGCGGCGAGCCTCTGCTCCTCGCCATAGTAGCGCGCGCGCTCCCAGAAGCGCGGCCGGCCGATGCCGCTCGAGCGATGGCGTCCGACCAGCTTGCCGTGGGCGTCCTCACCGATGATGTCGTAGTTGACGATGTCCTGCGTGATGATGACCTCGCCTTCCATGCCCATCACCTCGGTGATGTGGGTGATGCGGCGGGAGCCGTCGCGCAGGCGCTGCGCCTGGATGATGACGTCGATCGAGGAGCAGATCATCTCGCGCAGCGTCTTGGAGGGCAGCGAGAATCCGCCCATCGTGATCATGGATTCGATACGGCTGAGGCATTCGCGCGGCGTATTGGCATGAAGCGTGCCCATCGAGCCGTCATGGCCCGTGTTCATCGCCTGCAGCAGGTCGAAGGCCTCGGGTCCGCGCACCTCGCCGACGATGATCCGCTCGGGACGCATGCGCAGGCAGTTCTTGACGAGGTCGCGCATGGTGACCGCGCCGGTGCCCTCGAGATTGGGTGGGCGGGTTTCGAGGCGCACGACATGGGGCTGCTGGAGCTGCAGCTCGGCCGCATCCTCGCAGGTGATGACGCGCTCGTCGAGGTCGATGTAGTTGGTCAGGCAGTTGAGCAGCGTCGTCTTGCCCGAGCCGGTACCGCCGGAGATGACGATATTGCAGCGAACCCGGCCGATGATCTTGAGGATTTCTGCGCCCGCCGGCGAAATCGCGCCGAACTTGACGAGTTGGTCCAGCGTCAGCTTGTCCTTCTTGAACTTGCGGATCGTGAGCGCGGGGCCGTCGATCGCCAGCGGCGGCGCGATTACGTTGACGCGCGAGCCGTCGGCCAGGCGCGCGTCGCAGATCGGCGAACTCTCATCGACGCGGCGGCCAACCTGGCTGACGATGCGCTGGCAGATGTTCATCAGCTGCGCGTTGTCGCGGAAGCGGATGTTGGTCAGCGTGATCTTGCCGCCGACTTCGATGAAGGTGCGGGTGGCGCCGTTCACCATGATATCGGCGATGTCGTCGCGGGCGAGCAGCGGCTCGAGCGGGCCATAGCCCAAAACGTCGTTGCAGATGTCGTCGAGCAATTCCTCCTGCTCGGCGATCGACAGCACGACGTTCTTCAGCGAGATGATCTCGTTGATGATGTCGCGGATTTCCTCGCGGGCCGATTCACCGTCGAGCTTGGCAAGCTGCGACAGGTCGATCGCCTCGATGAGAGCACCGAAGATCATGCTCTTCATCTGGTAATATTCGTCCGAGCGCGGCTGCTCGGCGGGAGCAGCCGGCAGCGGCGCCCGGCGCGTCTCGGCGGCGGCCGGCGGCGGCTCGGGCGGGCGCGCCGGAGCGGCGGCAGCGCCCGGCGTCTTCATGGCCAGGGGCGGTGCGGCAGCTGCGCCGGGGGATCGCTTTCCGAACATCTCAATCCTCTTTCGCAGCCGTCAGCCGCGTAGCCGATTGGTCCGCGCTCACGCGGTCCCAAACCCTGATCCTGGTCCGGAGACGCCGCATCGCTCAGGCCTTGCGCCGCAACTTGGCGACAAGCGGTTCGAAGAGGCTGCGTTTGCTGCGCTTGGCCTCGCCGCGGCCGGTCAAACTGCTGGCGATCTGGACGAAGGCCTCGGCGACCTTGCCGGCGGGCTGGACCTCGGCGATCATCTGCCCGTTGTTGGCGGCCGTGCCGAAGAGCTGTGCGTCGAACGGGATCGAGGTCAGGACCTCGACGTTGAGCGCCTTCGCGAATTCGGCGGCGTCGATCTCCGGGCGCTTGGGCATGCCGACCTGATTCAGCACGAGCCTCGCACCGGAATCGTTTGGCCGGTTTGCGCGGGCGAGGTCGATCAGGTTCTTGGCGTTCCTGAGCGAGGCGAGTTCCGGTCCGGCGACGATGACGATCTCGTCGGCGCTGATCAAAGCGCGTCTGACCCAGCCGCTCCAGACATGGGGCACGTCGAGGACGACGCAGGGCACGGTGGCGCGCAAAAGATCGAAGAGCTGCTCGAAGGCATCCTCCGGCAGGTCCAGCGTACGGTCGAGCATCGCGGGCGCCGCCAGCAAGGCGAGATTGTCGCTGCACCGCGACAGCAGACGGTCGAGCATGTTGGCATCGAGGCGCTCCGGGGCGAACACGGCCTCGGCCACCCCTTGCGGTGGGTCTTGATTGAAGTCGAGCCCGGCCGTGCCATAGGCGATGTCGAGATCGACGATCACGGTCGAGGCGTCGAGGTTGCGAGCGATCGCCCAGGCGACGTTGTGCGCCACAGTCGAGGCGCCCACACCCCCCTTGGCGCCCATGACCGCGATGATCCTGCCGAGATTGCGGGCGCCCGGCGAAACATAAAGCTCCGACAGCGTGCGCAGCACGTCGAGCGTGCCGAGAGGCGCGATCAGATATTCGCTGACGCCGCGACGGATCAGGTCGCGGTAGAGCTGGACGTCGTTGACGTGGCCGATGACCACGACCTTGGTACCGGGGTCGCAGCTTTCCGAGAGGGTGTCGAGATGGCCGACGAGGGCGGCGGGATCGGACACCGTCTCCAGAACGATGATGTTGGGCGTTGGCGCGGCCCGGAAGGCCTCCACCGCGGCGGCCGGGCCGCCCATCTGGATGCGTGCATGCGCCTTGTCCATGCGCCGGTCGGCGATGGCCGCCTGCATCGTCGCGGCGACCGCCGGCGTCTCGCAGAAGGCCTGCAGGGTGATGCGCGGAAGCGGCGCGACGATATCCTCGGCCGCAGCGTCGCCCGAGCGCGTCTCGAAGTCCTGCCCGGCACTCATCAGCGGCCTCCGACCGTCGAATTGATCTGCGGCGTTTCCTGCCGGTACTGGGTCGACGGATCCTTGCCGTCGCGAATCTTGGCGATAGCGCCCATGCGCTTGGCGATGTCGGGGCGGCCCTCGCTGCGCGAGCGGACGAGATCGATCGGATCGGCCACCTGCGCGGCCAGCGTCGCCTGGCTGGAGCAGCCGAAGTTCCAGTAGGGCTCGTTGGTCATGTCCTCCTTCATGCTGGAGGCGCCGGTATCCGCCGGCCACTGCCCGCAATCATGCGGCAGGCCTGCCTGCAGCGAGGCGAAGGTGAGACGGATCGGCGAGGCGAGGCCCGGATCGGCGACGGAATAGGTCCGCACCGACAGCGCCGTTCCCGGCACGCCACCACGCGACAGCGCCGAGCGGATGCCGTTCAGCGTATCGTGGGCCGCCATCTCGCGCCGCGCGCCCGTCGGCACCTGGGCGACGAGCCCGCCCTTGCCCGAGCGGCGATATTCCCTGGCGAAATCCGCGACGTCTTCTTCCTGGCGGGAGTCGAGTCCGGCGCCGGAACGCCCGACGAAGACATCCAGCGAGCGCGGCGCATCCCGCAGCACGATCGGATGTCGCTCGCGCACGTCGACGGGTGCGCGCGAGCTGACGAGGTCGCCCTGCTTGGCGCAGGCGCCGAGCATCGTCGCCGCAGCGAGGACGATGCCGAGGCCGGCGTGGCGGAGCGTGGTCTTCTGTGATCGAGCCGTCATGGTCTCGTAATCCCTTACGCGTGCAGCTTCGCCATCAGGCACTTGCGCCATCAGTCGGCGATGAAGCCGACGCGGCCCTTGTAGGCTTGCGGCAGCGGCCCGCCGCTGGTTCCGTAGATCTTGTTCAGGCGCCCGAGCAGGATGGCCTGCGCGTCATGGGCATCGACGAAACCGTCATCGGGTCGCTGGACCTGGTTGGGTTCCATGGGCTTGGCGATGTAGGGCGTCGCCGTGATCATCAGCTCGGTCTCCTCGCGCTGGTAGTCGCGCGAGCGGAAGAGCACGCCGATGATCGGCAGGTTCATCAGGCCGGGAAAGCCATTGAGCGAGGATTTGGAGACCCGCTGGATCAGGCCAGCCGTCGCCAGCGTGCCGCCCGAAGGCAGCTCGACCGTGGTGTCAGACTTGCGGACCCGGAAGGCCGGGGCGTTGACGACCTGCTGGCTGCTGTTGCGGGTGTCGCTGAGGCGAAGCTGGTTCTCGAAGTCGAGCTCCGTCACCTCGGTGGCGATGCGCATGCTGATCTTGTTGTCGGACAAGACGATCGGCGTGAAGTTCAACGCCACGCCGATCGGGCGGTACTGGATGCCGAGCGTGCACAGGCCGCTGCCGTCGCAGGAATAGCCGCTGGGCACCGGCACTTCGCCGCCGGCCGTGAACTTCGCGCTTTCGCCGGAGATGGCGGTGACGGTCGGCTCGGCCAGGACGCGGGAGAGGCCGGCGCGTTCGAGGGCCCGCAGCGTGAAGTTGGACGAATTGCCGATACCGGCCGTAATCGCTGTCGCGGCGAGCGCTTGCGGCTGCAGCGGCAGCGGATTGTCGAGAGTCGGCAGGACCGAGAAATTACCGAGCTTCCACTCACCGGTCGAATTGATGCCGAGTTGCTTGATCGCCTTGCGCGAGACCTCGGAGACCACGACCTTGACCATGACCTGGTCGCGGCCACGGATCGTCAGCGAGTTGATGACGGCGCCCTTGGTGGAGGTGAACAGGCCACCGGTCACGCCGACGAAAGCGTTGGCGATATCCACGGCCTGGGTCGCTTCGGACGCGTTGGCGACGTTGCCGACGAGCAGGATCGAGTTGCCGGCGGGCTTGATCTCGATCTGCGCCTTGGGAAGCGCGCTGCGCAGGGTCTGGCGCAGGACGTTGAGATCACGGCCGACCTCGATTTCGAGCGCCGTGATCTGGCGGCCCTCACCGTCGATGACGAACATCGAGGTCGAGCCGTCGGCGATCCCGATGATGAAGAGCTTGCGCGCCGAGCGGACGACGGCATTGGCGACCTTCGGGTTGGCGACGAAGACCTCCTTGGCGTCGCGCGGCAGCTCGACGATCAGCGAGCGGCCGATCGACAAATCGAGCTTGCGGGCGATGGCATGCTCGCTCGTGCCGACGTTCAGGACAGGTGCCGGACCGCTGGACTGGGCAACCGCCTCGCCGGTCAGGAACAGGGCGAGAATGGCGGAGAGGACGATACGTTCCCGGCTCACTGGTTCGCACTCCTCATGGTGACGCCATATTTGACGATCGTCAGGGCTCCTTCGGAAGCAGTGCCGGGCGTCGTAACCTGCCCCGCATCCTTGAGGCTGCGCAGCGAGAGCGACAGGGTGCCCATCTTCTGGGCCCGGAACAGGGATTCGGCCTGGCCAGGATTGACTTCGAGGGTCGCGGTCTCGCCGATCACCACCTTCTCGCCGTTGCGCTCCTGGACATTTTGGCCGATGGCGAGCACCCGCAGATTCCGCAGGATCGTCTCGCTGAGGAACGCGTCGCCTTCGCCCTCGACGGCCGGACCCTTCATCGTCACGATGACGTCGACGCGGTCGTTGGGCAGGATGAAGCCGCCGGCCGTATTGGCGCCGCGGCTGTCGGTCGAGATCGCGACGGCGCGCATGCCGGACGGCAGCACTGCCGACAGAAAGCCTGTACCATCGGTCTTGATCAGCTTCTCGCGGCGGATCGGCTCGGCGGCGAGCATGCCGTAGCGAGCGACCTGACCCATGAGTTCCTGCTCGGCCTGGGGCGCCTCGTCCTTGCGCACGACGCCGGACGGCACGCTGGCGAGAGGCCAGTCGAGCCAGCGCATGTCTGCAGCAGCGACAACGTTACCGACGGGGATGTCGGCGGCGGCGACCAGGACCGGCACCGTCGGCGCCGCTTCGATCTGTGCTGCGGGCGCCGGCGTCTGCGACGGTTTGCTGATCAGCATGGCTGCGCCGACACCGGCAACCAGCGCGACCAGGAGAATGATGATGCGGGCGGGACTCATTGCGACTGACCCTCAGCCAAACCCAGTTGGCTCTCGCCGAGGATCGTGCGGGTGGAGTCGTCAACTTATGGTTAATCGGACGTATCTTTTTGTCACGTCCTGGAGTTCGGCGCTGGAATTGCTTCAGACGCCAATGGCGGCGCGCCAAATAGTCGTATTGGGCAGCACCAGCAGGGCGGCGAAGGCCAGCGCGATGCCATAGGGCACGCCCTCCTTCGGCGAATGCAGCCGGCGCGCCCAGGACCAGCCGCTCGCGACATCCGGCAGCGGGCCCGACCGCAGCTTGAGCATGGCGAAGGTCAGCACGCCGCCACCCAGGGCCGCGATGGTGAGATAGGGCATCAGTTGATCGAAGCCGAACCAGAGCGCGGTCACCGCGGCAAGTTTGGCGTCGCCACCACCGATCCAGCCCGCCGCGAACATGCCGAAGCAGACAGCGAGCACGAGACCCCCGGCAGCGAGATGCCAGCCGAGTTCGACCCAGCCGAAACCGAGCATGGCGGCGCAGACCGCGAAGGTCGCCATCAGGACGAGGCAGAGCCGGTTCGAGATCGTCATCGAGACGAGGTCGCTGGCCGCCGCATAGGCCATGGCAGCCGGGAAGACGAACAGCAGGGCAACGAGCGGGAGTGACATGAACATACCCTTGCGGGACCGGCGGCGTGTCTGGCGATCCTGGCGCAGGCGCCTCACCAAACCCTTACCGCAAATGGAACACTCCAGACGATCCGGAGCTTACCTTTGGGAATCAAAACGCCCCGGACCAGCCGGGGCGTTTCGCAATCGAGAGCCGCAGGCGCCGGAGCGCCCGCGTCGATCTCACTTGAGGCCAGTGTTGATGGCCTGGAACTTGGCCGACAGCGATGTGCCGACACTCGTCCAGACGGTGATGCAGACGACGGCGATCAGGGCGGCGATCAGGCCGTATTCGATGGCGGTCGCGCCGGACTCATCCTTGACGAAGCGAGCGAAAACATTGGTCATGTGAAACTCCTTTTGAACCACGGTTTGACGGCTGCCTTTGCTCTGAAGCGGCTTCGGTCAGCGACAAATGGACATTACCTCGCCCCTCTTGCCGATCAGTTAAGGCGATACAAGAATTCGCCCGATCTCGCAGACATCGTTTCGATGGTTAATGCTGGCTTTACAGGATTAATTCCTGTATATATATCTTCAGGAGAGAGAAAATGAGGGTTAAATCAAAGTTATTTCTATCTGTAATTGTAGATAAACTGCCACTTCTTTCCCTTGTTCTCTGCTGATAACATCTGCCGGCGCCGTCTTTCCCCTTGGGCATCGCATCGACGCCGCTATCAAATCCATCGTCGCGGCCGGCTTAGGGAATGATTCATCATTTTGCGCTTTCCTGAGCCGGTTGGAAATCTTGAGGCAGCGCCATGTCCACTCTCTCGGCCACGAAACGGGCGCTTGCCGGGGCCGCCTGCGGGGCGATCCTGGTCGCTGGACTGGTGCCAGCGCGTGCGGCTCCTGCGGTGAACAAGGCCGAAAGCGTCGTCGTCATGGTCGATCACGCCAAGGTCGTCAGGTTGCCCGAGAAGGCGCAGACCGTCATCATCGGGAACCCGGCCATCGCGGATGTCGCTGTCCAGAAGAACGGCATCATGGTCGTGACCGGCAAGAGCTTTGGCGTCACCAACCTGATCGCGCTCGACGCGAGCGGTACGCTGCTGGCGGAATCGCTCGTGCGCGTGGGCGCGGATTCCGATTCCGTTCTGACGGTGCAGCGCGGGCTCGAGCGGGAAAGCTATTCCTGCACGCCGGTCTGCCAGCCAGCCGTCCAGCTCGGCGACGCCCCGAAATATTTCGGCGACGTCGGCTCGCAGGCTACGACCCGCAACGGCAACGCATTGGGCGCCATAAAGCGCTAAAGCAGGTCCCGCGTGTTTCCGGCTCCCCGGGAGCGCAGGCAGGCCTGCTCGGGGAGAAGGCCTGCCCGAGGAGAAGGGATGCCGTCAGGAGATGCGGCGGGCGGATGCTGGTCCCGTCGCCACACGTCAGGCCAAGCAGGGTGAACGATCTCCTAACAGCCGCTCGACCGCGCCGAGCGGCACCCTAACGGATCGGAAATCCTTTGCCGCTATGACCTGAAGCTGTGATCGGGTGGCGCCGTGCCCGATGGCGGCCAGCGAGAGCCGGCTCGACTGCCAAGCGGCGAGGATCTGCGAAGCGACAACCGGACCAGGCGGCATGACACCTTCCCCGATCGCAACCGAAACAGACGCGGCCGTGCCCGCCAACTCCACCCGTCTCCGGCGACCGCATCTGCTCGCCCGCTTCCGCCGCGCGCAGGAGGGCGCAACTGCGGTCGAGTTCGGCTTCATCGCGCTGCCTTTCCTGATGCTGCTGGCTGCGATCATGGAAACGGCCCTGATGTTCTGGACGAGTCAGGTCCTTGAAGAAGCGGTGTCGCAGACCTCGCGCAGACTGCTTACGGGCGAATCGCAAACCCGCTATGTGGGCACCGGGCCGCAAAATACCACCAAGTTCCGCGAAGACGTCTGTGCCGTTGCGACCACTATGGTCGACTGCTCGAAACTGGTCATCGACGTCCGGACCTATTCCTCCTTCGCCGGGGCCAAGACCGGCGTCGACGGCAGCAACCCGATCAGCGCCGGCGGGCTGAACACGACCGGCTTCGGCTTCAACCAACCGCAACCCAGCCAGATCGTGGTCGTCCGTGCCGTGCTCGAATATTCGCTGTACTTCACTCAGTGGAGTTCAAGCCTCGCCAATATCGGCTCCGGCCGCCGCGGCATCGTGGCCTCGGCGACGTTCCGGACCGAGCCCTTCAACGCGCCCGCAACATGAGACCCCCGATGAACCGCGCATTCTCGGTCAAGCGCAACCGGGCCGCGCTGCGGCACCTGGCACGCCGGTTCGGCGGCAACCGTCGCGGCGTCGCTGCCGTCGAGTTCGCCATGATCCTGCCGGCGATGCTGGCGATCTATTTCGGCATCGTCGAAACCGGCCAGGCCATCATGATCGACCGCAAGGTCACGCAATTGACCCGCTCGCTGGTCGATCTGACGGCGCAGGCCAGCACGATCCCCAATACCGACATGAGCAACATCTTCGACGCGGCCCAGACGGTCATGATGCCGTTCACCACCGTGGCACCGAAGATGTCGGTCCACCACATCGTCATTGACAGCGCCGGCGTCGCGAAAGTCTGCTGGAGTGAGGAACGCAATTCAACCAAGTTCGCGCGCGGGGCGACCGTCACCATCCCGTCCGATCTGCGCCTCCCCAACACCTCGATTCTGATGGCGCAGGCGAGCTACGCCTTCACGCCGGTCGTCGGCTGGATCATCGAGGGCGGCGCGATCACCATCGGCGGCTCGCCGATCTATATGCGCCCGCGCCTCGGCAAGGCCGGCGGCACCGCCAACATCGAGCAGGTCGAGCGCTCCGGCGTCGCGATGTGCCCGGGCTTCAGCTGAGCCGCAGGACGGCCTTTATCCGTCAGATCGTCTGGTTGTAGGCGCCGACCTCCGGGTTCTGGCGCAGCACGCCGTCGATCGCGGCGAACATCTCGCGCATGCGCGCCTCCGAGACCGGGCTCTCGCAGACCACGACGAGCTCCGGCTTGTTCGAGGAGGCCCTGACGAGCCCCCAGGTGCCATCGGCATTGACGACACGCACGCCGTTCACGGTGATGACGTCGCGGATCGGCTGGCCGGCGATGGTGCCGCCGCTGGCATGAAGCGCCTCGATTGCCTTGGTGACGCGCTCGCTGACGCCGTATTTGGTCTCGTCGGCGCATTTGGCAGCCATGGTCGGCGTGCCCCAGGTCTTCGGCACGGCGGCGTAGAGCTCTGCCATCGACTTGCCCGGGTTGCGGTCGAGCATGTCGATGATCGCGATCGCGGTGACGACGCCATCGTCGTAGCCGCGCCCGACCGGCGCATTGAAGAAGAAATGGCCGGACTTCTCGAAGCCGGCGAGAGCGTTCAGATCACGCACCCGACGCTTGATGTAGGAGTGACCAGTCTTCCAGTAATCGGTCTTGACGCCAAGCGCCTGCAGCTCCGGATCGGTATCGAACAGGCCGGTGGATTTCACGTCGACGACGAACTGCGCGCCGGGATGAAGCTTGCCGAGGTCGCGCGCCAGCATGACGCCGATCTTGTCGGCGAAAATCTCCTCGCCATGATTGTCGACGACGCCGCAGCGGTCGCCATCGCCATCGAAGCCTAGCGCGATATCGGCGCCGTGCTCCTTCACGGCATCGGCCATGGCGTGGAGCATCTTCATATCTTCGGGGTTGGGATTGTAGCGCGGGAAGGTGTGGTCGAGTTCGGCATCCATCGGGATGACCTCGCAGCCGAGCGCCTCCAGAATCTGCGGCGCGAAGGCGCCGGCCGTGCCGTTGCCGCAGGCGGCGATGACCTTGAGCTTGCGCTTGATCTTCGGCCGGTCGGTCAGATCCTTGATGTAGAGCGCCGGAAAATCAGGAACGAAGACATAGGAGCCGCCGCCGACCAGGTCGAACTCGCCGGCCAGCACGATGTCGCGGAGCTGGCCCATCTCCTCGGGGCCGAAGGTGACGGGGCGCTGCGCACCCATCTTGATCCCGGTCCAGCCATTGTCGTTATGCGAGGCGGTGACCATCGCGACGCAGGGCACGTCAAGCGCGAACTGGGCGAAATAGGCCATCGGCGACATGGCGAGCCCTATGTCGTGGACCTTGCAGCCCGCCGCCATCAAGCCGGTGACCAGGGCCATCTTGATCGAGGAGGAGTAGCCGCGGAAATCATGGCCGGTGACGATCTCGGGCTTGATGCCCATGCGCCGGATCAGCGTGCCGAGCCCCATGCCGACGGCCTGGACGCCCATCAGGTTGAGCTCCTCGCCGAAGAACCAGCGCGCGTCGTATTCCCGAAAGCCGGTCGGCTTCACCATCGGCAAGGATTCATAGGCGAAGGTGTTGGGAAACAGCTCGGGCAGCGGTTTGGGGAACATCTGACCATCCATGGCAGCAGGGAGACTCCGCAGGGCGGGCTCTTGGGGTCGCATCACTATCGTCATGTTGCAACGCAAAAACGACGCCAATCGGCATAGCCGATTGGACGCCGCAGGAAAACCGCCGTGACGTTGGGTCGGGTAAGCGGCTGGGATCGAGGTTAAGGCGCGTGGCTCAACCGCGCAGGACCATGCGGCCGGTCTGGACCTCGTAGCCCTTGAGCTTGCCGAGGAAGGAGGTGCCGAGCAGGCTCATCGAGAGCGCGCCTTCGGGCAGAACGACCGCCTCGACATTGCGCACCAGGATCGAGCCGAGCCTGACCTCGCGCAGGTTGACGCGTGCGCCGCGGACCGTTCCGTTGGCGGTGCTCAGCGCCATCTTGTAGTCGGAGACCGACAATTGGATGCCAAGCGCGCGGGCGTCGCGCGCGGTCAGCGCCACCAGACTCGCCCCGGTATCGACCAGCATCTGGATGCGGAAATTGTCGATCGAGGGATGCACGACGTAATGCCCGCGATAATCGGCGGCAACCGTCAGGATCGGTGGTTCAGCCGGCTTGGAGGCGCCGGTCTTGCCCGCCTCGGTGCGAGCGCTCGAGGCCGGGCCTGCGGCTGTGACCGAGGCCGCACTCGGTGTGTCCATGCCGACGAGGCGCGCCAGCCGCGGACCGTAGCCCAGGGCGCTGAACGATGCCACGGCTGCAATACCAAGCGCCCAGATGATCGGCCTTTGGGCCATCGCGACCATGTCTCCACCAGTGACCTTGCGGAAACGATGCCCGGCAGTCCCTGCGGAAGCGTGAAGAGGCCTGCTCGGATTCGGCCGTTTGCCTGCCTTGGCCTCCTCCCGCGGGAAACAGGCTTAACGCCGGCTTGCCGCATTCCGCGACATGACGATGATCCGGGCGCTAAAGAAACGACTGCCCGACCAGTGCCTCGATCGCCTCGCGGCGCGGCACGCTGGGCTGCGCACCCGCCACCGTGCAGGCAAGCGATCCGGCCGCGAGACCGCGCTGGAGCGCGCCGGAAAAGCCATATCCGCTCGAGAGCGCCGCAGCGAAGGCGCCGGTAAAACTGTCGCCGGCCGCAACCGTGTCCACGACCGCGACGCTGGGTGCGGCAAGCCTGCGGCAGACGCCGCCATGCCAGCCGACCACGCCTTCGGCTCCGAGCGTGACGATGCAGGCGATGCCGCGCTGCGCGTCGCAGCGTCTGGCGATCGCATCGGGTTCGCGCTCGGGCCAGCCGAGGGACTGCGCCAGCACCAGCGCCTCATGCTCGTTGACGATCAGAATATCGAGGCAGCCGAGCAGCTCATCCGCAGGCGGGCCGGCCGGGGCAAGGTTCAGGATGACCCGCCCGCCCGCCCGATTCACCAGTTGCGCCGCCGCCAGGCATTCGGCCTCGGGAACCTCGCGCTGGAGCAGCAGGACGTCGCCTACGCCGAGCGAAAGGCTGGCGAGCGCGTCGGCGCGGGCGAGCGCATTGGCCCCTGCCGCGACGACGATCTGGTTGGAGCCTGCTGCATCGACCGCGATGAAGGCCGCGCCCGTGGGCGCCTCGACGCGGGCGACGAGGGACAGATCGACACCGTCCTCTGCTAGCAGTGACAGCGCGATGTCGGCGAAGGCGTCCCGTCCGACCGCGCCAACCAGCACGACATCGGCTCCGGCGCGGCGGGCCGCGAGCGCCTGGTTGGCACCCTTGCCGCCGGGGTGGAGGTCATAGGCCGGGCCGATCACCGTCTCGCCCGCGCCGGGCAGGCGCTCGACGGCTGTGACCAGATCGACATTGAGCGAGCCGAAGACGACGATCATGGCGAGACGCTTTCTGCGAGGCGGCGAACGCCGGCGACGAAGGCTGCTTCCGGCGTCGTCAGCTTTGCCGCGATCCCGGCAGCCGCCAGCGCCGCGCCATAGCTCTGCGCCAGAACGCCGTCGGCGACGAGATGAACCGTGTCGCTGCGGCCGAGAAGCGCCTGCGCGCCAGCGACCTCGTGCCCGACCAGCAGCGCCGAGAGATAGGGCCCGACCGCGCCGCCCGGCAGACGTCCGGCCAGGACCTCGGAGCGGGAGGCGAAGGCGGTGTTGAGCAGGCCGCCTGGACGGGCGGCGGCCGCCAGGCCGTCCGCGGTTCCGCGCGCCGCGTCATCAGCGGAGGGTTCCTCGGCCAGCCGCGACAGGATCGAATTCTGCCGCAGCAGGCCGTAGATTTCGCCCGTCATGAAGCTGGCGAAGCGGGTGATCCGGGCGCCTTCGATGCGCGCCCATTTCGAATGGGTGCCGGGCAGGCAGGCGATTCCATCCGCAAGCCCAAGGCCGACGATCAGCGTCTCCTCGCCGCGCATTACGTCGAAAGCACCCTCGTCGCAGGACAGGCCGGGCAGGATTGTCGCAGGCGACCCATCGGCCAGCGTCACCTTCATCCCGGCCGATGCAATCTCGTCGGGCGAGGCGGGGCATGGGACGTAATGCGCCTCGATCCAGCCATTGCGGCTGCCGACCATGCCGGCGAGCACGATGGCCGCATCGGGCGAGACCCGGCGCAAATCGCCCGCAATCGCCTCGAAAGCTGCCGGAAAGCCGCCGGCCGGAACCGACTGGATGCCCTGATCGGCGCTGCGGCGCTCCAGCACCTCGCCCGTTTCCGAGATCAGAAAGGCGCGGGCGCGCGTCGTGCCCCAGTCGAGAGCGATCAGGGGTTTGGGCATGGGCTGGGCTCCGGCAAAAATGACACGTCATCCCGGAGGCCGCGCAGCGGCAATTCGGGATCACCATCAGGATAGAGCATTCTCGTCCTGCGGTCCCGGATCGACCTTCGGTTGTCCAGGATGACCGGCGCTTTTCACGCCGCGAAGAACACTGTCTCGCCTTCGCCCTGCAGACGAATGACGAAGCGGAAGATGCCTGCCCCATCGCGCTTTGCGATCAGCGTGTCGCGCCGCTCGGCCGGGACCAGCGCCAGCACCGGATCGTCGGCATTGCCGGGATCTCCCTCGAAATAGATCCGCGTCGCCAGCTGGACCAGAAGCCCGCGGGCAAAGACGGAGACCGAGAGATGCGGCGCCTGCAAGCCGCCGCCGGGGCCCGGCAATGCGCCTGGCCGGATCGTCTCGAAGTAAAATGCACCCTCGGCCGTTGCCTCGGCGCGACCGAAGCCTGAAAAGCCGGCATTGCCGGAGGTGTTGAAGCGGCCCTGGGCGTCGGCCTGCCAGATCTCGATCATGGCATCGCTGACCGCCACGCCGTCGCCGTCATAGACATGGCCTTCGATGCGGATGCGCTCGCCTTCGACGCCGTCGCCTGCGACCTGTTCGGTGGCGAGCTCCGGTCCGCCATAGGCGCGTGGGGTCAGAGCATAGGCGAAGAAGGGGCCGATGGTCTGGGACGGCGTGATGCCGAAATCCGGCCCGGTCACCTGCGGTGCTTGCGTCTCAGTGATCATGAGGCTCTTCCAGCGGCGTCGCATTGCGGCCGCGCAGGACGATGTCGAACTGGTAGCCCAATGCCCATTCGGGCTCGGTCGTGCCGAGATCGAAGCGTGAGACCAGACGCTCGCGGGCGTTCTCATCCGTGACCGACTGGAAGATTGGGTCGTATTTGAACAGCGGATCGCCCGGGAAATACATCTGCGTGATCACGCGCGATAGGAAGCTCGGGCCGAACAGCGAGAAATGGATATGGGCCGGCCGCCAGGCATTGTGGTGGTTGCGCCAGGGATAGGCACCGGGCTTGATCGTGACGAAGCGATAGCGCCCCTCGGCATCGGTCAGCGCCCGGCCTGCGCCGGTGAAGTTCGGATCGAGCGGGGCCGGATGCTGGTCGCGGACATGGACATAGCGGCCGCCGGCATTGGCCTGCCAGATTTCGACCAGCGTGTGCGGCACCGGCCGGCCATCCTCGTCGAGGACGCGGCCGGACACGATGATGCGCTCGCCCAGCGGCTCGCCGTCATGCTGGCGGGTCAGGTCGGAATCACCGGCGGCGACGCCGACATGGCCGAAAACCGGCCCGGTCGTCTCCGACAGCGTATGCGGCAGCAGGATCAGCGGCTTCGACGGCGCGCGTTTCTGCGTCGAACCATAGGCGGGCGAGGCATTGAGCGGGTGCGCCTTCAGGCTGTCGCGGGGATAGATCAGGCTCATGCCGCCACTCCATGCGCTTGCCGCGTGCGGGCATGGAGGTCGCGCAACACGGAGAGTTCCTCTGCCGTCGCCGCGGGCGTCTCCGTCACCTCGGCCGCGAAGCGCAGCGGCCAGGCACAACCCGCCTGGACCTGCTCGCGCGATACGCCGGGATGCAGCGAGACGACGGTCAGTTCAGCCGTCTCGGGATCGGGCTCCAGCACGCAGAGATCGGTCATGATCTTGGTCGGCCCCTTGGTCTTGAGGCCGAGCGCGGCGCGGTCGCCCTTGCCCTTGCCGTGGCCGAAGGAGGTGATGAAGGGCAGCTTCTCGACGAAGGCGCGGGTGCCCATCGCCATGGTGATAAAGATTTGCCCGCAATTGCTGGCGATCTCGGGCGCGCCGCCGCCACCGGGCAAGCGCACCTTCGGGGCGTCATAGGGACCGACGACCGTCGTGTTGAGATTGGCGAAACGGTCGATCTGGGCGCCGCCGAGGAAGCCGATGGTGATGCGCCCCCCCTGCAGCCAGTAGCGGAACATCTCGGGCACGGCGACCGTGGTCAGCGCCGTGTCGCAAAGTTCGCCGTCGCCGATCGAGAGCGGCAGCACGGTCGGCCGCGTCGAGAGCGTGCCGGATTCGTAGATCAGTGTGATCTTCGGGGCATGGGTCAGCCGGGCGAGGTTGCAGGCGGCCGAGGGCGCGCCGATGCCGACGAAGCAGACATCGGTATTCGCAAGCAGCCGGGCCGCCGCGATGGTCATCATTTCGGTCGGCGTTGCGCTCATTACGCCGCCTCCCTCATTGCGAGCGCATGCCGCGCGAAGGCATCGGGCCCCTTGTCGAGCACGTTGTCCTTGATCCAGGCCAGGAACGTGTCGCGCTCGCGGGCGATCTTGTCCCAGGCGATGTAGAAGTCGTTGGCGCGCTTGTAATAGCCATGCGCGTATGACGGATAGGCGCCGCCCGGCACATGGGCGATGGCCGTGACGGCCCATGACGGCAGGATCACGGCATTGGCGTTGCGCGGCCCGAAATCGTCGACGATCTCCTCGACCGTAACGAGCGAGCGCTTCGCGGACAGGACCGCCTCCTTCTGCACGCCGACGATGCCCTCGAGCAGGACATTGCCTTCGCGATCGGCCTTGAGCGCGTGGATAATGGCGGCATCGGGACGGATCGCGGGGACGGTCGCCAGAACCTCGCCGGTATAGGGGCAGGTGACGGAGCGGATCTGCGGATTGACGCTGGGTAGGTCGACGCCCTTGTAGCCGCGGAAAACCGCGAAGGGCAGGTTCGCCGCGCCGGCCTCATAGGCATTGGCCATGGCGGCGTGGCTGTGTTCCTCGATCTCCAGCCTGTGCGGCCAGCCATTCTCGACCGCGTCGCGAAAGCGATGCAGCGAGCCGACGCCGGGGTTGCCACCCCAGGAGAAGACCAGCTTTTCGGCGCAGCCGGTGCCGATTAGCTGGTCGTAGATCAAATCCGGCGTCATCCGGATCAAGGTCAGGCGGCGCTTGCCCTGCCGGATCGTCTCATGGCCCGCCGCATGGGGAATCAGATGGGTGAAGCCTTCCATGGCGACAGAGCAGCCATCGCTCACGACCGCCTCGATTCCCTGAGCGAGGGAGACGAATTCAGCCACCTTGACATCTCCTCGATATGTGCGTTTATCGCACAACGTTCTGATAATCGAACTTTATGCCGCGGGGAGCAGCCGGTCAAGGATGGCAGGGGAAGCGCCCGACCGCGACCACATGGCGGCCCTCGAGAAGGGGCTGGCGGTGATCGAATGCTTCGACGCCGCCCATGACAAGCTGACCATCGCCGATGTCGCCCGCGCGACCGAGCTCTCCCGCGCCGCCGCGCGCCGCTGTCTGCTGACGCTGGCGCGCCTCGGCTATGCCGAATTCGATGGCAAGTTCTTCCGGCTGACGCCGCGCGTCCTGCGGCTCGGCCATGCCTGGCTCGCCTCGACCGCGCTGCCGCAGCTGGTGCAGCCTTTCCTCGAGCGGCTCTCTGAGGAGACACATGAATCCTCCTCGGCCTCGCTGCTCGACGGGCACGAGATCGTCTATATCGCACGCTCGGCGCAACGCCGGATCATGTCGGTCGGTCTCTCCGTCGGGACGCGGCTGCCGGCCTTCTGCACCTCGATGGGCCGCGTGCTGCTGGCCTTTCGCGACCCCGCCGATGCGCAGGCCCGCATCCTCGCCGGCAGGCCGCGCGCGCTGACGCCGCATACGGTCACGGACCCGGCGCAACTGGCGGATATCCTGGCGACCGTGCGCGAACAGGGCCATTGCATCGTCGATCAGGAGCTCGAACTAGGCCTGATCTCGCTGGCGATGCCGCTGTTCAATGCGCGCGGCGAGGTCATCGCCGCATTCAACATTTCCGGCCAGGTGCAGCGCAGTTCGGCCAGGGAGATGGCGGAGCATGTCCTGCCACGCATGCGCGGACTTCAGGCGATGCTGCGCCCGCTCATCACATAAGGCAGGAACGCCGCATGCTTGAACTGAAAGCCGGAAACCTGAGCGCCCGCATCTATCCGGAAGCGGGCGGCATCATCGCCGGGCTCGACTGGCGCTCCCCGGATGGACGCCTGCACAAGCTGCTGCATGCGCCCGACGGCGCCGTGCCCTCGACAGCCGCGCCGAACATGATGGGAAGCTGGGTGATGGCGCCCTTCGCCAACCGCGCCTTCGACGGCGTCGTCGATGACGGCGTCCAGCGCTTCATCGTGCCCGACAACAATCCGCGCGGCGGCGGCAATATCCACGGCTTCGGCTGGCAGTCCGCCTGGGCCATACTTGGCCATACCGACGGTCATACCGTGCTGGAACACCGCCGCAACGAGGGTCCGGACCCCTATCGCTACCGGGTCAGGCAGGAGATCAGCCTCGACCAGGCCGGTATGACCATCGCGCTGTCGATCACCAACGAGGCAGACCAGGCCCTACCCTATGGAATAGGCCATCATCCCTGGTTTCCCTGTGCGGCGGATACGCGGCTCGGTATGACCGCCAGCGGCGCGCTGATCTTCGGCGAGGCCTTCCGCGCGACCGGCTCCGAGGCGCTTGCCGGAGGCGGTCCCTATGCGGAGCGACCGGTCTTTGCCACCGGCCGCGAGACCGCCTGGAGCTTCCTCGGCTGGGACGGGACGGCGCGGATCGAGACGCCCTCGACCGGACTCGCGATCATGCTGACGGCAAGCGAGAGCCTGCGCTGCCCGGTGGTCTGGGCGCCGGCGGGCGCGGAGTTCCTCTGTGTGGAACCGCAGAGCCACGCCATCGGATCACCCAGCGAACTGGCGGCACGTGAGGCCGCGCCACTCATGCGGCTTGCGCCCGGCGAGACGCTGGACGGCTGGCTGCGGATCGCGCCGGAGACGATTTAGGCGCCTATCGCCACTGCGGACCGCTGCTCATATAGGGCTGGTAACCGAAGGCGCCGGTCGGCAGAGCAGGGCGCAACAGGATCTGCTCGCGGGCCGCATCCCAGTTCGGCGCCTTGCGCTGCTGGGCGATGGCCGCGCGCTCCTTCGCCTTGGCCTTGGCGAGCTTGGTCTTGGTACCGCCGGAAGCCTTGGCGAATTGGGACAGGCCGTCATTGGCCGCGCCGTTCAGCGCAATCTTCGTCTGGCCGGCGCCGTGCTTCTTGACCAATGCGAAGAGCTTGGCGGCATTGGTCGGGTGCAGGCGGATGCAGCCATGCGAAGCCGGGCGGCCGAGCGCGCCGACCGCGGTCGTGCCATGGATGGCATAGCCGCCGCGGAAGAAGACGGCGTTGGGCATCGCGCCACCATATTTGCGCGAATACCAGTTCTTCTCCAGCCGGGTCGGGCGATAGACGCCATTGGGCGAACGGAAGCCCTTGCGGCCCGACGAGATCGCCCAGTTATAGGCCTCGCCATCGGTCGTGGTGACCTGAATGCGCTGGGCGGCGATATCGACCCGGACATCGACGCCGGCCTGCGCGGAGGCCGGCACGGCGAGAGAACCGGCAAGGGACAGGATAAGGGCGGCCAGCAGGCCGAAGACGCGACGCATCACACCACTCCGAAGGACGCAACTGTTGAACGATGTGGCGTTGTCGTACTCTAGGCCCCCGCCATTCCAGCCAGAGAACGCCCCGGCCCGATCGTTGTAAAGCGCAAAGGCGAAATGTGGTTTCCGGCGTGCCGGCACTGCGACCATGTCCCGCGCTGCCGGACTTTGCCGCCGTCCTCGCGCGGTGTAGCAGGAGAGAACCATTCTCCCCAGCCAGCCCGGCTTCCGACATGCTCGATACGCTCCTGCCGGCCGGCGTCGCGCCCGCCATCGCGCTGCTGCTGATCGCGGTCAGCTTCATGACCTCGGCCTTCACCGCGGCCTTCGGCATCGGTGGCGGAATGGCAATGCTGGGCGCGCTCGCCGGAACCGTGCCGCCGTCGGTAATCATCGCCGTGCACGGGTTGGTGCAGGTCGGCTCCAATGTCGGGCGCACCTTCGTGCAGCGGGCCCATGCCGTCTGGCCGCTGGTCGGGCGCTTCACCATCGGTTCGGTGGTCGGCGTGCTGATCGGCGCCTGGCTGGTGGTCGAGCTGCCGGAGCGCATCCTGCTCGGCCTGCTCGGAATCTTCATCCTGGCGATGACCTGGCTGCCGAAGCCGCGCATTCCCGGCCTGGCATCGAGCGGCCTCGTCGTCGGCGGCGGCCTCTCCACCATCATCACCATGTTCGTCGGCGCGACCGGCCCCTTCGTTCAGGCGCTGCTGCTGCCGCTCGGGCTGGAGAAGCGCCAGCTGATCGCGACCCATGCCGCCTGCACGACGATCCAGCACCTGCTCAAGGTCTTCGCCTTCGGGGCGCTCGGCTTTGCCTTCGCCGACTGGCTGCCATTGATCGCGGCGATGATCGTCTCCAGCTTCGCCGGCACCATGGCCGGAACGAAGCTGCTGGAGAGCCTGCCGGAACGCTGGTTCCTGGCGGCGATCAAGGCCATCCTGACCATCGTCGGGATCGACCTGATCAGGCGCGGCGCAGGCTACTGAGGCTCCGGGCGGAGCCTCAGATCACGACCGCCTTACTTGACGAACTGGTTGTAGATTCCGGCGAACTCGCCGGTCGCCTTGGCGAGGTGCAGCCACTGGTCGACGAAGGCCTTGAAGGTGGCATCGCCGCGCGGCAGCATGTAGCCCATCTCGCCGTATTGCAGAGGCTCGTCGGGGTTGACCGCGCACAAGCCCGGCTTGGCCTTCTCCTGAACCTTCACCTCGATCGACTCGGCAATCATGATGTCGGCCTTGCCGGCGAGGATCTCGTCGAAGATCGTGACGTTGTCGGGATAGACGCGGATATCGGCTTTCTTGAAGTTGGCCCGCACGAAGCGCTCATTGGTGCCGCCCGGGTTGACCACGACGCGGGTCTCCGGCTTGTCGATGTCGGCGATCGTCTGGAACTTCGCCTTGTCGGCGCAGCGCACGATCGGGGCCTTGCCGTTGATCAGATAGGGCGAGGAGAAGAACACCTTCTTCTGACGGTCGAGCGTCACCGAAATGCCGCCCATCGCGACGTCACACTTGGCGGAACCCATATCGGTCAGCAGATCCGACCATTTGGTCTGCACGAACTTGGCCTCGACACCGAGCGCCTTGGCGAGCGACTTCGCCAGCTCGATGTCGATGCCCTCGAAGCTGCCGTCCTTGGCGAGCGTGAACGGCTTGTAGTCGCCGGTCGTGCAGATCTGCAGGGCGCCGCGGCTCTGGATCGCGTCGAGCTGGCTGACCGGGGCCTGCGCCTGCGCCAGATGGGACAGGCCAGCGATCAGGACGGTCGCGCCGGCGCGCAGCAGCGTCCGCTTCGTAGCGCGGAAACGGGGCAGGATCGACATGGCGGCCTCATGCGGTTGGGATGACGTCAGGTTCGGGACGACCTGGCCGCAGCAAAGCAAGGAACGCGCCTCCCGGCAACGCTTTCCGCGTCTTCTGCCATGTCGCGCTGCCGCCTCATTCCGCTTTGGCCGGCAATGCTCTAAGAGGAGCCAAGCCTTCTTGCCTCGCAAGCCTTGAACGATATCGTCTCATGACCTTGAAGATCCGCATCATCCCCTGCCTCGACGTCAAGGACGGCCGCGTCGTCAAGGGCGTGAAGTTCCTCGACCTCGTCGATGCGGGCGACCCCGTCGAGGCCGCCAAGGCCTATGACGCGGCCGGCGCCGACGAGCTCTGCTTCCTCGATATCACCGCAAGCCATGAGGATCGCGGGATCCTGTTCGATGTCGTGACCCGCACGGCCGAGGCCTGCTTCATGCCGCTGACCGTCGGCGGCGGCGTGCGCAAGGTCGAGGATATCAGAGGGCTCTTGCTGGCGGGAGCCGACAAGGTCTCGATCAACACGGCCGCCGTCACCAACCGGCAGTTCGTCAGGGAGGCAGCCGAGAAGTTCGGCGCCCAGTGCATCACCGTCGCCATCGACGCCAAGCAGGTCATGCCGGGCCGCTGGGAAATCTTCACCCATGGCGGGCGCAACCCGACCGGGCTCGAGGCCGTGGCCTTTGCCCGCGAGGTCGTCTCGCTCGGCGCCGGCGAATTGCTGGTGACCTCGATGGATCGTGACGGCACCAAGGTCGGCTATGATCTCGGCCTCACCCGCGCCATCGCTGACGCCGTCACGGTTCCGGTGATCGCCTCGGGCGGCGTCGGCGATCTCGACGATCTCGTCAACGGCGTCCGCGAAGGCCATGCCTCGGCCGTGCTCGCCGCTTCGATCTTCCATTTCGGCACCTACACCATCGGCCAGGCCAAGGTGCATATGGCGGCGGCCGGGCTGGCGATGCGACTGGACTGACGCAATGACCGCCTTCACCCTCACCGATCTCGAAGCCCGCATCGCCGAGCGCGCTGCCGCTTCGCCCGATGAATCCTGGACGGCGAAGCTGCTCGCCGCCGGGCCGGAGCGTGCCGCCAAGAAGTTCGGCGAGGAGGCTGTCGAGGCCGTCATCGCCGCCGTGAAGGGTGATCGCGCGGAACTGATCGCGGAGAGCGCGGACGTGCTCTATCATCTCTTGGTTGTACTCAGGGCCCGCGATGTTGCATTGCAGGACGTCTTGAGCCAGCTTGAGGCCCGCACTGTGCGCTCCGGTCTGGCGGAGAAAGCCGCACGGCCCCTTTGAGATCGAGGCTAGTCCCGCGTTGAACCTCGAAGCCTGGAATGCGGGTCGCATCATGGACCAGCGCGTGATTCCCGCCCCGCATGATCCCGATCTCGGCTCGCCCTATCGCACCTTCTCGCGCGACGAGTGGGCGCATCTGCGCGCCGACACGCCATTGACGCTGTCGGTCGACGACCTGACCAAGCTGCAATCGATCAACGATCCGATCTCGCTCGACGAAATCGTCGCGATCTATCTGCCGCTGTCGCGCCTGCTCTCGCTGTATGTCGCGGCGACGCAAGGGTTGTTCAAGGCGACGCAGCGCTTCCTGCTGGCCGAGGCCGAGGTCAAGGTTCCCTATATCATCGGCGTCGCCGGCTCGGTCGCGGTTGGCAAGTCGACCACGGCGCGCGTGCTCAAGGCGCTGTTGTCGCGCTGGCCGAACACGCCCAAGGTCGAGCTCGTCACCACCGACGGCTTCCTCCTGCCCAATGCCGAGCTCGACCGGCGCGGCCTGATGCAGCGCAAGGGCTTCCCCGAGAGCTATGACGGCGCGGCGATCCTGCGCTTCCTCTCCGACGTCAAGGCCGGCAAGCCCCAGGTCGCGGCGCCGGTCTATTCGCACCTCGTCTACGACGTGGTGCCGGGCGAGACCGTCACGGTCGAACGGCCCGATATCCTGATCCTGGAGGGGCTGAATGTGCTCCAGCCGAGCCGGATGCCCAAGGACGGCACGGTCATCCCCTTCGTCTCAGATTATTTCGATTTCTCGGTTTATCTCGATGCCGACGAGAACGATCTGCACCGCTGGTACGTCAATCGCTTCATGACGCTGCGCCAGACGGCTTTCCGCGATCCGCGCTCCTTCTTCCGCAAATACGCCGAGATCGGTGAGGACGAGGCGTTCTCGATCGCCGAGAGCCTCTGGACCGGGATCAACCTGCCGAACCTGCAGGAAAACATCCTGCCGACCCGCCAGCGCGCCAGCCTGATCCTGACCAAGGGGGCCAGCCACCGCATCCAGCAGGTCGCGCTGCGCCGGCTCTGATGGAGGCGTTCTGGTCGCTGGCCGGGATGGCGGGCGCGGCCTTCGTCGCGGCGACGCTTCTGCCGGCGCAGTCGGAGGCCGTCTTCCTTGGCCTGCTGGCGGCGCGCACGGTCGATCCGCTGTCGCTGTTCCTGGTCGCCAGTCTCGCCAATACGGCGGGTTCGGTCGTGAACTGGTGGCTTGGCCGGCTGATCACACGGCATGGCGTCGAGAAGCTGCCAAGGCGGCTGCGGCCCGATCCCGCACGGCTTATGCAGGCGCAGGGCTGGTTTGCCCGCTTCGGCTGGCCCTCGCTGCTGTTCGCCTGGCTGCCGATCGGCGGCGATCCGCTGACGCTCATTGCCGGCACGCTGAACTATCCGCTGGGGCGTTTCGTGCTGCTGGTCCTGATCGGCAAGGCGGCCCGCTATGCCGCGCTCTGGGCCGGCTGGAGCGCCATCGCCTGAAGGCCGGGTTTTGGGTTTGCGAAAGCCTTCGGCACGGGCTACCAGCAAGCGCCCTTTTCCAGGAGATTTGATCATGAGCATTCAGCGCATCGCCGCCGGCCCGCGTATGGCCAAGGCCGTCGTCCATGGCGACACCGTCTATCTGGCTGGCCAAGTTGCGGGCGAGGCCGCCGGCAAGAGCGTGGGCGAGCAGACCGCCGACATCCTCGGCATTATCGACGGCCTGCTGGCCGAGGCCGGCACCGACAAGAGCAAGCTGCTGATGGTCAACATCTGGCTGTCGGACATCTCGACCTTCGCCGAGATGAACGCTGTCTGGGACAAGTGGGTCGTCGCCGGCCAGACCCCGGGCCGCGCCACGGTCGAGGCCAAGCTTGCCGCGCCGCAGTTCACCGTCGAGATCGCGGTCATCGCCGCGAAGTAGTAGCGGCCAAGTAAGATATGCGCTGTGGGTGACGTTCGCGGACCCACTGCTATTTGTCAGCCGGCCAAGCGATATTGGCCGGCTGACACGATTGGACGAACTCGGCGGGGGCCTGAGGAACGGTATTATTGTGACGAAGCCGGACGATTTGGCGGCGCTCATCGCGCTCATCGCGCAGCGGCATGCCGTGCCGCCGCCGATCCTGCTCGCCATGGTCGCGCCGCAGGTCAAAGCCGCGGCCGCAACCGATCTGGCCGCGCTGGAGCGGCTGCTGGCGCGTCGCGCGGCGGATGCCGCGGCCCTGCGCAACAGCCTTGCGGCCCCCGTGCCGGACGCCACGCTTGCGGCTTGGCGGTCGCGAGCCGCCGCTGCCCTTGAAATCGGCAACTTCGCCGAGGTCGACAAGGCGCTCGCCCAGGCCGAACTGCAGATTCTCGGCGAACTGACCAATCTCTCGGACCTTCCGCCGGAACGCCGCATCGCGACCGGCGAGACTCGCGCCGACCGTGGCGCCGTGAGCCAGCTCGATCTGGCGCCGCAATCCTGCCGCGAGGCCGCAAAGCGCTACGCCGAAGCCTCCGCGATCGTCGGTCTGGCCGACCGCGCGCGTAGTTTCGAACTGGCCTTGCTCCAGGGCGACGCGCTGACGCGGCTGGGCGAGGAATTCGGCGACCGGTCCGGTTTCGACGGCGCGATCGCGCATTACCGGGTGCTTCTGGCCGGGCTCGACAATTTCGAGGACACCGTTGCCTGGGCCTCCGTGCAGGAGCGGCTGGGCATTGCTCTCGCCTCGCTCTCTGCCCTGATTGGTGACGGGTCGCTGCTCGACGAGGCCTCATCCTGCTATCTCACCGCGCTGGAGGATCTCAGACGCGAACAGGCCCCGGCGCTCTGGCGCTCGCTGAAGGTTCGGTTCGCCCAAATCGCCGTTTCGCTCGGCGAATCACGCGAGGACGAAGCCCTGCTGGAGGAGGCGATCACGGCGCTTGGCACCGCGCTGGCCGTCTGGGACCGCAAAAGCGACGAGGCGCGCTGGCTCGTGGCCGAGCAACTCACGGCGCGCGCCCGCGCCGCGCTCGGTCGGCACCAAAAAGACCTCGCCTTGCTCGAGCGCGCCTTCAACGGCTTCAATCGGGTCGCCCAAGCGGTCGACCGCGCCCAGGAGCCGCTGCGCTGGGCCGAGCTGCAGGATCATATGGGCGGCGTGCTTGCGGCCATGGGCGAGCGCTACAGCGAGCCCGTGGTGCTGGAGGAGGCGATCGCCGCCTTCGGCTTCGCGCTTGAAGAGCGTCGCCGCGAAACGAGCCCGCAACTCTGGGCGACGAGCTCGGTCAATCAGGGGTTGGTCTCGATGAAGCTCGCTGCGCGCCTCCAGGATCGGGAACTGGCGCAGCGGGCCCTCATGCAGATCGCCGTCGCCGTCGAGGCGATGCGCGGCGCCGGCCACACGGCCGACGCCACCGCGCTGCAGAAGAAGCTCGTCATCGCCGGCGGCATGGCTGAGGCGCTGGGCAAGGCCGGTACGGTGCACAAGACCTGAATCCAGCCGACCGGATCAAGCCGCCGAACTGGTCTTTCGCCAGGCGGCCAGCCGTTCCAGCGCCGCATCCAGCGTCGCGTCGCGCTTGGCGAAGCAGAAGCGCACCACTGTCCTGACCGCACCTTGCGCATAGAAGGCGCTGACCGGGATCGCGGCGACGCCGTTCTCCATGACGAGCCTCTTGCAGAAATCGACATCGTCGCTCTTCCCCAGTGGAGCGATGTCGACATTAAGGAAATAGGTCCCGACGCTGGGCAGCACGCTGAAGCCGAGCTCGGTAAGGCCCTCGGCGAAACGGTCACGCGAGCGCTGGAAATCGGTTCGCATCCCCTCGAAATAGCTGTCGTCCTTACCCAACCCATAAGCGACGGCGGCCTGCAGGTTCGGCGGCGTGGTGAAGGTGATGTACTGATGCGCCTTGGCCAGCACCTTCATCAGCGCCGGCGCCGCCATCACCAGCCCGACCTTCCAGCCCGTCAGCGAGAAGATCTTGCCGGCTGACGAAATCTTGACGGTGCGCTCGCGCATGCCGGGCCGGCCCAGCATCGAGACATGACGGTGACCGTCGAATACGACATGCTCCCAGACCTCGTCGCAGATCGCCACCGCATCATGGCGGATGCAGAAGGCGGCCAGCAGGTCGAGATCGGCCGGGCTGAAGATCGTCGCGGTCGGGTTCAGCGGATTGTTGAACAGCACCGCCTTCGTCCGGGGCGAGAAGGCCTTCGCCAGGGCCTCCTCGCTCAGCCCGAAATGCGGCGGCGTCAGCGTCACGAATTTCGGGATGCCGCCGGCGCGGCGCACGAGCGGGACATAGGCATCGTACATCGGCTCGAACAGCACGACCTCGTCGCCGGGCGAAATCAGCGCCATCAGCGCACCGGCGATCGCCTCGGTCGCACCCGACGTCACCATGATCTCAGCGTCGGGATCGAGATCGAGCCCCTGCCAGCGCTTGTAATGCGCCGCCGTCGCCTGGCGCAGTTCGGGCAGGCCCATCATCGGCGGATACTGGTTCCAGCCATTCACAACCGCCTCGGCGGCTTTCTGACGGACGTCGAGCGGGCCCGCATCATCGGGAAAGCCCTGCCCGAGATTGACCGCGCCGGTCTCGCGCGCCAGTTGCGACATGACCTCGAAGACACTGGTCGGAAGGGCTGAGAAGATCGGATTCATCGCGGTTCGTCGCCTGCGGCAAAGAAAAACTGGCCGCGCGTGTAGCATGGCGTCATGCTGGACGCACGCTGCATGGGGTGGCTTCGAGCGCAGGCGGGCAGCCCAAGAAATACGAACTGATGATTATTGACATTCATCAGCGGTCAGTATCTATTCGTCAAAGCCGGTTCACGGCGAGCACCCGTTGCGACTTCGCCCCTTTGGCGTAGCGGGATTTGGCGTGAACCGGTGACCCTCCCCTTCATCGCCGGATCGACGCGCTGGCCGGTTGCTCCGGGCAGATCGGTTGCTCGTGGTAGGCTTGGCGCATAAGCAGGCGCATGGTCCAGCCTCGCACACCCGCTATCATGATCCTCGGCACCGGCTCCAATGTCGGAAAGTCGCTGATCGTCGCGGGCCTGTGCCGGCTCTTTGCGGATCGCGGGCTTAAGGTCCGGCCGTTCAAGCCCCAGAACATGTCGAACAACGCCGCCGCCACAGCAGCCGGCGAGATCGGCCGGGCGCAAGCGCTGCAGGCCCGTGCTGCCCGGGTCGCGCCGCATGTCGACATGAACCCGGTACTGCTGAAGCCCGAAGGCGAGGCCGGCAGCCAGATCATCCTGCAGGGCCGGGTCGCCGGGCATCTCGCCTCGGGCGATTTCGCCCGGCGCGGCGATTTCCTGCCCAAGGTCCTGGAGAGTTTCGAGCGGCTCTGCACTGACGCCGATCTCGTCATCGTCGAGGGCGCCGGTTCGCCGGCCGAGACCAATCTGCGCGCGCGCGACATCGCCAATCTCGGCTTCGCCCGCGCGGCCGACGTGCCTGCGGTCCTCGTCGGTGACATCGACCGCGGCGGCGTCATCGCCAGCCTCGTCGGCACCCATGCCGTGCTCGACGAAGCCGACCGCAGCATGATCCGGGCCTTCGCGGTCAACCGCTTCCGGGGCGAGGTCGCGCTGTTTGCCGACGGCGTCGAGACCATCCGACAGGCGACCGGCTGGCCCTGCCTCGGTGTCGTGCCCTGGTTTGCCGACGCCGCGCGACTTCCGGCCGAGGACGGGCTCGATCTGCGCCCAATCGCCGCCAAGCCCGGAGCGCGGCTGAAGATCGCTGTCCCGATTCTGCCCGGCATCGCAAATTTCGACGATCTCGATCCGCTGAAGCTCGAACCGGCGATCGACCTCGTCATGGTCCCGCGCGGAGAGGCGATGCCGGGCGATGCCGAACTCGTCATCCTGCCGGGCTCGAAGACGACGCTCCGCGACCTCGCGGCCCTGCGTGCGGAAGGCTGGGACATCGACATTCTGGCCCATCGCCGACGCGGCGGGCATATCCTCGGCCTTTGCGGCGGCTATCAGATGCTCGGCCGGGTGGTGCGTGACCCGCTCGGGCTGGAGGGCCCGGCCGGCGAAGCGCCGGGCCTCGGGCTGCTCGACGTCGAGACCGTGCTGGAGGGCGCCAAGACGGTACGCGAGGTCGATTTCGTCCATGTGCCCAGCGCATCGACGGGCCGCGCCTACGAGATCCATCTCGGACGGACGGAAGGCTCCGATTTGGCCCGCGCCCCGTTCCGGGTCGGCGACCGAGCCGAGGGAGCGGCCAGTCCCGACGGGCGCGTAACGGGCAGCTATCTGCACGGCATCTTCTCGTCGGACACAATCCGAGCAGCCTGCCTGGCCGCGGTGTCGGGCGCGCGACTGCCGTCGACGCTGTCTTATGAAGGCGACGTCGAGGCGACGCTGGACCGGCTTGCGGCCCATCTCGCCCGCCATCTGGATATCGAGGCCATCCTGCACCTAGCCGCTACACGCGCTGCGCGGGGGTGATCCGCGTTGCGCCGGCGGAACCCCGCCGCGGCCAGACGCGTTGCGATCGCTCGGGCTTCCGGTTCCGCGCCGCCGCCACCGGTCGACCGTTTAATCCAGATCAATGCATGACCGCATGTGGCAGGATATCGTATTGAAAGACGTTATTCTCCAAAATGTTGACGAATGACGAAATTCGTCATAACGATCAATTCCCGCCGACAGCCGCGACAACACGACAGGCAAAAGCCGTGAGTCTTCCCGAGCGCGATACCAGGCAGAGCATCGTCGATACGGCCGAGCGCTTCTTCCGCGACATCGGCTACCAGAAGACGACTGTCGCCGACATCGCCAAGTCGCTGCGCATGAGCCCGGCCAATGTCTATCGCTTCTTCGATTCAAAAAAGTCGATCAACGAGGCGGTGCTGGCGCGGTTCAAGGGCGAACTCGAGGAATCCCTGTCGCTGATCATGGCGGAGCCGCGTTCCGCCGGGAGCCGCCTGCGCGACATGCTGCTCACCGCGCACCGGATCAACCAAGCGCGCTTTGCCGATCAGCACCGCATGCAGGAGATGGTCTGCGCGGCGATGGAGGAAAGCTGGGACGCCATTCTCGGACATATCGAGCGTTTCGACGCGCTGCTCGGCGGTGTCGTCGCCGAGGGCGTCGCCAATGGCGAGTTCCGCGCCATTGATCCGATCGAGGCCACGCAATGCATCCGCACGGCGATGTTGCGCTTCCAGCATCCGCTGCTGATGGAACAATGCGAGCGCATTCCTGGCCCGTCCGCCGAGGAGATGATCGCCTTCATCATGGCGGCGCTGGAGCAACCGAAGGCCGGCGGCTGACACACGCCTGATCCGGTCCGCCGGCTGGCCGCGTTGACAAGCCGCCAAGGGAGCGGGATACCCCGCCTGTCATGGCCAATCTCCCCAAGCAGAGCTTCAAGAAGCTCGCCGTCATCCTCCACGATCTCGTGGTCACGGCGCTCGCGATTTGGCTCGTCTTCGTCGTCCGTTTCGAGGGCTGGCAGCTCGCCGAGCATCTGCGCTATCTGCCGCGCTTCCTGCCGGTGTTTGTCGTCTATGCCGGCCTGGTCTACTGGTTCTTCTCGCTTTACCGCTCGAAATGGCGCTTCGCCTCGCTGCCTGACCTGTCGAATATCGTCAGGGCCGTCTCGATCCTGACGCTGACGCTGCTGGTGGCCGACTACGTCCTCGTCGCGCCGAATTTCTACGGCGCCTTCTATTTTGGCAAGATCACCATCGCGCTCTATTGGCTGGTGCAGATCGCGCTGCTCGGCGGGCCGCGCCTCGGCTATCGCTATTTCAAATATTCCCGCTCGCGCCGGAATGCCGCCCGCGAAGCGTCCCTCCCGGCACTGCTGCTCGGGCGCGGTTTCGAGGTCGAGATGGTGATCCGTGCCATGGAGGCCGGGACGATGCGCAAGCTCCGGCCCGCCGGCATCCTGTCGCCGCGCATCGACGATCTCGGCCAGTCGATCCGGGGGGTGCCGGTGCTCGGCCTGCTCTCCGAGATCGAGCGCATCGCGGGTGACGCGGCCGAACGCGGCGAGGGCTTTCGCCGCATCGTCGCAACCCCGAGCGCGCTTCTGCCTGAGGCCGAGCCCGACAAATGGCTCGCCCGCACCCGCAAGCTCGCCTTGCCGATCTCGCGCATCGAAACGCTCGGCGAAGGCGTGCGCGACACGGAACTGGCTCCGCTCGAGATCGAGGACCTCTTGGTGCGCTCGACCGTCAGGATCGACCGCGACCGGCTCGGCGCCTTCCTGAAGGGCAAGCGCGTCATCGTCACCGGCGGCGGCGGTTCGATCGGCTCGGAGATCTGTCTGCGCTGCGCCACTTTTGGGGCCGCCGAGCTGCTAATCGTCGAGAGTTCAGAGCCCGCCCTGTTCCAGGTGACCGAGCAGCTCATCGCCCAGGCGCACGACACGATTGTCTCCGGCGCGCTCGCCGATGTGCGCGACCGCGCCCGGATCACGCCGCTGTTCACGGCGTTCCAGCCCGATATCGTCATCCATGCCGCAGCGCTGAAGCATGTGCCCTATCTCGAGGCGGACTGGAGCGAGGGCGTCAAGACCAACATCTTCGGCTCGGTCAACGTCACCGATGCCGCGATCGCCGCCAATGCCAAGATCTTCGTGCTGATCTCGACCGACAAGGCGATTGAGCCGGTCTCGATGCTGGGCGCGACCAAGCGCTTCGCCGAGATGTATGCCCAGTCGCGCGACGCCGAATTCGTCGCGGCCGCCGCCGGCATGCGGCTTGTCGCCGTGCGCTTCGGCAATGTGCTGGGCTCGGTCGGCTCGGTGGTTCCGAAATTCAAGGCGCAGATCGCGCGCGGCGGGCCGCTGACGGTGACCAGCCCCGACATGATCCGCTATTTCATGACCATCCGCGAGGCCTGCGACCTTGTTCTGACGGCGGCTTCGCATGCCCGCTCGGACGGGCCGGAAGCCGAGCGCGCCGCCGTCTACGTGCTCAAGATGGGCCAACCGGTCAAAATCATAGATCTGGCCGAACGCATGATCCGGCTCGCGGGCTTCGAGCCCGGCGAGGATATCGAGATCGCCGTTACCGGCGTGCGGCCTGGCGAGCGCCTGAACGAGATCCTGTTTGCCCGCGACGAGCCTATGGCCGAGACCGGGCTGGACGGCGTCATGGCGGCCAAGCCCGTCTTCGCCAACCGTGCCCGGCTGCAGGCTTGGCTCGCCCGGCTCGAGGCGGCGCTGAAGGCCGATCATCGTGCCGCGGCCGACGCCGTGCTCGACGAGGCGATCCCCGATTTCAGCCAGCGCCAGAAGACGCTGCCAGCCGCACTAGCGCAGCCTTCGACTCGGCCGGCGGCCGCCAGCCTGCCCTGAGCAGCCCCTCGGGCAGGGCGACGAGACTGCCGCTCAACTTGACGAAGGCGTCCCCGCGACCGGCAAGACGTGCCGCCAGCCGCAGAAGACCGGTCGGCACGGCGATCAGGCCCGGCCCGCGGCCAAGCCCCGCCCGCAAGGCGGTCAGGATGCCGGCCACGCTGATCGGCTCGGGATCGGCGACGATGAAGGCGCGCCGTGCCGGGCAGCTTTGCGACAGCGAAAACACCACGGCATCCGCAAGATTCTCGACCGCGAGCAGCGAGCGCGGCGCGGTCAAAGCGCCGAGCGGCAGCGGCACGGGCAGGCGCGCCAGCCTGAGCAGCGCCGCCATATTGGCCTTCACGCCCGGCCCATAGACCAGCACAGGCCGCAAGGCGATCCAGTCGAGGTCGATCCCGGCCAAGCCCTGTTCCGCTGCGAGCTTCGAGCGGCCATAGGCGTCGTCGGGCGCAGGCGCGTCGGTCTCGCGCAGCGGCGGCCCGTCGAAGGCCCCGCTCTGCGCCTTGATCGAGGAGATGTAGACGAAGCGTGCGACGCCAGCGCGATAGGCTGCCTGGGCGAGTTCCAGTGTCGCATCCGTGTTGATGCGCCGGTACAGCACCTCGTCGAGGCCGGGGCCGGCATGGGCGAGGCCGGCGAGGTGGACGACATATTGGACCCCGTCGAGCGCGCCGCTCCAGTCGATCGGGGATGCGAGATCGCCGGTCACGACGGACTCGGTGCCGTCCGAAGCCGGACCGGAGGCGCGCTGCGTGACGCGGACGCGATAGCCGGCCGTCTTGAGCGCGGCGACGACATGGGGCCCGATGAAGCCGCCAGCGCCGGTGACGAGGACGCGCTCGCCGTTCACGAGGCGGATGCCTGTCGCGAAAAGCGCCGCAGGAGCAGGGCGGTCAGGGCGATCGCGGCAGCGATGCAGCTGAATTGCACGATCGTCGCCGGCATCAAGATGCTGAGCCCCGCCAGCCCGACCAGAGCCAGGTTGAGCAGCGCGACCTGCGTGACGACGGCGAGCACGCTGTGCCCGTTGGTTGTCGCCTGCTGGTAGAAGTGCGAGCGATGCGCCTCCCAGACTTTTTCGCGGCGCGCCATCCGGCGCAGCAAGGTGATGGTAGCATCCGCCACATGATAGAGCGGCAGGATCAGCGCCGCCGCGAGCGCGCCCGTGCCTGCCAGCCGGTAGAGCAGATAGGCGCCGAGCAGGCCGATCGGCAGCGAGCCGACATCGCCGAGGAAAAGCCGTGCGGTTGGCTTGTTGAAGGGCGCAAAGCCGAGCAGTCCGCCGCACAGCGCTGCCGCCAGCAGGCCGGAGGCCGGATCGATGACGCCGGTGCTGCCGGCGAGCGCCAGCGCGCCGGCCAGGGGCACGAAGCCGGCGACCGTGATCCAGTCGATGCCGTCCATGAAATTGGTCAGGTTGACGAACCAGATGCCGGCGAGCAGCGCCAGGCAGCGCTCGATGGCAAGCGGCATCAGTTCGGGAAACAGCCTCACATCAGGCGCCGCATAGACGATCACCACCGCGACGCAGAGCGCCTGCAGGCCGAGCCGCAAACCGGCCGAAAGCGGGCGGATATCGTCCCAAGCGCCCACCACGGCCAACACAATGCTCGCTGTGATGACGAAGACGAGGCTGGCGCTGCCCGGCAGAGGCGGTAGGGCTTGCAACGCCAGCCCGATCGCGAGGAAGGCACCGGCGAGTACGGCGATGCCACCGCCCTGCGGCGTCGGCACGCGATGGCTCGAGCGCGCATTGGGCCGCGCCAGCGCATAGCGCGCCAGCAGCGGCCGCAGCAGCACGCAGAGCAGCGCCGAGATGGCGGCTGCCGCGAGCAGGATCAGGAGAGGTGAGAGAGCGGTTTGCAAGGTGGGCGTGTACCATGGCGGCATCGCGCCTTCCTAGAGCATGACGCTGGAAAGCGGGAGCCTGCTTTTCAGCCCTGGTTCCGCGCCTCTGCCCTTGCCTTGACCGGCACAAAGAGGGAACATGACGTCATGCCCGTTGCCAATCCCGCGCTCAACCCGCCGCCCGCGCGGCCCGATATCACCCGCGCCGTCTGCCGTGGCGCCGGTCGGCACCTGCGGGAGCGCGGCTATGGCGTGGTCAAGGAAATGACCTTCGCCAATGGCCGGCGCGGCGACATCGTCGCGCTGTCGCCCTCGGGCGAATTGCTGGTGATCGAGGTCAAGTCGGGGATCGAGGATTACCGCGTCGACGGCAAATGGCCGGATTACCGCGATTATTGCGACGGCTTCCTCTTCGCCGTCGCGCCCGAATTTCCCCAGGAGATCCTGCCCGACGATGTCGGCCTGATCGTCGCCGACGCCTATGGCGGCGAGTTGATCCGCGAGCCGCCGCGACACCCGTTGGCGCCGGCACGGCGCAAGGCCCTGACCATCGCCTTTGCCAAGCTGGCGGCGGGCCGGCTGGCGCTGATCGAGGATCCGGCAGTCTAGGCCGGCACGGGCTTCGCCGTCGGCGCGGCTTGGGCGACCCGCCTGCGATCGGCCGTCGGTGGCGCGGTTAGATCGACGGTCTCGACCAGGAAATCGATGAAGGCGCGGACGCGGGCCGGCAGCTTGCCGCCATGGCCGACATAGACCGCGTGGATCGCCTCGACATCGCCGGGGTTGAAGGCCTCCAGCACCGGCACCAGCCGGCCGGCGGCAATGTCGGGGCCGACATGGAACAGCGACAGCCGCGCCAGCCCCTGCCCGTTGAGCGCGAGCAGGCGGGCGCTCTCGCCGTCTCCGACCGCGACGCGCCCCTGAGCCGGCACCGAGATGAGCCTGCCATCGTCGCGAAACGACCACTGGTCGGTATGGCGGGCGAAATTGAAGGTGATGAGGTCGTGCCCGGCCAGATCGTCCCAATGCCGGGGGGCGGATTTTCGCGCGAGATAATCCGGCGAGGCCACGATCGCCATCGCGGCCTCGCCGAGCTTGCGCGCCACGAGTTGCGAGGACCGCAGCGGCCCGACGCGGATCGCGATCTCGGCGCGCTCATCCATCAGGTCGATGACCTGGTCGGTGATGGTGATGTCGAGCTGGACCTGCGGATAGGCCGCCGCGAAGCGCGGTACCAGCGGCAGCAGATAGAGCACGCCAAAAGGTACGTTCGAATTGACCCGCAGCTTGCCGCGCGGAATCTGGCAGGCGGCGACGGCGCGCTCGGCCTCGTCGAGATCGCTGAGCACGCGCAGCGCATGCCGGTGGAACGTCGCGCCCTCCTCGGTGAGCTGGAGCTTGCGCGTCGAGCGGATCATCAGCCGGACGCCGAGCCTGGCCTCCAGCCGGGCGACGAGCTTGCTGATGGCTGACGGCGTCATCCGCAGCGCACGCGCCGCCGGCGAGAAACCGCCGAGCTCGACGATGCGCGCGAAGACCTCCATCTCGCCGGAGCGGTTAATCTCGGGCCGTGGCATGTGACTTCACCTCACAATTGCATGTCCTCTCGGCAATCTAATTCACAGGCGGCGCATGCGCCATCTTGCAGGCTCATTCGTATCCGTCCGGAGCCGGCCATGCCGATCGCCCTCTATGCCCTGACCGTCGGTGCCTTCGGCATCGGCGTCACCGAATTCGTCATCATGGGCCTGCTGCTGCAGGTCTCCGCCGATCTCGGCGTCACCATCCCCGTCGCCGGCCTGCTGATGTCGGGCTATGCGCTCGGCGTCTTCGTCGGCGCGCCGATCCTGACCATCGCGACGCGCTCGCTACCGCGCAAGACGACGCTGCTGGTGCTGATGGCGATCTTCACACTCGGCAATCTCGCCGCCGCCTTGGCACCGAGCTTCGCTTGGCTGATGGCGGCTCGCATCGTCACGGCACTCGCCCATGGCACCTTCTTCGGCGTCGGCGCGATGGTCGCGACCGGCCTCGTCGCGCCGGAGCGCAAGGCCTCGGCGATCGCGCTGATGTTCACCGGGCTCACGCTGGCGACGCTGCTCGGCGTGCCTTTCGGGTCTTGGCTCGGCCTCGCCTATGGCTGGCGCGCGACCTTCTGGGCTGTGGCCGGGATCGGGCTGGTCGCGCTCGCGGTTCTCGCCATCTTCGTGCCGGCAGAGCGGGAGCGCGTCGTACCCGGCCCGCTCTCGGAGGAGTTCCAGGTTCTGGCCCGGCCGCAGGTGCTGCTCGGGCTTGCCATGACGGTGCTCGGCTTCGGCGGTATCTTCGCGGTGTTCACCTATATCCAGCCGCTGCTGGTCGAGCTTGCCGGTTTCAGCGAGGCGGCGGTGTCGCCGATCCTGCTGGTCTTCGGCGCTGGCCTCGTCGTCGGCAACCTGCTCGGCGGGCGCTGGGCGGATCGCAGCCTGTCGCCGGCGCTGGTCGGGACGCTGATCGTGCTGACGGTCGCGCTGTTTGCGGCGGGCTTTGCCTTCCACGACAAGATCGGCGCGGTGGTGGCGGCCTTCGTGCTCGGCGCCGCCGCCTTCGCCACGGTCGCCCCGCTGCAGATGTGGGTGCTGCAGCAGGCCGGCGGCGCCGGCCAGGGCCTCGCGTCCAGCCTCAACATCGCCGCCTTCAACCTCGGCAACGCCTTCGGCGCCTGGCTTGGCGGTATCGTGATCTCGCATGGGCCGGGCCTGGCCGGCATCGCGCCGATCGCGGCGCTGGTGCCGCTCGCCGCGCTGGCCCTTGCCTGGCTGGCGCTGACCCTCGACCGGCGCGCGACGCGTGCGCTGGCCACCTGCTGAACCCGCTCGACCCGTCCGACAGGAGACCATCATGGATTATCGGCAACTCGGCGCATCCGGCCTGAAAGTGCCCGCCCTCAGCTTCGGCTGCGGCACGTTTGGCGGCAAGGGACCGCTGTTCAGCGCCTGGGGCGACACCGACACGGCCCAGGCGAAGCGCCTGATCGACATCTGCCTCGAGGCCGGGCTGACGCTGTTCGACACGGCGGACGTCTATTCCGACGGTGCCTCCGAGGCGATCCTCGGCGAGGCGCTGGAGGGACGGCGCAATGAGGCGCTGATCTCGACCAAGCTCGGCCTGCCCGCGGGCGATGGCCCGCTGCAGGCGGGCACCTCGCGGCTGCGGCTGATCGAGGGCGTCGAAGCGGCGCTGAAGCGCCTGCGGACCGACCGCATCGACCTGCTCCAGCTCCATGCCTTCGATGCCGGCACGCCGGTCGACGAGGTTCTGAAGGCGCTGGACGATCTCGTGAGCGCCGGCAAGCTGCGCTATGTCGGCGCCTCCAACTTCTCCGGTTGGCAGATGATGAAGTCGCTGGCCGCCTCCGAGCGTCATGGCTGGCCGCGCTATGTCGCCCATCAGGTCTATTATTCGCTGGTCGGCCGCGACTACGAGTGGGAGCTGATGCCGTTCGGCCTCGACCAAAATGTCGGCGCGATGGTCTGGAGCCCGCTTGGCTGGGGCCGGCTCACCGGCAAGATCCGGCGCGGGGTGGCGATGCCCGAAAAAAGCCGCCTGCACGACACCGCGGCCTTCGGCCCGCCGGTCGATGACGACAGGCTCTACGCGATCGTCGATGTCCTCGACGAACTCGCAGCCGAGACCGGCAGATCCCTGCCGCAGATCGCGCTGAACTGGCTGCTGCGTCGCCCGACTGTGTCGAGCGTCATCATCGGCGCCCGCAACGAGGAGCAGCTGCGCCAGAATCTCGGTGCCGTCGGCTGGGCTCTCAGCGCAGAGCAGGTCGCGCGGCTCGACGCGGCGAGCGCGACGACACCCGCCTATCCCTATTACCCGTACTGGCGCGAGGGCGGCTTCCGGCAGATCAACCCGCCGCCGGTGTGATCAGCGCGGCGCGCGCTTCGCCAGGATGCGCTGCAACGTGCGCCGATGCATGCCGAGCCGGCGCGCCGTCTCGGAGACGTTGCGGTTGCAGAGCTCGTAGACGCGCTGGATATGCTCCCAGCGCACCCGGTCGGCCGACATCGGGTTTTCCGGCGGCAGCGGCCGGGCATCGCGGGCTGCCGCCAGCGCGGCATGGATCTCGTCGGCATCGGCCGGCTTGGCGAGGAAGTCGAAGGCGCCGAGCTTCACCGCGCTGACGGCGGTGGCGATGTTGCCATAGCCGGTCAGCACGATGCCGCGCGCGTCGGGACGGCGTTCCTTCAGCCGCGCGATGACGTCGAGGCCGTTGCCATCGCCGAGGCGCAAATCGATCACGGCGAAGGCTGGGGCGGACTCGTCCACCGCAGCAATCCCGGCGCTGACGCTCTCGGCCATGCGCACGGAATACCCCCGGATCTCCATGGCGCGGGCGAGGCGGGTCAGGAACGGCTTGTCGTCGTCCACCAGCAACAGCGACATGTCCGCAGCCGGCATGGTGGGGGCGGTTTCGATCAGCGTATCCTGCATCACATTCTCCTCCCGCCGGGCATTCCCCGGAGGACCTTTAGCGCAGCTTCAGCCGCGACGCATCCGGGATGCGCGTTCATCAGCTAACCCCATGTGGTATCTTTGGTTCCGGGTTTGTAGGCCCGGGCTGGGGCAGATCGGCCTCGAAGAGCTCACGCGGCCAGGTCATCCTGACCGACGCACCGCTGGCCGGGGCGGGCAGGTTCGAGAATTCCATCAGCGCACCGCCACGCTCGAGCAGCGTCTTGGCGATGAAGAGGCCGAGGCCGAGCCCGCCGCCGGCGCGGCTCTCATTGGCGCCATGGGTGAGATAAGGGTCGCCGGCGCGCAACAGCACGTCGGGCGGAAAGCCCGGCCCGTC
The DNA here is from genome assembly GCF_056404835.1 of Allobosea sp. P2_B12. Classification (NCBI taxonomy): domain Bacteria; kingdom Pseudomonadati; phylum Pseudomonadota; class Alphaproteobacteria; order Hyphomicrobiales; family Alloboseaceae; genus Allobosea; species Allobosea sp. P2_B12. Next base: position 60,540 of record NZ_JBFUDG010000008.1, on the reverse strand, counting down.
ATCGGCGATCGTGAGCGTGACATCGGCTTGGTCCCATTGCGCGGTGATCGTGACGGTCGAGCGGGCGAAATCCACGGCATTGTCGACGATATTGCCGAGACCGTAGATCATGCCGGGATTGCGCCGGCAGACCGGCTCGGGCTTCTCGCCTGACATCACGATCGCGAAGGGAACCCCGAAGGGACGCTGGGGACCGGCCGCTTCCTCGATCAGAAGGCGCAAGGACAGCTGATCGAGCGGGCCGGCGTCGTCGTCCTGCAGCGAGGCGAGCTTGCCGAGGATGCCGCGGCAGCGCTCGACCTGCTCGCGCAGCAGCGTGATGTCCTCCGCCATCTCGCCCTCGGCCGGCGCCAGCCGGGACAACTCGCGGGCGACGAGTGCGATCGTGGCGAGTGGCGTGCCGAGTTCATGGGCGGCGGCGGCGGCGAGCCCGTCGAGCTGCGAGAGATGCTGCTCGCGCGCCAGCACGAGCTCGGTGGCGGCGAGCGCGTCCGAGAGATCGCGTGCCTCCTTGGCGACGCGCCAGGCATAGATCCCGGTGAAGCCGAGGCCGAGGACGAGCGCAGCCCAGTTCCCGGCCTGGTAATAGGGCGGCAGCACCGGCCGGTCGGCCCCCGCCCAGGGCAGCGGCAGATGGAAGACGCTGAGCAGGGTCGCCAGCGCGATCGCGAGCACGCCGAGCACCAGCGTCCGCTGCGGCGGCAAGGCGGTGGCCGAGATCATCACCGGCGCCAGGAACAGGATCGAGAACGGATTCTGCAGGCCGCCCGTCAAATAGAGCAGGGCCGCGAGCTGGATGATGTCGAAGGCGAGCAGGGCGGTCGCGGGGCCGGCATGCAGCCGATGGCTGAGCGGAAAGCGGATGCGCAGCGCGATGTTCAGCCAGGACGAGACCGCGATGGCGGTGAAGCACCAGCCGAAGGGCAACGGGAAGCCGAGGCCGAAATGCACGCCCGCCACCGCCAGGCTCTGCCCGGCGATGGCGAGCCAGCGCAGCCGGACCAGCGTGTCGAGCCGCAGATGGCGGTTGGTGCGGCCGAACACCGGTGTCGAGAAATCCGGAAAGGTCATGATGCAGCAGGGCTCATGGGCGCGAAAGGCATCTGGACGCGACAGGCATCAGTCGAAGCACTCCGGCAGGGCAATTATCTGTGACATATCGGTGTCGGAGTGAATTCTTAGCCCTTTGCAGGATTGAATGAGAACAAATTAGGCATACGGTGCGTTCTGTTGCGACGCGGCATCGGATGTTGCGGCGCCAGAAGCACTCAACACTGCATGAACGGGGCTCCCATGTCGTTTGCCTACCATGCCTTCGAAGCGGTTCACATGCTGCTCAGTCCCGCGAGGGGCATGTCGGATGCGATGCATCTGGCCTTCAGGAATCCGGCCAATCCGCTGAGCTATACACCGATGGGCCGCACCATCGCCGCCTCCTGCGAACTCTTCGAACGCACGACGCGACGTTATGGCAAGCCGGCCTTCGGGCTCTCGGAGACGACGATCAACGGCGTCAAGACTGCGGTCGAGGAGCGCGTCGTCTGGGAGCGCCCCTTTGGCAGGCTGGTCTATTTCGACCGCAAGATCGAGGGACGTCGCAAGCCGCAGCCCAAGGTGTTGCTGGTCGCGCCGATGTCGGGGCATTACGCCACGCTGCTGCGCGGCACGGTCGAGGCTTTCCTGCCCGGCCATGAGGTCTACATCACCGACTGGACCGATGCCCGTGTCGTGCCGCTCTCGGCCGGACGCTTCGATCTCGACGATTATATCGACTACGTCATCGCCATGCTGCAGATGCTGGGCCCGGAGACGCATGTCATGGCGGTCTGCCAGCCTGCCGTGCCGGTGCTCGCCGCCGTCGCCCGCATGGAGGCCGAGGGCGACCCCTGCGCGCCGCGTTCGATGACGCTGATGGGCGGGCCGATCGACACCCGCCGCTCGCCGACCGCGGTCAACAAGCTCGCCATGGATCGCGGCATCGACTGGTTCCGCAACAATTGCCTCACCAGCGTGCCCTTCCCGTTGCAGGGCGCGTTCCGGAAGGTCTATCCCGGCTTCCTGCAGCTCTCCGGTTTCATGGCGATGAACCTCGACCGCCATGTCACGGCCCATCACGACATGTTCAAGCACCTGATCCGGGGCGACGGCGATTCCGCCGAAAAGCATCGCGATTTCTACGACGAATACATGGCGGTGATGGACCTGACCGCCGAGTTCTATCTCCAGACGGTCGAGACCGTCTTCATCGAGCACGGTTTGCCGAAGGGCACGATGATGCATCGCGACAAGCTGGTCGATTGCACGGCGATCCGCCGCGTCGCGCTGATGACCGTCGAGGGCGAGAACGACGACATCTCGGGCGTCGGCCAGACGCAGGCCGCCCATGACCTCTGCTCGAACATCCCCGACGACAAGCGCGTGCACTATCTCCAGAAGGGCGTCGGCCATTACGGCGTGTTCAACGGCTCGCGCTTCCGTTCCGAGATCGCCCCGCGCATCTCGGACTTCATGGTCAGCCTCGACATGGAGGCGGCCAAGAGCCGTCGCGAGACGAGCGCAACCGAGGCCCGCAAGGCGCTGAAGGTCGCAAGCTGAGGGAATGCGGCGGCTTAATCCGCCTCGCCATTATTCTCGGAACAACGCCGTCATCCTGGACAAGCCGCGCAGCGGCGCAACTCCGGGATCCATCGTAGGGCCATGCCCTGCCCTATGATGGATCCCGGGACGGCCTGCGGCCGCCCAGGATGACAGCGCGTTTCAACGCAGCCGCCTACCGGAAGAAGATCAGCGTCTGCAGCAGGAAGAGCGGGATCAGGATCGCGCCCGACCAGAGCATGTAGCCGAAGAAGCTTGGCATCGCGACCTTGCGGTCCTTGGCGATGGCGTAGACCATGAAGTTCGGTGCGTTCCCGATATAGCTGTTGGCGCCCATGAAGACGGCGCCGGCCGAGATCGCCGTCAGCGTCAGAGCGCCCGTCGTCATCAACTGCACGGGATCGCCTCCCGCCAGCTGGAAGAAGACGAGATAGGTCGGTGCGTTGTCGAGGAACGACGACAGGATGCCGGTCAGCCAGAAATAGGCGGCCGCATTGGCGCTGCCATCCGCATTGGTGACGAGCGCGACCAGCGGGGCGAAGGCGCCGTTCCGGCCCGCCTGGAGCATCGCCAGCACCGGAATCATGCAGACGAAGATGCCGGCGAAGAGCTTGGCGACCTCCCTGATCGGCCCCCAGCTGAACTCGTTGCCGGCGCGCACGGGGCCTGGCGTCAGCTTGAGCGAAATCCCGGCCAGCGCCAGCAGGATCACGTCGCGCACGAGGTTCTGCAGCTCGACCGGAATACCGTGCACGTCGAAGACGATACCCGGCTTCCAGCTCGCCGACATCAGGATGGCGAGGATGACGCCCCCCAACAGCGCGATATTGACCTTGCCGTAGAGCTTGATGGCGCGATCCGGCGTTGGATCCTTGAGCGGCGGGAGGCCGTCCTCCTTGCGGTAGAGCCAGCTGTCGAGCGCGAAGAACAGCCCGAGCAGCATGACGACGGCGAAGCTGGTTTCGGGCAGCAGATGCGTCGTCGTCCAGAAGAAATCCACGCCCCGCAGGAAGCCGAGGAAGAGCGGCGGATCGCCCAGCGGCGTCAGCGAGCCGCCGATGTTCGAGACCAGGAAGATGAAGAATACCACGACATGGACGTTGTGGCGGCGGGCGTCGTTGGCGCGCAGGACGGGGCGGATCATGATGATCGATGCACCGGTCGTGCCGACGAAGCTCGCCAGCACGGTGCCGATCGCCAGCAGCACGGTGTTGGTCGCGGGCGTGCCGTGCAAATTGCCCATGATCAGGATGCCGCCCGCGATCGTGAACAGCGCGAAGAGCAGGATGATGAAGGGCACGTAGTCGAGCAGGCCGGTGTGCAGCAGCGCGCCCAGCGCCGGATCAAAGCCGCGAAACAGCACCAGGGGGACCAGCACGAGCATGGCCCAGAAGGCCGCGAACTTGCCGTAGTTGAGCTCCCAGAGATGCGGGAACAGGACGGGCCCGAGCGCGATCGACAGCAGCATGCCGGCGAAGGGCAATGCCCATGCGACGCCGAGCGTCGCCCCGCCGATATCGCCGGCAGCGAACGCCGCGCTCGAGGCCAGACAGGCGGCGACGGCCGCGCCGATCCGCGTCAGAACGATTTTCAAAGCCATTCCCCGCCCAATCCTTGCATGCGTGCCGCCATTTTCGGCGTGCGTGCCGCCAATCCCTTGCCAAGGACGGTTATACGACGGCTATCGGGCTCGCAACCGCCGGACGTCCTGGCGGCTGACCGGCGTTGTGTCGTTGTTCATGATCCGAGAATAATCTTCTCCTTGCGGTATCCGCCGCGCCTGATTCGGACAGCGTGCATGTGCCGTTTCCTTGCCTATTCCGGTGTCCCGGTCTTTCTCGAGGATCTCGTTGCCGCGCCCTGCCATTCGCTGATCCACCAGTCGCTTCATGCGACGGAGGCCAAGACGGGGACCAATGGCGACGGCTTTGGCGTCGGCTGGTATGGCGACCGGTCGGAGCCCGGCCAGTATCGCGAGGTCCGTCCCGCCTGGTCCGACGAGAACCTTTTGTCGATCGCACGGCAGGTCCGCTCGCATCTGTTCTTCGCCCATGTCAGGGCTGCGACGGGAACCGCTACGACGCGGGCCAATTGCCACCCCTTCGCCCATGGCCGGCATCTCTTCATGCATAACGGCCAGATCGGTGGCTACGGCCTGATCCGGCGCAGGCTTGAGGCCCTGATCCCGGACTCGCTCTATTCCGCACGGGTCGGCACGACGGATTCGGAAGCCCTTTTCCTGCTCGCCTTGGCGCGCATCGAAAGCGGGTTTGCGCCGGGCGCGGCGCTGGCGGCCGCTCTCGGCGACGCGCTCGACCTGATGCGCCAGTCCGGCATTCGCGAGCCGCTGCGCTGCGCCGCCGCGATTGCCGATGGCGACACGATCCATGCGGTGCGCTGGTCCTCGGATGCGCGGCCGCCGAGCCTTTATCTGTGCGATCGCGGCGACAGCGTCGTCGTCGCCTCCGAGCCGGTGGATGCCTCGCGCGACTGCTGGCAGGCCCTGCCCTGCAACACGCTGGTCAGCATTCGCGCCGGCACAGTGGCGCTGACGCCCTTCGAGGTCGGGCTCGAACGGGCGGCCTGACGCAGCACGGACCTTTCACTGCCAGTCATCAGAATAGATGATGCAAACGCCAATTTTAACGCTACGTTAGCCACCGCGACGCGGCCTCGAGGCTGTCGTCAGACTGCGACATACTGGTCGCGGCCTGACGCGATCAAGAGCTGATATCGCCTGTCCGTCCGGGCAGAATCCCTATCGGAGGTTTGTCATGTCTCAGGTTGCAGCAAGCGGAATCCAGGATATCGACGGCCTTCTGTGGGGCTATAAATGGGACGCCCTCGACCTGACCTATTCGATGCCGACGACCGCGACGGAATACACCAATGGCGGCTATCAGGCCGTGAACGGCTTTCAGCAGATGAACGCGGCACAGATCACCGCGATCCACCGCGTCATGGCGAATTTCGGGAATGTTTCGGGCCTGAATTTCACGCATACGACAGGCACCGGTGCTGCCATCCGTTTTGCCGAGGCGACATCGATCGATGCCGGGGCCAATGACACCCTCCACTCCATTGGTACCGCGCAAGGCACGCCACCGGATCCGGGCTTCGACGGCAATTCATGGGGCGACACCTGGTACAATCAGACAAGTTACAACGCCCCCTCTGTCGGCAGCTTCGCCTATTCCGCCGGCTTCCTGCATGAGGTGGGCCATGCCGTCGGCCTGAAGCACGGACACTCGCCGCAATCGGGCCTGCCGGCCCTGCCGACGGATCATGACTCGTACGAATACTCGGTCATGACCTATCGGCAATATGTCGGTGACAACCCGGGGAACGGCGACAATGCTCCGCACCATCCGACGACGCTGATGATGAACGACATCGCGGCACTGCAATACATGTACGGCGCCGACAACAGCTACAACAACGGCAATACGACCTATACCTTCAGCACCACGACCGGCGAGATGTTCATCAACGGCGTCGGCCAGGGCGCCGCGATCGCCAATTACATCCTGCTGACGGTTTGGGATGGCGGCGGCAACGACACCTACGACTTCTCCAACTATGCCACCAATGCGGCGATCAACCTGATGGCCGGCAGCTATTCCAGCCCCTCGAGCGCGCAGCTTGCCAATCTCGGTGACGGCCGCACGGCCAGAGGCAGCATTTTCAACGCCTATCAGAACGGCGATTCCCTGATCGAGAACGCCTTCGGCGGGTCGGGCAATGACGCCATCGTCGGCAACCACGCCAACAATGTGTTGCGCGGCAATGGCGGCAATGACGGCGTCATGGGCGGTGACGGCAACGACACGATCCTTGGCGACGCCGGCAGCGACACGCTGATGGGCGAGAACGGCAACGACGCGATCGCGGGAGGGACGGAAGTCGACTTCATCCTGTGCGGCGAGGGCGCGGACGTTGCTTTCGGCGGCGCCGGCAACGACGCGATCCTCGGCCAGGGTGGCGACGATGTGATCTGGGGCGAAGACAATTCGGGCGCCCCCGCAGGCGATGACGGCATCGACGGCGGCGACGGCAACGACACGCTGCTAGGTCAGGGCGGCAGCGACACCATCATCGGCGGCAATGGCTACGACTCCATCGCCGGCGGCGATGGCAGCGACCGGCTCTACGGATATGCAGATGCCGACGTCATCTTCGGTGGCACCGGCAACGACCTGATCTATGGCGGCCAGGGCGGCGACGTGCTGAAGGGCGAGGGCGACGCCGACCTGTTCTGCTTCGGGCTCGGTGATGGCGGCGATCTCATCATGGACTTCAATTTCGGCGGCGTGCGCGATGGCATCGATCTGCGTTCGATGTTCGACGTTGCCGGCTTTACCGGAACCAATCCGCGCGCGGCCGGTATCCTTGGCGTCTTCCAGAGCGGTGCCGACACTGACGTCTATGTCTACGGCGTCTTTACATTCCGCCTGCAGAACGTCGTCGCCGCCGCGGTCGACGACAGCTACTTCCTGTTCCAGTAGGTTTCATCGTGCCGCGCGCCGCCATTTTGCGGCATGCGGCGGTCCGTTCTCCCGAAGCGGGGATTTATTCGAGCCCTGTGAACCTTGCCCCCGGCTGCGGCGACAGATGATTGGGTCGCAGCCTCGCGGCTCGAACTTCGCCGCTCCGGTCTTCACACCTCCCAAAGGCTACCGGAGCGGCGATATCTCTTTGGCAGAAGGCCCGAAGGGTCAATTGCCGGCCGACGTCGCCAGAACCAGGTTCAGGGCCGAAGTCAGCGACGTGGTCTGCGGGCCGAGTTGCAGGCAGGTTCCAGCGATGCTGCGCCATTCGTCGCGATTGCGATCCGCGCCGGCCGTCTCGAACTTGGCGAGGAGTTCGGCGTCGCTGAGCGGTTCGGCCGGATCACCCCGCGCCGCTGTGACATCCGAAACGAACTGCTCGCCCGTCAGCGTCGTGATCCGGGCGACCGCTAGCCTCTGCTGCGGGAATGCGGCGGAGAGGTCGGCCCGCTCCTGCAGAGTGATCCGCCCGAGCATCGCCGCGATGCTGGGATCGGCAAGCCCGCCGGGACCGATCTCGTCGGCCCCGAGCCTCCCGCGAACCAGGAAGGCCGCGAGCGGAAAACCGAGCGCATACTGCGCCGCTTCCGTGGTCGATGGACGCGCCGTTCCCAGGCTGACGCCAGCCGCGAAGGTCTCGCCCACAACCGTCGCGATGCTTTCAGGCGCGATGGCATGGCGCGAGACCAGCGTGGCGGCGGCCTGAATGGCCGGCTGGGCCCAGCGGCAGACCGGGTGTGGCTTGAAATACTGCTCCATGATTCGCCAGTGCGCGCCCAAATCGCTCCAGATCTCGGCCTGATCGGGAGCCTCGATCGTGATGGCCGGCGCGCCGGTGAAGTCGTCCTGCGCCAGATAGGCGGCTGAGACGCCGGCGAAGGCCCCCCAACCGGAACCGTCCTTCAGCATGGTCGGATAGGCGATGCAGCGCATCATCTGGCTGCGCGGACCATGATACTCGGCCGTGCCCAAGGCGTGGCGGGTGGTCTCATGGTCGAGCTTCAGCAGGCGCGCCGCCACGGCGGCACAGGCCAGCGCGTTCCAGGCACCGGAGGCGTGGTAGTCGGAGACGCTGCCATGCAGCGCGATGCCGGCCCGGGTCGCGATCTCGTAGCCGATCACCAAGGCCGTCAGCAGTTCGCCGCCATCGAGGCCCTCTGCCGACAGCATTCCCTCGGCGTCGGCGACAGCCAGCAGCGCCGGCAGGATCGCAACGCCGGCATGGCCCTTGGTCAAAGCGTGGCCGTCATGCGCGTCGAAGGAATCGATCGTGGACGCCCCGGCAAAGGCCGCGCCGGCTGCACTCGCGCGGCGTCCATCGAAGATCAGCCGCGCGCCGCCTTCGCCCCTCATCTGGCGGATGGCGAAGCCATGAACGACGCGCGAGAGTTTTGCCCAGTTCAAGGCCCTGATGGATGCCAAGACGGCGCAATGGGATGCGCTGGGGCTGCCTCACAAGCCGGCCGATGGCGGCCAGGAGTTCCGCTGCATCCGCCTGCCCTTCCATGAGGGCGCGGTCTCCTTCACCATGGATGGCGGCCCGGCCTGCCGGAAGCTGCTAGCGGATTTCACGGAAGCCGATCTCGGTTCGGTCAGGATGTTCCGCGCGCCCAACAACTGGAACCACTTCCTCTCCGACAACATCCTCCATTTCAGGGTGCTGCCGCTCGGCCAGGACCGCATCGCCGTGCGCACCACCTGGCTGGTGCATGAGGATGCGGTCGAGGGCGTCGATTACGACATCGCGCGCCTGACCGAGGTCTGGATCGCCACCAATGCGCAGGATGCCGAGCCGGCCGAGGTCAATCATCGCGGCATCCGCTCGATGGCCTATCGGCCGGGCCCCTATGCGCCTTCAGAGTTCATGCTGACGAATTTCGCCAACTGGTACGCTGGCAAGATGGCGGATTTCGTCGCCGGGCCGTCGCCGGCCAGGATGGCGGCGGAATGAGCGCGGCTGTTCTCGATGCCCCTGCTATGGCGACACCAGCGGCAGAGCGTCTGACGCTGACCGTGGTCGAGATCCGGCCCGAGACGCATGACGTGAAGACCTTCATCTTCCGGCCGGAGGGCGGCATGCCCCTATTCCGCCGGCCAATCGATGACTCTGAAACTCTCGTTGGGGGGCGAGACCCTGTTCCGCACCTTCTCGCTGGCCTCGGCCCCGGACGCGTCGGGCACGCTGGCGATGACGATCAAGGCCCATCCCATGGGCCGCGCGACACGGTGGCTGCGTGAGGAACTCGCGGTTGGCGATATCATCGAAAGCCGTGCCCCCAAGGGGCGCTTCATTATCGACGCCCGCGCCACGCAAAAGCTCGCCTTGGTCTCGGCCGGCTCTGGCGCCAGCCCGCTGATGGCGATGCTGCGCCATCTGGCGGCGACCGCGCCCGATAGCGATGTCTGCTGGCTCCACGCCGCCCGCACGCCCCGCGACATCCTGTTCGCGCGCGAACTCGCGGCTTTGCAGGCGAGCATGCCGAACCTTGCTGTCGCGATGATCGCCAGCCATCCCGAGCCAGGCTGGTTCGGCTTCAGCGGCCGGCTCCATCGCCGGCTGGCCTCGGTCGCGCTACCGGATTTCGGCCGGCGCGAGGTGTTCTGCTGCGGCCCGGACGGCTTCATGGACGAGGCAAGGCTGATCCACGCCGCCGAGGGTGGCCAGCGCGCGCATTTCCACATCGAGCATTTCGGTGCGGTCGCGCCGGCGGCCCTGGTCGCCATTCCCGACAACGCGCTTGAGACGGGCTTTTCCATCCAGATGGGCGAGAAGCGCTTCCTCGCCCGCGCCGATGAGACGCTGCTGGAGGCGGCCACGCGCCAGACCATCGTCATCCCCTGCGGCTGCGCCTCGGGCATGTGCGGCACCTGTCGCGTCACGCTGGTCGAAGGCTCGGTCGCGATGCAGCACGAGGGCGGGATCTCGGCCGAGGAAGAAGCGCAGGGCTATATCCTGGCCTGCTCGTCGAGGCCGCGCTCGGATGTGACGATCGCGTAGTGGATCGCTTGGGCCCGCAGACCCTCCAGGACGCGTCCCGGAACATCCCCTCGTCCGTCCAGGCCCCCAAGCCCTGCCTGTCACCCCGGGAACAGCGCCGTGGTCGGAGCTTGCCTATTCCTGATTGCAACGGGGCGGCGCTGGGCTCCCCGTCTCATCGGGAGGCAATCATGGCTAAAGTCATATCCTATGGGGAATCCGGCTGCATGTTCCTGGTCGAAATGGGTGTCGGCCCCGGCCGCGCCAACAACCGCGACGACGTCACGCTGGTCCAGTACTTCCTGAATCTGTGGTTCGCCCATCCGGACAATGCCGTGGCGCGTGCGGTGGCCGGGGTACCGCTGAAGGTCGATGGCCTGATCGGTCCCAAGACCAAAGTCCGGATCAAGACCTTCCAGAGCATGATGAAGGCCCATGGCCTGCCCCTCCTCGCCGATGGCTGCATCGATCGGATGAGGGACGAACAATGGATCATTGTCGACGACGGCAAAGGATCGATCTATGCGATCTACTGCCTCAATGCCGAGATCATGCGTCTCTATGACGAGAATCTGGTAAACCTCTACCACCGGGCGGATTACCCGAAGCGGCTGGAGCCGATGCTGATGAAATATGTCGCGCGGGTGCTTGATGAGGCTGCCTGAGGGCAGCGTCGGCGCAGGCGCCGAGCAAAAAGCAAAGGGCGCCTCGAGGCGCCCTGCATAACCTAAACAACCGAATTTCTGAGGGTGGAGATGGTGGAGCCAGGCGGAATCGAACCGCCGACCTCTTGAATGCCATTCAAGCGCTCTCCCAACTGAGCTATGGCCCCACGTCTCAACCAGCTGAACTTTGGGGGTCAGCCGGGGTCTTTCAGGCTCCAATCCGCTCGCCATCCGGCGAGGGCGGGATCGGCACCCGGTCGCCGCGTCAGCGGCGAAGCGCTCTATAGGCGGGAGCGGCGGAAGACTCAAGCGCCGATTGTCGCCTGATCGTCATTCTCTTGCGGCCCGCCTCCGGGAAGAGTCAGACGTCCTCGTCGCCCTCGATGTCGCCATCGATCAGGTCGGCGACGTCATCGTCGCCTTCCTCGTCCTCTTCGAGGAAGGTGTCGTCATCGGGCGCGACATCGTCTTCGACCTCGATGTCGTCCTCGCTGGTGACGACGGCTTCCTTCTCGCTCGCCTCGGCATCGGCCTCGTCGAGCGAGACGAGCTCGACCGCCTCGTCGGCGGCCTCGACCTCATCCTCGTCATCGGCGGGCTTGGCCGCGGCCACGGCTGCAGACGCCTTGGCCTGCGGCTCGAAGACCGAACGCGGATAGGATTGTCCCGTGTAAGGCGAGACGATCGGGTCCTTGTTCAGGTCGTAGAATTTGCGGCCCGTGACCGGGTCAACGCGCTTCGTTCCAAGTTCCGGTTTCGCCACTGCGTCGGACCTTCAATCATTCATGTTCTGAAAAGCAGGCGCGTCCGTTAGTCGGGGCAGACGGCCCTGTCAAATGCTCATTTCACGCGGGCACGCCACGCACGGACCGTAGAAGCCCATTTCGGCTGCCCTGCACACGGTCCGGCGCCTGCAACCCGGACGTGACGCATGACCGGGGCGCGTGCTAGGGCACGCCATTCCCGATCGACCAGCCGGCAGAAACCCCTTGGCCCACGCACAAACCCCCGTTCCCGTCACCGCACGCCGTTCCGGTCCGCTTCGCGGCAGCGTCCGCGTGCCCGGCGACAAATCGATCTCGCACCGGGCGATGATCTTCGGCCTGCTCGCCATCGGCGAGACCGCGGTCACCGGCCTGCTGGAAGGAGAGGACGTGATGCGCACGGCCGATGCCGCCCGCGCACTGGGCGCGATCGTCCATCATGACGGGCCAGGCGCCTGGCGTGTTCGCGGCGTCGGCGTCGGGGGCTTGCGCGAGCCGGCGGGGCTGCTCGATTTCGGCAATGCCGGCACGGGCTCGCGCCTGATGATGGGCGTCTGCGGCGCACATCCGATCACCACGACCTTCGACGGCGACGCCTCGCTGCGCAAGCGCCCGATGCGGCGCATTCTCGATCCGCTTGAACTGATGGGGACCGTGATCGTCTCGCAGGGCGAGGGCGGGCGCGTGCCGCTGACCCTGCGTGGGCCGAAGGAAGCCCTGCCGATCACCTACCGCACGCCTGTCGCCTCGGCGCAGATCAAGTCGGCGGTGCTGCTGGCCGGCCTTGCCGCGCCCGGCGAGACCACCGTGATCGAGACGGAAGCGACGCGCGACCACACCGAGAAGATGCTGATCCATTTCGGCGCCGATGTCGTCGTGACGCCCGAGGGCGAGCATGGCCGGCGCATCGTGCTGAAGGGCCAGCCGGAGCTTCAGGCCGCGCCGATCGTCGTCCCGGCCGACCCGTCTTCCGCGTCCTTCCCGCTGGTCGCCGCGCTGATCGTGCCGGGTTCCGACATCCTGATCGAGAGCGTGATGACGAATCCGCTGCGCTCGGGCCTCCTGACCACGCTGCGCGAGATGGGCGCCGACATCACCGTCGAGAGCGAGGCCAATGAGGGCGGCGAGGCGGTCGCGACCTTGCGGGTGCGCGCCGGCACCCTGAAGGGCGTCGTGGTGCCGCCCGAGCGGGCGCCCTCGATGATCGACGAGTATCCCGTGCTGGCGGTGGCGGCGTCCTTCGCGACCGGGACCACGCGAATGCGCGGCTTGCAGGAACTGCGCGTCAAGGAATCGGACCGGCTCGCGGCGGTCGAGGCCGGACTGAAGGCGGCGGGCGTCACCTGCGCGATCGAGGGTGACGATCTTGTCGTCGAGGGTTCGGGCGGGGCGGTCGCTGGCGGCGGCATCGTCGCGACCCATCTCGACCATCGCATCGCCATGAGCTTCCTCGTCATGGGGCTGGCGACGCAAAAGCCGATGCAGGTCGATGACGGCGCCATGATCGCGACCAGCTTCCCGAGCTTCATTGCGCTGATGAACGGGCTCGGAGGCGAGATCGCATGAGCCGCGAACAGGCTCCTGTGGGGCTCGTCATCGCGGTTGACGGCCCGGCCGCATCGGGCAAGGGCACGCTGGCGCGCCGGCTCTCGGCGCATTACGGCCTGCCCTATCTCGATACCGGCCTGCTCTACCGCATGGTCGCCCGGGCGATGCTCGATGCCGGCCACGACATCCGAGACCCGGAAGCCGCGGCAAGGCTCGTCTCGACCTTCCGGGAAGACGCGTTCGCCGAGGACAGCCTGCGTGGCCGCGAGATCGGCGAGGCGGCCTCCGTTGTCGCGGCGATGCCGGCGGTGCGCAGCGGGCTGATCGCGCGCCAGCGTTCCTTCGCGGCTCAGCCCGGCGGCGCGGTCCTCGACGGGCGCGACATCGGCACGGTGATCTGCCCGCAGGCGCAGGCCAAGCTCTTCGTCACCGCGACGCCTGAGGTGCGGGCCGCGCGACGTCACAGGGAGCTCGCGGGACGCGGCGAGGCTGCCACTTTCGAAGGCATCCTGGCCGATATCCGCCGACGCGACGCGCGCGATTCCGGCCGCAGCGACGCGCCGCTGAAGGCGGCCGAGGACGCGGTGATCCTCGATACCTCGGCGCTCAATGTCGAGGAAGCGGCAGCTGCGGCGATCTCCATCGTCGAGCGGCGCAATACGGCGCGATAATCGGCGCCGCTGCCCAGCTTTCGCCCTTGGAACGAATCGAAAGCAGGCGCACACTTCCGTTGCGACATGATGACGGAGGAAGCGATGCGGCGTTGGCTGTACGGTCTCTTGAGTCTGGCTGCGATGGGTCTATGGACCGGTGCGGCCTCCAACGCCCAGCAAGCGACGACCCCGCCCGAGGAGGTCGATGTCGCGCTCGTGCTTGCGGTCGACGTCTCCTTCTCGATGGATCTCGACGAACTCGCCTTGCAACGGAATGGCTATATCGAGGCCTTCCGCTCGAAGCAGTTGCATGAGGCAATCGGCAAGGGCGCGATCGGCAAGATCGCGGTGACCTATTTCGAATGGGCCGGCGGCAATTTCCAGCACATCGTCAAGCCCTGGACGATCATCGATTCACCCCAGTCGGCCATGGCCTTTGCCGAGGAGCTCGGCGAGGCGCAGACGCGGCGCGGCCGCCGCACCTCGATCTCGGCAGCGATCGATCTCGGCGTCGCCCTGCTGGAGCAGGCCAATGTCACGCCGCTGCGCAAGGTGATCGACATCTCCGGTGACGGCGCCAACAATGACGGGCGCGCCGTCACCACCGCCCGCGACGAGGCCGGCGCCAAGGGCATCAGCATCAACGGGCTGCCGGTGATGCTGAAGCAGGCGAGCTATTTCGACATCGACAATCTCGACGTCTATTATCAGGACTGCGTCGTCACCGGTATCGGCGCCTTCGTGATCCCGATCCGCGAACGCCACCAGTTCGTCGACGCGACCCGCACCAAGCTGGTCCGCGAGATCGCCGAGATGCCGCGCGATGGCGAGGCGCTGGTGCAGAAGGCACAGGCGACCGGCGGCAACAATGCGACCTGCCTTGCCGGCGAGCGCCAATGGCGCGACCGGATGGGGAATTGAGACCGGCTCACGTCCCGCGGGGCTTGGCCCGGGTCGTCGGCGGCGCGGCGGCGGGGTCGTCGGGCCAGGGATGGCGCGGATAGCGGCCCTTCATCTCGGATTTCACCGCGGCCCATGAGCCGCGCCAGAAGCCCGGCAGGTCGCGCGTGATCTGGACGGGCTTGTGTCCCGGCGAGAGCAGTTCCAGCACCAGCGGCACCCGTCCGCCCGCGAGCGCAGGATGTTTCGCGAGTCCGAAGAGTTCCTGCACCCTGACCGAGATCGTCGGCCCGGCCTCGGCAGCATAGTCGACGGCGAGGCTGGAGCCGGTCGGCGCGGTGAAATGCGTCGGCGCCTCGCTGTCGAGCCGGCGCTTCATCTCCCAGGGCAGGAGGTCGCCGAGCGCGGCATCGAGATCGCCCGGCTGGATCGTGTCCAGCGACGTGCGCCCGATGACATGCGGCGCGAGCCAGAGTTCCGGCGCCGTGGCGAGCCCTTCATCCGACAGATCCGGCCAACCCTGCTCCGGCTCGGCCCGGCGCAGGAAATCGACGCGCTCACGCAATTGCCGCTGCGCTTTCGTCCAGGGCAGCAGGCCCATGCCGAGCCCCGCGATGCCCTTTGCGAGAATGTCGGCATTGGCCGCCGAGGCCTCGGCCGGCAGCGGCCGTTCCGACAGGCTGAGCGCGCCGTATCGCCGTACAGACCGGACGCGCAAGGCGCGGGCGGTGCGGTCGAAGCTGGTTTCGTTGTGCTCCTCCATCGCGAACGGCGACAGCTCGTTGCCGACCAGCCAGGCGATGGCCCCCTCCGCGATCGCGGCAGCCGAGAGGATGCGCGATTGCTGGGCGGCGCCGGTCATCTCGGCGACGACGATATGGCTTTCGCGCGCCAGACGCTGCGCGGGCTCGATCGTGGCGCCGCGGCCATTGGCGAGCAGATACAGCCCCGAGCCCGGATTGCGCGCCCTGGCGACCCGGTCGGGATAGGCGAAGGCGAGCAGCAGGCCGGGCGCCAGAGGCTCAGCCCCGGTCTGCTGCCTTGCGGCTTGCTGCGCCGCGCGGGCCCAACCCTCGGCGAGGCGGCGCATATCGGCGGCACGGCCGCCGCGCTCGCGCTCGAAGCGATCCAGCCGTTCGGCAAGATCGGGCGCATCGCCGCCCAGTCCGCGCTCGACCAGGATCGCGGCCAGCATGGCGGCCGCGCCGGCCTGTCCGAAGCGCGCGGCGACGACGACCATGCGGGCAAGACGCGGCGGCAGCGGCAGGGTCTGGAGCGTGCGCCCTTCCGGTGTAATCCGGCCATCGGCATCGAGCGCACCGATGCTGGCGAGCAGGCTGCGCGCCTCCTTGAGGGCGGGCGCGGGCGGCGGATCGAGGAAGGCGAGACTTGTCGGGTCGGAGACGCCCCAGGCCGCGCAGTCGAGCAGAAGCGGCGCGAGATCGGCGGAGAGGATTTCCGGCCGGGCGAAGGCCTCGAGCGCGCCGTTGCCGGCCTCCTCCCACAGGCGATAGCAGATGCCGGGCTCGGTGCGGCCAGCACGGCCACGGCGCTGGTCGGATGCGGCCCGGCTGGCGCGGCGCGTCTCCAGCCGGGTGACGCCGAGGTCGGGCTCGTAGACGGGAATGCGGGCGAGGCCTGAATCGATCACCACCCGCACGCCCTCTATCGTCAACGAGGTTTCGGCAATGGCCGTCGCCAGCACGACCTTCCGACGACCGGGCGGGGCCGGCAGCACGGCGCGGTCCTGCTCCGTCTGGTCGAGCGCGCCATAGAGCGGCGCGATCTCGACGGTGTTGTCACGGATCCGCTCGCGCAACCGCTCCTCGACCCGTCTGATCTCGCCCTGTCCGGGCAGGAAGACGAGCTGCGACCCGGGCTGCTCATTCAGCGCCAGCAGCACGGCATCGGCGACCTGGTCCTCGATGCGCTTCAGCGGCTCGCGGCCGAGATAGCGCGTCTCGACGGGAAAGGCCCGGCCCTGGCTCTCGATCACCCTCGCTTCGCCGAGGAGCCTCGCGACCCGCGCGCCGTCGAGCGTTGCCGACATCACCAGAATCCGCAGATCCTCGCGCAGGCCCGATTGCGCATCGAGCGCCAGCGCCAGCCCGAAATCGGCGTCGAGCGAGCGCTCGTGGAATTCGTCGAACAGCACGGCGGCGATGCCGTCCAGCGCGGAATCGTCGAGGATCATCCGGGCGAAGACGCCCTCCGTGACCACCTCGATGCGCGTCTTCGGGCCGATCTTCGAACCGAGCCGGACGCGCAGGCCTACCGTCTCGCCAACGCGCTCGCCCAGCGTCTGCGCCATGCGATTGGCCGCGCCGCGCGCCGCGAGCCTTCGCGGCTCCAGCACGATCAGCTTGCGCCCTAGCGTCCAAGGCTCGTCGAGCAAGGCGAGCGGCACGCGCGTTGTCTTGCCTGCGCCAGGCGGGGCGACGAGCACGGCATTGGGCCCCGCACGCAGGGTGGCGGCGAGATCCCCGAGGACGGCGTCGATAGGCAGGGGCGTGTCGAAGGCGCGCATGACCCGTGGCATGTGGCGCAGCCCGCCATCACACGCAAGCGCAACCCTCTCGCCAGCCCGCGCGCGTCATGCTAACCGCTCAAATCATGACTGATCCCAATATCCCCGACACCCAGACAGCCACCGGCCAGGCTCGTATCCAGGCCCGCTTTCAGGCCTGCGCCAACGAGGGCCGCGCCGCGCTGGTGACCTTCGTCACCGCCGGTGACCCCGACTTCACCACCGCGAGCGCGATCCTCGCCGCCCTACCCGGCGCAGGCGCCGACCTGATCGAACTCGGCGTGCCCTTCACCGATCCGATGGCCGACGGCATCCCGGTCCAGCTCGCCGGCCAGCGCGCGCTGCATGGCGGCCAGACGCTGAAGAAGACCCTGGCCATGGTCGCGGAGTTCCGCGCCAAAGGTCATGACACGCCGATCGTGCTGATGGGCTACTACAATCCGATCTACGCTTATGGCGTCGAGCGCTTCCTGCCGGACGCGCGCAAGGCCGGCGTCGATGGCCTGATCGTGGTCGACCTGCCGCCGGAGGAAGACGTCGAGCTCTGCCTGCCGGCGCTGGCGGCGGGCTTGAGCTTCATCCGCCTGGCGACGCCGACGACCGACGACAAGCGCCTGCCCAAGGTGCTGCAGAACACCTCGGGTTTCGTCTATTATGTCTCGGTCACCGGCATCACCGGCGGTACGATCACCAATTACGACGCGGTCGGCGATGCGGTCGCCCGCATCAAGCGCCATACCGACCTGCCCGTCGCTGTCGGGTTCGGCGTCAAGACGGCACAGGATGCCGCCACCATCGCCAAGGGCGCGGATGGCGTCGTCGTCGGCTCGGCCCTGGTCGAGCGCGTCCGGCTCTCGCTGGACGCAGACGGCAAAGCCACGGAAAAGACGGTTTCGGCTGTCACCTCGCTGGTTTCCGAATTGGCCGCAGGCATCCGCTCGGTCGCGAAGGCGGCCTGAGGCCAGGTCCTCGCCCGCCTTCCGCGCCAGAATCGTAAAGGTCGATCCATGAACTGGATTTCCGAAGTCGTCCGGCCGCGCATCAAGACGCTGTTCAAGCGCGAGAGCCCGGAGAATCTCTGGATCAAATGCCCTGATTCCGGGCAGATGGTCTTCCACAAGGATGTCGAGGCCAATGGCTTCGTCATTCCCGGTTCCGACCACCATATGCGCGTCACCGCGCAGGACCGGCTGCGCCTGACCTTCGACGAAGGCAAATGGCTCGATGTGCCGCTGCCCGAGGTCGCGACCGATCCGCTGAAGTTCCGCGACGAGAAGCGCTATATCGACCGGCTCAAGGACGCCCGGACCAAGACCGGCGCCATCGACGCCTTCAAGGTCGGCTATGGCCGGGTCAAGGGCCTGGCGCTGACCATCGCGGTGCAGGATTTCCACTTCATGGGCGGCTCGCTCGGCATGGCGGCCGGCGAGGCTTTCATCAAGGGCGCCGAGACCGCGCTCGAGAAGAAGACGCCCTATGTCGTCTTCGCCGCGTCGGGCGGGGCCCGCATGCAGGAAGGCATTCTCTCGCTGATGCAGCTGGCGCGCACGACGGTGGCCGTGCGCCGCCTGCGGGCTGCCCGCCTGCCCTATATCGTCGTGCTGACCAACCCGACCACCGGCGGCGTCACCGCCTCCTATGCCATGCTCGGCGACATCCACATCGCCGAGCCCGGCGCGCTGATCGGCTTCGCCGGCCCGCGCGTCATCGAGCAGACGATCCGCGAGAAGCTGCCCGAGGGCTTCCAGCGCTCCGAGTATCTCAAGGATCACGGCATGGTAGACATGGTGGTGCACCGCCACGACCTGCCCGAGACCCTTGCGCGCCTCGGCCGGCTTCTGACCAAGCAGCCGCTCCAGAGCGCTGCGCCTGCCACCGCGGCGCCGCCGCGGCCCATCGTCGAAGCGATCTGACGCGACGGCGGCCCGGGGCATCATGGGATCGTCCGATACGGTGCTGGCGCGCCTGCTGGCGCTGCATCCCAAGCTGATCGACCTCTCGCTCGGGCGCATCCTGACCCTGCTGGAGCGCCTCGGCGATCCGCAGAAGCGCCTGCCGCCGGTGATCCATGTCGCCGGCACCAACGGCAAGGGCTCGACCATCGCCTTCATGCGGGCGATCCTCGAGGCGGCGGGCTTGTCCGTCCATGTCTACACCTCGCCGCATCTGGTGCGTTTCCATGAGCGCATCCGGCTGGGCGCCCCCGGCGGCGGTCGCTTCGTCGACGAGGCCGTGCTGGTCGAGGCCTTGGAGCGCTGCGAGCGCGCCAACGCCAGCGATCAGATCACCTTCTTCGAAATCACCACCGTCGTGGCCTTCCTGCTCTTCGCCGAGCACAAGGCCGATGTCGTGCTGCTCGAAGTCGGCCTCGGCGGGCGCTTCGACGCGACCAACGTCATCGCCAACCCGGCCTGTACGGTGGTGACGCCGGTCTCGTTCGACCATTCCGAATATCTCGGCGACAGCGTCACCAAGATCGCGGCTGAGAAGGCCGGCATCTTCAAGCGTGGCGCGCCGGCTGTGATCGCCCCGCAGGAGCCTGAGCCGACGGCGGTGCTGGAGGCGGCGGCCGAACGTGTCGGCGCATCGAAGATCCTGATCGGCGCTCAGGATTTTTCCGTCCATGAGGATGGCGGGCGGCTGGTCTATGAGGATGGCGACGGCCTGCTCGACCTACCCCTGCCGCGCCTCTCCGGGCGTCACCAGCATGTCAATGCCGGGACCGCGATCGCAGGCTTGCGTGCCGCCGGCTATGGCGGCCTTCGGAGCTACGCCTTCGAGCAGGGCATGCTCAATGCGGACTGGCCGGCGCGGCTGCAAAGGCTGGCGCGCGGCAAGCTCGCCGATCTCGTGCCGGGCCGCGCCGAACTCTGGCTCGACGGCGGCCACAATCCCGATGGCGGCCGCGTGCTGGCGCAGGCGATGGCCGATCTCGCCGACCGCAACCCGGCGCCGCTGGTGATGATCGCCGGCCTGCTCTCGACCAAGGACGCGAAGGCCACGCTCGGCCATTTCAAGGGGCTGGCGCAGTTGCTCTTCGCCGTGCCGATCCAGAACCAGCTCGTCGCGCGCCCGGCCGAGGAGGTCGCAGGGCTTGCCCGTTCGGCGGGGCTCGTGGCCGAAACCGCCGGCTCGGTCGAACAGGCGCTGCGCGAGATTTCGGCACGCGACTGGTCTGCGCCGCCGCGCATCCTGATCTGCGGCTCGCTCTATTTGGCGGGCGAGGTTCTGTCGGCGAACGGCACGCTGCCGGCGTGAGACTATGAGTTATCGCGTATAAAGCCAGGGATTGAACACGGGTACGCCGCAGGCCTCAAAATCCCTGATGTTTCGCGTTGCGACCGTCAGACCATGAACCGATGCGGTCGCCGCGATCATGCTGTCTCGATCGGGCTTCGGGTCGGGAACATGCATCGCGGCACAGCGCAATGCGGCAACGGTATCGAAGGCCAGCACCCGCGCCTCGAACCGGGGCAGAAAGTGCTCGGCCATCCAAGATCTCAGAATACCCGCCTGCCGATGGTCACGGCGCCCCACGAGGAGAATCCCCTGTTCGATCTCCATGATCGTGACGACCGACACATAGAGATTCTCAAGCGGAACGGCTTGCGACCACGCATAGACATTTGCATCGAACTGGTTCTTGCGACGCAATTCCGAGATCACATTGGTGTCGAGTAGAAACATCACTCGAAGTCGGCAGGCTTGAAGCTAAACCCGCGAAGCCTCGGAGGATCGAACTCGAAATCCGCTTCCGGTCTCGGATCGGCGATAGCCTCCGCCAGAGTCATGCCCTTCGATGACAGCTTTTGGTAATTCTCGATGGACAGCAGCACATGTGAAGGTCGCCCGCGATCGGTTATGAACACCGGCCCATCATGCGCCGCCTTCTTGGCCTTCCCGGTGTCCTGATTGAATTCACGGCTGGAGAGCGTGGTCTGCATCGGCAAACCTCCTCTTTTGTACAAGAACGACTTACAATGTAGAGATGTTTCTACATTTTTGGAAGAGCGTTGATGAAACTGTCGCCAGACAGCCGAGGGAGCAGATGACGACGAGGCCATTCGGAACGGCCGGTCGCGAGATCACGGCCATCGGACAAGGCACCTGGTATATAGAACAGGGCGACAAGCGCTCGGCGGTCGCGGCCCTGCGGCGCGGTCTCGATCTCGGGTTGTCCCATATCGACACCGCCGAGATGTATGGCGATGGCCGCTCCGAGGCGATCATCGGCGAGGCCATCGCCGGCCGCCGCGACGATGCCTTCCTGGTCTCGAAGGTATTGCCGCACAACGCCTCGAAGAGTGGCACCCGCGCCGCCTGCGAGCGTTCGCTGCGCTATCTGAAGACCGATCGGCTCGACTGCTATCTGCTGCACTGGCGCGGCCCGCATCCCCTGGCCGAGACCTTCGCCGCCTTCGAGGCGTTGAAGGCCGAGGGCAAGATCCTGTCCTGGGGCGTCAGCAATTTCGACGTGGACGACCTCGACGAGGCGCTGTCCGTCGCCGGTCCCGGCGCGATCGCCTGCAATCAGGTGCTCTACCATCTGCGCGAACGCGCGATCGAACATGCCGTCATCCCCTGGTGCGAGCGCAACGGCGTCGCTGTCACTGCCTATAGCCCGTTCGGCCATGCCGACTTTCCGTCGCCAGGCAGCGCGGAGGGGCGGGTTCTGGGCGAGATCGGAGCGGCCCATGGCGCCACCGCCCGTCAGGTCGCACTCGCCTTCCTGACACGGCGGCCCGGCGTCTTCGCGATCCCGAAGGCGGCCGGCACCGCCCATGTCGAGGACAATGCCGGGGCGCTGCATCTGGCGCTCACGGAAGACGACCTTGCCCGGATCGAGGCGGCTTTCCCGCGCGGCCCGAAGCCGCGCTCGCTGCCGATGCTTTAGGCAAGCCGCGTTCCAGAGCGGCGACTGGCACGGGCCGTGCTAGAACGCGGGCTTCCGCCTGCTGGAGTGCTGCCCATGCATCGCCGTCAATTCCTCAAGACCTCCGCCGCCGCTTCGGCCCTGCTCGCCGCTCCGAACCTGGCGCTCGGCCAGGGCAGCAACGTCCTGCGCTTTGTGCCCTATGCTGATGTCGCGGTCATCGACCCGATCTGGACGACGGCCTATGCGACGCGCACCCATGCGCTACTGGTCTTCGACACGCTGTTCGGGCTCGACGAGAACCTGCAGCCACAGCCACAGATGGTAGAGGGCCATCTTGTCGAGGACGGCGGCAAGCGCTGGACGCTGACGCTGCGGCCCGGCCTCGTCTTCCATGACGGCACGAAGGTGCTGGCGCGCGACTGCGTCGCCAGCCTCAAGCGCTGGGGCGTGCGCGATGCCTTTGGCCAGGCGGTGATGGCCGCGACTGATGAGATCGTGGCGACCGACGACCGCACCATCGTGTTCCGGCTGAAGCGGCCCTTCCCGCTGCTGGCGCATGCGCTGGCCCGGCCGAGCTCGCTGATCCCGGTGATGATGCCGGAGCGGCTGGCGCTGACCGATCCGTTCAAGCAGGTGCCCGAAGCGATCGGCAGCGGCCCGTTCAGCTATGTGATGGGCGAGCGCGTTCCCGGCGCGAGGCACTTCTATGCCAAGCATGCCGGCTATGTGCCGCGGCAGGGCACGCCGAGCTTCACGGCAGGCGCCCGCACCGCGCATTTCGACCGCGTCGAGTTCCAGGTCATTCCCGATGCGGCGACGGCTGCGGCAGCGCTGCAATCGGGCGCCGTCGACTGGGTCGAGCAGCCCTTGATCGACCTGCTGCCCGTGCTGAAGGCCAATCGCGACATCGTCGTCGAGATCAAGGACCCCTTCGGCTGGTGCGGACAGGTCCGGCTCAACCACACGCAGCCGCCCTTCGACAACCCGGCGATCCGCCGCGTCATCCTGAAAGGTCTGAACCAGACCGAGTGCATGCAGGCGGTCGCAGGCGCCGACAACTCGCTCTGGAAGGACCGCACCGGCTTCTTCGGCGCCGTCTCCGACATGGCGACCGAAGCGGGGCTGGAGGCGATCGGCTCCTCCTCCGACTATGCCGCGCTCAAGAAGGAGCTGATCGAGGCCGGCTACAAGGGCGAGCGCGTCGTCTTCCTGTCGGGGCAGGACGTCGCCCGCATCAGTGCGGTCTGCGAGGTTGCGGCCGAGATGATGCGCAAGATCGGCATGAACGTCGATTTCGTGCCGGCCGACTGGGGCACGGTGATCCAGCGCATCACCAAGCGCGGGCCGGTCGAGGAGGGCGGCTGGAGCTGCTACGTCACCTATTGGTCCGGCCTCGACCTGGCGACGCCGGCGACGAACACGCCCCTGCGGGCCAATGGCGCCAAGGGCGCGACCGGCTGGCCCGACAGCCCCGCGATCGAGGCCTTGCGCGACAAATGGCTCACGGCGGCCGATCTCGCCGAGCAGAAGACGATCGCGCGAGATCTCCAGCTCCAGGCGCTGAAGGACGTGCCCTTCGTGCCGGCCGGGCAATATTTCCAGCCGGTGGCCTATCGCAAGAACCTGACGGGCATGCTCAAGGGCGTGCCAGTCTTCACCAATATCCGGAAGGTCTGAAGGCTCAGCCGGGGTTGGAGTGGCCACCGGCCGCTCAGGCGGCCCGCGCCAGCCGCTCCAGCGCGGCGGCCGGGTCGATGCGCCCGTCATAGAGCGCCCGGCCGGTGATGGCGCCTTCGAGGATCGCCGCGTCGGGCGCCATCAGGCGCTCGATGTCGGCCATCGAGGCGAGCCCGCCCGAGGCGATGACGGGGATGGTCAGCGCCTTGGCGAGCGCGATCGTGCCGTCCCAGTTGATGCCCTGGAGCATGCCGTCGCGGGCGATGTCGGTGTAGACGATCGCCGCAACGCCGGCATCCTCGAAGCGCCGGCCGAGATCATCGGCGGCCAAGGCCGAGGTCTCGGCCCAGCCTTCGACCGCGACAAACCCGTCGCGGGCATCGATGCCGACCGCGACCTGGCCCGGAAAGGCCTTTGCCGCCTCGCGCACGAAGGCGGGGTCACGCACGGCGGCCGTGCCGATGATGACGCGGGCAATGCCCTTGGAGAGCCAACCCTCGACCGTCCCAATGTCGCGGATGCCGCCGCCGAGCTGCACCGGAAACGCGACCCGCTTCAAAATCGCCTCGACCGCCGCGGCGTTCATCGGCTTGCCGGCGAAGGCGCCGTCGAGATCGACCACATGCAGCCATTGGAAGCCCTGGGCCTCGAAGGCGGCAGCCTGCGCGGCGGGATCGTCGTTGAACACCGTCGCCTGGTCCATGTCGCCCTGCTTCAGGCGCACGCACTGGCCATTCTTGAGATCGATGGCGGGAAAGAGGATCACGGCTTCCATCCGAGGAAATTGGCGATCAGCCTGAGACCGAGCTTCTGGCTCTTCTCGGGGTGGAATTGCGTGCCGGCGATATTGTCGCGCCCGACCATCGCCGTGACGGGGCCGCCATGATCGGTCACGGCGAGCACATCGCCGGGCCTCTGCGCCGCCAGCGCGTAGGAATGGACGAAATAGGCGTGCAAGCCATTGGGGCCGGTCTCGATGCCGTCGAGCAAGGCGTGGTCGTTCTGCCTGGCTAGGGTGTTCCAGCCCATATGCGGAATCTTGAGCCCTTCGCCTTCCGGCACGATCAGCGTGACATCGCCCGCGATCCAGCCGAGGCCCGGCGTGACCGTGTATTCGAGCCCGCGCGAAGCCAGAAGCTGCATGCCGACGCAGATGCCGAGGAAGGGTCGGCCCTTTTCGCGAACGACCTCCTCCAGCACCTCGACCATGCCGGGCACGGCATCGAGGCCCCGCCGGCAATCGGCGAAGGCACCGACGCCGGGCAGCACGATGCGGTCGGCGGCGCGGACGTCGTCGGTGTCGCTGGTGACGCGGATGGTCGAGGCGATGCCGGACTCCGATGCCGCACGCTCGAAAGCCTTGGCCGCCGAGTGCAGATTGCCGGAACCGTAGTCGATGATGACGACGGACTGGCTCATCGGCCCCGCGCCTCGGGAAAGAGGCCGATGATTGGCACCGGCCCGGCCGGCTGCGGACGGGCCGCCGGCAGCGGCAGGCGCGGCGGCGCGGCCTCGCCGGCCAACGCGCGCTCGAAATAACGCCGCTCGGCCTCGGGCAGGTCGCGCGCCTCGACGACATCGGCCAGGCGCCAGCCCTGGCGCGCCAGCTTGCGGGCGATCAGGTTCTGGCCTTCCAGACCGAGAAAGAACGCGATCGTCCAGTGCGACAGCAGCAGCGCGCCGCTGGTGAGACCGAACTGGCTGCGCGCATAGAACAGCGCGCCCCAGAGCAGGGCGTAGATCAGCGTCGCCAGCCAGAGCCGCTTGCCGAGCAGCCACAGGCCGCCGAAAATGAACGCCGGCCAGGTGAACGTCTCGGGCAACAGCCGCGCCTGTTCGATCTCGTCACGCGCGCCGCCGGAACCCGGCGGCGGGATCATCACCGTGTAGAATGCCATGGTCCGACCCTTTCAGAGCGCGCCCTTGGTCGAGGGCACGCGGCCGCCCTCGCGCGGATCGACCTCGAGCGCGATGCGCAGCGCCCGTGCCAGCCCCTTGAAGCAGCTCTCGGCGATATGATGGGCGTTGTCGCCATAGAGCGTTTCGACATGCAGCGTGATGCCGGCATTCATCGCGAAAGCCTGGAAGAACTCGCGCACCAGTTCGGTATCGAACGAGCCGATCTTCTGCGCCTCGAAGCGCGTGCGGAAGACGAGGAAGGGCCGGCCCGAGACGTCGACGGCGACGCGCGTCAGCGTTTCGTCCATCGGCAGATGGATGTCGGCATAGCGGCGGATGCCCTTCTTGTCGCCGAGCGCCTGCTTCAGAGCTTCGCCGAGCGCGATGCCGGTGTCCTCGACCGAGTGGTGGTCGTCGATCTGGGTGTCGCCCTTTACCGCGACCTTCAGGTCGATCAGCGAATGGCGAGCGAACAGGTCGAGCATATGGTCGAAGAAGCCGACGCCCGAGGCGATCTCGGACGTGCCGGTGCCGTCCAGCACGAGCGAGACCGCGATGTCGGTCTCGTTGGTACGGCGCTTCACTTCGCCAGAACGCATGATAGCCCCTGTTTCCCAAGCAATCGGGAGGCTTTAGCAGGCGGGCACGGTGAAGGCCATCACATCTGATGTCCGACCGACTTGACGGTCGTCATCCCGGACAAGCCGCATCGCGGCGCCGCTCCGGGATCCATCGTAGGGCAGGTCCGGCAATCGCTATGCTCTACGATGGATTCCGGGTCTGCGCTGCGCTTGCCCGGAATGAGGCAGCTGCACGACCACGCTCGTGAACATCCTCAAACCCCCGCCAGTGCCACTGCGAGATCGGCTACGAGGTCGTCGGCGTGTTCGAGGCCGACGGACAGCCGGATCAGCCCTTCGGAAATGCCCATGCTGGCGCGGATCTCCGGGCTGAAGCGCTGATGCGTCGTCGTCGCCGGATGGACGATCAGGCTCTTGGCGTCGCCGAGATTGTTGGAGATGCGGATCAGCTTCAGCCCGTTAAGGAAGCGGAAGGCGCCGGCCTTGCCGCCTTCGACCTCGAAAGCGACCAGCGTGGACGGGCCGGTCATCTGGCGGGCGATGATGTCCGCCTGCGGGTGGGATTTCAGACCGGGAAAGATGACCTTGGGCAGCTTGGACTGCGCCACCAGCCAGTCGGCGACGATAGCGGCGTTATGCGCCTGCTGGCGCACGCGCAGCGGCAGGGTCTCCAGGGCCTTCAGCATGACCCAGGCGTTGAAGGGGGAGATCGCCGGGCCGGTCTGGCGGAGATAGGTCTGGACATGGGTTTCGATGAAGGCCTGCGAAGCCAGGATCAAACCGCCCAGACAGCGGCCCTGGCCGTCGATGTGCTTGGTCGCGGAGTAGACGACGCAATCGGCGCCGAGTTCCAGCGGGCGCTGGAAAAGCGGCGTCGCAAAGACATTGTCGACCACCAGCGTCGCGCCGACCTCCTTCGCCAGCGCGGCGACGGCGGCGATGTCGATGACCTCCAGCGTCGGGTTGGAGGGGCTCTCCAGGAAGAACACCTTGGTCTGCGGCGTCACCGCCCGGCGCCAGGCGTCGATGTCGGGACCGTCGACCAGCGTCGAGGTCACGCCATAGCGCGGCAGATGCTCCTCGACGACATAGCGGCAGGAGCCGAATAGCGCCTGTGCTGCGACGACATGATCGCCCTGGCGGACCTGGCCCATGATGGCTGCGGTGACGGCGGCCATGCCGGTGGCCGTGGCACGACAGGCCTCGGCGCCCTCGAAGGCCGCCATCCGGGCTTCCAGCATCGCGACCGTCGGGTTCGAGAAGCGGGCATACTGGAAGCCCGGATCCTTGTTCAGGAAACGCGCTTCGGCCTGCTCGGCGCTGTCATAGACATGGCCCTGCGTCAGGAAGAGCGCCTCCGAGGTCTCGCCGAACTGCGAGCGCATCGTGCCGGCATGGACGAGACGCGTCTCGGGATGAAGGCTGGCCGCGCCGCCGTCGAATGCCGACATGATGAAAACTCCAAAGCGTTCGTTATAACGAACCCACGGCGTATCATCCTGTGTGACGTCCGTAAAGAAGAACGGTTTTGCTGCTTTGCCGCTTTTGGCTAGGTGCGGGCCAGCGGCGTCAGGAAACCGGTCAGGTCGGACGTGACATGGTGGACGTGACCGGCCTCGATCGCAGTCTGTTCCCAGGCCTCGCGGAAGGGATCGGGCGTTCGCGGGATAATCAGCACCGTCTTCATGCCCAATGCGCTCGGGACGATCAGGTTCTTCTCGATATCCTCGAACATCGCCGCCCGGCCGGGATCGACGGAATGCTTGGCGAGAAACAGCTCATAGGTCGAGCGCTCCGGCTTGGGCGTGAAGCCGGCGGCGACGATGTCGAAGACATCCTCGAAATGCTCGAGGATGCCGAGCTTGCCGGCGACATTGCGGGCATGGCCGACCGAGCCATTGGTCAGGATCAGCTTGCGTCCGGGCAGCGCGGCGATCGCCGCGCCCAGCGCCGGGTCGGGCTCGAGCAGGCTAAGGTCGATGTCGTGGGCGAAGTCGAGAAAATCGTCGGGATCGACATCGTGTTCGACCATCAGCCCGTTCAGGGTCGTGCCATAGCGATGGTAGTAGTAGTTCCGCAGGGCGTGGGAGGAGAGGCCGTCGAGCCCGAACAGCTCCTGCAGGAATAGGGTGATACGCTGGTTGACCTGCGGCCAGACCCGGCACTCATGCGAATAGAGCGTGTTGTCGAGGTCAAAGACCCAGTGGTCGACATGCGCGAAGGCCTCGACCTGGAGTGGCGGGGTCGCGACGGGCGGGGCATCGTCGGGGATGGCGGCGTGCGTGTTCATGGGACGGACTCATGTGGCGAGCCAATCCTGACATGCAAGAGTTCTGCTAGCGGTTAACGGGCAATGTGGCTGTCGAAAATCGTCATGCTCGCCCTCGTGGCGAGCATCCACGTCTTGACCACCGCACTCGCCAACGAAGACGTGGATGGTCGGGACAAGCCCGACCATGACGGAGAGGCGCTCAACGCCGGATGATCGTGCCCGAGCCCGTGTCGGTGAAGAGCTCGATCAGCACCGCATGCGGCACCTTGCCGTCGAGGATGACGACCGCCTCGACGCCCTTTTCGAGCGCGTAGATGCAGGTCTCGATCTTCGGAATCATGCCGCCCGAGATCGTGCCGTCGGCGATCAGGCGCCGGCATTCCTCGACCGTCAGCTCGGGGATCAGCACCTTGTCCTTGGTCAGGACGCCCGGCACATCGGTGAGCAGCAGCAGGCGCTTGGCGTTGAGCGCGCCGGCGATGGCGCCAGCGAAGGTGTCGGCATTGACGTTGTAGGTCTGGCCGTCGGCCGCCGAGCAGACCGGCGCCAGCACAGGGATCAGCTCGGCCTTGAGGACAGCGTCGAGCACGGAGGTATCGACCTTGTCGGGCTCGCCGACGAAGCCGAGATCAAGCACCTCCTCGATCTTCGAATCGGGATCGACGATGGTGCGCGTCACCTTGCGGGCCGTGACCATGTTGCCGTCCTTGCCGCAAAGCCCGATCGCCTTGCCGCCCTCGCGCGAGATGTAGCCGACGATCTCCTTGTTGACCGAACCGGCCAGGACCATCTCGACGACATCGACGGTGGCGGCGTCGGTGACACGCAGGCCCTGCTTGAACTCCGACTGGATGCCGAGCTTGCTCAGCATGCGCGCGATCTGCGGCCCGCCACCATGGCAAACCACGGGCTTGAGGCCGGACTGCTCGAGCAGGACGATGTCCTCGGCGAAGTCCTCGGCCGTCGCCGCGTCACCCATGGCGTTGCCGCCATATTTGATCACGATGATCTCCTGATCGTAACGCTGCATGTGCGGCAGCGCCTGAACCAGCAGGTCGGCCGATTGCGACGGCGTCATGTGGGCGGGAGGAATCATCGGGCAAGGTCCACAGAGCCGCAGGAAGGGTGCGGCGCGCTTCTAGCCGAAGATCGTGCGATGCGGAAGCGTTCAGGCGCGCGGCGCGAACACGGCCGACAGCGCGAGCAGGAGCCAGCCACCGAGCATGCCGAAGCCGCCGATCGGTGCGGCACGCGGAAACAGCGCCTCGTTGGTGAACCCACGCCGCGCCAGATCAGCGGCGAACAGCGCTGCACCGAGGATCAGGATGGAAAGTCCGAGGCGGGCGAGCCAGTCGAGAAGATAGCCGCCCTTGCGGGCGACGGTCGCGCCGAACACCAGCGGCGCGTGGAAGAGCAGCATCTGGCCCGCGATCTGGACATTGGTCGTACCGGTGACATGAGCCGCGGCGGCGAGCAGAGCGACGCCCGCCAGCCCCATCAGGGCGGCCAGCACGAGATGGATCTTCGCTGCGTTCATCTCAATTCTCGATCGCGAGTTCGACGAACCCGGCCGGGTCGGCACAAAATTCCCGCATGATCCGGAAATGGGTGGTGTCCTGAAGCGTGATGGGCTCCAGCCCGTACTTCGACAGGCTCAGCAGGCGCGCCCCGGGAAACGCCATCAGCATGGGCGAATGAGTCGCCATGATCACCTGCGTGTGTCCCGCCCGCTCGATTTGCTGCAGCAGCTTGAGAAAGATCATTTGACGCGCCGGTGACAGCGCCGCCTCCGGCTCGTCGAAGATGAAGAAGCCCTGCCGCATGCAGCGCTCCTCGAAGAAGCGCAGAAACCCTTCGCCATGGGAATGGGACAGAAAGTCCGGGGGCGGCCCGGAGCCGATCGCGGCCTCGTCAAGATAGCGAGCGACGGAGAAAAAGCTCTCGGCGCGGAAGAACCAGCCATTTGTGATCTTCGGCAACCAACTCGCTCGCAAGGCCGGTCCAAGCGCGCCACCCATCGCCTCGACGGCGCTGGAATGATCGACCGGGCGGTAGCCTTTGCCACCACCCGCCTCGTCATAACCGGCCAGAGCTGCGATCCCTTCGAGAAGGGTCGATTTCCCGGTCCCGTTCTCGCCGACGATGATCGTGATCGCGCGGTCGAAATCCAGTTCGAAGCCGCGAGCCAGGAAGGGCAGACAAAACGGGTAAAGCGAGGGATCGGCGACCCTGTCCTCGTCGAGCCAAACCCGCTTGAGGAAAGGAGCCGGCAGACGTGTGGGTCGAGATCCTCTCATTTCCGGAACTTTCCACTCATGGCGCGTCGAGCCAGGCTTTCGGCCGCCGCGTCCAAAGATCAGTGGCCGGTCGTGAAGTGCCTCTCACTCCCGCTCCGACAGCACGCGCCCGACCGCCGCGCGCAGTTCGGGGATGCCCAAACCCGTCTCGCTCGATGTCAGCAGCACTTCGGGGAAGGCGGCCGGGCGGCGCTTGATCTCGTCATAGGTCGCCTCGCGCATGAATTTCTGGTCGGCGGCCTTGATCGCGTCGCCCTTGGTCAGCACGACCTGATAGGACATCGCCGCCTTGTCGAGCGTCTCGAGCACGGCATTGTCGACGTCCTTGAGGCCGTGGCGGGCGTCGATCAGCAGGTAGACCCGCATCAGATTGGGCCGGCCGCGCAGGTATTCGTGGATCAGGTTGGTCCAGGAGGCGACCTTGGCGCGGCCGACGGCGGCGTAGCCATAGCCCGGCATGTCGACGATGGTCAGCCGTTCGTCGCCGCCGACCTGGCGGAAGAAGTTGAGCTGCTGCGTGCGGCCGGGCGTATGCGAGGTCCGCGCCAGCGCGTTGCGGCGCGTCACGGCGTTGATCAGGCTCGACTTGCCGACATTGGAGCGGCCGGCGAAGGCGATCTCGTGCCCCACCATCTGCGGCAGGTCGTCGACATGGGTCGAGGCCCAGACGAAATCCCATGGCCCCTCGAAGAGCTTGCGGGCGGATTCGATCTCGTCGTCGGTGAAGGGTGTCGTCGTGCTCGTGGTCATGGTGGTTACGCCTACACGGCGGCGCGCAGCGCGTCGATGTCCGCGCCCGCGATCGCCGCGACATTGCGGCCGATCTTGTCGGCATCCCAGTCCCACCAGGCGATCGACAGCAGCGCGGCGACGATCTCGTCGGGAAAACGCGTCCTGACGACGCGGCCGGGATTGCCGACGACGACCGCATAGGGCGGCACGTCCTTCACCACCTGCGCGCGCGTGCCGATGATGGCGCCGTCGCCGATCGTCACGCCGGGCATGATCACCGCCTCGCGCCCGATCCAGACATCGTTGCCGACCCGCGTGTCGCCGCGATGGGCGTGGCCGGTGACGTCGGGTGCGCCTTCGATGCCGAACATCTGGAAGGGGTAGGTCGAGAAGCCTGACATCGGGTGGTTGGCGCCGTTCATGATGAACTGCGCGGCTTGGGCGATCGCGACGAATTTGCCGATGATCAGCCGGTCGCCGACGAAATCGAAATGGTAGCGGACGCAGCGCGCGACGAAATGCTCGGGCCCGCGCGAGTCGTCATAGTAGCTGTAGTCGCCGACCTCGATCAGCGGATGATCGACGATCGCCTTCAGGAAGGCCGTGCCCTTCCAGCCTTGGATGGGGTGGCGCGTGAGCGGATCGGGCAGCGGCATCGGCTCTAAAGGCAAAGGGCGGGAAACCCGCCCTTTGCTGTCTCATTTCTTGTTGCTGTTGGCGGGCTTGCCTGGCACGGGCACCGCCGCGGCGGGATCCGGTTTCTTGCCCATCATGCCCTTGAGGTTGTCGAACAGCTCGATCTTCACGCCGTGCTTGCGCATGATGTAGCCCTGCTGCATCACCGAGAGCAGGTTGTTCCAGCTCCAGTAGATCACCAAGCCGGCCGGGAACGAGCCGAGCAGGAAGGTGAAGAACACCGGCATCCAGGTGAACATCATCTTCTGCACCGGGTCCGGCGGCTCCGGGTTCATCTTCATCTGCACGAACATCGTGATGCCCATGATGATCGGCCACAGGCCGAGATGCAGCATCGCGGGCGGCGTGAAGGGCAGCACGCCGAAGAGGTTGAACAGGTTCGTCGGATCGGGCGCCGCGAGATCGCGAATCCAGCCGAAGAACGGCGCATGCCGCATCTCGATGGTGATGAACAGAATCTTGTAGAGCGCGAAGAACACCGGGATCTGCACCAGCACCGGCCAGCAGCCGGCGAGCGGGTTGATCTTCTGGGTCTTGTACAGCTCCATCAGAGCCTGCTGCTGCTTCATCTTGTCGTCGGCATAGCGCTCGCGCAGCGCCAGCATCTCCGGCTGCATCGCCTTCATCTTCGCCATCGAGGCGTAGGACTTGCTGGCGAGCGGGAAGAAGACGCCCTTCAGCAGCAGCGTGACGACCAGGATCGCGATGCCGAAATTGCCGACATGCTTGTAGATCCAGTCGAGCAGGAAAAACATCGGCTTGGTGATGAAGTAGAACCACCCCCAGTCGATCATCAGGTCGAAGCGCTTGATGCCGAGATTCTGCTCATAACCGTTGATGGCGGCGACTTCCTTGGCGCCCGCGAAGAGGCGCGCGGTGCTCGCGGCGCCGGCGCCGGGGGCGACCGTCACGGCCTCGGCGAGGAAATCGGCCTGGTAGGCGCGGCTGCTGCCGGTCTGCACCGAGGAGAAGCGGCCCTCATATTTGCGCGACTGGTCCGGCACGACGGTCGCCGCCCAGTACTTGTCGGTGATCCCGACGAAACCGCCGACGACATCCTTCCAGACCCGGCCATTGGTGCCGGCCGAGAGCAGCGGCTCCTTGTCGACATGGTCGTAGGTGAATTCCTGGAGGCCCTGTTCGCCGAGAACCCCGATCAGGCCCTCATGCAGGACGTAGTAGCCCAGCGTCGGCGGGCGGCCGTGACGGACGACCTGCGCATAGGGGAATAGCGTGACGGCGGCCGCGCTCTTGTTGTCGACCTCGTCCTTGACCTGGAACATCGCGTTCTCGTCGACGGTGACGATGCGGCGGAAGAGCAGGCCCTGGCCGTTGTCCCAGGTCAGGGTCAGCGGCTTGGCCGGCGTCAGAACCTGCGCGTCCGGCGTCCAGACGGTCGTCGCATTCGGCAGCGGCACGCTGGTGCCCGGCGCCGCGACCCAGCCGAAATCGGTGTAGTAGCCATTGGGGCCGCCCAGCGGCGAGAGCAGCACGATGATCGGGCTGTTGGGATCGACGGTCTCGCGATAGGCCTTGAGCGAGACGTCATCGATGCGCGCGCCGGTGAGCGCGATGGAGCCCGCGATCTTGGGCGTGTCGATGCGGATGCGCGGGCTGGCCGCCAACGCCTGGTCGCGTGTGCCGGCCACCGGGGTCGCGGGAACGCTGCCGGGAACCGTCGTCGTCGCGGGCTGGCCCGGCACGCTCGACGGTGCGGGAGCGACTGCTGTGCCCGGAGCGGGCGTCGGGCTGGTCGCCTGCTGGTTCTGCTGCGCGATCTGCTTCTGCTTCTCCATCTGCGGCACGCCATAGAAGTACTGCCAGCCGAAGAGGACGACCACGGAGAGCGTGATCGCCAGAAGCAGATTGCGGTTGTCTTCTTTCATCATGATGGAAAACAGATCTCGCTCACGCCCGTCGGGCTTTAGGGATTCAGGGCTCTAGGATGGCTTGCGGGCGCCGCCGACACGGGCCGGGCCGGCGCGCGACGTATCCGCAGCAGGCGTGCTGGTCTTGGATTTACCGGAGGAGCGGGGCTTTCGGCCCGGCCCGGCCGGCCGGGCGCGATCGATGGCGATGGAGAGTTCGCTGACCAACATCCGGAAGCCGGCGGTCAGTGTCTCCGCCCGTGCGACGATGACGACGTCGCAGCGCCGGTCGGCCTGGGTGGCAAGGGCCTCCGCCGCCGCGACGCGCAGGCGCCGGCGAATGCGGTTGCGCTTGACGGCATTGCCGACCTTGCGTGACGCGGTCAGCCCGAGGCGCAGGCCGGCAGGCTCGCGCGTCTCGTCGGGCTCGGCATCACGCACCTGGACGGTGAATGCGGACGAACGAAAACGGCGGCCGTGATCGGCCGCCGCCAAAAACTGTTTGCGTTGCTTCAGACGGGCGAGGCGCATGGCGATTGGCCAGTCTTCTGCAAAAGGCGCGCGGTGGTCACGCGCCCGTGGCTCAGGCCGAGAGCTTCTTGCGGCCGTGGGCACGACGAGCGGCGATGACCTTGCGGCCGCCGGTCGTTGCCATGCGGGCGCGGTAGCCGTGGCGGCGCTTGCGAACCAGCTTGCTGGGTTGATAGGTTCTCTTCATCGTCCGTCTCCGGGGCCTTGTCAGCGCGGCGGTCGCGGCTTCCCGTGAGAAGCGTGGCCATCCGAGCCTGTCATGCGAAAGGTTCCGCGCCGCCCTTTGCGGGTAGCGCAAGTGGCGGGCTTATGACGGATGACCCGATCCAAGTCAATGCCGAACTCGGGCCGTGACGGCGCCTGCGGCGAGGCTTTGCGGCGATTTTTACCGCGCGGCACGCGCGGGCGCGCTTGCGCTTGATGGTCTTATCCCCGATATAGCGGCCGGGAGGTTGGCGAGGGACGTCTCACTCGCCAACCGGGTCAGGTCCGGAAGGAAGCAGCCCTAACGAGACCGAACGGGTCTTCGTCCAGCCTCCCACCTTTGCAAAGCGCGCCATTCCCAGCGCTCCTGCCAGACTGCGGGCGTCACCCCCGAAACGGGCGTTGACCCCCACGCGGCGAACCGCCAAACCAGATCGATGAGCGACGACACGAACGCAAGCCCGCCCGCCGACGAGCTAGGCTTTGCCGGTTTCGACCCGGCGCCCGTTGCTGCGCCCGCGGCAGCTCCGGCCGCGCCGACATCCGCTTCGCCCTATCGCGTGCTGGCGCGCAAATACCGCCCGGCCCATTTCGGCGACTTGATCGGCCAGGACGCGATGGTGCGGACCCTGACCAACGCCTTCGCTGCCGGGCGCATCCCGCAGGCCTGGATGTTGACCGGCGTACGCGGCGTCGGCAAGACCACGACCGCCCGCATCCTCGCCCGTGCGCTGAACTATCAGACGCCCGAGGGCGGCGGCGGACCGACGACCGATCTCAGGGAATTCGGCATCCACTGCAAGGAGATCATCGAGGGCCGGCACATCGACGTGCAGGAGATCGATGCCGCCTCCAACAACGGCGTCGACAACATCCGCCAGATCAACGACGCAGTGCGCTATGCGCCGGTCTCGGCCCGCTACAAGGTCTATATCGTCGACGAGGTGCACATGCTCTCGACGGGGGCCTTCAACGCCTTCCTGAAGACGCTGGAGGAGCCGCCACCGCATGCGCGCTTCATCTTCGCGACGACCGAGATCCGCAAGGTGCCGGTGACGGTGCTGTCGCGCTGCCAGCGTTTCGACCTGCGCCGCGTCGATGCCGGGCTTTTGGTCTCGCATCTGTCGGGCATCTGCAAGGCCGAAACCGTCGAAGCCGAGGACGAGGCGCTGGCCGCGATTGCGCGCGCCGCCGAAGGCTCGGTGCGCGATTCCCTGTCGATCCTCGACCAGGCCATCGCCCATGCGGCCGGCACGATCACGCTCGACGATGTCCGCTCGATGCTCGGCCTGGCCGACCGGGCGCGCGTCATCGACCTGTTCGAGGCGGTGATGAAGGGCGACATCGCGGCCGCGCTCGGGGAACTCAGGGCACAATACGATGCCGGCGCTGACCCGACCGTGGTGCTGACCGACCTCGCCGAGTTCACCCATCTGGTGACGCGGCTCAAGCTCGTGCCCGACGCGGTCAAGGACAACAGCCTCGCCCAGGCGGAGCGGGTGCGCGGCGGCGATTTCGCCCAGCGCCTGTCGATCCGCATCCTCGCCCGGACCTGGCAGATGCTGCTCAAGGGCCTCGGAGAGGTGAAGCAGGCCGACCGGCCGATCATGGCAGCCGAGATGGTGCTGGTGCGGCTCGCTCATGCCGCCGACCTGCCGACGCCGGACGAAGCGTTGCGGATGCTGCGCGACGGCTCGGGAAGCGTCGGCAGCGGCCAGGGCATGCCGTCCGCGCCGCGCCCGCCGTCCGGCGGTGGCAACACCGCGCTGGCGGCAAGGCCGATCCTCGCCAGCGCCAACCCGATGCCGGAGATGGCGGCGGCACCGCGCGCGCAGGCGCAGCCCGCCGTGATGGTGGTCTCGCTGGAGGACGTCGTGGCGCTCGCCTCGCAGCATCGCGACATCACGCTGAAGCTGGCGCTGGAGCGCGATGTCCGCCCGGTGCGCTTCGAGCAGGGGCGGATCGAATTTTCGCTGGGCGCGGGCGCCTCGCGGACGCTCGCCACTGATCTGTCGCGCCGCCTGAAGGAATGGACCGGCCAGACCTGGATGGTCGCGGTCGTGAATGCCGAGGGCGGGGCGACGCTGCGCGAGCAGGCGGAGGCCGTGAAGGGCCAGCGCGAGAACGATGCCGCCTCGCATCCGGCCGTCAAGGCGGTGCTGGAGCGTTTTCCGGGCGCCCGCATCGTCGATGTGCGCGATCCCCGCGCCGCCGAAGCCGACACGCCCGCGACGGCAGCGGCAGAGACCGAATATCTGCCGGATGGCGAGCCGCTCTTCGACGACAGCGAGCCGGATTTCGACGGAATCGACTTCTGACATCCACAGGGAGACTGACCCGATGCGCGACATGATGGGCCTGATGAAGCAGGCGCAGGACATGCAGCAGAAGATGGCCAATGTTCAGGCCGAGCTCGACACGATCGAGGTCGAGGGCGCAGCCGGCGGCGGCATGGTCACGGTGACGATGACGGCCAAGGGCGCGCTCAAGGCGGTGAAGATCGACCCGGCGCTGATGCTGCCCGACGAACGCGAGATCCTCGAGGATCTCATCGTCGCCGCCAGCAGCGACGCCCGCAACAAGGCCGAGCGCGTCATGCAGGAGCGCATGGCGGAGATCACCAAGGGCCTGCCGATCCCGCCGGGCATGAAGCTGTTTTAGGATCCGCCGCCTTAGGACTTGCCGTCATGCCCGGGCCTGACCCGGGCATCTCCTGCCGGAAGAGGCATCCTGCCTGAGATGGTCGGATCAAGTCCGACCGTGACGCCCCTCGAAAGAAGACCATGTCCCGCGCCATCGCCGGCCCCGAGATCGAGCGGCTGATCCAGCTTCTGTCCAAGCTGCCGGGCCTCGGGCCGCGCTCGGCAAGGCGCGCGGCGCTGCATCTGGTCAAGAAGCGCGAGGCGCTGCTGGGGCCGCTGGCCGAGGCGATGGCCGTGGCGAAGGAGCGCATCGTCGTCTGCTCGACCTGCGGCAATGTCGATACCAGCGATCCCTGCTCGCTCTGCCGCGACCCGCGTCGCGACGACAGCCTGATCGTGGTCGTCGCCGATATCGCCGATCTCTGGGCGCTGGAGCGTTCGGGAGCGGTGGCGGGCCGCTACCATGTGCTCGGCGGCGTGCTGTCCGCGCTCGACGGCGTCCGGCCCGAGCATTTGACGCTCGACGCGCTGGTGGCGCGCGCCTCAGATCCGGCCGTCAAAGAAATCATCCTGGCGCTCAGCGCCACGGTTGACGGCCAGACCACGGCGCATTTCATCACCGATCTGCTGTCGCATCTGCCACTGAAGGTCACCAAGCTCGCCCATGGCGTGCCGGTCGGCGGCGAACTCGACTATCTCGACGACGGCACGTTGGCCGCCGCGATCCGCCAGCGCACCGGCTTCTAGGTCAGAACTTGTAACCGGCGCTGACGCGCAGGGCATGCGTCGTCGGCTCGTGGCGCACGGTCAGCCCGAGCGCCGGGCCGCGTCCCGTCTCGTTGACCTTGCCGAAATCGGTATAGCGGTATTCGGCGCCGAGGATCAGGTTGTCGGTATAGGCGAAATTGACGCCGGCGCCCGCGGTCCAGCCGGTCGCCGAGCGCGTCGCGCTCTCGGACAGGCCCGTGGCGGCATTCTGCAGGTGATAGTCGAAATCGGTGAAGGCCGCGCCGCCGGTTGCGTAGATCATGAAGCGGTCGAGAGCGAAGCCGACGCGGCCGCGCACCGAGGCCTGCCAGTCGCGCCCGATGCGCGCCGCGATGCCGGGTGCGATCAGCGTCTCGCTGGCATCGACCGCCTCGATATCACCCTCGATGCCGAAGACGATGCTGCCGGTCTGGTAGTTGAAGCCGGCATGCGCGCCGCCCAGCGCGGAATCGCTGCTCTGGCGGAAGGCGGCGCCGTTGAAGGCGCGCCCCAGCGTGTCGGAGAAGGTGGTGCGGTCCTGACCCCAGGCATAGCCGGCCTGGGCGCCGAGATAGACGCCGGTCCAGGAATAGAACGGCGGCAGTGCCGGCGCCGGTGGAAGCAGCCTGGAGGAGGGCAGGTCGGCAGCGCCGGCCGGGGCCGTGCCGAGGATGCCGGCGCACAGGACAAGAAGACTCGCCAAGCCGGCCTTGAGATGCTGCGTTGCCATCGCGGTCTCTACTCGTGAACGAAACTGTCCGATGCGCGCCCGGCTCATCGTGATGGTCATGATCAGAAAGCATTAAGGTTAATGATCGGCTAAGGTCGCTCCCGCAGCCCTCCCGTGCGGAACAATCGCGCCGGCCTAATGTTGCATCGCGGTGCCGTCGCGCCGAGGCTGGACGCGGCAGCGGAGACCATCCTGAATGTCCCTCCTGAAACGGATCACGGGTGCGGCCGGCCTGGGCGTAGCGCTCGGCTATGTCTCCGAGGCGGTGACGCGCAGGCTGACCCGTGAAAAGCGCGAGGCGGCGCGGGGGCGCATGGCGAAGACGCCGCTGCAGATGCCCTGGCTCGGCTGGAAGGACGTGCTGCTGCGCTTCGCCGGCAACCTCGCCGACAACCGGATTAGTTCGCTCGCCGGAGCGGTCGCCTTCTTCACGCTTTTGTCGCTGGTGCCGGCGCTCTCGCTGCTCGTGACGATCTACCGCTACCTGACCGACCCCGCGACCATCGCCGAACAGCTCGACGCAGTGACGACGGTGTTCCCGCAGGCCGCGCGGGAACTGATCCACGAACAGGCGATGCGGCTCGCGGGCCAGAACATCTCGGCCCTGTCGCTGACCTTCCTGATCAGCTTCCTGGTGGCGGCCTGGTCCGCCAATGCGGCGGTGAAGGCGGTGTTCGACGCGCTCAACATCATCTATCGCGAACAGGAGAAGCGCAGCTTCCTGAAGCTCAACCTGATCTCGCTGGCGACGACGATCAGTGGCGTCGTTCTGCTGGTGGTGGCGCTGGTGGTCATCGCCAGCCTGCCCGTGGTCACGGCACTGTTCCCCTTCGCCTTCGAGCTCGAACGGCTGATCCGGCTGGTGCGCTGGCCGTCCTTCTTCGTCATCGCGACGCTGTCGATCGCCTGCCTGTACTGGGTCGGGC
Organism: Allobosea sp. P2_B12; assembly: GCF_056404835.1. Classification (NCBI taxonomy): domain Bacteria; kingdom Pseudomonadati; phylum Pseudomonadota; class Alphaproteobacteria; order Hyphomicrobiales; family Alloboseaceae; genus Allobosea; species Allobosea sp. P2_B12. The sequence continues at coordinate 20,686 of NZ_JBFUDG010000008.1, read as the reverse complement.
CGAGCCGGGAGCGGGCCCGCTTCGTCTGGGTGATGCCCGGCGCAGTCGCGGCGGCGCTGCTCTGGGCGGCGGCGTCCTTCGCCTTCTCCTGGTATGTCGGCACGCTCGGCAACTACACCGCCACCTATGGCTCGCTCGCCACCGTCGTCGTGTTCATGACCTGGCTCTGGCTGTCGGCGATGATCGTGCTCGCCGGTGCCGAACTCAATGCCGAGCTCGAACACCAGACCGCGCATGACACCACCACCGGTCGCCCCAAGCCGCTCGGCCTGCGTGGCGCCACGATGGCGGACAGGATCGGCCCTCCGGCTGCCTGACGCGGCTTTTCACCTGCATTGGCTTTCCGTCCGTCGCGCCCGGACGTTTCCCCATCCCGCACGACCCCGAGGACCCCCGGCATGCTCGACCCCGACAGCACGCGGCAAAACGATCTGCGTAGCGGCCGCGGCCCCTGGCTCGCAGGCCCGCCGCGGCCGGCGAGCGAAGGCCTCGACAGCGATATCCGCTGCGATGTCGTCATTGTCGGCGGGGGCATCACCGGCGCCTTGGCGGCCGAGCATCTGACTGCGCTCGGCCATGACGTCGTTCTGGTCGACCGTGAGCGCGAAGGCTTCGGCAGCACCGCCGCCAGCACGGCAATGCTGCAATGGGAGATCGACCTGCCGTTGCGCCGACTGGCCGCGCTCTACGGCTTCGAGACGGCAGCGGACGTCTACCGCCGCAGCTTCAAGGCCGTGGAGGGCCTGCGCGAGCGGATCGCGCAACTGGAGGTGAATTGCGGGTTCGTTCCGCGCGACACCGTCTATCTGGCGGCAGGCGAGGTCGGCCCGCGCGAACTGCGCGACGAATGGAGCCTGCGCGAGAAGGCTGGCCTGCCCGGCACATTGCTCGACCATGCGGCGCTGCTTGGTACCTTCGGCTTCGACCGCGCGGCGGCGATCGTGTCGCCTGGGTCTGCCGAGGCCGATCCCTTGAGTCTGTGCCACACCTTGCTCCGGGTCGCGGCGGGTCGCGGCGCGCGGCTGATTCGGGATGAGGCGATCTCTTATGATGCGACGCCGGGAAGCGCGGCCGTGCAACTCGCCGGCGGCTGCACGATCGAGGCCGGCCATGTCGTGCTGGCAACCGGGTATGCCATGCCCGATTGCGTCAGCAGCGAGCTGCATCGCGTCGCGTCGAGCTGGGCGATCGCGACGCTGCCGCAACCGCCCGCCCTGCTCTGGCCGGGCCGCTCGCTCGTCTGGGAAGCCTCGGAGGATTACGTCTATTGCCGCACCACGATTGACGGCCGCATCGTGCTCGGCGGCGAGGATGAGGAGACCGACGACCCCGAGGAACGTCAACGCCTTGGTCCGGAGAAGACACAGGCGCTTCTGGGCAAGCTGCGTGCGCTGCTTCCGGGCGCCGAACCGACGCTCGGCCATGCCTGGTCGGGCGCGTTCGGGCAGACGGTCGACGGGCTGCCGCTGATCGGGCGCGTGCCGGGTGCGCCGCGCATGCTCGCGGCCTATGGCTATGGCGGGAACGGAATTACCTTCAGCTTTCTCGCCTCGCGTATGATCGGCGCGCTGATCGGCGGCAAGGACGCGTCCTGGTTCGGGCATTTCGCCATCGACAGGCCTGATCCTGCGAAGCTCTGACGGCGTGCATGATTGCGATGGTGCAATCGTAGCTTTGCGGGAGCCGGGGGAGACAAACCGACCCCGGAGGGACATCCATCAAGGATGCGGCCCTGACGCCGCGAACAGATGGAGGCTGCCATGCTCGCGGTCCAGGACACCAAGGCCACCAAGCCCGGCGCGGTGGAAGCACTCGATGCGCCCTTCCATATCGGGGCTGTGACGCTGCGCGTGCATGACCTGTCCACGCTCACCGCCTTCTACCGCGAAGGCATCGGCCTGGCGGTGATCGAGGCCGGTGCAGGATTCACGACGCTCGGCGTCGATGGCGAGGTGCTGGTGCGGCTCGAACAGGGCGCGACGCGCCCGACCTCGCCCGCCGGCCTATTCCACATCGCGATCCTGCTGCCGTCGCGCACCGATCTTGCAGACTGGCTCGGGCGTGCCGCCGCGACGCGCATCGCGCTCGAAGGCGCTTCCGACCATCTCGTCAGCGAGGCGCTTTATCTGTCGGACCCGGAGGGCAACGGCATCGAGATCTATCGCGACCGCCCGCGAGCCGACTGGCCGCGTCGTGACGGCGCGATCAAGATGGCGACCGACCGTCTCGATCTGGAAGCGTTGCTCGCCGAAGCCCGGTCCGGCAACTATTCCGGCATGCCGAGTGGCACGCGGATCGGCCATATCCATCTGCGCGTCGGCGACACGGGGCAGGCCGAGAGCTTCTATGTCGGTCTGCTCGGCTTCGACCTGATGGTTCGCTATCCCGGCGCCAGCTTCATGGCGAGCGGCGGCTATCACCATCATATCGCCGGCAATGTCTGGAACAGCCGCGGCGCCGGCCTGCGCCAGGCGGGCGAAGCGGGACTTGCTTCTTTCGAACTGGTTGCCCGCGCCCCCTCGGATTTCGAGGCCATGCGCGGACGCATGCTCGCGGCTGGCGGCGATGAGATCCGTCACGGCGCGACGATCGCCGATCCGTGGGGCAACCGGCTCATTCTGCGGGCGGCTTAGGCGCTTTACGCGTTCTCGGATGCCGCGACCGCGTCCGAAACGAACCGCGCGATTTCGCGCGTCGAGAACGGCTTGCGCAGGAAACGCACGGCGCGCAGATCTTCCGGGACATCGCTGGGGGTCGAGCCCGAGACGAACGCGAACGGCGTGCCGTTCTGCAGCAGGTTGGCCGCGACGTCGAATGTCTTGCCGCCCACGACGTCGATGTCGAGCAACGCGCAGGACAGCTTCGACGCCGAGACATGGCGAGCCTGCGCGAGGGATTCGACGACGATCAACTCGGCGCGAGCGCCAAGCTGCTCTGCCACCGCGGACTCGATGTCCATGGCGATGAACGGGTCGTCTTCGACGATCAGGACGCGGATATCAGACATGAGCTGACGCTGCTTTCCTACTGGGAACTCCAAAACGTATCGATCGGACAACGTTATGGGGATCGCGAGGTTCCTGAGAATACCGAAAGCAGCCCGGTTTTGCGTCAAATTCGATGCAATACGGTTAGCAAACGGTAAGCTCAGGACATCATCGCGGATTGCTGGAGCCGCGTGCTAGCGGCGCCGGCCGGGCCGCACCAAGGTGAGTTCGAAGCCGGTCACTCCCAGCGCGACATTGACGCCGCGCGACCCCTGGAGCGACAGCGGCTGCAGCGTGACCTCGTTGTTGTTGCCGCCGACCAGCAGGTTGGCGCTTCCGCCGACCCCTGCCGAGGCACCGGCCGTCGCGCCGGCATACTGCCCCGAGAGCGCCCCGAGCGGGGCGCGGGCATAGGGGCCGTAGACGCGCCAGGACATGGTGCTGCTGCGGATCGTCCCGAGGTCGAGCCCGAAATTGCGCACGACACCGACATAGCGCTGCAAGGGGCCGCGACGTGGCGCGAAGGTGCAGTTCATCGGCCGCTGAGACGTCACGACGAGGCCGAGGCCGGCGCCGACATTGCAGCTCAGGCGACCGGTGGGCGGGCCGGACTGGGCAAATGACGGAGCGGTTGAAACCAGAAGGCCAGCTGCGGCGACTACAGCAGCAAGGACGGGCCGGGATTGGCGAATGTTCATCTGGGAGCTCCTGACATGAAGGTGACGATCAAACGCCGTACAGCCACCACAGTTCCGCGCAAGCTGGAACTGGTTAACGTCGGTTGCGTTGAGACGTCAGCATCGCAGGAGGGAAGGCCGATGATCGTGAGCCAGGACCGGGCCGCAAATCAGACCTCGCTGCTGCCCTTTTTCGGCGGTGCCGACACTCCGACGCCCTTCTGGGAGTTAGAGGAATTGATCGCTCGCGGCTTCACCCATGAGACGGCCCTCGCCCTCATGGCTGCAAGGCGAGCCGGGCAAGACGCCACGATTCAATCTCCTGACACGCACGCACCCTTCATACCCCAACAGCCGGCAGGCAAGGATCTCCTGAACGAGTCTGCGACGGCCCTTCCCACCGGGCACTGAAGCGGAGTTCGGGAGCCTGCCCTCACGGGTCATTGACAGAACCGGCTAGATGGCGCGCGTCGCGGCTGGATATCGATATGCAGGTGATTGGCGTGGGCGGCGTCAGAGCCAGGGCCGAGGCTGGTAATGAAGGCGCCGCAGGCCGACTGCCGTACCGCTGCCAGAAAGCGTTCCTGGGTTGTGTCGTGGGGCTTCTCGACCACGACCGTTCCATCCAGTTTGCCGTCTCCGAGCACGAAGGCGAATATATCGAGCGCCTGCCCGGTCGAATGCTCGCTCAGCGGACCATTCGCCGTTCTGTTGCGGCGACGGCATTCGTGACCCCCGCCGACCCGCAATGCGGTAAGTTCCCGGGCAAAATAGCCTTTCGCCAAAGGCTGGACGCTTGTCTCGAGCCATTGCGCGACGGACTTTGCCATGGTGCAGCTTACGGTCGCAGGCGGCTGCAGGGTGATCCGTAGCGGCTCGGCCCCCGCCCGCACGATCAAAGCCTCGACCACGATCGGCTCGACGACCGAGCATGCTGCCTCGTGACCGGGCTTGATCTCGGCCGCGCGCACGCCGCCGCCGTGAACGGCGACCAGGGCCGCCAGGCACCCGGTATCGGGCGCGGGCACAGCGTCCGGCTTGCCAGAGACGTTCCGCTCTGGAGAGGGCTCTGCAGTCGTTTTGCCGGCGGGAGCAGCCCCAGGCACTTCGGATGCGCGCGGTTTTTCCGGCACGATGGCCGGCGCCCGCGGAAGATCCGGCGGCCGACGCGGCGGCAGAGGCGCCTCAACCGTCAGCCGAGGTCGCGGCGCGGCTTCACCTCTGGAGACGAGGCCCGCAAGCACAAGAACGCTCGATATGGCAGCCGCCCAAGCTCTGGCACCGCGCCAGCTTGCGCGCCCGGTTTGTCGCCTGATCAGGGATGGGTTCAGCTGTCGAGTGCCGATGCGCTCGCAACCGCGACAGCGGTGACGCCGGCAAGCCCCAGCGACAGGACCTCCGAGACGAGCGCGCCTTGCTGCACCATCCCGCCGAACAGCGCTGCTCCCATCGAAGTCGCGGTGATCACCGCTGCGATGAACGTCATGGCCATGGCTTCACACCCTCCCAGATGCCGAACCGAAGCTTTGTTTTTGGAACTCGCGCGGACGAAACGTAGAGGCGGCACTCTTGTTCCGCATCTGCGCGTCGATTTTTTCCGAATGTATGACCTGAAGGAATGCACGGCCTCGGTGCCGCTCCGGACTGCCGGTCCAAGCGCAAAAAAGCCCGCGACGCCAGGCGTCGCGGGCCGAAACAGATGGCCGAATGCGGCGACGTCAGGCGGCCTTGCGGCCGGCGCGCCGGTCGAAAAACAGTGCCTGGCTGATCGCAGCCTTCACCGCCTCGGGCTGGAACGGCTTGGTGATCAGGAAGGCCGGTTCCGGCCGGTCGCCCGTCAGGAGCCGCTCTGGATAGGCGGTGATGAAGATCACAGGCACATCGATGGTCGCGAGGATTTCGTTGACCGCATCGAGGCCCGAGCTGCCATCTGCCAGTTGGATATCCGCGAGAACGAGGCCGGGACGCTTCTTGGCGACGAGCGCGATCGCCTCGCGCTGGGTGCGCGCCACGCCTGTCACGGTGTGGCCGAGTTCCTCGACCATGGTTTCGATGTCGAGGGCGATGATCGGCTCGTCCTCGATGATTAGGACATCCGTCGCGACCTGTTCGGCGATCTCCTGGCCCGCGGTCTGGACGAGGTTGGCTGCGTCCGCCGCAGACACGTCCATGATGCTCGCGACCTCGTCGATCGAAAAGCCCTCGACGGTGCGCAGCAGGAACGCCTGCCGCGGACGCGGCGTCAGCGCTTCAAGATTACGCTCCACCGGGGAAGGGTTGAGCGAGGCCGCAGTGCCGGATTCGGCCGTGTTGAGGCCGACGGAGGACCACAGCTTGAGGAAGGTGCGGTACAGCCCGAGCCGCGGGTTGAGATCGCGTGGGAAGGCGCTGGGATCGAGCACCAGCGCTTCCAGCATCGCCACGACATAGGCGTCGCCGCTGTTCTGCGTGCCGGTCAGAGCGCGTGCGAACCGGCGCAGATAGGGCAAATGCGGCGCGATTTCCTTGGCAATCGACATAGATATGTCCTCTTCAAACGTGCCGGAAATGAGCATTGGGCGGGGCCTGCTGACAAGCGATTTATTTTTGGAGGAGGCCGGAACATTTTGCCGGAAACCCTGTTGAAGGGGAGTACGAGTGTCGGTATCGCCCATCGCGTGGCATCGGGACTTGATGAGTAGGATGTCAGGACCCGCTGGAAAAGCAGGCCTGGTTTTTGCGCGAGGGCTGACATGAGCGACGCAGGTACAGCGATGGACGATTCCGATGGGAGCGAAAGCGAGCTGATGCTCGATCCAAAGGTGCAGGAGTCGATTGGTCGCTCGCTAAAGGCCCATTACGACGACATCGTCAATTCGCCCGTGCCGGACAAGTTTCTGGTCCTGCTGGCCCAACTCGAGGCAACCGAACACCGCGCTGTCGGAGCACCCTCAGATGAGCGCAACTGAGTTCAAGGACGGCCTCATCAAGGAGATCCCGAACCTGCGAGCCTTCGCGGCTTCGCTTTCGGGCTCGATGCAACTGGCCGACGATCTCGTTCAGGACACGCTGCTGAAGGCCTGGGGCAACTCGGAGAAATTCGAGCCTGGCACCAGCCTGCGCGCCTGGCTTTTCACGATCCTGCGCAACACTTATTATTCGCTCTATCGCAAGCGCGGCCGCGAGGTGCAGGACAGTGAGGGCACCTATGCCGAGCGCATGGCGACTCACGGCAACCAGGAAAGCCATCTCGACCTGGCCGATTTCCGTAAGGCCCTGGCGAAACTGCCAGAGGAGCAGCGCGAGGTCCTGATCATGGTTGGCGCCACGGGCCTCTCTTATGAGGAGACGGCCGAAATCTGCGGCGTCGCGATCGGTACGATCAAGAGCCGGGTCAACCGGGCCCGCACGAAACTGGCCGAACTCTTGTCGATCGGGAGCCTTGATGACCTCGGACCCGATCGCAAGAGCGCGGCCGCGATGCAAAGGGTCGGCTCCGAAATCGTCGGGCTCTAATGCGCCTGGCGCGCTTCAAGACCGTTCGAGGACGACTTCTCGCGCTTCTGGTGGCGATCGCCTTGCCGATCGCATGCCTGACCGCGCTGGCCGCGCTCACGACCTATCGAACCGTGATCGCCGCCATCGAGGTGTCCCAGGCGCGGGCTGCGGACGACTTCGCGGTGCGCACGCGCGTCTGGTATCGGGGCGCCCTGCGGTCGTTGCTGGCCTCGGGCGCCGTGATGACCCGCAGCGGCGCGGACGCGGATTGCGCTGTCACGGGCCGCGCCTTGTTGGACCAGGTTGAGGGTTATCGTGCGTTTCAGCTGCTGACGGAGGACGGACGGAACTGCGCAGCCTCGCTCGATCCCGGCCTGACAACTGAGGGCATGGCGGCGCTTTCGGCCCGGCTGAGAAGCTTGCCCCCCGTCAAGGTCTGGGGTGGCGCCGAACTCGCCCAGGTTCGCTACGACTACGTGACGTTGGCGGAGCGGAAGTATCTGGCGATCTATGCCAGGAATTCCGATGCCGGCAAGGTTTCGCAGGAAGCGCTTCTTCTCGTCGATCCGAAGCTGCTCGATCAGGTTTTCGATCTCGGCGAAGGTGGCGAAGGCATGAATGTCGCTCTCATCTCGAGCGGCGGCACGGTCGTGACCAGCCGAAACAGCGCGACCAGCGACGACGATGCCTGGTTGCCTCGCCGCGAGGTCGTTCCGCAGGGCCAGATGCGCTGGGAGGCGCCCAGCCGCACGGGAAAAGTGCGGACCTATGCGGCGCGGCTGGTGGCGGAGCCCGACCTTTACGTCATCGCGAGCTTCGACGACGCGCCGGCACGGGCGGCGCGGGTGCAGTTCCTCGTCCTGCTCTTCGCGCCGCTGCTGACGCTGCTGCTGCTCTGCATCGTCTATCTGCGCGCGATCGATCGGCATTGCGTCTTCTGGCTGCGCGGCATCGAGGCGACCGCGCGGGCGCGCTCGACGCACCCCAATGCCAGAGCTGTCATCGCCGAGGATATGCCGACGGACATCCGCAACGTCGCCGAGGCGTTCAACACGATGGTGGACGAGCAGGAGGTGCGCCAGCGCCGGCTCCAGACCGCGCTCGACGACAATCGCTTCCTCGTGCGCGAACTGCATCATCGGGTGAAGAACAGCCTCCAGGTGGTGCAAAGCTATATCGGCCTGACCAAGCGCGACTATCGCGACGAGGCCAGGCTGGCGCTGGCCGATGCGGAATGCCGCGTCCACGTCCTGTCCGCCGCCTATCGCTTCACGCTGGCCGATGGCGAGATGCAGCCGGTGCGCGTCGACCTGTTCATCGAGGACGTGGTGACGATGATCGACAATCTCATACGTCGCCGCGACCAGTGGGTCTCGAGCCGGCTGGAGACGGAGGCGACCCTGTCGGTCGACCGGATCATTCCACTCGGTTTCCTGGTCGTGGACGTCGCCTCGCGCATGCTTCGCACCACACCGGGGGTCAGCCTCACGATCATCGTGCGCGATGTCGATGCATCGACGATCGCGATCACGCTCGAGGCGGATCGCGATATCGCCCCGAGCGAACCGCCCAAGCTCTTCGCAGGTCTGGTGGCGCAGATTGAGGCCGTTCAGGTCGAGCCAGCCGAGGGCCGCAGACTCGGCAGCTGGCACGTCAGTCACAAGGTCTGACTGCCTAGGCCAAGGCCCGCTGAGGTCCGGCTGCCGTGCAGGACACGTTGGTGCCGGTCAGCCAGGCTCCTCAACGGTCTCGATGGTGACGCCGACACCGAGGCCCAGAAAGGAGCCGGTCAGTCCGGTGAAGCTGCCCGACACAGGCGAGGCATCCTCCGGAACGCGCGCGACGGCGACCCGCAGGAGCTGGCGATCGGCGACGAGGTCATTGGTCGGATCGAACTCGACCCAGCCATCGCCGGGAATGAAGACATCGGCCCAGGCATGGGTCAGGCCGACCGTCGAGACCAGCCCGGCCGCATCGGGCGTCCGGTCATGGATATAGCCGGTGACGAAGCGCGAGGCGAAGCCCATGCGACGAGCAAGCTCGATGAACAGCCAGGCATAGTCACGGCACGACCCCGCCTGCTGGCGAAGCGTATCGGCGGGATGCTGCGTGCCCTCGTCATAACGAACTGAATAGTTCAGGCCCGTATAGATCGCATGCGCGAGATCACGCAGCAGATGGCCGGACCCGCTGCCGATCCGGGCGCGGAAGTCGCTCAGCCACTGGTCGAGCAGGCCGTCTGGATCGGCGGCTGCCAGATCGAGATAGGGTTGCAGCACCAATCTTTCGCCATCGCTGTAGACGACACCGGTGACGGCCGTCATCGGCTCGACCTCGGTGCGCGGCAAGGCGGATCCGAAGCGCTGGATCAGCAGCTCGCTGACGATGTCGAGTTTATCAGCCGGTGCGTCGAAATTCGCGACCGCTACCGAATTGCCATAGACGTCGTGCATCCAGCGCAGCCGCGCCTGAGGGGAGATCGACAGCGCAGTATCGACGACGCGCAGATCGAAACTGTCCCGCGGGCGCAGCATCAGCCGATGCGGCCCGAACTGCACGGGGCCGGCATAGCTGTAAGTGGTCGAATGCCGAATGCGCAGATACATGGTCGTTCCCAGTGGGCGAAGCGCCTCGACTGCGATCAGCCGGAGGACGCGACAAAAAACAAGCCGCCCGAAGGCGGCCTGGGAGTGTGATGCGAGGGGAGCATCGCGGGATCAATGCGGAGCGGACTGTATTGTTCCCGACCGCCCGTCACCGATGCGCGATTTATCAGCGGGTTACGGTGCCCTCAGTGCGCGGCAGCATGGCCTGCTGCGTGCCGCCGATGGCGCGCCTGGTCACGCCGACCGAGCGCTGCGAGGGATCGACCGCCGCCAGGCGGGTGTCGGAGGGAAGCTGACGCTCGATCTTGGACTGCGCGATCGCCGCGGAGCTGTCGCGGTTGGTTTCCTGGAGGCCGGAGCCGAAGGTGAGCGCGAACACCGCAGCGCCCATGAATCCGAAGAAAAGGCCGGCGCGCTTGATGGGGGCAAGGCTGTTCGTCAACATCTGTCTCTCCCGTCGCCTTGGCCGGGCGAGAACGACCGGCTTCGGGGAAGTTAACGCAAGGATGCCGGGAGGGTTCCATTTCGGGACCGGACGGAGACGGCCGGCACATCACATCGGCGCGAGCAAGGTCGAGGCCCGCGTCAGGTATTGACGAGGACGTACTCAGGCCGCCTCGTCATTGGCCGCGATCCTTGTCTTAAACAGCCGCCAGAGCGACTTGCCGAGACGGCGCGAGGTCAGATGGGCGCCGGCATGGCGCTTCTCCAGGGTGATCTTCCGGTCGTGGAAATCTTCCAGCCCAGGCCGGTGGCCGACGCTGATCACCGTCGCATGGGCAAGTTCGGCCTCGAACAGGCCCAGCAACGAATTCTGGCTGTCCTCGTCGAGGGCCGAGGTCGCCTCATCCATGATGATGATGTCCGGCCGCTGGATCACGAGACGCGTGAAGGCGACGCGCTGGCGCTCGCCGCCCGACAGGATGCGGTCCCATTTGTCCTCGTCGTCGAGACGCTTGGCCATATAGGACAAGCCGCAGCGCCGGAGCGCGGCGATGACGGTTTCGTCCGGCACTGGCTTGTCGGCCTCGGGGTAGAGCAGCACGGTGCGCAAGGTCCCGATCGGCAGATAGGGCTTCTGCGGCACGAAGGCGAGCGACTTGCCGGCCGGCAGCGCAATAGAGCCCGAGCCCCAGGGCCAGAGCCCTGCCAGCGCGCGGATCAGCGTGCTCTTGCCGGTGCCGCTCTCGCCGACGATCAGCACCTTCTCGCCGAGCCCGATCACCACCGAGGCATCGGCGATCACGGCCCGGCCATTGCTGTGGGCGATCGAGAGCTTGTCGAGGTGAATCGCGCCATCGGCACTCTCCTTCATCTCGATATGGGTCTCGCCCTCCATGATCGTGCCGATATCCAGCCCTTCCAGCGCTTCCTGCAATTCGTCGACGCGGGTGACCGAGGCGAACCATTCGGCGAGGCGGACGAAGTTGTCGACGAACCAGATCAGCGCCGCCTGCACCGCGCTGAACGCCGCCACGACCTGCATCACCGCTCCCAGCGAGACATCGCCGGCCAGGTATTTCGGCGCGATCAGAAGCAGCGGCACGATCGGGAAGAGCGCGCCATTGGTGTTGAGCACGAGCGCGATGACGCCCTGCTGCCTGATGACGCGCAGCCAGGCGGCGACGACGCGGCCGTAGTTCTCGCCGACCGAGCCGCGCTCGTCGGCATCGCCGCGGATCAGCGCGATGCTCTCGGCATTTTCTCGAAGCCGCGTCATTTCGGCGCGAAACTGTGCCTCGGCTTCGTTCTTGGCTGCAATTCTGGCGACCAGCGGCCGCCCCGTCAGATAGGCGGCGAGCGAGGCGATGAGCGCATAGCCGATCGCGGCGAGCGCCATGTAGCTGGGTATCACGACCTCGACGCCCGCCAGCGTGAAGCGGGCGGAGCCCGCGACATGCCAGAGGATCGCGGCGAAGGTCGCGGCCGTCACCGCCGCGCTGATCAGCCCGATCGCGAATTCGACGAGGGGCTCGATCGCGAGCCGGACGTCCTCGGCGATGCGGTATTCCGGCGCCGCCTGCTCCTTGGCGATGAATTGCAGCCGGTAATAGCGCTGGTCCGCGATCCACCAGCCCGCGAGCCGGCGCGTGAGATATTCGCGCCAGCGCATCTGCAGCAGCATTCGGCTGATCACCAGGGCAGACAGGCTGAGCGCGGAGGCCGCGATCAGCAGGGGCAGCCACGCCGCCACGCTCCAGGCGGCAGCGACATCGCGCTTTTCGAGAGCATCGAAGAACAGGCGGTTCCAGGCATTGACGCCGACGGCTGTGGCGATTTGCGCGGCGACGAAGGCCAGGACGACCAGCGTCAGGCCCCAGGCGCGCAGCCGGGTCTCGCCGCTCCAGAACGGCAGTGCCACGACGAAAAAGCGTCGCATGCGCGAGCGCTTGGCAACCGGCGGCGTTTCAGTCATCGGGATGGTAACTCCACGCCAGCGCCCGCCTTCGCCGCAGATGCGGAGCGCAGCGTCCAGCTAACGTGCTGCCGCGGTTACGGTTCCCCAAAACTGCGCCAGATGCTGCGTTGCACAATGGCAAAGCTTTCTAAACTGGGCGAAGGTTTTTAACTGGGGATCGAATTGCAGACGGCGCGGCCCGCGTGACCGTTCTGCGCCGGGAGATCGAGCGAGGCATGACGGATACCGCCCAAAATGGCCGCAACGGTGTGCCTTGCCTGGCATGTCCGCTTCGCCTGAAGCCCGCTTTCAAGGACAAGACCGACGACGAGGTTCGCTTCATCCAGTCGATGAAGGTTGAGCATCGTCATCTGGCGCCTGGAGCCGACATCATCCATCCTGGCCAGGAGGACGCGGAACTCTATACCTTGTTTTCCGGCTGGGCCTTTCGTTACCAGCTTTTGCCCGACGGCCGCCGCCAGATCCTGAACTTCCTGCTGCCGGGTGACCTCGTCGGCTTGCAGGCCTCCCTGCTGAGCGCCGCCCAGCATGGCATCGAGGCCCTCACCGATGTCGAGCTCTGCGTATTCCCGCGCAAGCGCGTCTGGGATCTGTTCGTGCGCATGCCCAGCTTGTCCTACGAGATCGCCTGGCTCGGCTCGCGCGAGGAGAGCCTGATCGACCAGAACCTGACCTCGGTCGGCCAGCGCAATGCCGGCGAGCGCATCGCCGCGCTGGTGATCTCGCTCTATCGGCGGGCCGATGCGCTCGGGCTGGTCGCCGAGAACAGCTTTCGCTTCCCGCTTTCCCAGCAGCAGCTGGCGGACGCGCTCGGCCTGTCTCTGGTCCATACCAGCAAGACCTGGTCGCGGCTGCGCAAGGCAGGGCTTTTCTCGACATCGGATGGCCGCCTGACCTTGCTCAATCCGCGCCTGACCTCCCGGATGGCCCTGCTCTACGAGCGGGAGGTGGAGCCGAGACCGCTGATCTGAAAACCGATCAGCCTTCCGAGCTGGATTAAGACTTGGCTCCGGAGCACTCTTGACCCCATATGACGCGCAGGTAACGTTCGCCGTAACGCCGTGGTCGTCCCCGTGGGGCGATGTCAGAGGTATCATGTCACTCACGACCCGCAGCCGGTCCTCGCATGGTCAATCGCTGGCGGCCCGTATCGGGCAGTCGCGCGTTGCCTTGCGCATCGAGGACGAGATGCGGGTCACCGCCGCCGATCTGGTCGACACCGTGGCGGAAGCCCGGCTGAAGGTCGCGACCGTGCGCTACAAGGTCCAGGACGAGGTTCGCAGCAAGACCGAGAAGCTGCGGTCGCGGGTCAATGAGGCGCGGGCGAAGCTCGGTGACGAGGCCCGCTTCATCAAGTCCTGGATCGACGATCCGATGCGCACCGGCTCGGTGACGCCGTCGGGTCCGGCGCTGGCGCGGCGCATGGCCTCCTTCGTCGATCCGACCCTGCCCGGACCGGTCATCGAGATCGGCCCCGGTACCGGGCCCGTCACCGAAGCGCTGATCGAGCGCGGCGTCAGCGAGGACCGGCTGATCCTGGTCGAGTACAGCCCGGAATTCTGCAAGCTTTTGCGCCAGCGCTTTCCGCAGGCGACGGTGGTCGAGGGCGATGCCTACGCCCTGTCGACGACCCTGGCAGGGCATCTCGAAGGCAAGGCGATCGCGGTCGTCTCGAGCCTGCCCCTGTTCAACCAGCCCCCGGCGATGCGCACCGCCCTGGGCAAGGACGCCTTCACCCTGCTGGCCGAGGGCGCGCCCTTCATTCAGTTCACCTATTCGGTGGTCTCGCCGCTGCCGCGCAAGGGTTCCGGTCTGAAGGCCTTCGTCTCGGATTGGGTTCTGCGGAATATTCCCCCCGCCCGCGTCTGGGTTTATCGCCAGGCGAGCTGACGGAGGCGCTGATTAAAACTGCGACTTCAAACCGAATCGCAACAATCGCCCCGCAGATGCATTGACCGGCAGGCCTGGTCACTCAGACGGCTATTCGATCCGGCAGGCATCGCTCGCCGGGCTCAGCCGCCAGATGCCGTCATCGGGCTTGGCGGGAATCGCGACCGCGTTGTCGGCGATCTCCTCGGCATCATAAGGGTTGGGGTTGGCGACGATGCCGCCATTGCGGATGTCGAGCGTGCCCTGGGGGCCGCGCTCGATACGCCAGCTCCCGGCTTCCCATTCCGGCACGCAGTGGACGCCCTGGCCGCGTGGCTTGCAGAAGCCGCTGAGCTGATAGTCGTAATCCGACGTCGCCTTGGTGCGCTGGCGCAGGTTGATGTAGAGCACGACGAAGAAGCTCTTTGACGGCTCGGTCTTCCAGTCGTCGGGCAGATGCACGAGGCGAATCCGGCTGACCTTCTGCTGCGGGTGAGTCGCGAGATGGGCCGCGTCGTAGTTGCGCTCCCAGCAGGCGGCGCGCTTCGGTGGCAGTTCGGTTTCCAGCGGCCGCGCGAAGGCCGGGACGGCCAGCGCAAGACCAATGGGCAGCGAGACGATAAGGCCGAGGCTCGCGATCTTGGCTCCACGCATGATGTCGGCCCCTTTCCGGCAAGGATCCTGCCGGCCAAGCGCTGAGATCAGCGCAGTTGCCGCTCCAGTGCAAATGCTTTTGCTGAGCGGCGCTTGACCTGCGCCAGGCGCTCGGGCTTGGTTCGCGCTGCCGCCGCGGGGTGAGAGACAGCGTGACTGACATTGCGCGGCTCGTCGCCGACATCGCAGACGAAATGGCGGCCCTGCCCGAGCGCGGCGAGGTCGCGACTTATATTCCGCCGCTCGCGGCGATCGACCTGCGCCATTTCGGACTCTGCATCGTGACGGCCGATGGGGCCGTGCACATGGCCGGCGATGCGCTCGAGCCGTTCTCGATCCAGAGCATCTCGAAGGTCTTCGCGCTGACGCAGGCGCTCGGCAAGATCGGCGAGGCGCTGTGGAACCGCATCGGGCGCGAGCCGTCGGGCACGGCGTTCAATTCGATCGTCCAGCTCGAACGCGAGCAGGGCATTCCGCGCAATCCCTTCATCAATGCCGGTGCGCTTGTCGTCGCCGACGTCAATCTCGGTGGACACGAGCCGCGCGTGGCGATCGGGGAGTTGCTGCGCTTCGTGCGCTATCTCGCCGATGACGACACGATCGCTATCGACGAGGCGGTCGCGCGCGCCGAACAGGCCACCGGCTTCCGCAACATCGCGCTCGCCAACTACATGAAAGCCTTCGGCAATATCAGGCATGCGCCGGAGCTGACGCTCGGCGTCTACTTCCATCAATGCGCCATCGCCATGAATTGCCGGCAGCTCGCCATGGCCGGCCGTTTCCTGATGCATGGCGGGCGCCATGATTCGGCCGGCTCCCGCGTCGTCTCCGCCCAGCGTGCGCGCCGGATCAACGCGCTGATGCTGACCTGCGGCCATTATGACGCTTCGGGCGACTTCGCCTTTCGCGTCGGCCTGCCGGGCAAGTCCGGCGTCGGCGGCGGCATCCTGGCGATCGCTCCGGGAAAGGCCTCGATCGCGGTCTGGTCACCCGGCCTCAACGCCAGCGGCAACTCGAAGCTCGGAACCCTGGCGCTGGAGCGGGTCGCCGAGGCGACGGGCTGGTCGGTATTCGCAGCGGGATGACGCCGCCGGGTACGCCGTGTCGGGACTCCCGCAGGGGAAGCCGATTCACGACGGCTGCCCTTGTTTTGGTAAACGCTACGTCAACCCTTTTGCGCGAAAATATATCAACTCTGCGCGACCATAGCGCAGAGAAGGGGGGGCGATGTTCATGCGGATGGTTCTTGGGCGGGCATCGATCAGGCACATCCTGATCGGCCTGATTTGCGCGATGGCGCTGGTGAGCAGCGGTCTGGCGCTTCAGGGAATCTGGTCAGCAGCCAAGCGCTATGGCGTCGCCCAGCAGGTCGTCGGGCTGGCGGGCCTGAACAAGAATCTGTTCGATGCGCTCGGGGCCTTCCGGCTCGAGCGCGCCTCGATGCAGAGCGCCGTCATCCTCGCAGCCGATAAGAACCAGACGTCGATCAACACCTATCTGCAAAGGCGCAAGCTGGTCGACGACGCCATGGCGCAGGCGAACGCGACGTTCGCGACGACGGCCCGGCCGGCGCTGGCAGGCGTCCACAGCGATTTGACCGCCATCTACAGCGAGAACCAAGCCTTGCGCCAGAACGTCGAGAAGGAGGTCAAGCTCCCGCTCGAAAGCCGCGACAAGCAGATGCCTGACCGGATTCTGGACACCGGCGAGAAGCTCCTTCGCAGCCTCGACAAGGCCTCGCTGGCGGTGGACAGCGAGATTCGCGCGCTCAACCCGGCTCTGACCGAACTCGTGGTCGCACGCGCTCTTGCCTGGGCCACCCGTACCTATGCCGGCACCTCCGGCGTGATGATCAGCACGATCACGGCGCAGCAGCGCCCCTTCGACGCCAGAGAGGCGCGCATCCTGCTGAACAACGACGCCAGCGCACTGGCGAGCTGGCAGGCCCTGCGCGACATGGCCGATACGGCGCAGACCGACCCGACGATCAAGGCTGCGATCGCCAAAGGTCACGCCGTCTATTTCGCAGGCCCGGTCAAGGAGATGCGCGATGCGCTGACCAGTTTGACGACGACGGGGGGCAAGCCCAACGTCTCGGTCGATCAGTGGCGCGCCGAGATCGTGCCGGCGCTCGAAGGCATCGCGGCCGTCGCCAATACGGCGCTCGATCAGGCGATCGCCCTGGCCAACGCCGCGGCGCGCGACGCCTTCGTCGCGATCGGCGAATACGCCGCGATCCTTCTGGTTTCCATCCTGATCGCCATCGCCGGCTATGTCGTGGTGCGTTCGCGCGTCACGATCCCGCTCGCGCAGATGACGGCATCTATGACGAGGCTGGCCGATGGCGATCTCGCCACCGCGCTGCCGCGGATTGACCGTCAGGACGAGATCGGCGCGATGGCCGCGGCCTTGTCGATCTTCCGGGACAATCTGGTCAAGATGCGTGACCTGGAGCAGCAGGAACGGGCGGAGTCGGCAGCCCGCTCGGCCCGGGCCCAGTCGATGGAAGCCGTGGTGTCGGATGTCGGCGAGGTCGTGGCGGCTGCGGCGGCCGGCGATTTCTCGGCGCGGCTCCAGATCGACCATGCCGACGCGCAGATGCAGAAGCTCGTCGCGGGTATCAACGAGATCAACGCGGTGGTGGACGGCGCGACCAGCGACTTCTCCAATGCGCTGCAGGCGATCGCCGCCGGCGACCTGACTCACCGCGTCGACGGAGCCTATCACGGCCGCTTCGCCGATCTGAAGAACGCCATCAACGAGACGGTCGAGCGCCTGTCCTCCACCGTGAAGACGATCCAGACAACGACAGCCGATGTCGGCCTGGCCGCCCGCGAGATCAATATGGGTGCCGACGATCTGTCGAAGCGCACCGAGGAGCAGGCTTCCTCGCTCGAGGAGACCGCCGCCACGACCGAGCAGCTCGCGGCTTCGGTGAAGGCCACCGCCCAGGCTTCGCGGCAGGCGGCGTCGGTCGCCGACGAGGCGATGCAGGCAGCCCAAAGCGGTGGCGAGATCGCCGGTCAGGCGGTCCAGGCCATGGCCCGGATCGAGACCGCCTCGACCAAGATCTCCGACATCATCCGCGTCATCGACGACATCGCCTTCCAGACCAATCTGTTGGCGCTGAACGCGGCGGTCGAGGCGGCGCGGGCGGGCGATGCCGGCAAGGGCTTTGCCGTCGTGGCCTCCGAGGTGCGCACGCTGGCGCAGCGTTCGAGCGAGGCCGCCAAGGACATCTCGGCACTGATCTCCTCCTCCAACAGCGAAGTCGGCGATGGCGTCAAGCTGGTGCGCCAGGCTGGTGAGCAACTCGACCAAATCCTGACGGCCTCCCGCAAGGTCGCCGCCACCATCGCCGAAATCTCGGCGGCGTCGGGCGAGCAGGCTAGCGGCATCGACGAGATGAGCCAGGCGGTGGCCCATCTCGACGAGATGACGCAGGCGAATGCAGCTCTCGCCGAACAGAGCGCAGCCTCGGCCGCCTCGCTTTCAGGCCGGATCGGTGAACTCAACGACCTCGTCGCGGCCTTCAGGACCGGGCAGGAGGATGCGGGCGCAGGCCACGCCTACCCGCAGCCTGGCAGTATGCGCCGCGCCGCGTGATCTGATCGATGCCTTACGCCTGCGCAGGTGTAAGGCATCGACGGCACCGGGGGCTGCGAGCTTGCGGCGCCGTTCGGCAAGAAGAACCTCAAAGACACCGCTGGGTTAGGCGTCATTCCGCATGAGCTGATGCATCCGATGGTATGGTTATCGCTTTCAAACAGAAAATCTTAATCATCGGAAGGCAAGGTCTGTCGCAGGAATTTCCGGCGAAGTCGCAACAACCAACGCTGTAGCGATCGATGCCGCTGTGACCTGGATGGTGCCTGTGCAGCTCTTCCCCGCCTCGATCAAGAACTACCTCGTCGCCACCATGGCATGCCTCTGCATTCCAGGCGTCGGGGCGCTGGCCTATATGGCGAACCAGTCCGTGGCCGACGTCCGGACCAATATGCGTCTGACCCAGCTCGTCGAGGCCGACCGTGCGCTGCTGCTCGCTGGCAACCTGATCCGGAGCAATCGCGGTCAGGCCCAGACCGCCATCCAGGCCGCAGACGACCCGAAACCCGTCATCCAGAAGGTCGAGCAGGTCAGCAAGGCGGAGCTGGCCAATGCCGTGGCGCGGCTCAGGGCGACCGATCTCACTGAGCGCGAGACGTTCATCGATGCAATCGTCCGCCAGGAGAAGGCGACCGAGGCCAAGATGGCCGACATGCATGCCGAGGCCGCCAAGCCGAAGGCGCAGCGCAGCCTGGCCGCGACGATGCCCTGGTACAACGGCGTCGGCGAGATCGAGTCCGCGATCGTCAAGGCGTCGGACGCCACCTCCAACGCTGTGCGGCTGGCTGATCCAGTCCTGGCCGATCTGCAGGGCTTCAAGGCGGCCGGCTGGCGCGTGCGTTCCAGCTACGGCACGCAGTGCTCGCTGCTTCGTCCGGCGCTGGGCTCCGGCAAGGCGCTCGAGCCGGCCCAGTTGCGGGCGCTCGGCGAGCTGCGCGGGGCCTCGAGCGCCGGCGTCTCCCAATTGCAGCAGTTGAGCGCGCGCCCGGGCGTCGGCGCCGAGCTGGTACGGAAGGTCGGCGTGGCCGCCAATGAGGTCCAGGCCGCGAACCGCTTCATGGACGAACTGGTCGGCCGCCTCGGCTCGGGAACCGGCCCGGTGATCTCCGCGGAGGACTGGACGAAACAGTGCAACGCGCCGTTCACGGCGATCGTCGGTGCCGTCGAGCAATCGCTCGACGACATGGCGGACGCGACCCAGGCGAAACTCAGCCAAGCCTGGATCGGCTTGTCGGTCATCGGCGCGCTTCTGGCCTCGCTTCTGGCGGTCTGCGTGCTGAGCTGGCGCGGCGTCCAGCGCCGGATCGCCAAGCCCGTCGTCGCGCTGAAATCGGCGCTCGACGTGATGCAGGCCGGCGACTTCTCCCAGCCGATCCCGGCACCGACGTCCCCCGACGAAATCGGCGCATTGAGCGGCGCGCTCGAGGCCTACCGCGAAAACGCGCTCAGCCTTGAGGCCAACCGGCGCGACCGTGAACTCACCATGCTTGCCGACAGCGAGCAGGCGGCCAATGTCCAGAAACTGCTGGCGGAGGTCGCGACCATCGTCGCCGCCGCACAGGACGGCGACTTCTCGGGCCAGGCCTCGGTCGGCGATGTCGGCGGTGCGCTCGGCGATCTGGTGTCGGGCATCAACGAGATCAATGCCGTGGTCAACGGCGCCACGAGTGAGTTCGCCACCGCCTTGCAGGCCGTCGCGGGCGGCGACCTGACGCATCGCGTTGACACCGCCTATCGCGGCCGCTTCGCCGATTTGAAAGACGCGATCAACGACACGGTCGATCGTCTTTCGACGACGGTGCGGACGATCCAGGTAACCTCGGCGGATGTCGGGCTGGCGGCGCGCGAGATCAATATGGGCGCCGACGATCTCTCGAAGCGCACCGAGGAGCAGGCCTCCTCGCTGGAGGAGACCGCCGCCACGACCGAGCAGCTCGCAGCCTCGGTGAAGGCCTCGGCCCAGGCCTCGAAGGACGCAGCCGCGATCGCCAATGACGCGATGCAGGCGGCCCAGTCGGGCGGGACCATCGCCGGCCAGGCGGTCGACGCGATGGCGCGCATCGAGAGCGCCTCGCAGAAGATCTCCGACATCATCCGGGTGATCGACGACATCGCCTTCCAGACCAACCTGCTGGCCTTGAACGCGGCGGTGGAAGCGGCCCGGGCGGGCGATGCCGGCAAGGGCTTCGCCGTCGTGGCCTCGGAGGTGCGCACCCTGGCGCAGCGCTCAAGCGCCGCCGCCAAGGACATCTCCGGCCTGATCTCGTCCTCGAACATGGAGGTCGGCGAGGGCGTCAAGCTGGTGCGCCAGGCCGGCGACCAGCTGAGCCAGATCCTCGGCCATTCCCGCAAGGTCGCCGCCACCATCGCCGACATCTCCTCGGCCGCCGG
>NZ_JBFUDG010000007.1:0-251186 GCF_056404835.1 Allobosea sp. P2_B12 | reverse complement strand
ATTTCTGTGAGAGCTGCAACCGGGTGCGGCTGACCTGCACGGGCACGCTCTACATGTGCCTGGGCCAGGAGGACGCCGCCGATCTGCGCGCGCCGATCCGTGCCTCCGCAGACGACGCGGCGCTGCATCGCGCCATGGAAGAGGCGATCTCGCGCAAGCCCAAGGGCCACGACTTCGTCATCGACCGGCGCCGCGGCAAGCCCGCAGTCGGACGCCATATGAGCGTCACCGGCGGCTGAGCGCCTAGCCAGCCCCAAGCGGCCGGGTCGTCCAGCCGGGGACGGTGAGCAGGCCTGTCCGCCCGCTGTCTTGACGGGCTCCTCCAAAGGATTAACGGTTCATTGATGGTGGAGGTTGCGGGCGTTCGATGAACAGAGGCTTTCTTCCTCGGCTCAAGTCGATCGCCAACGCCATCTCGCGCTTCGTGCTGGAGACCTGGATCGCCAGGCTCGCGGTCATGGCGGCGAAGCTGTGGCCGCGGGTCCGGCTTCTCTCGGTGCTGCTGGCCCTGCTCGTGGTCGCCTGCTTCGCCCTGGCCGGATTGTCGGCGCGCAGCGTGTTCGCAGCGCTGTCGCCGGCCTCGCCCAGCGGCGTCGGCGCCGGGGTCGCCGCGGGCCTTGCCGCGCTGCTCGTGCTCGCGCTTTGCGCCTTCGCCGCGCTCGCCTGCATCGAAGCCGTGCTGCAACTGGCCCATGACTTCGGCCGGCACCGGGTCGGTGCATTGCTCTGGCTTGCCACCATCCTCGCTGTGGCGGTGACGCTGCGGGCTGCGTCCGATGCCGCGGGACTGGCCGCTTCGGACTGGGCCGCGCCTGGCGTCGCCGCCGTCCTGCTCGCCATGACCGGCTGGTTCCACCGGACCTATCGCAGACCGGCGCGGCACGGGTTCCGGGATTTCCATGCCGATGTCGTCGGTGCCCGGCAGTTCCTGGCGAGAGCCGCCCATGGCGGATGAATCCAGGCCTGGAGGCGGTGCGATTCCGCCGATCACCGCCCATCACCTCGCCGAACTGGTGCAGGCCGGCCATCACGGCGCCAGCGACGCACTCGACAACAACCCGCCGCCCCAGTCGGCCCTGCCCTCGCAGACCGAGTTGACCCTGCTGTCGCGCGTCGTCGAACTCTTCGGCGCGATCCGGCAGCAGGCGGCCGTGGCGCTGAACGGCCTGCACGCCGAGATCGCCGGGCGGCGCGAGAGCTTCACGCAGGAGCGCTATGAGGGCCGCGTCCGTTCGATCGAGGCATCGATGCGCGCGCTCCTCAACCGGCATGGCGGCGAGCTGGAGCAGCGGGTCTATGACGCGCTCAAGGCCAAGCGCGAATACGAGTATTTCAACTACACGCATCGCCGCACCGCCGATCCGAAGATCGACAAATGGCAGTTCATCCTGCTGTTCCTGATCGTGCCGTTGGCGATCGAGAGCCTGCTGAACGGCAATTTCTTCGCCGAGGCGAGCGAGTTCGGGCTGGTCGGCGGCGCGGCGACGGCGGTCATCATCTCGGCGCTCAATATCGCGCTGGGCTTCCTGACGGGGATGTGGCCGGCGCGCTACTCCCAGCATGTGCGGGCCTCGCATCTGTTCTGGGCCCTGCCGGCTTATGTCGCGATGATCATCCTGATCGTGATGTTCAACCTCACCGTGGGGCATTATCGCGAGATGCTGATCGCGACGCCCGAAGCCCGTTCGCTCCAGGTGATCCCGCGCATGCTGGCGGACCCGCTGGCGATCACCGAACTCAAATCGGCGGCGCTGGTCATCGTCGGCTGCATCGTCGCTTTTGCTGCGGCCGTGAAGGGCTACTCCGCCTTCGGCACCTATCCCGGCCATGGCGCCGCCTACAAGCGCTGGCGGCAGCGCTGGAGCGAGGTGGAGGACGAGCGTCGCCGGCTCGATGTCGAACTCCTGCCGGAACTCGAGATGGTCCGCTCCCAGATCGACGGCTTCAAGGAGGACTGCACCCGCGAACTCGGCCGGCTGCAAGCATCCAAGGCCGCAGCCGACCAGATCCGCGATCTCTATGGCGCCAGGCTGTCGCAATTGCGCAGCGCCAAGGATGCCGCCCTGATGCAGTATCGCGAGGCCAATCTGCGCGTGCGGACCGATCTTCCGCCGGCCTATTTCTCGCAGTCCCTCAACGTCGCCGAAATCGACCAGCCCGCGCCATTGGCCGAGCATGGCGCGGCGAAGGCGCTGATCGAAGATTTCGAGCGGCAACTGGCGAACATGCCTTCGCTGGTCGAGGCGAAGCTGCGCGACCGGCTGGCGCTGGTGCGCGGGCTCGATCTCGCCGGCGAGATCGAGCGGCTGAAGACACGCGCCGCCGAGGCCGGCCGCGACGCCTTCGAGCAGGACGAGGCGGCGCGCCGGCAGATCAATGCGGAATTTGCCGCAATGCCGCGCTAAGCGACGCGTACAGTTTAGCGAGCGATGAAGAGCAGGGCATGAAGAGCGAGAGCTGGGCGATCGTCGCCTCCATTCTGGCGGGCGTAGCGGTGGTCGGCTTCTTCGCGGCGCCGTCGCTGCTGCGCGGCCCGCCACGGGATGCCGAGTCGCTATGCCTGAAAACCGGCGCGGCGGGCCATACGCTCGTGCTGGTCGACAAGAGCGATCCCTGGAGCGAGGTCCAGGCGGGGCGGCTGAAGCGGCTGGTCAAGCGCATCGGCGACGAGTTGCCGGCCGACCGGATGCTGTCGATCTATGTCTTCAACGACGTGTTCGAGCCGGGCTTCCCAGCGCTGCTGTCGCTGTGCAATCCGGGGCGGACCGCAAGCGAGCTGATCGGCAATCCGCGGCGCGACTATCTCCGCTGGGTCGAGAAATTCGGCCGGCCGCTCGACGATGCGCTGGCCGTTCTGACGCAGCCGGCGAAGGGCAATCTGTCGCCCATCGTCGAGGCCGTCGGCGATGTCGTCTCGCGGCCGGAAACCCGTGTGCGCGAAGGCGAGCGGTCGCTCGTCCTCGTCTCGGACATGCTGCAGAACTCCAGCCAGTTCACCGTCTTCGGTTCCAATGCGGCCGCGCGCGATCCCGAGCGCCTGAAGCGGCTCGTCGGCAAGGTCTGGCAGGATTCAGGGGCCAGCGCATGGCAGTTGCAGATCCACCAGGTCCAGGGCGTCTACGATGCGCAGCGACTCGAACAGGCCGGCTCGCTCTGGCAGCAGACCCTGCGCGGGTTGAACATCCCGTTCGTCTGGGAGCGGCTCTGAGAGCGAGCCGCTCGCTTGCGACCTACATCCGGTAGGCCATGCGCACGCCGCCCCAGTGGCGGCCATTGATCCTGAGCGGTGCATCGACCTCTCGGACCATTTCGGTGACGCCGCCGCCCATGTCGCGCAGATAGGACTGCACGAGGAAGGGCCGCACCGAGCGCGCCGCGGCAATGCCGGCGCGGTCGTCGAAGATGCGCATGTTGCGCGAATGCGACGCGTTCCAGATCGGATCGGCCGGACGCTGCGGCATGGCGTAGGCGGCGTTGTGAACGGGAATGTAGCCGTTGCGATCGATGGCTATGGTGAAGAGCAGCCGTGGGTCGCTCGCAAGCGTGCGGGCCAGCAGGGGCGGCAGGATCGCCTCGAGCACTGGCAGCGCGCGGTTACGGTATTGCTGGGGATCGGTCTCCGGCACGGCGATGTATTCGACGTCGAAAAGCTCCGCCTCGTCGACCAGACTGCCGCCGAGAGCCTCCTCCATCAGCGTGGCGACCTCGACGGCGAAGGCCTGGGCCTTCTCGATCAGCGGGCGATAGGAACTCTCGATGGTTTCGATCAGACCGTCGAGAAGTCGGTTCTCGCCAAAGGCATGCCGGTCGAAGGCGACGTGCAGCCCGAGTTCGCTCGTCGCCGCCATGTGGCACGGTAGCGGCGGCAGATCGGCGATCTCGATCGTGCCGGAGACGCCCGGCATGAGATTTTGATCGTCGGGGCGCGCCAGCAGCACGCCGCCGCGGCCGAGGTCGATGGTATGGCTGACGAAATCGACCGCGCCGAGCCGCGCCTTGGCGCTGTGCTCGACCGGAAACCGGTCATGCTGGCGGCGGTCGGCAAAAGATGAATGACGCAGCGTCGGGATGAAGCGGCGCAGCATGCCCCCGGCCAGGAGCGAGCCCTTGGTCGTCGCCTTGCGGGCGCTGGCGCTTTCGGTGGCGGCCGACAGCGCCACCCGGTCGATCTCATCGACGCGCTGCACGACCGTCTCGACGAAGCGCGCCGTCGCACCGGCATTGCGCGAGAGTTCCGCCGTCGCGCTGGCCTGCTCCTGCGACGCGTTGCCGATCGCGGCGATCATCGGATTGACGTCGCGGACCATCTGAAGCGCGTCGGTGACGATGGCGGCCGAGCCATGGGCCGCCTGCGTCAGCCGGTCGACGCGGTTGCGGATATGCTCGACGGCTTCGCGCACCTCGACCGAGAGCGATTTGACCTCCTGGGCGACGACGCCGAAGCCGCGTCCGGCCTCGCCGGCGCGGGCCGCCTCGATGGAGGCATTCAAGGCGAGCAGATTGGTCTGTCGCGCGATCTCGGCGATCGAATCGACGATGCCGCGGATCTCCGCCGTCGCGATCGCGAGACCGGTCATCATCTCGGTCGCCTCGCCGGCGCGGGTTGCGGCGGCATCGAGCCTCTCACGCGCATGGTTCATCGAGGTGCCGATCTGCTCGGCCGTATCGGAGACCTGCTGCGTCGCCGTCACCAGCGCCGCCGAATTGGCGCTCGCGGTCGCGGTCGCCGCACGCATTCCGATGACGCTTTCGTGGATGGCGCTGGAACGGGTTTCGGACTCCGTCGAGAACCGCTCTGCGCTGGCCAGATCCAAGGTGAGGCGGCGCATCGCGGCCACCACGTCCTGTTCCAGCACCGTGACGGCTTCACGATTGGCGGCATCGCCGGCAATGCTCGCGCCGGCCGGGACGACAGGCGTCACGGCCTCATCGATCGCGGTGGCGTCCACCGCAATCGTCTGGTTCCGACCGCTCAGCCAGCGTCGAACCCTGCGGTGCATCAGCCCATCCGGTTAGATTTACGTCCCACCTTGTTATGGTCGGACATTGTTAAGAAAAACTCACCACTGCGCCCCGAACAGGCCGATCGGGCGCCGGCGGGCATGGACCCGCGCAGGTTGCAGCTGTATTGCTCCCGCAGGCTCAGGCTCCGACCTTGCCGGTGCCTGAGCCCTGCCTTGCCTGCCTGCCAGCGAGACCCGCCATGACGAGCAACAGCTACGACGTCATCGTCGCCGGAGTCGGCGCCATGGGGTCGGCCGCCTGCTGGCATCTGGCGAAGCGCGGCCTCAAGGTCCTCGGTCTGGAGCGCTTCGATCTCGGCCACACGATGGGCTCCTCGCACGGGCTGACCCGGATCATCCGGATCGCCTATTTCGAGGGCTCGCATTATGTCCCGATCGTCCGGCGTGCGCATGAGCTGTGGCAACAGACGGGCGACGAGGCCGGCATGAAGCTGCTGCACGTCACCGGCTCGCTCGATCTCGCCCCGGCCGGCGGCGGACCGGTCGAGGCCTCGCTGCAATCCTGCCTCGACCATGGGCTGG
Source organism: Allobosea sp. P2_B12 (assembly GCF_056404835.1). Classification (NCBI taxonomy): domain Bacteria; kingdom Pseudomonadati; phylum Pseudomonadota; class Alphaproteobacteria; order Hyphomicrobiales; family Alloboseaceae; genus Allobosea; species Allobosea sp. P2_B12. The sequence continues at coordinate 245,640 of NZ_JBFUDG010000007.1, read as the reverse complement.
TGCATGAGCAGCTCGACGCCGGGGAGCTCGCGCGGCGTTTCCCCGGGTTCCAGCTGCCCGCCGGCCATATCGGGCTGTGGCAGCCGGATGGCGGCTTCGTCGCCTCGGAAAAGGCGATCTACGCCCATGTCGGGCTGGCGCAATCGCGCGGCGCGGAGATCCGCACGAATGAACCGCTGCTCGACTGGACGCCAACGGCGCAGGGCGGCGTCATCGTTCGCACCGAGCGCGGCACCTATTCCGCCGGCCGCCTCGTGATCACCTCGGGCGGCTGGATCGCGGATGCAGTGCCGGCGCTGGCCGACAACGTCGCGACGGTGCGGCAGGCGATCGGCTGGTTCACCACGCGCCGCCCGGAACTCTACCGCCCCGATGTGTTCCCGGTCTTCATCCTGAGCGCCGACGAGGGCACCTTCTACGGCTTCCCACTCTACGAACATCCCGGCTTCAAGCTGGGCGGGCCGCATTTCGGCCGCGAGCCGATGGACCCACGCGAGGACGACAGAACGCCGAGCCCGCGGCAGGTCGAGCTGATCCGGGACTGCCTGGCGCGCTATTTGCCCGATGCGGCGGGCGAGCCGCTGACGCTGAAGGGCTGCGTCTACAGCGTCACGCCCGACGAGGACTTCATCATCGACACGGTGCCAGGCGTGCCGCAGGCCGTCTTCGCCTCGGCCTGCTCAGGCCATGGCTTCAAATTCGCCAGCGCGATCGGCGAGATTCTCGCCGATCTATCGACATCGGGCCAGTCTGCGTTCGATCTCAAGCCCTTTTCGCTCAATCGCTTCGCGGCCTGAGCCCAGACCGACGAAGAGGGACCAGACGACGCCGTGGCCAGCCCTGACGAAAACCGCCGTGGCATCCTCGCCATGCTGGCCGCGATGGCGCTCTTCGTCTGCAATGACGCGCTGATGAAGCTGGCGCGCGAGGTCTATCCCGTCGGGCAGGCGATCACGCTGCGGACGGCCTTCGCGCTGCTGACCGCGCTGGGCCTCGTCATCGCCTTCCAGGAAGGAGCCAAGCTGCGGCTGGCGACAAAGCCCATCGTGGTGCTGCGCGGGCTGATCGACGCCGCGGTCACGCTGACCTTCATCTGGGCGCTCGCCGAGATGCCGTTGGCCGATGTCACGGCGATCCTGCTCGCCTCCCCGATCATCATCGTGATCCTCGCCGTGGTCCTGCGGATCGAGCGCGTCGGCTGGCGTCGCACGGTTGCGGTCTTCGTCGGCTTCTGCGGCGTTCTGATCGTGCTGAGGCCGGCGACCGATTCCTTCAACATCGCCGCCCTGGTCGCGCTCGCCAGTGCCTGCCTCGCCGCCTGCCGTGATCTGCTGACGCGCAAGATCGGCAATGAAATCCCGGCCACCGTGATCGCGCTGATGACGACCGCGCTCGTCGGGCTCGTCGCCTGCGGCTACGGAGTTTTCGAGGTCTGGCTGCCGATCTGGCGCCGCGAGACGCTCTATGTCGCTGGGGCAGCGGCCCTCGTCGCGGCCGGCAGCATCTGCATCGTCAGTGCCTATCGCAACACCGATGTCGGGGTCGTCTCGGGCTATCGCTACTCCGTCGTCATCCTGGCCGTCATGATGGGCTATTTCGTCTGGGGGCACGTTCCCGACCCCGTCGCCGGGCTCGGGATCGCGCTGATCGTCGCGAGCGGGCTCTACACGATGCACCGGCAGCGCGTGCTGCCCGAATCCAACCTGAAGATCCCGAGCACCCCGCCTTCATGACCGCTCCGATCGCAAAACCCACCCTTGCCGTGCTGGTGGCGATCTCGGCGCTGCAGCCGCTCGCGCTCAATCTGGTGGCGCCGGCCGCGCCGAACCTGTCACGCCATTTCAGCGCAAGCTACGCGACGATCCAGCTCACGCTGACGCTGTTCCTGGTGGCGGTGGCGCTGACGCAGCTGGTCAGCGGCCCCCTCTCCGACCGCTTCGGACGGCGCCCTTGCGTCAATGCCGGCATCGCCCTGTTCGTCGTCGGCTCCCTGCTCGGCGCCATCGCGCCGTCGATCGAATGGCTGTTGCTGGCACGGGTGCTCCAGGGCGCGGGCTCGGGCTCGGTCTTCGCGCTGTCGCGCGCGATCATCCGCGACACGGCCAGCCGCGACGAGGCGGCGAGCCAGATCGCGACCGTGACCATGGTCATGGTCGTGGCACCGATGGTCGCGCCTTGGCTCGGCGGACAGATCGAGACCCGGTTCGGCTGGCGCATGATCCTGTGGTTCATGACGGCGATCGGCGCGATCGTCCTGCTGCTGACGTTGGCGCGGCTACCGGAAACCGCGCCCAACACCGGCTTGCGCACGCCGCTTCTCGGCGTCTTCCGCGCCTTCCCGGAACTCGCGAGGAATCGCGTCTTCGTCCTCAACGTGATCGCCGTCTCTACGAGTTCGTCGGCCTTCTTCGCCTTCATCGCGGCCGCGCCCTACATCGTCGTCGAGACCATGGGGCGCGGCAGCGATGTCTATGGCGCCTATTTCATCCTGAACGCGCTGGGCTACATGCTCGGCAACTTCGCGATGGCCCGGCTGGTGGTTCGCCTCGGCGCCCCGCGCATGGTCCATCTCGGCCTCGTCATCTCCACCCTCGCGATCACGATCGCGGTGCCGCTGGCGCTCCGCCAGGACTGGTCGCCGCTGATGCTGTTCCTGCCGCTCGCCATCAACGCCATAGGCAACGGCATGACGATTCCCGGCTCGACGGCCGAAGCTCTCTCCGCCCGGCCCGAACTCGCCGGTTCGGCGGCCGGGCTTATGGGCGCGATCCAGCTCGGCCTCAGCGCGCTGATGACCGTCCTGATCAGCTGGCTGGTGACGGTCTGGCCACCATCGCTGGTCGTGCTGATATGGCTTTTGACGGCAGCAGGACTGCTGGCGATCCATTTCGGCCGGCGGGGAGCGTCGCCGGAGCGCTGACAGCGGCTCCGGCGAGGATACCGCTCAGTCCTCGAGCCTGGCGAGCAGGCTGGAAGTGTCCCAGCGCTTGCCGCCCATCTTCTGGACCTCGGCGTAGAACTGGTCGACCAGCGCCGTGACCGGAAGCTGGGCGCCGTTGCCGCGCGCCTCCTCCAGCACGATGCCGAGATCCTTGCGCATCCAGTCGACCGCGAAACCGAAGTCGAACTTGCCAGCGTTCATGGTCTTGCCGCGGTTGTCCATCTGCCAGGAGCCGGCGGCGCCCTTCGAGATCACCTCCAGCATCGCCTCCACATCGAGCCCGGCACGCTTGGCGAAATGGATGCCTTCCGAGAGGCCCTGGACGAGGCCGGCGATGCAGATCTGGTTGACCATCTTGGTGAGCTGGCCGGAACCGGCCGGGCCCATCAGCTTGCACATCCGGGCGTAAGCCGCGATCACCGGCTCGGCACGCGCGTAAGGTTCCGGCTCGCCGCCGCACATCACGGTCAGCACGCCGTTCTCGGCGCCAGCCTGGCCGCCGGAGACCGGCGCGTCGATGAAGCCGAAGCCGCCGGCCTGCGCCGCAGCATTCAGTTCACGCGCGACATTGGCCGAGGCAGTGGTGTGATCGACGAAGAGAGAGCCCTTCTCCATCCCGGCGAAAGCGCCCTGCTCGCCAAGCGTCACCGAGCGCAGATCGTCGTCATTGCCGACACAGGCAAAGACAATCTCCTGACCCCGGGCCGCGTCGGCGGGCGTCGCCGCCGAGATGCCGGCATGCTGGGAGACCCAGGCCTGCGCCTTCGTTGGATTGCGGTTGTAGACCGTGACCTCATGGCCCTTGGCCTTGAGATGCCCTGCCATGGGATAGCCCATGACGCCGAGACCGAGGAAGGCGACTTTAGCCATGGGATGCTCCGCAGATTGATCCGTGTCCCCGCGCTTTAGCGCGCGGTCGCAAGGGTGGGAAGCGGCTTGCCATGCCATCGCTCATGCATGGCCTGCGGCAGCTGTCATTGTCCGACGTCCTGGGACCGGCTAGGGGTTGTCGGCATGACAGTATCCAATGAGGATGAACTCCAGGGCCTGCGGGAGATCGGCCGCATCGTCGCCAATGCCCTGGCGGCGATGGGCAAGGCGCTGGAGCCGGGCATGACGACGGCAGAGCTCGACGGCATCGGCCGGGCGGCGCTGGAGAATGCCGGTGCCAGGCCGGCCCCCGAACTGGCCTATGGCTTCCCCGGCGCGACCTGCATCAGCGTGAACGAAGAGATTGCCCATGGCATTCCCGGGCCGCGTCGGATCGAAGCCGGCGACCTCGTCAATATCGATGTTTCCGCCGAGATGAACGGCTTCTTCGCCGATACGGGTGCATCCTTTGCCGTGCCGCCCGTCACACGCGCAACCGAGCGGCTGTGCCGCGACGGCCGCCGCGCGCTCTGGGCCGGGCTGGCGCAGGTCGGAGCGGGCAAGCCGCTGGCCGGCATCGGCGAAGCGGTCGGACGCTTTGCCGAGAAGAACGGCTATACGCTGGTGCGCAACCTCGCCAGCCATGGCGTCGGGTACTCGCTCCATGAGGAGCCGAAGGAAATCGCGACATGGCCGGAGCGCTCCGAACGCCGCGTCATGCAGAAAGGGCTGGTCTTCACGGTCGAGCCGTTTCTCTCGCTGGGAGCGGGCTGGGCCGGCAATGGCGACGATCCCTGGACGCTCTACAGCGAGCCGAGGGCGCCGACCGTCCAGTACGAGCACACTGTCGTGGCGACGGCCAACGGCCCGCTGGTCCTGACGCTTCCGGGCTGACCTTCGCGACGCAGGATGTTCAGCGCAGCGCCATATGCCTTGTCAGGCGCAATTCCAGCGCGTCCCAGACCCGCCGGACGACCTCGACCAGGATCAGGTAGATCAGCGCGGCATAGAGATAGATCGTCAGGTCGAAGGAGCGCGCGAAGGCGAGCTTGGTCGCGCCCATCAGGTCATAGATCGTCACCAGTGAAACCACGGCGCTGGACTTGATCATCACGATCAGCTCGTTGCCGAGCGGACGCAGCGCCAGGATCATCGCCTGGGGCATGACGACATGGCGCAAGGTCGCCCAGCGATGCAGGCCGAGCGACAACGCGCCCTCGAACTGGCCGCGCGGAATCGACTGGATGGCACCGCGCAGGATCTCGGCCTGATAGGCCGCCGTGTTGATCACGAAGGTCAGGAGCGCGCAGTAGAACGGCTCGCGGAAAAACCACCAGAGGCCGATATCGCTCCAGAACAGCCGGAACTGGCCTAGGCCGTAATAGACCAGGAAGAGCTGGCAGAGCAGCGGCGTGCCACGAAAGAAGGTGGTGTAGCCTTTGACCGCGGCCTGCGCCCAACGCGGCCCGTAAAGCCGGGTCACGGCGAGGCCGATCGCGAGCACGAAGCCGAGAACGACCGAGTAGGCGACCAGTTGCAGCGTGATCCAGAGGCCACCGAACATGCGGCAGCCATAGTTCTGGAAGACCTCGCTGCCGACGACCCAGCCGGGATATTCGCACCAGTTCATCGGGTCGCGCCCTGGAAGGCGGCGATGCCGCGATTGGCGCGGATCTCCATCCTGCCCATGCCCCAGGCCGAGACCAGCGAGATGACGAGATAGATCGTGATCGCCGCCCCGAAGAACAGGAACGGCTCCTTGGTCGCGACATTGGCGCGGGTTGTGATGAACATGATGTCGGGCAGGGTGATGACCGAGACCAGCGAGGTCTCCTTCAGCAGCACCATCCAGTTGTTGCCGAGACCGGGCAGCGCGACGCGGATCAGTTGCGGGAAGACGATCAGCCGGAAGGCCTGCGGTCGCGACAGGCCCAGCGCCGCAGCCGCCTCGCGCTGGCCCTGGGGAATTGAATTCAGCGCGCCGACCCAGACCTCGCTCGAAAAGGCCGAGAGCACGACGCCGAGCGCGACCATGCCGGCGACGAAGGGCGGCATCGAGAAGGCGCCCGGCAGGCCAAGCCACTGCCAAAGCTCCTGAAACACCACCTGGACGCCAAAATAGATGATGTAGAGTGTCAGCAGCTCCGGCACGCCGCGAAACACCGTCGTGTAGGCGGTGGAGATCGCCCGCAGGACGACATGGCGGGAGCGCTTCCAGAGCGCGACGACGAGCCCAAGCGCAAGGCCGAAAGGGAGGGTCGCAAGGGCAATGGAGAGGGTGATGCCCGTGCCCTGAAGCAGCGCGAGCCCCCAGCCTCCTTCGCCGAACCCGAGCAGGGCGAACTTATCGAACATGAAGCAGATGGCGCCGGGGCTGACATGAAGACCGGCGCGGAGGAGCCGCGCCGGTCATGGATGACGATCCGATCAGAGGATCGGGATCTTGAAGTACTTGTCGGCGATTTTCTTGTGCGAACCGTCGGCGATCGACTCGGCGATGGCCTTGTTGAACAGCTCCTTCAGCGCGACGTCGTCCTTGCGGACGGCACCTGCCACACCAGCGCCGTGGATCGACGCATCGCGCTCGATCACGCCGATCTGCTTACAGCAGTCCTTGCCCTTGCCGAGGAGGAAGTCCTCGAGCGAAAGCGAGTCGGCGATGATGTAGTCGAGGCGGCCGCTGAGCAGGTCAAGGTTGGCCTCTTCCTGGGTCGGATAGGGCCGCGCGGTCGAGTCCTTGTAGACCTTCTCGACGAAGTTGGCGTGCACGGTCGAGCCCTGCACGCCGATGGCCTTGCCCTTCAGCGCGGCCGGCGAAACGTCGGTCGACGTCGTCGTCTTCGGGCCAATGATCCAGATCGGCGTCTTGGTGTAGACCGAGGTGAAATCGACGCGCTTCTTGCGCTCGTCGGTGGCGTTCATGCCGGCGATGATGATGTCGTATTTACTGGCGAGCAGCGCCGGGATGATGCCATCCCAGTCCTGGACGACCCAGGAGCATTTCACCTTCATCTTCTCGCAGAGCATGTTGCCGTAGTCGATCTCGAAGCCTTCGAGTTCCTTCTTGGCATTGAGGTTGTTGAAGGGCGGATAGGCGCCTTCCGTGCCGATCCGGATTTCCTTCCACTCCTTGGCCTGGGCCAGGGCGCCAGTCGCGCCGACGGCAGTCAGCATGGCAGCGGCGATGATGCGCGCGAAACCTCTCATGATACCTCCCACAAGGTGCGGCCGGCGGGCGTTTCCGAATTCCCACCGCCGGCTCTGCCTACAGATTGGGCGATGCGCGGCCATGCCCGCAAGTGGGGCGTCGCAGCTTTTGTGAGCCGGAGCGCCGAATTATTCAGCAGGGCGTCAGCAGGTGCCTTGGTGGCGAGCCCGCCGAGACGGCCGCCAACCCTGTTCAGTCAGCGAGCTTTCGCTTTGGCGGCGCGCTCGTCGAGCACCGCGAGCGCCCAGATCGCGAAACCGCAGAGCGCCAGCGCCATGCCGACCCAGCCTGTCGAGGTCCAGCCATAGCCGGCCGCGATCGCCATGCCGCCGAGCCAGGGGCCGAGCGCGTTGGCCGTGTTGAAGGCGCTGTGGTTGAGCGCCGCGGCCAGCGTCTGCGCGTCGTCCGCGACATCCATCAGGCGGGTCTGCAACATGGCGCCGAGACCGCCGCTGGTGCCGATCAGGAAGACCACGACCGAGACCGCCCAGATGTTGCCGGCAGCGAAGGGAAACAGCGCCAGAGCGGCAGCGGTCCATAACAGCATGCCGCCGATCGCGGGCATCAGCGCGCGGTCCGCCAGCCAGGCCCCGACCAGCGTTCCCGCCGTCAGCCCGAGGCCGAAGACGCAGAGAACCACCGGCACGAGCGCGGGCGCGACCCGCGTCACGTCCATCAGTGTCGAGGCGAGATAGGTGTAGACCGCAAACATGCCGCCGAAGCCGATCGCGCCGATGGCCAGCGTCAGCCAGACCTGCCGGCGCTTGAGCGCGCCCAGTTCACGGAAGGGGCTCGCGCCCGGCTGGACCCTGTCGCGCGGCGCGTAGGCGTAGACCAGCGCCATGGTCAGGAGCGCCAGCAATGCAACGACGCCGAAGCCCCAGCGCCAGCCGAGAGCCTGGCCCATCCAGTTGGCGAAGGGGACGCCGATGATGGTCGCGACGGTGAGGCCCAGCATGACGCGTGCGACGGCCTGCGCCCGCCGATTCGGCGGCGAGAGCGAGGCGGCGACGAGCGCGGCGACGCCGAAATAAGCTCCGTGCGGCAAACCGCTGAGGAAGCGGAACACCAGCATCCAGCCATAGCTCGGAGCCAGCGCGCTCAGCAGATTGGCGATGCCGAACACCGCCATCAGGCCGATCAGCAGCGTGCGGCGCGCGACCCTGGCCGCCAGCACGGCGATGACCGGCGCGCCGACGACGACACCGAGCGCATAGGCGCTGATGACGTGGCCCGCGGTCGGCTCGTCGATGCCGAGACCGGTTGAGAAATACGGCACCAGGCTCATCACCGCGAACTCGGTGGTGCCGATGGCGAAGCCGCCCATCGCCAGCGCGAACAGCACGAGCCCGAGATGCGCAGCCGGCCGATCCGTCGCCGCTCCCGTCAGAGAGGCGGAGATGCCGGTGTCGTTCGTCGCAAGCGTCATAAGAGTTTTCGGTCCATTCATGGCAGCGCAGCGGCTACGCTGCATTGCAGCATATGCCATAGCCATGCGGTCTGCGTCGGATCAACACAGCGTGAGGCGCAGCGCCATGATTTTCCTGCATGCGCGGCGACCAAAGGCTATAGACGGTGCCGCATACCCCCTGCCCTGCTGCGCTTTGACCTCACCGAAACTAGCGCCCTTGATCGAGACCCGCCCGTGATTCCCTGGATTCCGCTCGACACCGCGACCCTGCCTGGCACCGGCCCTGACCGCGAGCTGAGGCTGAAGCGTCGCGGCGCCGAATTCTCGATCATGCTCGGCACCATCGAACTGATGAACAGCCGCCTCAGCGGCTCCGAGGAGGCGCTTGCGACGCTCGTCGCGACACGCCTCGCCGGTCGCGAGAAGCCGCGCATCCTGATCGGCGGGCTCGGCATGGGCTTCACGCTGCGCGCGGCGCTCAAGAGCTTCGGGCCGGGCGCCGAGATCACCGTGTCGGAACTCATCCCAGAGGTCGTCACCTGGGCGCGCGGTCCGATGGCGGAGCTCTTCTCAGGGTGCCTCGATGATCCGCGCATCAGCATCGTGGTGCAGGATGTCGGACGCGTGATCGCCGAGAATGCCGGTCGCTACGACGCGATCCTGCTCGATGTCGACAATGGCCCCGAGGCGCTGACGGTCGCGGCCAATGACCGGCTCTACGAGGATGGCGGGCTCGGCCTGGCGAAGGCAGCCCTGCGCTCAAGCGGTATCCTGGCCGTCTGGTCGCAGGGGCCGGACCGGCGCTTCACGCAGAGGCTGCGGCACGCCGGCTTCTCCGTCGAGGAGGTGATGGTCAGGGCCCATCGCGGCATCAGCGGCGCCCGCCACATCATCTGGTTGGCGCGTCGGACCTGACCCGGCCCACCTACGGCCGCCCCTTCCCGAGTGCCCGCGCCTCGGCGATCAGGCACAGCTCCGTGAACAGGACCTGCGCCGCGCATTGGGCGGTGTTGGAGGTCGCGTCATATTGCGGGGCGACCTCGACGACGTCGGCGGCGACGATGTCGGCGCCTTTCAGGCCGCGCAGGATCGCGAGCGCCTCGCGCGGGGTCAGGCCGCCGACCTCGGGCGTGCCCGTGCCGGGCGCGAAGGCGGGGTCGAGCGAATCGACGTCGAAGGAGACATAGGTCGGCCCGTCGCCGATGACGGCCAGCGCCTTGGCAATGACCGCCTCGATGCCGAGTTCGTCGACCTCGTTGGCGTGGATCACGGTCATGCCGGACTCGTAGGAAAACTCCCAGAGATATTCGGCGCCGCCCCGGATGCCGATCTGGATGACGCGCTGGGGGTCGAGCGCGCCATCGAGCACGGCCTGCCGGAACGGGCCGCCATGGTGGAACTTCGAGCCTTCATAAGGTCCCGAGGTGTCGCAATGGGCATCGATATGGACCATGCCAACCGGACGCTTGGCGCCGACCGCCTTCAGGATCGGATAGGTGATCGAATGATCGCCGCCGACCGCGAGCGTCGAGACGCCAGCCGCGACGATCGTCTTGAAGGTCGCCTCGATGTCCTCATGGCAGCTTTCGAGCGAATAGCGCGAGCGGAACGGCACGTCGCCGATATCGGCGACCTTGAGCATGCTGAGCGGCGCGGTGCCCAGAACATGGTCCATCGGCCCCATGCGCTCGACGGCGCGCACGGCGCGCGGACCCAGACGCGTGCCGGCGCGGTTGGTGACGCCGAGATCCATCGGCAGGCCGATGATCGCAACGTCGAGGCCGCCGAGATCCGGCAGGCTCAGCGCATCGGGGCGGTAGGGCGCGCTGATGAAGGTCGCGACATCGGAGAAAGGCCATTTGCGCTTGTCGCCCTTGAACTGGTCTGCGGCGACCTTGGCGAAATGCGGATCATGGATATCGGCGCCGCTCGCGCCGGCATAGCGCGCCCTCAGCCGCTCCAACTTGTCCTGATCCATGCCCCATCCCTTCATCTGCCACGCGCGTCCTGAAGCCCGATCACGAGGCGCTCACGCGCCATCCGAGTCCAGGCCGGGCAAGCGCCCGGTTCCCTTGTAGCCGAGCTTGCCAAGGCAGCAAAAGCAGGCCTCCGCACTAGCCGAAAGTCGCAGGTCATACCGTTGAAAGTGCTCGCGATTGTCGAGCCGGTCGTCTAGAACGCCAAGCAAGTATCGAATGATTGGCGAGCGCGGCCGAACCGCCTCCCACCGTCACAACACTCGGAAATCCGAGACCCATCGAGGAGATGTCCATCATGAAGCGCCGTCAGTTTATCCAGACCGCCACCGCCGGCGCTGCCGCCGCCGCGATCGCCGCTCCGGCCGTCGCGCAGTCGACCCCGGAGGTGAAGTGGCGCCTGGCGTCGAGCTTCCCCAAATCGCTCGATACGATCTATGGCGGCGCCGAAGTCATGGCCAAGATGGTCTCCGAGCTGACCGACGGCAAGTTCCAGATTCAGGTCTTCGCGGCGGGCGAGATCGTGCCGGCGCTTCAGGCGGCCGACGCCGTGACCAACGGCACCGTCGAGATGTGCCACACGGTGTCCTATTACTATGTCGGCAAGGACCCGACCTTCGCGGTGGCCGCTTCGGTTCCGTTCGGCCTCAATGCGCGCGGGCAGAACGCCTGGCTGTACCAGGGCGGCGGCAACGACCTGTTCAACGAATTCTACAAGAAGTTCAACATCTACGGCATGCCCTGCGGCAACACCGGCGCCCAGATGGGTGGCTGGTTCCGCAAGGAGATCAAGACCGTCGCCGACCTGCAGGGCCTGAAGATGCGCATCGGCGGCATCGCCGGCCAGGTGCTGGCCAAGCTCGGCGTGGTGCCGCAGCAGATCGGCGGCGGCGACATCTATCCGGCGCTCGAGAAGGGCACGATCGACGGCGCTGAGTGGGTCGGCCCCTATGACGACGAGAAGCTCGGCTTCTCCAAGGTCGCGCCGTACTACTATTATCCCGGCTTCTGGGAGGGTGGCCCCTGCGTCCATGCCTTCGTCAATCTCGACAAGTGGAACGCGCTGCCGAAGGCCTATCAGGCAGCGCTGACCGCCGCCTGCACCTATGCCAACACGCAGATGGCCGCGAAGTACGACGTGCAGAACCCGCCCGCGCTGAAGCGTCTCGTCGGCGCCGGTACCCAGCTGCGCCCGTTCTCGCAGGAGATCCTGGAAGCCTGCCTGAAGGCTTCCAACGAGCTCTATGGCGAGATCTCGGCCAAGAACCCCGACTTCAAGAAGGCGATCGAATCGATGGCCGCCTTCCGTGGCGACCAGTATCTCTGGTGGCAGGTGGCGGAGCTGAGCTTCGACGTCTTCCAGGTGCGTTCGCGCGCTCGCTGATGCTTGACGCCGGCGCCCTTGCGGCGCTGGATCGATCTTCCGCGAAAGCCCGGCTCCGGCCGGGCTTTTTTCGTTTGACACGGCCGGTTGTGCCGGGATGGCGCATCGTGCCGCGGCTGGCGCAGGGTGGCGCGCTTCCGCATGGTAATTCATGCTTATGGAGCATGGAACCCATGCATTTTTCTCTTGCGTTGTGTTGCAGACCTGCTTTGCTGCCCTTGCGACGACCGGAGAAGCGGCGCGCAAACGGCTCCAGGGAGGAGAAAGTATGAAGCGTCGTCAGTTCCTGAAGGTCGCGGGCGCCGGTACGGCCGCCGGTGCCATCGCAAGCCCGGCCATTGCGCAGGCGACGCCAGAGGTGAGGTGGCGGGTGACCTCCTCTTTCCCGAAATCGCTCGACACGATCTTCGGCGCTTCGGAGGTGCTGTCCAAGGCCGTCTCCGAGGCGACGGACGGCAAGTTCCAGATCCAGGTCTTCGCCGCGGGCGAGATCGTTCCGGGCCTGCAGGCGGCGGATGCCGTCACCAACGGCACCGTCGAGATGTGCCACACGGCGTCGTACTACTATGTCGGCAAGGACCCGACCTTCGCGTTTGGAACGGCCGTGCCGTTCGGCCTCAACGCCCGCCAGCAGAACGCCTGGTTCTACCATGGCGGCGGCAACGAGTTGCTCAACGAATTCTACAAGAAATACAACATCTACGCGATCCCCGGCGGAAACACGGGCTGCCAGATGGGTGGCTGGTTCCGCAAGGAGATCAAGACCGTCGCCGATCTGCAGGGCGTCAAGATGCGCATCGGCGGCTTCGCCGGGCAGGTCATGGCCAAGCTCGGCGTCGTGCCGCAGCAGATCGCCGGCGGCGACATCTATCCGGCGCTGGAGAAGGGCACGATCGATGCCGCCGAGTGGGTCGGCCCCGCCGACGACGAGAAGCTCGGCTTCAACAAGGTCGCGCCATACTACTACTATCCGGGCTGGTGGGAAGGCGGGGCCTCCTTGCACTTCTTCCTCAACACCGCGAAATGGGATGCTCTGCCGAAGGTCTACAAGTCGGTCCTGACGACGGCGGCCGCGCTCGCCAATATCGACATGCAGGCGAAGTACGACGCCCGCAATCCCGCCGCGCTGAAGCGCCTCGTCGGCGCCGGCGCCCAGCTTCGCCCGTTCTCGCAGGAGATCCTCGAAGCCTGCCTCAAGGCCTCGAAGGAGGTCTATGCCGAGACCTCGGCCAAGAATCCCGACTTCAAGAAGGTCTATGACGCGATGTCGGCCTTCCGCGGCGACGAGTATCTCTGGTTCCAGATCGCGGAATACACCTACGACAACTTCCTGATCCGCGCCCGCGCGGCCAATCAGCTCTGACAAGGAGCGACCGGCCGCGCCTTGCGGCCCAACTGGAACCCCACCCCGGCCGAAAGGCCGGGGTTTTCCGTTGCCGCGGAGCGGCGTATGGTAGACGCCATCGTCATGCCTTCTTGCCCGGTGATGACAGGCTGACCTTTACGCTCTGGATTGTGCGCCATGCTCGGTTTCGTCGGCCCCGCCTTCATCGTCCTCCTCACTGCAGCATCCGCGCAGGCGCAATCGATCGGCGAACCGCTGCCGGGTCGCGGCCCGGCCAAGGAACGCGCGAAGCCGGCCCGCGCCGAGTCGAATGCGACGCGGCCCTGCCCCGAATACGGGCCCGGCTTCGTGCGCGTCGATGGCTCGTCGGCCTGCGTGCGCGTCGGCGGCGCGGTGCGGGCGGAGTTCGGGAAAAGCTCGCGCAACGGCATGGGCTCGGCGGCTGGCGGCATGGCCTATCTGGAAACCCGCAGCGAAACCGGAATGGGCTCCCTGCGCACCGTCATCCAGGCGCGCGGGCAATTGGAACGCAACCTGCCCACCGGCCCCTATCGCTATTGAGGCCTTTTACGACGCTTCGCTCCGCCGGTCGTGGCTGGCGATCTGACCTCCAGGCCAGTCTGACCTCTAGGCAATGAGCCGCGCGACCTCCTGGCGCAGCACCGGCACGAGCTCTTCATCGAACCAGGGATTGCGTTTCAGCCAGGCGTTGTTGCGCCAGGATGGATGCGGCAGCGGCAGGATGCGCGGGCGGCTTGGCCGCGCCAGGATCGCGCGCCAGTTGGTGACCGTCTCCGACAGGTTCGCCCCCTCGCCTGGCCCGAGATGCCAAGCCTGCGCATAACGCCCGATCGCCAGGACGAGCTCGATGGCGGGCATGGCCGCGAAGACGCGGGCACGCCAGGTCGGAGCGCATTCGCGGCGCGGCGGCTTGTCGCCGCCCTTGGCGTCGAGGCCGGGAAAGCAATGGCCCATCGGCACGATGGCAACCTTCGCGGCATCATAGAACACCGTCTCGTCGAGCCCGAGCCAGTTGCGCAGGCGCACGCCCGAGGGATCGGTGAAGGGCTGGCCGCTGGCATGGACGCGGGTGCCGGGCGCCTGGCCGGCGATGCAGAGCCGCGCCGTCGCCGAGGCCTGGATGACCGGGCGCGGCTGATGCGGCAGCGGCGGCAGATAGAGCGGCGCGTCGCGGCAGATGCGGCACGCGCGTAGATCGCGCAGGACCGTGTCGAGGGATTCCGTCATCGGCTCGCCAGCCGCTCGCCACCGGGTGCGCGCGAGATCAGTCCGTCGCAGGTCCAGGCTGGAATATCGGCGTCGACGCTTCCCGTGGCATCCCCTGCCTCGACCGTCGCCATGCCGTTGATGCGGCCGCTCGGCCGGCTGCGCAGGACGTAAAGACGGTCGCTGCGCTCGACCGTGAAGCAGTAGGTCCGGCGGGTCTCGTGTGGTCCGTAATAGTAGCAGACGGCATCCGCCGTCGTGGTCCAGCAGGCATCGCGGTTGGGCACGTTGCGGTTATGGCCGGTCGCCCGGCCATCGGGGTGGTGATATTCGCTGAACGGCTGGTTGGTGCCGGAATAGCGCCCGGCAACGGTGTTGCCCTGGAAGGCGCGCCTGATCGCCTCGCCGTCCAACCTCTCCGCTGCCGCAGCGGCGGCACCGGCAAACAGCGCCGCAACCAGCGCCAGCGATTGCAGGCCGGCCGAGCGCATCAGCGTGCGGCAAGGCGCCGGCGCGACATCAGCGGAGATGTCGGCGGAGCTGGCGCCCTCGAGATCAGGCCGTCGCAATACCAGGATTCGCCGTTGTCGCCGTGCTTGCGCGGATTGCCCAGTTCGACCGAGGCCAGCGCATTGATCTGCGCGTTGGTGGTGTTGCGCAGGACATAGAGGCCGCCGCTAAGCTCAACCGTAAAGCAATGCACGGTCCGGTCGCTCTGCGGCCCATAATAATAGCAGACCTGATCGGCCTTGGTGGTCCAGCAGGCGTCGCGATTGGGTTGCCAGCCATTATGGCCGAGCGCCCGGCCATCGGGGTCGTGAAACTCGGTGAAGAAGCCGCCATTGGTGTAGCGGCCGCTGACGGTATTGCCCTCGAAGGCGCGCTTGATCGCCTCGCCGTCGAGGCGCTCGACGGCCCGGGCCGGCGTCTGGAACGCAGCAAGCGCAGCCAGGATCAGGACAGCGGCTCGCATCAGGCCTTCCAGCTCGGCCTTGCCGACAATTCGCCGTGCCAGCGGCGGATATGGACGAAATCCTCGGGCAACGGAATGCGCGACGGCTTCATGAAGTCGATCGCGATGCCAGCAGTGATGTCGGCCACGGTCAGGGTTTCGCCGCAGAGATAGGGATTTCCGGCGAGCTGAAGTTCGAGGATCCAGAGATGATCGTCGATCTGCTCGCGATTGGCCTCGGCCCATTCCGGCACCTGGTCCTCGAGTTCCGCCATCGAGGGGTGGCTGTGGCGGAACACGGCCGCGACGCTAGCGAAGAGCCCGAGCTCGATGCGCCGGTTCCACATCTCGACCAGAGCCTGCTCCCTGGCATCCCTGCCGAAGAAGGGCGGGTGCGGGTGCAGGCTCTCGATATAGCGGCAGATCGCGATCGTCTCGGCGAGCGCCGTGCCGTCGTCGAGCACCATCACCGGCAAGCGCTGGGCCGGGTTGAGTTTGGTGAAGGCCTCGCTCCTGTGCTCCTTCTTCGCCATGTCGACCGGGACGATCTCAGGCAGGGCCAGGCCCTTTTCGGCAAAGAAGATGCGGACCCGTCGCGGATTAGGCGCGCGCCCGCCATCATAAAGCTTCATCGACATCCTCTCCGTCACAGCCGCGCGACCCGACCATGCCGGGGGCCGGATGGTCAATCCTTTCAGGGCTTTTCGTGATGGTTGTATGGCACGGGGATCGGCTATTCAGTGCCCCTGCCCGCGCCGCCAGGTCTCGGGGCGCTCGAACTGGAGAGCCCAGATCCCACGCCCGGCCGCCTTCGCCTCGTCTTCCTCGGCGCGGTAGCCACCATAGGCGACGGCGTGCCCATCCCGCACCATCGTCGCATTGATGTCGGTCTCGCCCTGGCGGCATTGGGCGAGGCCGCGGCCATAGCGATCGACCTTGCCGATCTCGCAGGTGACGATGCCGCGCGACACCAGCGCCTCGAGCGCGCGCCGCGACGAACGGCCGCAATCGACCGGCCGGCCGGCCTTGTCGGTGCAGCTCTGGCGAAATTCAGGCGCGTCGAGCCCCTGAAGCCGCAATTCCTCGCCGGCGAGGCGCAGAGAATCGCCGTCGATCACGCGGGCCGCGCCGACCAGCGTCCGCGCCGGGCCGAGGCGATACTGCAAAACCGCGCCCGCGATCGCCAGCAAGCCAATGATTCCAAGGGCTACGACGAAATCCACGGGCCGGCTGACGCGCCGCCAGCCGAGGGGACCGAATTTCGACGAGTTGAATCCAAAGCGCGCCATCAGGAAGAGCTTAACGATTTGCCGACCATGATGGCGAGCCCATCGCGCATCCCGCGCGCAGGAAGAGAGACTTGCGTCCCTAGACCATGGCGGAACTGACGGCCGAACAGGTGCAGCGCGGGCGCGGGCCGGACCCGACCGCACTTGCGCGCCGCAAGCTCGTCACCCGCGAGGTCAAATCGGTGCGCGAGCGGCTGACCTCTTCCACCGGCCTCGAACGCGCCTTCGACTATGAATTGCTGCGCGTCTTCGCCGAGTACCGGATGAGCGGCTCGGTCGGCACGCTCGTGCTCGCGATCGGTATCGCCGCGGCGGCCTGCCTGTGGGTACCGGTCTACAAGGTGACGCCCTGGGTCGGAGTCGTGCTGCTCGCCACCATGATCATCGTGGTGATGTGCCGCCGTTTCCTGTCGCAGGCCACGAGCGACGTCCCGATCCGACGGTGGCGGCGGATGTTCGCGCTGGCGGAGTGCCTGCACGGATCGTCATGGGCCTTGATCCTGATGGTGTTCGCGGAGATCGACGCGCCCGGCGCCAAGGTCTTCGTCACCACCACGCTGCTCATCGTCAGCGCGCTGACCGTGATGCTGGCGGCCTCGATCCCGATGGCGGTCTATGCCGGGCTGTTCCCGATCACGGTCGGCACAGCCGCCTTCTTCTGGGGGCGCACCGACATCGACAGCCTCACGACAGCCGTGATGGCGGCCTCGGCCCAGTTCTTCTTCATCTTCCTCGCACACCGGCTCTATGCGAGTTCGGTCTCGACCATCGAATTCCGCGCCGAGAAGGATGCGCTGATCGCCGAGCTCGAAACCGCGACCGCCAATTCCGACGAGGCCCGCCGCAAGGCGGAGGAGGCAAACCTCGCCAAGTCGCGCTTCCTCGCGACGATGAGCCATGAGCTGCGCACGCCGCTCAACGCCATCCTCGGCTTCTCCGAGGTGATGAAGAACGAGGTCTTCGGCGGACATGCCAACGCCGCCTACAAGGAATACTCCGCCGACATCCACGGCTCGGGCCAGCATCTGCTCGAACTGATCAACGAGATCCTCGACCTGTCGCGCATCGAGTCCGGCAAATACGAGCTGAACGAGGAGGCGCTGTCGCTGGCCGACATCGCCGATGATTGCCGCCACATGCTGAACCTGCGTGCCAAGGCCAAGGGCCAGGTCATCCGCGAGGCGGTGGAGCCCGATCTGCCCAAGGTCTGGGCCGACGAGCGCGCGATCCGCCAGGTCGTGCTCAACATCCTCTCCAACGCGATCAAGTTCACGCCCCAGGGCGGCGAGATCACCATCAAGGTCGGCTGGACGGCCAATGGCGGCCAGTATGTCTCCGTGACCGATACCGGCCCCGGCATCCCCGAGGACGAGATCCCGATCGTGCTGCAGACCTTCGGACGCGGTTCGCTGGCGATCAAGACGGCGGAGCAAGGCTCGGGGCTCGGCCTGCCGATCGTCAAGGGGCTGATCGACCTGCATGGCGGCGGCTTCAACCTGAAGTCCAAGCCGCGCGCCGGCACCGAGGTCACGATCACGCTGCCGCCGGTGCGCGTGATGGATACGCTCGCGGCGCTCCCCGAGCCGGAGACGCGGGCGGCTTGAGTTCCGCCCGAATCTGGCCCCACCTGTCACAGACACCCATGATCGCCCGCTGTCGCGGGCGATTCTCCAGCCAGCCCATCGGACCCCTGGACCATGAACCGGAAAACGCGCGTCGCCGTGCTCTATGGCGGAAAATCGGGCGAGCATGAGGTCTCGCTGAAATCGGCGGCCTCCGTGCTGCGCTATCTCGACCGGGAGCGGTTCGAGCCCGTGCCGGTTAGCATCGACAAGGAAGGCCGCTGGCAGTGCCACGACCTGCGCACCATCGAGGCGGCCAACACCGAGAGCCTGCCGATCCCAGCCGAGTCGCCGGCGATCCGGCTGGAGCCGCAGGCCGACGGCCGGACCGCGATCCTGCCCGCCGACAATGCCTCAGCCGCCATCGCGCCGGTCGATGTCGTGTTTCCGGTGATCCACGGCCCGCTTTGCGAGGACGGCGCCGTGCAGGGCCTGCTTGAGCTTGCGGGAGCGGCCTATGTCGGTTCCGGCGTGCTGGGCTCGGCGGTCTCCATGCACAAGGACATCGCCAAGCGCCTGGCCGCGCTCGCCGGACTGCCGGTCGCGCCCTATTTCGCCCTGTCGCGGCGCGACTACCGGCGCGCCCCCACAGGCTCGACCAAAGCCGCGCGCGCAGCGCTGACGCTGCCGGTCTTCGTCAAGCCTTGCAATATGGGCTCCAGCGTCGGCGTCCATAAGGTCAAGAGCTGGGAGGCGCTCGACGCCGCGCTGACGGACGCCTTCGACTACGACGTCAAGGTTCTGATCGAACAAGGCATCGACGCCCGCGAGATCGAGATCGCGGTGCTCGACGGCGATCCGCCGGTGGCGAGCGTCGCCAGCGAACTCAATGCCGGCCCGCAGCATGAATTCTACTCCTACGAGGCCAAGTACATCGACAGCGACGGCGCGACGGTGGATCTGCCGGCAAAGCTCGACGCGACCCAGATGGAGCGCGTCCGGCAGCTGGCGATCGACGCCTTCGTCGCGCTGGAGTGCAACGGGCTGGCGCGGGTCGACTTCTTCCTCGACCGGCAGAGCGGCGACTTCTACTTCAACGAGATCAACACGCTGCCGGGGTTCACCGCGATCAGCATGTATCCGAAGATGATGGAGGCCTCCGGTCTGCCCTACCCCGCGCTGCTGACCCGGTTGATCGAACTGGCGCAGGAGCGCCACGTCGAGCGGGCGGGGCTGAAGACGAGTTACGAAGGCTAGCGATCGATACGCTGACGGTTGTTCGGGTCGGAGAGGCGGCGGCTTTGAACATCGGTTCTGCCCGCACTACCAGCGTTCGAACAAGCCGCTGATGTCATCCATCGCCGCTGCCGTGAGAGTGGCGTGGCGGGCCTCCATCACGGTCGCCTGACCGAGATAGGCCCAGTACATGAAGGTGGCGCGGGACCAGGCCTGGCTTTCCGCCACTCCGGACGCCGTGAGCAGTCCCGCGATATAGTCGACCCTGCGGGCGTCGACGGATGCAACGATCGCGGCGACGGTCCCATCGTTTGCTGCCCAGGCCCTGATCGCGCGGTCGAGCTTGCGCGTTTCGCCGAAGGCTCGCTGCATCAGATGTTTCAGCCGCTCCGGCCCGGCCTTGCCGGTTTCGAGCTGCCGGATCACCTCCTCGGTCGTCGCTTCCTGCCAGCGGCTCAGGATCTGCGCTTCGAAATCGGCCATGTCCTTGAAGTGCCAGTAGAAGCTGCCGCGTGACACATTCAGCGTCGTGGCCATCGGACCGACCTTCAGGGCGCCGTGGCCCTCGCCCGCCAGGACACGCAAGCCGTGCCGGATCCAGTCGGTCTTCGTCAAACGGTCAGTCATAGCGAGCACCATACACAGGTGTATTGACATGAGCCAATTCCGACTGCATGTTTCCATACAGAGGTGTATGGTCATGAACTGGCAGAATACCGCTCTCACGTTAGCTGGGGTGATGGGCAGTTGCGTCGCCGTGGTCCACGGAATCCTGGTCCAACGGCTGATGGTCGCGCCTTGGGAAGCCCTTGCCGACGGCAGAATGAGCGAGCCGGTCAGGCGGATCGTGCCGCTCCTGCTGCATTTCAGTACGGCAGCCTGGTTTCTCGGGGGGCTGAGCCTGGTCGCCGCGGCCAACTGGTTCGGGCGCGACGCGCGACTGGCGACCGGGCTGCTCGTCGGAGCGCTCTTCCTGTACGGCGCGCTCGGCAATCTCTGGGGCACGCGCGGCCTGCATCCGGGCTGGATGCTGATGACCGTCGCGCTCGTGCTGATCGCCTGCGGGTTGCAGCCGGCCGGCGGCTGACCGGACCTCAGTTCCCCTTCCCCGCCACGCCCGCCTGCGCAAACGTCGCCATGCCCGAATGGATCGCGGCGGCCGCCTTGACGAGGCTTGCGGCGAGCGCCGCGCCGGAGCCCTCGCCCAGCCGCATGTCGAGCGCCAGCAGCGGCTGCTTGCCGAGACGAGCCAGAACCTGCGCATGGGCGCCCTCGGCCGAAAGATGGCCTGCTAGGCAATGGTCGATCGAGGACGGCTCGAGCGCGTGCAGGATCGCGGCGGCGGCCGTCACGACATAGCCGTCGAGGATCACAGGGATGCGCTGCGAGCGCGCCGCGATGATGGCGCCGCAGATCGCGGCGATCTCGCGCCCGCCAAGGCGGCGCAGCACTTCGAGCGGATCCTTGAGATGGGCGCGGTGGCGCTCGATCCCGGCCTCCACGACGGCGATCTTGCGCTTCAGGCCTTCGTCATCGATGCCCGTGCCGCGCCCGCACCAGATCGCGGCCCCGCCGCCATAGAGCGCCGCATAGATCGCTGCCGCCGAGGTGGTGTTGCCGATGCCCATCTCCCCCAAGCAGAGCAGATCCGTGCCGCCGACCAGCGCTTCCATGCCGAAGGCCATGGTGGCGACGCAGGCGCGCTCATCCAGAGCATCGCCTTGGGTGAAATCGCCGGTCGGCAGGTCGAGCGCGAGATCGAAGACCTTGAAGCCGAGATCGAAAGCGGCACAAATCTGGTTGATCGCGGCGCCGCCGGCGGCGAAATTCTCCAGCATCTGGCGGGTCACCGCCTGCGGAAAGGCCGAGACGCCCTGCGCGACCACACCGTGATTGCCGGCGAAGACGCAGACCAGCGGGCGATCGACGCTCGGCTTGCCCTTGCCCTGCCAGGCGGCGAGCCATTCGGCGATCTCCTCCATGCGGCCGAGACTGCCGGCCGGCTTGGTGAGTTCCTTGTCGCGCGCACGCACGGCGTTGGCGGCGGCCATGTCGGGGCCGGGCATCGCGGCGATGAGCTCGCGGATGTCGTCGAAGGGCAGTCCTGAAGCGGCCATGGCGAGGTCTCGTGCGGCGGAGCATGATGCGGCGGCGCAATCGCGATGGCTGGCCGGCCGCCGCTGCTGCTATAGGCTGCGGCGCATGAAGACAATCGAGGACAGCGAAGGCGGCATGGCCGAAGCTTCGACAACGACGACTTCGGCAGAGGCGCCGCCGCAGGCCGAGCCGGTCTGGCCGGGTTGGCTGATCGCGACCGCGATCTGCATCCGCTTCTATTCGCGCCTGCCGGTGCCGGCGCTGCCGGGCGAGACCGACCCGCATGCGCCGCCTGACTTCCGCACCGTGCCGCGTGCCCTGCCCTTCGCCGCGCTGGTCATCGCCCTGCCCGCCGCGCTCTTGCTGTTGGGGGCTGGCCTAGCAGGCCTTGGCGGCCTGCTCTCCGCGACGCTGGCCATCGCGACGCTCGCGGTGACGACGGGCGCTTTGCATGAGGACGGGCTCGCCGACAGCGCCGATGGACTGTTCGGGGGGCGTACGCCTGAGCGCCGGCTGGAGATCATGAAGGACAGCCGGCTGGGCAGCTATGGCGCGCTGGCGATGGGCCTTGCGCTGCTGCTGCGGGTTTCGGCGCTGGCGCTGATCCTTGATCGTGCCGGGCCGCTCGCGGCGGCCGGGGTTTTCACGATCGCGGCCGTGCTGTCGCGACTGTCGGGCGTCCACCTGCTGGCCATGGTCGAGCCGGCCCGTGTGAACGGCGCATCGGCTGCTGTGGGACGCCCGAGCATGCGGACCGCTTTGCTGGGATATGGAATCGGCTTCGTCCTCGCCCTGCTGATCGATGCCGCGCTCGGCCTATCTGAGGCAGGGCTGGTGTTGGGCTTTGTGCTGACTGCTGTGAACGCCGTCCTCGTCAGGCGCCTTTGCCTGCGGCTGATCGGCGGACAGACCGGCGACATCGCGGGCGCGACGCAGCAGCTCGACGAGATCGCGATCTATCTCGGCTTCGCGCTGGTTCTCGGCATCGGCAGCCCATGAGCGCGATGTCGTCGAGCGCGATCTCCTCGCCCTGCATCAAGGCCTGCATGCTCGACCCCGCCAGCAAACTCTGCAGGGGTTGCGGGCGCTCCATGACGGAGATCGCGCGCTGGGGCTCGATGAGCGAGGCCGAGCGGCTGGCGATCATGGCGAGGCTGCTGGAGCGGCTGGCCGCGCGCTCGGCCTGAGGCTTTTACGCGCCGGTTTTCGACGATCCCTGCGCCGTCGCGGCAAGCGCCTCGCCGGTCAGCCGAAAGAAGATCTTCTCCGTCTGCGCTACCGCACCGAGGCTTTCATAGAAGCGCAGCAGCTCCGGATTAGCGGCATCCGCCGTCCAGTCCAACCGCCTGTGACCGCGCATCAACGCAAGCTCGGCCAGCGCGCGCATCAGGGCGCGGCCGATGCCGCCGCCCCGCGCGTCGCGGGCGACATAGAGCTCCTTCAGGAAGAGACCGGAAGCGAGGCCGGGCCCCGGGTAGATCGCAGCGGCAGCGGCAAAGCCCTGCATCGCGCCGTCCCGCTCGGCGACGAGGATTTCGACGCCTTGCGGACGCTTCGCAAGGCCCGCACGGATTTCCGCGGACGTCGGACAGGGCACGCCGTAATGTGCCTGCATCTCGGCCATGAGAGCGGCAAGCGCCTCGTGGTCGGAGGCTGCAATCGGCCGGATGCAGAGCTCATCCTTGTCGCGCATCTCGACAGCTCCCTCAGACAAGCAACGACCAGAGGAAGCGCCCCGCTACCGTCAGCAGGAAGATGCCGAACACCACCTCCAGCTTCCGCTTCGAGAGCCGGTGGGCCAGACGGGCCCCGATCGGGGCGGTCCAGACCGATGTCGGGACGAAGAGCAGGAAGCCGATCAGCGAGACATAGCCGAGCGAAAGCGGCGGCAGCACAGCCATCTTGG
This sequence comes from Allobosea sp. P2_B12, assembly GCF_056404835.1. NCBI lineage: Bacteria > Pseudomonadati > Pseudomonadota > Alphaproteobacteria > Hyphomicrobiales > Alloboseaceae > Allobosea > Allobosea sp. P2_B12. The sequence goes on along the minus strand of NZ_JBFUDG010000007.1, from coordinate 222,236 downwards.
GCCAGCCAGCATAGATGAAGCCGAGCGCGCCGGGGATCGAAATGATCACGCCAAGCCCCGAGGAGGTCGCGACCGCCTGATGGATCGGGCGGCCATAGAAGGTCATGAACAGGCTGGAGAGCTGGCCGCCGCCGATGCCCATCAGCGCCGACAGCATGCCGATGACGGCGCCATAGATGCTCATCAGCACCTTGCCGGGCATCTGCGTGCCGAGCTTCCAGCGATCGGCGGCGAAGAGCAGGCGCAGCGCGCTGAAGACGGCGACGATGACGAAGATGATTTTGAACAGATCCGCCGGAGCGAAGCGCGCGATGTAGCTGCCGAGGATGACGCCGAGCACGACCGGCACCGCCCAGATCTTCAGGATCGACATATCGACCATGCCCTTGGCGCGATGGGCGTTGAAGGAGCGGATCGAGGTCGGGATGATCACCGCGAGCGACGTGCCGACGCAGAGCGGCATGCGGACATCCTCCGGCACGCCAATGATACGGAAGACTTCATAGAGAACCGGCACGACCAGCGCGCCGCCACCGACACCGAACACGCCCGCGAGCAGCCCCGTGAGCGCGCCCGCGGCAACAAGCGAAACGGCGAGGAAAACGAGTTCCTCGACGGCAAATCCAGCAAACATAAGATGATCCGATAGAAGGAAGGGCTCCTGTGGGCGATTTCGGGAGCCGGAGCAAGGACGCCATGGCGGGGCGGATATGCAGCAGCGCCTTCTCCCGACACCCGCCAGACGAAGGTGACTGGCGCCAGCGACTGCAAGACCGGTGCCGCGGCCGAAGCTGCCATATGCTCGCGCTGCACGGCCGACCCCGCGCCATCGCCGCTCGACCAGGGCCTGTCCCGCTGCTGATCTGTCCGCTAGCATCTGCCACGCGCCACACGCGCGGCACGACGAAAGGAGCCCGAAGCGAAGCAAGACAAGGCCAACGACCGGGAGACACCGGTACGAACAACAACACATCAGGGAGGTAAACGATGACAGACCCATCTGCTCACGACCGCAATCCCGCGCAGGCGCCACCCGCGGCGCTGTCCCGACGCACGCTGATCCGCGCGGCAGGGCTGGGAGCTGTGGCCGCCACAGTCAACTCCGCTCTCGCCCAGACGGCGGCGACGCCGGTTGGCCCACCGACCACGATCACGACACCACCACGCGACTTCAGCCGGCGGGCCGCGCCGACGACCTATTTCTGGGACCCCGACGTCATCGCCGTCGATCCGGCCTTCAACGGCCTGGCCCAGCCCAATGCCGCCATCCAGCGGATCTGGACGGGCGGCCTGTGGGTCGAGGGCCCGGCCTGGAACGCGCAAGGCCAGTACCTCGTCTGGAGCGACATCCCGCGCAACCGACAGATGCGCTGGATCGAGGATGACGGCCATGTCAGCGTCTTCCGGGCGCCGTCCGGCAACAGCAACGGCAACAGCTTCGACTTCCAGGGCCGGCAGCTCTCCTGCGAGCATCTCAACCGCCGGGTCGTGCGCTACGAACTCGACGGCTCGGCGACGGTGCTGGCCGATTCATTCGAGGGCAAGAAGCTCAACTCGCCCAACGATATCGCAGCCCACCCCGACGGCAGCTACTGGTTCACCGATCCGCCTTATGGCGGACAGCTCTACGAGGGCGCGCCCGATGCGCCGGGCGGCCCGAGCAACGCCAATGGCAAGATCAACCCCAGGCTGGGCCAGTTGCCGGGCATCGGTTTTGCCAAACGCGAGTTGCCGACCAACACCTACCGACTCGATCCGAGCGGGCGTCTCGATCTCGTCGTGCCGGAATCTCAGGTGCCCGACCCTAACGGGTTGTGCTTCTCGCCTGATTTCAAGAAGCTCTACATCGCCTCAACCGGCAAGGGACCAGGCGATACCGGGCCGGGCGGCAAGGGCGACATCCATGTCTTCGATGTCGGCGCCGACAACAAACTCAGCAATGGCAAGCGCTTCTCGGATTGCATGATCGACGGCATCAATTGCGGACCCGATGGCCTGCGCTGCGATGTCGAGGGCAATCTCTGGGCCTCGTCTAATGCCGGGCGCAATGTCGGCTATAGCGGGGTCAACGTCTTCAACCCCGCCGGCAAGCTGATCGGACGCATCCGCTTGCCCGAGGTCTGCGGCAACATCACCTTCGGCGGACCGAAGCGGAACCGGCTGTTCATGGCCGCGAGCCAGTCGATCTATGCGCTCTATCTGGGAACGCAGGGCGCGGGTCCGGGCTGAGGCAATTCGACGTCAGACAAGAGGGAGCCCCGGAGTGCCGCTCCGGGGCTCCTGCGTCATTGCGGGCATCGCGTGGATTGCATCGCCGACGTCCGCAATGACGGCATACCGGCGGCGACCCCGGACCGGTTACGCGTCGAGTATCGGAGCGAAGCCGCCATGGACCAGGCGCTTGCCGTCGAAGGGCATCTCGCGCTGCATCCGCGGGTCGGCCATGACCTTCTGCCAGCCGGCGTCACGGACCGCCTTCGACGGCCACTCGATCCAGGAGTAGACCACCTTCTCGTCGCCGGTCGCCTTCACCGCGCGCTTGAAATCGGTGACCTTGCCGTCCGGAACATCCTCGCCCCAGCTGTCGACGACGCGGGCAGCGCCGTGCTCGCACAGGATCGCGCCGTGATGCGTTGCGAAGTCGCGATAGGCGTCCTTGCTGCCAACCGGAACCGCCGCGAGCATGCCATCGATATAGGCCATGTCGCCTCCAGCGCCCTGCTGGGCGATCGAGGAAAAGCCGCCATAAATCATGCGCTTGCCGTCGAAAGGCATGTTGGCGCCCATCTCCTTCATGCGCGGATCGCTCATCATCTTTTCGCTGGCGGAATCAGCCGTCGCCTTGTCGGCATATTCGCACCAGGAGAAGACGACGACCTCATCGGATTCGGCGTTCACCGCGCCCTTGAAGTCGGTAACTTTGCCGTCGGGCACGTCGTCACCCCAGCCTTCGACGACGCGGACCGCACCGAACTCCTTGAAGAGCGGCGCGAAATCGGCGGCGAGCTTGCGATAGGCTTCCTTGTTCGCGGCCGGAACGGCGACGACGAATCCCTGCACATAGGTCATGGCTTATCCTCCATTGGGTTCGGTGCGGGCTGATCGCCCGGCTATCGACGGCGGGCGCCGTGCCCGCCGCCGCGCTTTGTCGCGCTTCAGCCGCAGCACGAGGCGACGGCCGCCACCGGCATGACGCTGGCGCTGGCCCGCGGCTTGTCCTCGTAGCGATCATGGTGGCGCATCCAGTCCATGATCTCCTCCTCGTTGCGGCCCTTCGGCATCATGTCGAGAAAGTTGTAGGCGCCGATCATGAGATCCCCGCCGCGGCCATAGGTCGAGTAGGTGTGGAAGATCTCGCCCTTGTCGTCGCGGTAGAAGACGCTGAAGCCCGGCATCTCGCCGCCCTGGCCGTCATGCATCTCGTAATTATACTCGTAGCGGCCGGCGGCGCGTTCAGCCTCGCTCGGCGTGACGTGGAAGTCGGCATTGAAGTCGCTGCCGGCCGAGGAGATCCAGTCGAACTCCCAGCCCATGCGCTTCCGGAACGGCTGGAACTCGGCATAGGGCGCCCGCGAGACGGCGACCAGACTGACGTCGTGGTGCTTGAGATGCTGGTTGGGGCCATCGAAGTGGTCGGCCAGGAAGGAGCAGCCGGGGCAGCCTTCCTTCACACCCGGCCCAAACATGAAATGATAGATCACGAGCTGGCTGTTGGCGCCGAAGAGATCGGCGAGCGTCCGGCGGCCGGTGCCATCCTCGAAGACATAGTTCTTGTCGACCTTCACCCAGGGCAGCGCGCGCCTTTCGGCGCTGAGCGCGTCGCGCTGGCGGGTGAACTCCTTCTCGCGGGCGAGATGCGCCTTGCGCGCGGCGATCCATTCGTCGCGGGATACGATCTGGTGCTGCATGGTCTCGTCTCCTTGCTGAGCCAGGCATTGCCTGAACCAGGTTTTGGCCCCGGAGCAGGCTGTGGCCCGGCGGTTTTCCCCCTTGGTCTGCTTGCGGCATCGGCTTGCGAGACAGGTCGTCGGCCGATGCCTCTTCGTCAGGCGAACAGCTCCTCCAGCTTGACGAGCGAGCCGGTCCAGCCATGGGTGTGGCCCTTGACCGCCTGCTCGTCGAAGAGCTTCTCATGGAGCAACGTCAGGATCGTGGCTTCGCCATCGGGCTTGAACGTCACCGTCACGCGCGAGACGCGCTCCGGCGTCGTCACCCAGGACCAGCTGAAGACCAGCCGCTCGTTCTCGACCACCTCGTGATAACTGCCGGAGACCTCGTGGCGCTCGCCGGTGTCCTCGAGCATGACGACGCGATAGCCGCCGCCGATCCGTGGATCGACCTGCGCTTCCATCGTCCTGACGTTCTCGGGCCCGAACCAGCGAACGAGAAGCTCGGGATCCGTCCAGGCCTGGAAGACCTCGGCCGGCGAGGCATTCAGCCGCCGCTTCATCGTCAGGCTGGGCGTCGTCTCGACCCGCTTGTCCATGGCATCCACCCTCCCCCGTTACGCCTCAGGCGCCGGCACCGCCGTTTGCGCCGTCGTCCTGGCCGCCTTCCCGGCGGCGCTCGTTCAGCATGGCCTCCAGCGCGTCGAGGCGCTGCGTCCAAAATCGCTGGTAGCGTGCGAGCCAGCCCATCGCCTCCTCCATCGGATCGGCATTGAGGCGGCAGGAGACGGTGCGTCCCGTCTTCGTCCGCGTGATCAGCCCGGCATCCGACAAGACGTCGAGATGCTTCATCACGGCCGGCAGCGACATCGCGAAGGGTTGCGCGAGCTCGCTGACGGACACGGTGTCCTGCCCCTCGAGGCGTGCGAGCAGCGCCCGCCTCGTCGGGTCCGACAGGGCGGAAAAGGTGCGATCGAGCTGCGTCTCTTGAAACTTAACCATAGAGTTAAGTTAAGGCGCGGACGCCATGTCGTCAAGCTCCAAAATCGCGGCTCGGTCGGGAGACCCTGTAGGGAAGACCGAAGTTTGCCGCAGTGAAACAAAATCGCCGCAAACGGCCCCGAGCGAACTCCGTCATATGATCGTTTTCATGACCGAGAACGCTCAACCAGGCTGCGTCTGGTCAATCTTGCGTTTCGCCCGAAAGTGGCGTCGCAAGCATGGAAGGGCGCCGGGCGAAGTCGTCGAACCAGCGTGTTAGCGTCGGGCGTCCCTTGCGAAAATCGGACAGGCTGCGGAACTCCAGCCAATCGAGCGCCGTGGCAACGGCGATGTGCCCGATGTGGAGGGGCCCCGGATCGGTCAGCTCAGCCTCCAGCCAATCATAGGCCGCAATCAGCTTGCCCGCATGGCCCTCCGCCAGGGCGGGATAACGTTGCGCCTGCGGTCGGCGCACGGTTTCCCAGCGCAGGGCTATGCCGGCATCGGCCATGCCCTGCGCGACCGCCTGCATGCGCAGCGCCGCCCACCGCGCCTCGCCCGTGCTTGGAAATAGTGATGTGAGGTCATGGAGCGTGTTGAGATAGGCGCAGATCACATCGGAATCGAACAAAGCGGACAGGCCCGGGCGCAGCAGCACCGGAACTTTTCCCAGTGGGTTGGCGGCGAAAACCGCCTGGTTGCGGCGAACCGGACTGGTCTCGTGATTGACGACCTCGATGACACCAGCGAGGCCGACTTCATGGGCGAAGACGAGAGCCTTCCGGGCATAGGGCGAATGGGTCTGGTAGAGAAGCTTCATGGCTTGGCATTTTTCCAGGAGTGAACCGCCCGGGTTTCCCGGAGGCCGTTTCGTTTGAGTCCGACGCGGATTTCGTCGGTCCACACGACTTCAGGTGATCCAGAGCGCAAAAGTCAGCCCGCGGATAGCAAGGACCGAAGCATCTGCCAGCTTCGTCGCAGCGGTTCCGACGTTTGCGAGGCCTTTGCCATAGCGATCCCGCCCGTAAACGTCGCCACGACGAGCGCAGCGAGGTCGGCCGCCACGTCGGACCCCGCCGGGTCTTCCGATGCCCAATGCGACAGGCGCTCGGCGATAACCGCGCGCCAGCGCGCATAGATCGCCTCCATTTCCAGTCGGAGGTCGTCGTCCTGCCGTGACAATTCGACGGCCAGATTCCCGAGCGGGCAGCCGGATACCTTGCCGTTGCTGTCCAACGTGTCGATCACCGAAAGGAACACGCCGTCGAGGCCGGCGACGGCATCGGGTGCGCGACGGATCGGATCAATCCAGGTGGTCTCGATCGCGGCCGCGACACGGTCGCGTATGACGGCCAGACCCAACGCCTTCTTGGTCGGAAAATGGTGTGCGAACGCCCCGCCGGAAATACCCATGGACGCCTTCAGGTCGCCAATCGAGGTCGAGCCGAAGCCGTCGGCCGCGAAGGCCTCGAACGCCCTGTCGACGATCGCGGTGCGCAGGCCATGGGGGTCGTTGCGCTCTGCCCGTCGCCGCACGCTTCCCTCCTCACCGTTCAGATCCATGGCCTGCCAAAATAGGTGATTGACAAAACAGGTCAACTATCCTGTAAAACAGGATGGACGACCTGTTTGGGGGGATGCGTCGATGTCCAACCTTTTCGAGCTCCGGCGCTATCGGTTGAAGCCCGGCGCGTTCGACGATCTCCTCACACTGTTCGAGCGCGAGTTCGTTCACACTCAGCAGGCCGTCGGAATCGACGTTCCGGCGATCTATCGCGATGTGGACGATCCCAACGGCTTCGTATGGCTCCGCTCTTTTGAAAACATCGACGCCCGTGCGGAAGCTCTCGCCACCTTCTACAATGGCGAGGCCTGGAACCGTTTCGGGTCTGCCGCGAACGCAACCATGGTCAATTCGGACAATGTGCTGCTGCTCGCGCCCGGACGTCTCGGTTCGGACTTCGTCCCGACGTCTGCGCGCAGGACAAGCGCACCGGTTCCAGCCGACAAGGGTCTGGTCACCACCTCGATCTGCTCGCTCGCTCCGGGGCGCGAACAGGAATTCGCGGCATTCTTCGAGACCGAGGCGAGGCCCCTCATCGAGCAGGCTGGCGCCAGGATCGACGCGACTTTCGTCACAGCAGCGGAGAGAAACTCGTTTCCCCGGCTTCCTGTCCGCGAAGGTGAACCTGTATTCGTCTGGATTTCGGCCTTTTCGAACGCAGAAGCCGAAGAAACCCATCGATCCCGGCTCCGGCAGTCAGCAGCGTGGCAGGATAGGGTGTTTCCCGAGCTCGACCGACGGCTATGGCGCCGGATCGAAACGGCGCGGCTGATCCCGACCGGGCGCTCGCGCCATCGCTGGCGAGGTGGGGCTAGCTCCTGAGAGAAACCCGCGGCCGTTCCCGCGGTCGGCGGATGAAGCCAGGGCGGAAGCCAACGGCGCGCTGGGCGCAGGCCGTGCTCGGCTAAGCCAGCTCAGGCCACCGCTCCAAGTTCGCCACGCGGATCGGCAAAACCCTTGCCGACCTCTCGATCAGTGGCCGCAGCCTTCGAAATTTCCGCCTTCTCCCTTTCTCGCGACGACGCTCGAGCCCGCCCGGCTCTGACAGGAACAACCTTGGCCACCGCCGCCCAGAACCGCCGCGGCATCATCGCGATGCTGGCGGCGATGTCGCTCTTCTGCTGCAACGACGCCCTGATGAAGCTCGCCCGCGAGGCCTTTCCGGCCGGACAAGCGGTGGCGCTGCGCACGGTCTTCGCCATTCTGGCGGGCCTGGTGCTGGTCGTACTCATGGGCGACACGCGCAAGCTCCCGCTGGCGATACGGCCGCTGGTGCTTGCGCGCGCAGGTGTTGAAGCGCTGGGCGCGCTGACCTTCAACTGGGCGCTGGGGCTGCTGCCGCTCGCCAACATCACGGCGATCGTGATGGCCTCGCCCCTGCTCATCGTCCTGCTCGCCGCAGTGCTGCGGATCGAGGTCATCGGTTGGCACCGGACGCTGGCCCTCGTGATCGGCTTCGTCGGTGTGCTGATCGTCATGCGCCCGAGCGCCGACGGCTTCAGCGCAGCCGCACTCATCGCGCTCGCCAGCACCGGCCTCGTCGCCATACGCGACCTGACAACCCGTTTCATCAGCAACGATATCCCCTCGACGATCGTCTCGCTGGCCGCGATGATCCTCGTTGGGCTGCTGGGCTTCGGCATGGGCCTGGTCGAAACTTGGCAATCGCCCTGGCGCATCGAGCTGCTCTATCTCGGGCTGGCGGCGCTGCTGGTGACAGCGGCCAGCTTCTGCATCATCAGCGCGTTCCGCAACACCAATGTTGGCGTCGTCGCGGGCTATCGCTATTCCGTCGTTCTCGTCGCCGTGCTGATCGGCTGGCTGGTCTGGGGTGAGACGCCGGACAGGATCGCTTTCGCCGGCATTGCGCTGATCGTCGGCAGCGGTCTCTACACCCTGCACCGACAGCGCCTCCGCCACGATTCGCAGCTGAAACCCGGGGGTGAGAAGCTGCTATGAGGGCGAGGCCCGCCTTGACCCCACCCAACGAGGCAGGTGGCATGATCGAGGCCCGCCCGCTCGATACAAGCGCAGGCCCTGCTGGTGCGGCGGCGTCGGTGCGGCCCCCTGACGCCGCTCAGAAGCGCGGGCGCCTTGGATCGAAATCGGGACGGTGCTTTCGCATCTCGCCAGCATCGTCCCTCACCCGGATGCCGCAGTCCAGATATTGCCGGTGGAGCCGTGCGAGGGCGTCGCGATCCAGTTTGACGCCAAGCCCGGGACCTGGAGGCGGCGCCACGGATCCGTCTTCAATCGGCAGCTTGCCGCCCTCGATGACCTCCTCCACCTGCCAAGGGTAGTGCGTGTCGCAGGCATAAGCGAGGTTCGGAATCGCTGCGCCGACATGGGTCATCGCCGCCAGGCTGATGCCGAGATGCGAGTTCGAGTGCATGGATATACCGAAGCCGAACACGCGCCCGAGATGGGCGAGATGCTGCGTTGCGCGAAGTCCGCCCCAATAGTGATGGTCCGACAGCACGACCTGCACGGCGTTCAGGCGAATCGTCTCTGGTATGTGCCCGAACGCGATCGTGACCATGTTGGTGGCGAGGGGCATCGGCGAGAACGTTGCGACCTCGCCCATCTCAATCAGAGTCTTCACCGGGTCTTCCAGATATTCCAGCAGACCCTCGAGCTGCGGCATCAGGCGGCGCGTCGTCTCCACCGACCAGCCGCCATTGGGGTCGATCCGCAGCGGATGATCCGGGAAGGCGCGGCGCAGGTGCCGCAGTGTCTCGATCTCGAATTCCGGTTCGAAGACGCCGGCCTTGAGCTTGATCGAACCGAAGCCGAACTCATCGACCATGCGGCGCGCCTGTCCGACCACCTGCTCATGCGAAAGCGCCTCGCCCCAATCGTCGGCAGGATAGCCGGGGTCGTCCTTGTGCCGGGCAAACTTGTAGAACAGATAGGCGCTGTAGGGGACGCGGTCGCGGACCTTGCCGCCCAGGATTTCGTAGAGTGGCCGATCGAGAAGCTGGCCCTGGAGATCCAGGAAAGCCACCTCGAACGCGGCGAGCGCCGAGGCGCGTGCCTTGTCGCCGCCCGGCAGGTAGGTCTGGCCGGGGTCGGGATCGCCGCCAACGACAGCATAGACCACCCGGGCGAGCCCGTTGAGGTCGAAGGGATCGAGGCCGATGAGCCCGGGCCTCGCCTTTTCCAGATTGGCCAGGGTTTCGAGATCGCCATAGCTCTCTCCCAGCCCGATGCGGCCATCGGCCGTCTCGACCTCGATGATGCTGCGCAGTGCCCAGGGTTCGTGGACGCCCGCCACATTGAGGAGGGGCGGATCGCGAAAGGCGACGGGGGTCACCCGAACATCGGTGATGCGCATGGAGGTTTCCGAAAGGTGATCGAGGATCGGACGAAAAATGTGACTCAGGCGCTCGGCTCGACTGGCGGCAGGGCCGAGCCGGTATAGCCCTGCGCGCAGAAATCGCCGCCCTGGAAATAGAGCGCCACCGGGTGACTGGTGACCCCGGTTTCAGCCGCCATCACAGCCTCCGCATAGTCGTCAGCGCTGTCCTGGGGACTGTAGCCGAGCCGCTCGGCTTCCGCATTGTCATACCAGGAGCCGGAATTGGCGGAGACGCCATAAACGATGGTGTTGTGGATATCGGGGTGTTCCAGCCCGATCATGCAAAGCTGGGCCAGGTCGCGCGCACTGATCCAGAGCCTGAGGCTGCGCGCGTTGCCAGGCACCTCGGCGGCATTGCCGATGCGCACATGCAGGCTCGCGATCCCGTATTTGTCGGCGTGCAGCGCCCCGACTGCCTCTCCCCAGCACTTGCTCAGCCCATAGCAACTGTCGGGGCGGGGCAGGACCGTGGCGTCGATCCGCTGGTGGCGCGGATAGAACCCGACCGCATGATTGCTCGAGCCGTTGACGATACGGCCGACGCCATGACGCCGCGCCGAATCGTAGATGTTCCAGATGCCGACGACATTGCTCTGCAGGATCGTCTCGAATTCGGCGTCGTGGTTGATTCCGGCCATGTGGATCACGCCATCGACGCCCGCCATCGACGCATCGACCGCTGCAAGATCGGCGATGTCGCCAAGGACGATCTCCTCATTGGCGGCGAGATCGCCACGATCGACGCGATCGAGAATACGTACATGTTCGAACCGAGCGCTCATCTGCCTCCGCAGCTTCCGGCCGATCTGGCCCATCCCACCCGTGATCAGCAGGGTGCGGATGGCTGTCGGTCTTGTCAGGCCCATGGCTGTCTCCAGGTGGTCGGTCTCGATCGGAACTGAATGAGGCGCAGGCCCGCCGGCAAGCCTCCCGCGTGGGCGCCAAGGTCAACAGCAGTCAGGCAGCGCGGCCTCACCTCGCGGCCCACTGCAAGCGTCAAACGACAATCCTCCCTGCCGCGGCGGCGCGGTTACGAGAAAAGCGGTGGCTTCGAAATGCTGCGTTGACGAAGCCGGAGGCAAATCCTATGGCTGAGTCTGATATCTGAAATATCAGCCGTAGCAAGACACGAGTGCTATGATCCCCGAGGACGCGTCAGCGCTGATGTTGGAACGGGGCTCCCCGCAGCCGCTCGGCCTGTCGGCGGGGGCACTGCGGGCTCTGGTACGGCCAGCAGCGGGCGGGCGGGTCGCCGCTTTCTGGCGCGAGGCGGCCGGCCAGCGCGCCGAGGTGCTGATGCCGATGGACGATCGCGGCTTCGACCCGCTGTTCTGGCCCAAGGCAGGCACCTATCCGCTGGCTCCCTTTTCAAACCGCATCCGGGCCGGCGCCTTCTCGTTCGGCGGGCGCGAGGTCGGGCTGGCAGCGCATCCGGCCTGTGAGCCGCATGCGCTGCATGGCTTCAGCCAGTTGCGGGAATGGCGCGTGACGCAGCGGAGTGCGGCACAGATCGAGATCCGCTATCGGCACGATCCCGCCCAGGCCTCAGATGCCTGGCCGTGGATGTTCGAGGCCATCCAGAAGATCACGCTCGATCCTGCCGGAATGACCCATGAGATCGGCGTCGAGAGCCATGCGGACACCGATATGCCGGTGGGTCTTGGTCTCCACCCCTATTTTGCGGTCGCGCGTGGCGACAGCATCCGCTTTTCCGCGCAGGGCGAGTGGGAGCAGGACGAGGATGGCTGCGCCACCCGGCTACGCCGCCTCGAAGGTTCCGCGCGCCAGCAGGACCGGCGGCATGATGGCGCGCCCTTTACGCTCTACTATGCCGGCTGGGACGGGCGCGCCGTGATCACGCGGCAGGATGGTGCGACGATCACGATCGAGGCCGACCAGCCTTTCGATCACCTCGTCGTCCATGTTCCGCCGGGCGGGGCCTATCTCTGTATCGAGCCGGTGAGCCATGTCGCCGACGCCTTCAATCTCGCCTCGCGCGGAGTCGCTGGCACAGGCATGCGCGTGCTGGCGCCGGGTGGGGCCATTTGGGGACGGATGCGCATCGGGGTAACATGAATCGTACCGCCGGACCGGGGGAGAAACCCGGGCCGGCGGTACGCCGAAGCCAAGCTTCGAACAACGAGATAAGGCCAAAAATGGCCATGAATTCAACAGGGAGGGTACAATGATGAACTCGAAGAACGGGTCTGATGGAGCGCGCGGCGTTGGCCGCCGCGACGTGCTGAAAGGTCTCGCCGGCGCAGCCGCGCTGTCGGCGATCCCGCAGGGCGCGATGGCCCAGGCCGCCAAAGAGGCTCCGGCACTGGCCAAGATGACGGCGGACGGCAAATTGCCGGGGCTGGCCGAGCGTCTCCCCGCCAATCCGATGGTCGTTGCGGTGGAGAAGGTCGGCCGCTATGGCGGCGCGCTTCGGCGCGGCCTGCGCGGCTCATCGGACCATAACGGTATCCTGCGTCTGGTCGGCAACCAGGGCCTCGTGCGCTGGAACCTCGCCTTCACCGAGGTCCTGCCCAATGTCGCCGACAAATGGGAGGTCAATGCGGATTCCAGCGAGTTCACCTTCTATCTGCGCAAGGGCATGAAGTGGTCGGACGGCAAGCCCTTTACCGCTGACGACGTCGTCTTCTCGATCGAGGACTGCGCCAAGAACCCGGACCTGTTCAAATCGGCGCCCTCGACGCTGGTCATCAACGGCAAGGCCTGCACGGCCACGAAGATCGATGAGACGACAGTGAAGATCGCCTTCGCCGGCTCCTTCGCGCTGTTCCTCGAGCAGCTTGCCACGCCGCTCGGCCAGTATCCGACCCTCTATGCCAAGCACTACTGCAGCCAGTTCCATCCCAAGTACAATACGAGCGTCGCCGACCTCGTGAAGGCGGCGAACCTCTCCGACTGGGCGGCGCTGTTCCGCAACAAATGCGGCGACATCGAAATTCCCGCGCGCTGGGGCAATGTCGACAAGCCGACGCTCGACCCCTGGGTGGTCAAGGAAGCCTATACCGGCGGCACGACCCGTGTGGTGATGGAGCGCAATCCCTATTTCTGGCAGGTCGACACCTCCGGCAACCAGCTGCCCTACATCGACCGGCTGACCTTCAGCATCTCGCAGGATGTCGAGTCGCTGATGCTCGACGCGATCTCGGGTCGCCTGGATATCCAGGAGCGCCATATCGACACGCTGCAGAACAAGCCGACCCTCTCCCAGAACATGCAGAAGGGCGGCTATCGGCTGATCGAGCTCGTCAACTCCTCGGCGCAGCAGGTTCAGATCTATCTGAACATGACGCACAAGGACCCGAAGATGCGCGAGATGTTCGCCAACAAGGAGTTCCGCAAGGCGCTCTCTCTCGGGCTCGACCGCAAAGAGATCATCGACCTGGTCTATCTCGGCCAGTCGCAGCCCTACCAGACCGGTCCGCGCCCGGGCCATCCCTGGTATCACAAGACGCTGGCCGAGCAGTTCACCGGCTTCGACGCGGCCCAGGCCAATGTGATCCTCGACAAGCTGGGCTACGCCAAGAAGGATTCCAGCGGCATCCGCCTCCGGCCCGACGGCCAGAAGGTGTTCTTCGCCATCGACGTGATCCCGACGCTCTATCCCGACCAGGTTGATGCGCTCGAACTGGTGAAGCGCCACTGGGCCGATATCGGCGTCGACATCAAGGTCAACACGATCGAGCGCGCGCTCTTCTACACGCGCGGCGATAGCAACGACCATGACGCCGCGGTCTGGCCGGGGCCGGGTGGCCTCGACCCGATGCTCGACCCGCGCGACTACCTCGCCCAGCACCCGCAGGGCTCGCGCTACGCGATTCCATGGACGCTCTGGTATGTGTCGGGCGGCAAGGACGGCCAGGAGCCGCCCGAGAGCCAGAAGCAGCGCATGAAGCTCTACGACCAGGCCCGCGCCACGGCCGATCTGCAGAAGCGCGGCGAGCTGATGAAGCAGCTCTTCGACCTGACGGCCGAGGCGTTCGAGACGATCGGCATCTGCCTGGCGGTCAATGCCTTCGGCATTGCCAAGAACAACCTGCAGAACGTGCCGGCGAAATATCCCAACGCCTGGTCCTGGCCCAATCCGGGCCCGGCTCTGCCGCAGCAGTTCTTCTTCACGACGTGATCTGCACGAGCCCGGCCACGCTCAAGGCGCAGCCGGGCTCCTTCGCATCGAGACAGGCAGTCCCATGCTCCTCTTCATCGCCAAGCGCCTCCTCTGGATGGTGCCCTCGCTCGTCGTCGTCAGTTTCCTGGCCTTCGTGCTGATCCAGCTGCCGCCGGGCGACTACGTCACGAGCTATATCGCGACGCTCGCCGCCTCCAACGAGGTGGTAGACCAGAACACCGCAGCCGATCTGAGGGCCCGCTTCGGGCTCGATCAGCCGATGATCGTGCAATACTTCAAATGGATCACCGGCATCGTGCTGCGGGGTGATTTCGGCATCAGCTTCGAGTGGCAGCAGCCGGTCGGAGACCTGATCTGGGAGCGCATGGCGCTGACGCTGGTCCTGACTTTCTCGACGCTGCTCGCAACCTGGGGCATCGCGCTGCCGATCGGCATCTTCTCGGCCGTCAAGAAATACTCGATCGGCGACTACATCGTCACCTTCCTGAGCTTTCTTGGGCTCGCCGTGCCGAGCTTCCTGCTCGCGCTCGTGCTGATGTATATTGCCGCCGTCGAATACGGGCAAGAGGTCGGCGGACTGTTCTCCGAACAGTATCTCACCGCGCCCTGGAGCATCGCCAAGATGATCGACCTGGCGAAGCATCTCTGGATTCCGGTCATCATCCTGGCCGTGTCCGGCACCGCGAGCCTGATCCGCGTCATGCGCGCCAACATGCTCGACGAGCTTCACAAGCCCTATGTCACCACGGCTCGCGCCAAGGGCCTGTCTGAGTTTCACCTGCTGCTGAAGTATCCGGTGCGGCTGGCGCTCAATCCGTTCATCTCGACGATCTCCTGGCTGCTGCCGAACCTGGTTTCGGGCTCGATCATCGTCGCCATCGTCCTCAGCCTGCAGACCGCGGGGCCCCTGCTGCTGCAGTCGCTGATGAGCCAGGACATGTATCTCGCCGGGGCTTTCGTGCTGCTGATCTGCACGCTGACGCTCGTCGGCTCGCTGATCAGCGACATCCTGCTCGCCCTCGTCGATCCCCGCATCAGGCTGGAATAGCCCATGACCGACACGGCTCTTGCATCCATCGACACCAAGCGGCTCGCCGTCGCCTCGCAATGGCAGCTCGTCTGGTGGGCGTTCAAGCGCCATCGCCTGGCGATGGTGGGCCTGTGCATCACGATCTTCCTGTACATCATTGCGCTGGTGCCGGGCTTCTTCGCCATCAACGACCCCTGGCAGCAGAATGCCCGCGCGGCGTTCTATCCGCCGCAGGCGATCCATCTCTTCGATACGGCAGCCGATGGCAGTTGGGCGATCCGTCCCTACATCTACCCTTACGTCTTCAAGCGCGATCCGCAGACGCTGGCGGCGGTCTATAGCGAGGACAAGACCCGCAAGAGCTATGTCCGGTTCTTCGGCGAGGGCTATGAATACAAGCTGCTCGGGCTGTTCAGCACGACGACGCATCTCATCGCCAGCGAGAACAAGGCGCAGCCGATCTTCCTGCTGGGGGCCGATCGTCTCGGCCGCTGCGTCTACAGCCGGATCATGCAGGGCGCCCAGATCTCGCTGTCGGTCGGCCTCGTCGGTGTGCTCCTGTCGCTGACCATCGGCGTGCTGCTGGGCGGCATCTCCGGCTATTATGGCGGGCGCATCGATTTCGCCGTGCAGCGCGTCGTCGAGTTCGTGCTGTCGCTGCCGAGCATACCGATCTGGCTCGCCTTGTCGGCGGCGCTGCCGCAGGATTGGCCGGCCACGCTGAACTACTTCATGATCACGCTGATCCTGTCGCTCACGGGCTGGGCCCAGCTTGCCCGCGTGGTGCGCGGCCGCTTCCTCAGCCTGCGCACGGAGGAGTTCGTCACGGCTGCCAGGCTCGACGGCGCCTCGGAAGGGCGCGTGATCTTCCGCCACATGCTGCCGAGCTTCGCCAGCCACATCATCGCCTCGGTCTCGCTCGCGATCCCCGCGATGATCCTGGCGGAGACCTCGCTCAGCTTCCTGGGCCTCGGTCTGCAGCCGCCGACGATCTCCTGGGGCGTGCTGCTCCGCGAGGCCCAGAATATTCGCTCGATTGCGACCGCGCCCTGGCTGTTTGCGCCCGGCGTCGCTGTGGTGATCGCCGTGATCGCCCTCAACTTCCTGGGAGACGGGTTGCGCGACGCCGCAGACCCGTACAACAAATGAATGTGACCGATCTCGCGTCCCATCTGGAACAGCGCGCCGCACCGTCCCAGCCCATCCTCGAGGTCCGCGACCTCGTCACGCACTTCCCCGTGCGCAACGGCGTGGTCAAGGCCGTCGATGGCGTCTCTTTCACGCTCCACCGTGGCAAGACCCTGTGCATCGTCGGCGAAAGCGGTTCTGGCAAGAGCGTCACCGCACGCTCGATCTTGCAGATCGTCGATGCGCCCGGCCGTATCGTCTCGGGCTCGATCATGCTCAACCGGCTCGATGGCTCGTCGGTCGATCTGGCCGGGCTCAACCCGCGCGGCCGCGAGATTCGCGCGGTCCGCGGACGCGAGATCGCGATGATCTTCCAAGAGCCCATGTCGTCGCTGTCGCCGGTTCATACGGTCGGCGACCAGATCATGGAGGTGCTGCGGCTGCATCTGAAGATGAGCAAGAAGGACGCCCGCGCGCGCTGCGTCGAGTTGCTCACCCAGGTCGAAATCCCCAAGCCGGACGCCGCGGTCGATCGCTACACCTTCGAGTTCTCCGGCGGCATGCGCCAGCGCGT
Organism: Allobosea sp. P2_B12; assembly: GCF_056404835.1. Taxonomy (NCBI): domain Bacteria; kingdom Pseudomonadati; phylum Pseudomonadota; class Alphaproteobacteria; order Hyphomicrobiales; family Alloboseaceae; genus Allobosea; species Allobosea sp. P2_B12. The sequence goes on along the minus strand of NZ_JBFUDG010000007.1, from coordinate 205,570 downwards.
CATGATCGCGATGTCGCTGGCCTGCAACCCCTCGCTCCTGATCGCCGATGAACCGACGACGGCGCTCGACGTCACGACGCAGGCCGAAATCCTCGACCTGATCAAGCGGCTGCAGCAACAGCACGGCATGGCTGTGATGTTCATCACCCATGATATGGGCGTGGTGGCCGAGATCGCCGACGAGGTGCTGGTCATGCACTACGGCAAGATCAAGGAGAGCGGCCCGGTCGATACGATCTTCCATGCGCCCAAGGACGACTATACCCGCATGCTGATCGGCTCCGTGCTGAAGCTCGAGCAGAAGGCGGAGATCCGCCTGCGCCGGCCGCCGATCCCGGAGGATGCGCTGCCCGTTCTGCAGGTGCGCAACCTGCAGATGCATTTCGGCTCGCTCAAGGCGGTCGACGACGTGTCACTCGATCTGAAGCCGGGCGAGACGCTCGGCATCGTCGGCGAGTCCGGTTCGGGCAAGACGACGATGGGGCGCTGCCTGCTGCGGGTCTACGAGCCGCAAGGCGGGGCCATAGATTACCGCCGGACGGATGGCAGTGTCGTCGATCTGCTCAAGGCCGATGCGCAGACGCTGAAGGCCTGCAGGCGCGAGATCCGCATGATCTTCCAGGATCCGGTCGGGTCGCTCAACCCGCGCATGACGGTGGCTCAGATCGTCGGCGAGCCGCTCTTGGTCAACGGCATCGCCAAGGGCAAGGAACTCGACGATCGCGTGGCCGACCTCCTCAGCCAGGTCGGGCTCGAGCCGTCCTGGAGGGAGCGCTATCCGCACGCCTTCTCCGGCGGCCAGCGCCAGCGCATCGGCATCGCGCGGGCGATCTCGCTCAACCCGCGCATAATCGTCGCCGACGAGGCGACCTCGGCGCTGGACGTCTCCGTCCGTTCGCATGTGCTCGACCTGATGATGAACCTGCAGGACAAGCTCGGCCTGTCCTATGTCTTCATCAGCCACGATATCGGCGTCATCCGCTACATGTGCGACCGGGTGGCGGTGATGTATCGCGGAACGATCGTCGAGACCGGAACGGCCGAGCAGGTCTGCGACGCGCCGCGGCACGCTTATACGCAGGCGCTGCTCTCGGCGATCCCGCGGCCTGATCCGCGGGCCCGCAGCATCCACAACCGGCACCGCTACACCGCGGCCTGACAGACGCGCGCTGCGTTGCGCGCCATGCATCCAACCAGACCTGAAGGGCGGCGCGCCACGGCGCTCCTGCACCACCGGAGGACGCCCATGAAGATCGACCGGCTGCGCGCCTACATGACCCGTGACAAGGACCGCCCGCGACTCGTCATCGCCATCGACACCGATGACGGCCTGACCGGCTGGGGCGAATGCTACAATCACGGCCCCGACAAGGCGCTGCAGCCGCTGCTCGACTATCTCTTCCTCTTCATCAAGGGGCAGGATCCGCGCCGGATCGAATATCTGATCCAGTATCTGATGCAGCAGTGCCGTTTCCCGCCGGGCGCGCTGGGCCTGGCGGCGATCTCCGCGATCGATCATTGCCTGTGGGAGATCTCGGCCAAGGCGCTCGGAGTGCCGGTCTACCAGCTCCTCGGCGGCCATGTCCGCGACCGGGTGCGCGTCTATGCCGGCGTCTACACCGCGCCCGATCCTGCGATCGCCCGCGACGAGTTCGATGCGCTCAACGAGACATGGGGGTTGACCGCGTTCAAGCTCAGCCCCTGGCGCATCGACATGCACGCCCATCGCTGGGGCGAGGTGGTGCGCGCCAGCGCCGAGTATTTCCGGGGTCTGCGCGAGACCGTGCGCTCCGACTACGATATCGCCTTCGACGCCCACGCCAAGATCTTCGAGGTCGGGCAGGCAATCCAGCTCGGCAATGCACTGGCGCCCTATGACCCCCTGTTCTTCGAGGAACCGCTGCGGCCCGAGAATTTCGAAGCCTGGGGCGAACTGAAGAGCCGGCTCGACTGCACGCTGGCGACGGGTGAATCGCTCTACAGCCGCTACGAGTTCCTGCGCCTGCTGTCCGTCAGGGGCTGCGACATCATCCAGCCCGACATCTGCGTCGTCGGCGGCCTGCTCGAAATGCGCAAGATCGCCGCGATCGCCGAGGCCCATCACGTCACGGTCGCGCCGCACAATCCGATGGGCCCGCTGGCGACCGCCATCAATCTGCATTTCTCGGCCGCGCAGCCGAATTTCCGCATCCTCGAATACCGGCTCCCGCAAGGTCCGGGGTACATCTTCGGTGACGGCAGCGGCGACGCCAACACCAAGGCCGACCGCTCGCAGGGCGCCTGGTATGTCAAGGATCCCTATCTTCCCAAGGACGGCTATCTCGACTTGCGGCCCGACCGTCCGGGCTGGGGCGTCGAGATGGACATGGAGGTCCTCGGCAAGGAGGACTATGTGCATTGGGAGCGAAAAGTGCCCCGGCGGCCCGATGGTTCCACCGCCTACGGGTAGGGTCGGCTTCCGACCCGGCCTGCGTGCAAACAGGCCGGCGCGCCAGTCGCCGTCCGGATGGGTTTTGGCGAAGCGCTCCATCAGCCGGTCGGCAGCCCTGTTGTCGAGCAGATCGGTTCTGAAAATCGCGTTGGGGCGCTCGCCCCGGCAGGACGAGCTTGTCGCCCCAAGGCGAGCGCTTGCGGCAGGCGCTGCATCAATGATGATATCTTCGGCGCCTAGGGCTGGGCCACCGGAAACTCGGGCGGGTGGCGGCGAATTCCAGCCGCGTTGCCGCACAACACCGAGGCGATCGGCGCAGCGATCATCGCCACGCCGCTTGCGAGCGCAAAGCAGGCGGCATAGCCGAGATGTTGCAAGACAAACTCCTTGACTCCTCACACGTGATTATCATTATTGATATTGATGAATGCACTCTTGCCCAATCTGATCAGAAGGCCGCGTGACGTCGTCTACGAGTCGCTGAAGCGGCAGATCATGCTGAATGAGTTGCGCCCCGAAAGCGCCCTCACCGAACTGGGCATGGCGCGAGAACACGGCTGCAGCCAAGGCCCGATCCGGGAGGCACTCCTGCGCCTGCAGGAGGATGGGCTCGTCGCCCGCTCGGGCCATCGCGGCACGATGGTGACCCGGCTCGACCCCGAAGAGGCGGAGGAAATTCTGGCCCTGCGCCGCCGCATCGAGATTCGCGGGGCGCTGCGGGCAGTCCAGCATGTCGAGCCCGGCAGCCTGGAGCGGTTGCGGGCCATTCAGGCCGATATGGACGCCGTTGCCGTGGCCGGGGACGAATATGCCCTCATCATCCTCGACATGGCCTTTCACCTGACAATCTTCCGGCTCGCGGGACTGGACGCCCTCGAACAGATTCTGACCCGCTGCACCCTGCATTCGCACCGCTCGAAACTCTGGGCTCCAGGCCACCGCCGCTCGCTGACCGAGACCGCGGCGCGGCATCGCGTGCTGCTCGCCTTGCTCGAGGCCCGCGATGGCGAAGGCCTGTCGCAGGCGATAGCGGGCCATATCGACACCATCGTCCTGCGTGACGGGGCCGCCTGATGCGGCCGTGGATCGATCCGCAGATGCAGGTGATTCTGGAGCGCCTGCGCGCCGGCCCCGCTTTTGATTTCCGCTTCGCTCCGATCGCCGAAGCCCGCGCCACCGTCGATGCCGCGGCCCTGCCATGGAGCCTCGGCGCTCCGGCCATGCCGATGCGGGAACTCGGCATTGCCACGCCGTGGGGCGAGATGCGCGCAAGGCTCTATCACGCCACCGCCGCACCGCCCGACGCTGTCATCGTCTACGCCCATGGCGGTGGCTGGACCTTCGGATCGATCGACACCCATGACGGCACGATGCGCTATCTCGGGGAGGCGGCTGGCTGCGCCGTCCTCGGCGTGGATTACCGGCTCGCCCCGGAGCACCCGTTCCCGGCGCCGCTCGACGACCTTCTGGCCGCCGTCGCCTTCGTCGAACGCGGCGGCCTGGGCGCGGCGGTTGCTCCCGGCCATATCGCCCTGGCGGGCGATTCCTCCGGCGCCAACCTCGCCCTCGCCGCACTGTTGCGCCGACGCGACGAGGGCCTGGCGCCCGTGGCGGCCGCTGCCCTGTTCTATGGCTCCTATGAACCCGATTTTGCCAGTTCGAGCCATGCGGCTTTCGGCGGCGGCGACTACCTGCTCACCAGCGCGAACATGCGCTGGTACTGGGACAATTTCCTTGGCGGCGAACCAGACACGACGGTGAGCCTCGCTGCGCCCATCCGTGCCGATCTCGCTGGCCTGCCGCCGCTCTATCTCTCCGCCGCCGGGCTCGATCCGTTGCGCGACGACACGGTCCGGCTGGCGCAGCGCTTGAGCGAGGCCGGCGTCCCCTTCCGTTTCGACCATGTTCCCGGCGTCGTGCATGGCTGCCTGCGCATGGCCCGAGAACTCGATGCCGCGCGCGCCATGCTCGCGGCCGGAGGCGCCTACATCGCAGACCATCTCAAAAACAAAAAAACCGGAGGAAACCAACCATGGAACGAAGGACTTTCATCAAGCTAGCGGGCGCGACCGCGCTTGCCACGCCCCTCGCCCGCCCCGCCCTCGCACAGGGTACGACGACGGTGCGCTGGTGGTATCATTTCGACAATCCGCAGCATTCGCCGGCCGAACTCGTTGCCAAGTTCGAGGCGGGCAACCCCGGCATCAAGGTTCAGGCCGAGAGCATTCCCTGGGGCGGCGGCAACGACTACCAGACCCGCCTCTTTGCGGCCCTCGTCGCCGGCAATGCGCCCGATTGCGCCATGGTGCGGCTGTCCTGGGCGGCGCGCTTCCACCAGATGAAGGCACTCGCCCCGATCGACGATCTGATCGCCGGCTGGGCCGGGCGCGGTGACATCGCCGACAACATCTGGACCATCAACAAGGGCGCCGACGGCAAGCAATATTACCTGCCGCTGCAATATGTCGTGCTCTACCTCTACTATCGGCAGGATCTGTTCGAGCAGGCCGGGCTGAAGCCGCCCGCGACCTTCGAGGATTTCCGCAGCGCCGCCAAGGCGCTGACCAAGAGCGACGTCTCGGGTTTCGGCCTGCGCGGTGGGGCCGGCGGCTTCGACCATTGGGGACCGTTCGTGCTCGGTGGCGGCGCCAGCTTCGAGAAGGGCGGGATGGTCAGCGAGAAGGCTCTTGCCGCCAATCGCTGGTTCGTCGAGCTCACCAGCAAGGACAAGGTGGTGCCGGCCTCGGCCGCGACCGACAGCTTCCGGCAGATCGTCGACAGCTTCAAGGCCGGCCGGACAGCCATGACGATCCACCATGTCGGTTCGGCCAACGAGATCGTCGGCGTGCTCGGCGACAAGGTTTCGGCCGTACCGGTGCCGCGCGGCCCGGACGGCAAGGGCTGGACCTATTTCGGCGACGAATCCAACGCCGTCTTCGCCGTGAGCAAGGCGCGGGAGGCTGCCTTCAAATGGTGCGCCTTCCTGTCCACGGCCGAGAACAACGTCGTGCTGAACAAGTTCACCGGCCAGTTGCCGATCGCGACCTCGGCGGCGAAGGACTGGACGCTGCATCCCAAGCGCTTCGTCGACGCCAGCGCCGCCTCCCTGCCCTTTGCCGCGTCGCTGCCGGATTCGCCGAAGACGCCCGACTTCATCGCCCGGATCTGGCCGGCCAACATGCAAAGGGCGCTGCTCGGCCAGATCCAGCCCGATGAGATGATGCGTGCGATCGAGCAGCATTTCCATGGCTGACGGCACCGGCGGAGGCCGGATCTCAGGCCCCCGCCCCTCGCCCTCGTTCAGACAGGTTGGCATCGTGGCTTCGCTCACCCCTGCGGACCGGCGCAGGCCGCCCCTTGGGCGCGGCGCGACGCCGTTCTGGTTCCTGCTGCCGGCGGTCCTGATCACGGCGGGCGTCGTGCTGGTTCCCGTCGCGCAAACGGCCTGGCTCAGCCTGCAGGATTATCTGCTCTACGACCCCGACAATGCCCGCTTCGTCGGCCTGGGCAACTTCGCCAAGATCATCCGCGACGAGGTATTCTGGATCTCGCTCGGCCAGTCCTTCATCTGGATCACCGGCGTCGTCGGGCTGCAGTTCCTACTTGGGCTCGTCGCGGCTCTGCTGCTGAACCAGAGCTTCTGGTGGCGCGGGCTGGCACGCTCGCTCGTGATCATCCCCTGGGCGCTGCCTAGCGTGATCATCGGGCTGATGTGGACCTGGATGTATGATTTCAACCTCGGCGTCATCAACGACATCGCGCTGCGCCTCGGGCTGATCGCAGCGCCGATCGCCTGGCTGGCGCGGCCCGACACCGCACTCTACGCGATCATGTTGGCGCTGATCTGGCAGGGCTTTCCCTTCTTCGCCGTGACCATCCTGGCGGGGCTACAGACTGTGCCGGCCGAACTCTACGAGGCGGCAGAGATCGACGGTGCCACCGCGCGCCAGCAATTGTTCTACGTCACTTTGCCGTCGATCGCCGACGTGATCGCGACTGCGCTGCTACTGCGCACGATCTGGGTGGCGAATTCGCTCGACGTCATCCTGGTGATGACGGGCGGCGGGCCGGGCTATGCCACGCATACGCTGCCGCTCTACGCCTTCCTGCGCGCGTCGAGCAGCATGGAGTTCGGCTATGGCGCGGCACTGGCGCTGATCCTGACCGCGATGCTGCTGGGCGTCGTCTTCCTCTATGTCAGACGCGCAGCGCGGGGCATCGAGGCATGATCGAGCGTCGTTCCTATGCGAGGCGCATGCTGGAGGTCGAGCTTCCCGTCCTGCTGATCGTGCTGTTCGCGCTTGGCCCTTACGCCTGGATGATCCTGACCTCGCTGAAGCCCCAAGTCGAACTCTCGGCCTGGCCGCTGAACTACTGGCCACGCGAGGCGACGCTGCAGCATTACAACGACCTGATCGCGCGCACGAGTTTCGCCAGCAGCCTCGGCAACAGCCTGATCATCGCGATCGGCGCCAGCGTGCTCGGGCTCGGCGTCAGCATCCCGGCGGCCTATGCCTTCTCCCGCTTCCGTTTTCGCGGCCGGCAGATGCTGCTGACCGGCTTCCTCGTCATCAACATGTTCCCGGTCGTGCTGCTGATCATCCCGCTCTTCCTGATGATGCGCCGGCTCGGGCTGATCGACACGTTTCTCGGCGTCATCCTCGGCCATTCGACCTTCGCGATCCCGTTCGCGATCTGGATGCTGACGAGCTATTTCAACGCGATCCCGAAAGATCTCGACGAAGCCGCGACGATCGACGGCGCGAGCCGCCTGCAGACGATCCGGCTGATCATCCTGCCGCTGGTGATGCCGGGCGTCGCCACCGCCGGCATCTACATCTTCATCACCTCCTGGAACGAATATCTCTTCGCCATGATGCTGTCGGGGCAGGCGGTGCGCACCGTCACCGTCGCGCTGCAGCTCTTCATCGGCGAGTTCACCATCCAGTGGGGCCTTCTCACGGCCGGCGGCACGCTGATCGCGCTGCCGGTCACCTTCCTCTTCCTTCTGGTGCAAAGGCGGCTCGTGGGCGGACTCACGGCCGGTGCGGTGAAGTCATGACGGTCAATTCCATCGGGGTGATCTCGATGTTCTATGCGCGGCCTTTCACGCGCGAGCATTTCGACTGCTTTGCGCGGATGAAGCGGGCTGGAGCCGATGTCGTCGAATTGCTGGTGCCGGAGCCCGGCGAACTCGATCTCAAGGAGACCCGCGCCGCCATCGCCGATGCCGGGCTGTCCTGCGTGCTCGCCGCCCGCGTCAACCTCACGCGCGACCTCGCCAGCAGCGACGCCGGCGCGCACAAGGCCGGCATCGCCTATCTCGAAACCTGCGTCGATGTCGCCTCAGCGCTTGGCGCAGACATCGTCGGCGGGCCGCTCTACGGCGCGCCTTTGGTCTTCGCCGGCCGCGCGCCCACCCCGGTCGACGAGAGCGAGCGCAAGCGCCGCATCGACGCCATCGTCACCGGGCTAACGCAGGCCGGCCGGCGCGCCGCCGATTCTGGCATCCTGTTCGGCGTCGAGCCGCTCAACCGCTTCGAGACCGATATCTGCAACACGACGAAGCACGCGCTCGAAATCATCGGGCGGGTCGCCAATCCCGCCGTCGGCGTGATGCTCGACACCTTCCATATGAACATGGAGGAGTTCGATCTCGCTGACGCCCTCCGGCAGGCCGGATCGAAGCTGGTGCATTTCCAGGCCAATGAGAACAACCGCGGCTTCGTCGGCTCGGGCCATATCGACTGGCCGGCGATCGCGCGGGCGCTACGCGACGTGTCCTATCGCGGCCCGATCGTGCTCGAGCCCTTCCGCCGCAGCGACGAGCGGGCCGGCACGCCGCTGGCGCAATGGCGCGCGCCGACCGAGAACGAGGATGAGCCCCTGGCCGCCAGCATCGCCTTCCTCAAGGCCGCGCTGGCTTTCGCAGGGAGGACGGCTTGACCCGTTCCCGCACAGGCGCATTGCGCATCGGCTGGGTCGGCTGCGGCACCCATGCCAACGAGATGCTGCTGCCGCAACTGACCCGGCATGAGGTCGAGATCGTCGCGCTTTGCGATACGGATGAGGCCAGGCTGAATGCGACCGGCCGGCGCTACGGCGTTGCCGAGGCCAGCCGCCTGCGCGACTGGCGTGATTTGCTGGCGCGCGACGATCTCGACGCGATCGGCCTCGCGGTTGGCCCCGGCCTGCATCACGAGATCGGGCTGGCTGCGATCGCGCGAGGCAGGCCGCTCTTCATCGAGAAGCCGCCGGCGCCGACGGCGCGGCAGGCCGCCGAGTTGGCGCAGGCCGCGGCGAGCCGCGAGGTGCCGGTCGTGCTCGGTTTCATGAAGCGCTATTCGACCGCCAACCGCATCGCCCGCAACGTCCTGCGGTCGGCGGAGTTCGGGGAGACGGCGAGCTTTCTCGGGCAATACATGACCGCGCCGACCTACTTCGCGGGAGACCCGGACTATAGCGGCTTCTACCTGCATCATTGCGTGCATTATTTCGATCTGGTGCCGCATCTGATGGGTGAAGTCGCCTCGGTGAGCGTGCGGAGGCATGAATTGGCGCCCGGCAAGCTGCTCCTGCATGTCGATTTCCGCTTCGCCAATGGCGGCATCGGCACGCTGGTCATGGGCACGCATCAATCGCGCGGCACGCCGATGGAATGGTGGCAGGTGATGGGCGACCATGCCCGGGTCGAGGTGCGCAACCTCCACGAGGTCCGCTATTTCCGCAATCCGCCCTTCAAGGTCTCCAAGCCCGAAGCGAGCCTGATCGACGGGCAGGACACGCTGGTCTGGGAGCCGAATTTCACAGCCGCCGCCAACGAGGACCACAAGGGCTACCATGCCCTGCTCGGCGACTTCGTGCGTGCTGCACGAGGCGAGCCGACGACGGCGCCGAACGCCGCCGATGGCGCGGCTGCCATGGCGCTTCTACAACAGGTCACAACGGCCTGTGGATCGGACGTAAACTCTTAAGGCCGTTGCCGCCGCCCGTTGGCCGGATGGGCTCGGCACGTCGCCATCACTGCTATAGATGGCGCGAATGCCGGAGATGACCCGGCAGAGCAGGAGCAGATTGTGACCGAGCGATTTGAACGACATCGCCAGCCCTGGACATATGAGGAGCTCGAGAAGCTAAAGTTGCTCGCCAAGAAGGGCATGGCACTGAAGGCGATTTCGAAGGCGATGACCCGCAGCGAAGAATCCATCAAGGACCGCGCGAAACTCGATGGCATCGGCATCGCCAAGCTCCGCTAGCCGGGCTCACGGCCGGGCCTTGGGGCGCTCAGTGTCGATTATTGGATGATTCCACGCTTCGTCAGTCCGTCGATGTTGCAGCGACATGAACTGCCGACAGGTTGCGGAGCCGTCTGGCATGCGCCGCGCCCGGTGGCGCAATAGTCTCCGAACCGTCCGCCTCCGCGACGATAGCGACGGCCATCGTCATAGTCGTAGCGAGGTCGATCGTCGTATCCGCGACCATACGGGCTCTCCTCGGGCGGCGGTCCGCGCCGGCCGTAGCCAGGGCGAAGATCCCCGAAAGGATCGCCATGGAGCTGCGCCATTGCAGGCAGCGTCGAGGCGAACGTCGCACCAATGACGCCAAGAATCGCGAACTTTCGCAGCATGCTGAAATCCTCTTCTCCGCCCACAATGTTTGGGCGGCCAACAAGGTTCCGGACCGGCACGGCATTCGTATGGCGCGAACGGGACAGCGCGACCGGGCTCCGGCCTCGCGCGGCCGGAAGACGCCGTACCAGTTCACCGCTGGAAGGGGCTTGAACCCGTCGCTCTCGCAGGCACGGCATTTCCAAGAAACAGACTTGATTGTTTGTAAAATGAACCGCAGACTCGACCCTTCTGTTGGGTTGAGGCTCGGCGTGACCGGAACCGGCAAACGACGATCGCAGAAGGAACGCAGCGCGGAGACCTCGACGCGGCTGATAAATGCGACCATCGACCTGCTGCATGACCGCGGTCTGGTCCGCACCTCGACGTCCGAGATCGCCCGCGCGGCCGGCGTCTCGCGCGGGGCGCTGACGCATCATTTCGCCGGGCGCGAGGCCATCATCAGCGCCTCCGTCGCGGCCATGCTGAGCAAGGCGACCCGTGATCTGCATCGCTTCGCCGAGACCTTCATCGCGCGCGGCGGCTCCAGCGACGAGATCGTCGATTACATCTGGCAGATGATGGACGACCGGCTGTTCTACGTCACGATGGAGTATCTGCCGGAGGCGCGACACAATCCCGACTTCAGGGCCGAACTCATTCCGACCGTTCGCGATTTCCACGCCGGTCTCGATGCGATCTGGACCGCGCTCGCCACGCGGGCCGGCGTCGAGCCCGATCATGCCCGCATCGTGATGAACGCGACGATGTGCCTCGTACGCGGTATGATCAGCCAGACCGTGCTGCGCCCCAACGACCCCGCTTACTACCGGGACATGCTGGCCTTCTGGAAGCAGCAGGTCCGCCAGCAATTCCCGATCGAGGCGCCGTCCTCGCACGATTCCAGACTCAAGGCAGGCGCGAGATGACGGCTGCCCTGATCATCGCAGAGCTCAAGCTCGACTTTTACGGCGTCCATGTCCTGCGGGGGGTCGATTTCACGGTTCCGGCCGGCTCCTTCACTGGGCTGATCGGCCCCAACGGCGCTGGCAAATCGACGCTGTTCAACGCGGTTTCGGGGCTCTACCGGCCCAAGGGCGGCTCGGTCAGACTCGGCGCCGTCGAGACGACCGGTCTGCCGCCGGAAAAGCTGGTCGCGGCAGGGCTGGTGCGCTCGTTCCAGCTGGCACGCGGCTTCCCCAAGCTCAGCGTCTTCCAGCACCTGATGCTTTATGGCGCGAGCCAGCCGGGCGAGTCCCTGCTGCCCGCGCTCTGGCGCTCGCACACCGCCAGACGGCGCGAGGCCGAGCTTGCCGAGCGCGCGCATGGCATCGCGCGGCGGCTGCGGCTCGACCATGTCCTCGACAACCCCGTCACCGCCCTCTCCGGCGGCCAGAAGAAGCTGGTCGAGATCGGCCGCGCACTGATGGCGGACCCGAAAATCCTGTTGCTCGACGAGCCGATGGCGGGCGTCAACCCGACGCTGGCCGACGAGATCGCTGGTCATCTCACCGCGCTGAACCGCGACGGCCTGACGATTTGCCTGATCGAGCACGACATGGCGCTGATCAAGCGCCTCTGTGCGCCCGTCATCGTCATGGCCGAGGGCAAGGTGCTGACGCAAGGCTCGTTCGACGAGGTTGCCGCCGACGCCCGCGTCCAGGAAGCCTATCTCGGGAGGCGGCATTGAGCGTGGGCACCGGCAGCCTGCTCACCGTCGAGGGCGTTGTCGCCGGCTATGGCGCGGCCGAGCAGATCCTGAAAGGGACATCGCTTCGGGTCGAGGCCGGCGAGATCGTCTCGATCATCGGACCCAACGGCGCCGGCAAATCGACCCTGCTGAAGACGATCGCAGGGCTGGTGGCGGCGCGCGAGGGCGCGATCGTGCTGAACGGCGCCGATGTCACGGCCGAAGGCGCGCTCGGACGGGCAAGGCATGGGATCGGCTTCGTGCCGCAGGAGCGCAATGTCTTCGGCGCAATGACGGTCGCGGAAAACCTCGACATCAGCGGCTTCCAGGAGCCGGCGAGGGTCCGCGAGCGCAGCGAGGCGCTTTATGCCCGCTACCCGATGCTGGCAGCTAAGCGCCGCGCGCTTGCCCGCACGCTCTCGGGCGGCCAGCGCCAGATCCTGGCCATGGCGATGGGGCTGATGAACGCGCCGACCTTGCTGCTGCTCGACGAGCCCACCGCCGGCCTCTCGCCCAAAGCCGCCGAAGAGCTGTTCGAGGCGATCGTGGTGCTGAATCGCGGTGGCCTGCCGATCCTGATGGTGGAGCAGCACGCGCTCGAGGCGCTCGAAATCTCGACGCGCGGCTACGTCCTCGTCGCAGGCAGCAACAGCCGCGAGGGCGCAGGCCCCGCGCTCGCCGCCGACCCCGAAATCCGCCGGCTCTTCCTCGGCGGCTGACCATGCCTGCATAAGCCAAGAGACCAAGCAGAAGACACCAACCAAAGCAGGGGATGATGATGACCGAGCTTCTGATCAACCGCCGTGACCTTCTCGGCGGCGCTGCCGCTCTCGCCGGCTCCGCCGCCTTTCCCCGCCTCGCGCTGGCGCAGGGAGCGCCGATCAGGATCGGTACGCTGACGCCGCTGACGGGCGCCGGCGGGCCCTATGGCCCGGTCATGGTCAAGGCTGTCAAGGCCGTGATCGACGAGGTCAATGCCGCCGGCGGCGTGCTTGGCCGCAAGGTCGAACTGGTCTCCGAAGACGATCAGACCAGCCCCGAAGCCGGCATCCGCGCCGCGCGCAAGCTGATCGACGTCGACAAGGTTTCGGCGATCCTGGGCACCTGGGCCTCCTCGGTGACCACGGCCGTCGCCCCGCTCTGCTGGGAATCGAAAACCTTCCTCTGCACCGTCTCGGGCGCAGATTCGATCACGGCGCTGCCACATCAGGGCTATCTGATCCGGACCCAGCCGATCACGGCGCTGCAGGGCAAGAAGTTCGGCGAGTTCATCATCGCCCAGGGCGCCAAGCGCGTCTTCATTGTCTCGCCGCAGACGCCCTTCGCCAAGAGCCAGATCGACAACATCACACTTGCCATGAAGGCCGGCGGCGGCGAAGCCTCCTCGCTGATCTATGACGACAAGAAGCCGGCCTACCGCACCGAGATCGACGAAGTCCTGCGCTTCAAGCCCGACGCGGTCGTCTTCGGCGGCTACACCCCCGACACCGCCGTGATGCTGAAGGACCTTTACCGGGCCGACTTCAAGGGTCTCAAGGTCGCCTTCGGCTATTCGGTCAACCAGAAGCTGGTCGAGAGCGTGCCGGCCGAGGTCGTCGACAAGACCTACACGATCTCGCCCTCCCCGGCCGAAGGCTCCAAGGCCTATGACCGGCTGGTCAAGCTGATCGGCATCGCCTCGCCCGACCCTTATACCACCCAGATCTATGACCACATCAACCTCGTGCTGATGGCGATCGCAATCGCCGGCGATAGCTCGGGCGCCGCAATCAAGGACGCCATTCGCAAGGTCAGCCAGGCCCCGGGCGGCGCCAGGATCGACAACGCCATCGACGGCCTGAAGGCGATCGCGGCCAAACAGCCTGTGGACTATGACGGTGCCAGCGGCCCCTGCGACTTCACCGAGATCGGCGACATCAGCGACTCGAAGTTCCGCTACGAGCAGGTCCAGGCCGGCAAGATCGCGCTCGTGAAGATCGCGTGACGTCCATGCAGGCTCAAATCCGTCATTGCGAGCGTAGCGAAGCAATCCAGGGGGCCGTCGAACTCTGCCGCCCCTGGATTGCTTCGTCGCTGTCGCTCCTCGCAATGACGGTGGAGCATCGCGCATCATGACCCTCATCCTCCAGGCCCTCATCAACGGGCTGATGACCGGGGCGTTGATCGCTGTCCCGGCCATCGGCTTCTCCGCGATCTTCGCGGTGCTGCGCTATCCGAACTTCGCCATCGCGGCCTACGCCACCATCGGCGCGTTCGCGGCCTGGTGGGCGAATACAACGCTCGGCTTGGCCGTCGTGCCGGCGCTGGCCATCGCCTTCGCTGTCACCGGTGTGGTCGGTGTCGTGGCGGAGGAGACCTCACTGAAGCGCCTGCGCGACAAGGGCGCGCTGATCGTGGCGATTGCCTCGATCGCGCTCAATCTCGTGCTGGAGAACGTCATCCGGTTCGCCTTCGGTAACGACATGAAGGGCTACGACCTGCCGATCGCGCGCGATCTGCGCTTCGGCGAATTACGCATCGGCCCGCAGCAGCTCCAGAGCCTGGCGCTCGCGGTCATCATCATGGCGGCGATGTTCCTGTTCCTGCGCTACACCCGCTTCGGCAAGGCGATGCGCGCGGTGGCCGACAACCCCGACCTCGCCCGCCTCAAAGGCATCGACCCGGCCCGTATCGCCATCGTCACCGTCTTCCTCGGCGCGGGACTTTCGGGTGTCGGTGGCGTGCTGATCGGGCTCGACACCTCGATCGACCCGCTCACCGGCTATCGCGTCCTGCTCTCGGTCTTCGCCGCGGCCGTGCTCGGCGGCCTGGGCTCGATTCCCGGCGCCGTGGTGGGAGCGCTGGCGCTCGGCATCGCCGAGGAGATGGCGCTGATCGTGACGCCCGCGACCTACCGCACCGCCGTCGGTTTCGTGGCGATCCTGCTCATGTTGACCTTCCGGCCCCGCGGCATTCTCGGCGAGAGGGCAGCCTGATGCTGTCCTATGTCATCTTCACGCTGACGCTGTGCGGCATCTACGCCCTGCTGGCGCTCAGCCTCAACCTGATCTGGGGCGGCGTTGGGCTGGTCAATCTCGGCCTCGCCGGCTTCTTTGCCGTCGGCGCCTATGCCTCGGCGATCGCGACGGGAGCCGGCGCACCGGTGCTGATCGGCTGGAGCGCGGCCCTTGTCGTCGGCGCCGTCGTCGGCCTCGTCGTCACCTTCGCGACCTTGCGCCTGCGCGACGATTATCTGGCCATCGTTACGCTCGGCTTCGCCGAGGTGATCCGGCTGATCGCGCTGAACGAGCGCTGGCTGACCAGAGGCTCGGACGGCATATCCGGCATCAAGGCCCCGCTCAAGGCCGAGCTCGGCCTGCAGGGCTTCAGCTATTTCTACCTCGCCATCGTCACGCTGATCGTGCTTGGCGTCTGGGCGCTGCTGCGGCGGCTCGATCTGTCGCCCTATGGCCGCGCCATGAAGGCGATCCGCGAGGACCAGCAGCTCGCCGCTTTTGCCGGCAAGGCCGTGCTGCGCTTCAAGCTTCAGGCCTTTGCGCTCTCGGCCGCGATCGCCGCGCTCTCGGGCGCGCTCTACGCGCATTTCCAGTCCTATGTCTCGCCGGATCATTTCCAGCCGCTGATCACGATCTACATCTTCCTCGCCGTCACCGCCGGCGGCGTCGGCCGGCCGAGCGGGGCGGTCTTCGGCGCCTATCTCGTCGTGATCTTCCTGGAAGCGACGCGTTTCGCCACCGAATGGCTGCCCGGCCTGCAACCCGTTCAGGTCGCCGCGCTGCGCGAGATCATGATCGGCGTGGCGCTCATCCTGGTGCTGCATCTGCGCCCGCAGGGCATCTGGCCGGAGCGCATCCCCGAGGCGCCGGCGCCATCGACTTCTCCCACAGCCTGAACCCGAAGAGCCCATCATGTCAGACGATCTCGCCACCCTGTCGGCCCTGCTCGCCGAGCCCGGCCAGCCCGACACCGTGTTCAAGGCGTTCGACGCCATCACCAAGACGCTGGTCGGCCATGAGCTGTTCACGCTGCTCTATGTCGATGGCTCGGAGGTCGCGCGGATCTATTCCAACCGCCCCGCCGAATACCCCGTCTCCGGCCGCAAGCCGATGGGCCCGACGCCCTGGGGCAAGCATGTCATGGACGGCAAACAGCCCTATCTCGGCCGCGACAAGGCCGCGATCCGCTGGGCCTTCTTCGACCACGAACTGATCGAGAGCATGGGGCTGGGCTCCGTCATCAACGTTCCCGCGATCTATGACGGCAAGGTCATCGGCACGATCAACCTGCTCGCGCCCGAAGGCTTCTACCGCGAGGAGCATGTCGCCCCCGTCGAGCGCCTGGCGCCGATGATCGTTCCCGGCTTCCTGGCCGCCCGCGCCGCTGCGCGCGCCGTCTGACACGCTTTCGCTCGATCGGCAGGCGCTGAAGAACACCGTCGTCGGCCTGGCCAAGGCGGCAAGATCTTCGACATCCCGACGACAATCACGACGGTCGAGACCAGCAGCTTTTCGGGCCAGACCACCCCAAACTGCTCGCGCGGTCTGACCTGACTGGATCAAAGAACTCGCGCCTGATGGCGGCCGTTCGAGGTTGCCACGGCGGCGCCCCTACAATCATAAGGAACGATGTTCAGGTTTTTCGATTCACTCGTGGATTCGACAGCGTTACCCCCGGGTGAGCCTCCCAGCGGACTCCTATCGTTCTACTGGCATTTTGTTCGGCAGGCCACGGGCCTGTTCGCCGCGCTGTTCCTGATCGGTTTCACGCTCGCCGTCATCGAGGCCGTGGTGCCCTACCTGATCGGCCGGCTCGTCTCCGTGCTGTCATCGGTCGCGCGCGAGCGGGTTTTCGACGCTGCCGGCCAGCTGCTTCTGATCATGGCGGCGATCGTGCTCGTGGTCCGGCCGCTCGGCACCGTCCTGTTTCGCCTGCTCGTGAACCACTCGATTGCGGTGTCCTTCACGACGCTGATCCATTGGCAGAACTACTGGCATGTCGTCCGCCAGCCGCTCGCCTTCTTCCAGGACGACTTCGCGGGGCGGCTGGCCAACCGGGTTATGCAAACGGCCAGGCCGCTGCGGGAAAGCATCGTCGCCTTCGTTCGGGCGGTCTGGCAGATACTCGTCTTCGGCGCGACCGCGATTGGCCTTCTCGGTACGCAGGACGTTCGCCTGGCGGCGCCGATGATGGTCTGGTTTCTGTTCTACGGCGGACTCCTGGCCTACACGCTGCCGAAGGTGCAGGTCCGATCCCGCGAGACCTCGGAGACGCGCTCGGCGATCTCCGGCAAGGTCGTCGACACCTTCACCAACATGATGACGGTCAAGCTGTTCGGGCGCCGGGCCGATGACGACGCCTATATCCGCGACGGATTCCTTCGCTTCCAGACCGCCTTCGCCCGCCAGCAGCAGCTCAACACCGTCTATGTGTTTTGCCTGATCTGCCTCAACGCAGTCCTGCTGGTGACGACCGGCGGTATCGGCGTCTGGCTTTTCTCCGAAGGACGCGTCGATGCGGGGACGCTGACGACCGCCGTTCTCCTCACTACCCAGATCATCGCCATGTCAGGCTGGGTGGCGTTCGAGATCGCAGGGATATTCGAGAACATCGGCATCGTGCAGGAGGGCATGAAAACCATCGCGCATCCGCTCAGCCAGCTCGACAAGCCCGACGCACATCCGCTCGAGGCCCGGCATGGCGAGATCCGGTTCGAGAATCTGCATTTCCACTACAGCCAGCCGCATCGCGTGGTGGACGGGCTGTCGCTGACCATCGGCGCCGGCGAAAAGGTTGGTCTCGTCGGGCGCTCCGGCGCGGGGAAGTCGACGCTCATCAATCTGCTGCTGCGCTTCTATGAACCACAATCGGGCCGCATCCTGATCGACGGGCAGGACATCGCCCATGTCACCGAGGAATCGCTGCGCGCCCGGATCGCGGTGGTTGCCCAGGACTCCTCGCTTTTGCATCGCTCCATCGGCGAGAACATCCTCTATGCCCGCCACGAGGCCGACGAGGGCATGATGCGTGATGCCGCCCGCAAAGCGCAGGCAGATGCCTTCATCGACAAGCTGGTGGACGGCAAGGGACGCCAGGGCTTCGAAGCCTTTGTCGGCGAGCGCGGCGTCAAGCTCTCCGGCGGGCAGCGCCAGCGCATCGCCATCGCCCGGGTGTTCCTGAAGGACGCCCCTCTCCTCCTGCTCGACGAGGCGACGTCGTCCCTCGACTCGCAGGTCGAGGCCGCGATCCAGGAAGCGCTCGCGGAGCTGATGCGTGGCAGAACGGTTATCGCCATCGCCCACAGGCTCTCCACGCTTCAGCTCATGGACCGCCTGGTGGTTATGGACGCGGGCCGCATCGTCGAACAGGGCACACATGCGGAACTGCTCGCAGCCGGCGGGCTCTATGCCGACCTCTGGGCGCATCAGTCCGGCGGCTTTATCGTGCCGCAACGTCCCCAGGGTTCTCGGAAGCCGTAGACCTCAGCATCCTAGGCTCCGGCGATTTTCAGCGCCTGCTCGAGGATCTGGTATTCTGCGGCGGTCGCGGCCGGCTGCGGCGGTCGCATCGCGTCAGACGAAAGCCTGCCGAGGATGCACAGGGCAGCCTTGAGCCGCGCCGTCGCCCGGCCGCCCGGCGCGTCGCGATAGATCGCCACTGAAAGCGGATAAAGCAGCTCGTGGCTCGCGCGCGCGGCCGTCCAGTCGCCGCGCTCCGCCGCCTGCCACAGGGACACGACGAGATCCGGAATCACCGCAGCCAGGCTGACCTGGCTGCCGGCGCTGCCGATCAGATAGCTGGTCAGCAGATGCTCGTCGCCGGAGCCGAGCACGACGAAATCGGGCCGATCAGCCTTGAGCAAGCGCAAATTCGCCTCGTAATTGGCGACCTCCCAGCTGCCTTCCTTGATGCCGACGATGCGCGGCTCGGCGGCAAGCTTGCGCAGGACAGCGGGGGAATAGGCCATCGCCCCGGCACCGATCGGCGCGCCGTAGATCAGAATCGGCAGGGCTGTCGCGTCGCGGATATGATCGTGATGCGTGAACACGATCGCATCGTCATGGCCCAGCGCCCAGCTGTTCGGCGGAAACACCAGCAGGCCGTCGGCGCCTGCCTCGGCGAAGGCGGCGGCCTCGCGCGCGGCGTCGAGGCTGGACTCGGCGTTGACGCCGGACACGATCGTCAGACCGGTCGGCGCGGATGCGCGTGTGATCTCGACGACGCGGCGTTTCTCTGCAGCGCTCAGCACGAAATTCTCGCCGGCATGGCCGTTGACCAGCAATCCCCCGATCCCGGGCCGCTGCGTCAGCCACGCGACGTGGTCGGCCAAGGCGGCCTCGTCGATGCTGAAATCATCGCGCATCGGTACGATGGTGGCGGCATGGATGCCCGTCAGAGCGCGGCAAAAGGCCTCGAACATCAGCAGCCACTCCTCAGGCGGTTGTCCCCGCACCTTCCGGCGCGAGCAGGCGGTCGATCGGGAAAAGCGGCATCGCGGGCTCACGGCCAAGGATGTGTTCGGCGAGCAGCCGCGCGATATAGGGGCCGCTGGTGTAGCCGGAGTGGACGCTGCCGCAGACATAGGCATCGGCTATGCCCGGCAGCGGGCCGACAGCCGGAAGCGCGTCGCGCGTCTCGGCTTCCAGGCCGGCCCAGGCCCGGGCCATACGGGCCTGCCTCAGTGCGGGAATGGCATGGCAGGCAAGACGCATGTTGCCGATCAGCCGCTCCGGCAACAGCTCGACGCCACCGCGCTCGCGGTCGCCGACGGCCTGCCAGCCGCCGCCGATCACCACCGTGCCATGCGGATATTGCTTCAATGACAACAGCCCGTTGGCGATGCCGACCACGGTGCGCATCACCGGCGCGATGCGCTCGCTGACCGAGAGCTGATTGATCAGCGTCTTGATCGGCAGGTTGATACCGAACCAGGCGAGCATCGGCTCGATCCAGACGCCGCCGGCCAGCACGATCCGGCGCACGCGTTTGACGCCCTGCGACGTGCGGATCGCGAACGCGCCGTCTTCGCGTTCGACACCAGCGACGGGGCAATTCTCATGAAGGCTCACGCCGGCCTCGATCAGCGCGGCGCGAAAGGCCAGACCGGTGAGATAGGCATTGGCGAAGCCATCGACCTTGCAGTGGCCGGCGATCAACGCCTGGCCGGACAGCCCCGGCTCGATCTCCTTGGCGCGGGCGCCGCTGACGATCTCGATCGGAGCGCCGGCCTCCCGGCGTTTGCCGGCGCGGAAGGTCAGGAGCTCCGCTTCCGCCGGAGTGAAGGCAAGCGAGAGTCCGTCACAGACGACGACGCCGACATCATGGCCGAGCCAGTCGCCTGCCGACGCCCACATCGCGTGCGCTTCAAGCGCGTAGGGGATGAGCGCCACCCGCGTCATCTGCATGGTCAAGGTGCCGGCGTTGACGCCGGATGCCTCGCGGCAAAGCGGGCCGCGCTCGAACAGCGCGACGTCCATGCCGCCACGCGCCGCGAACAACGCCACCGTCGCGCCATGAACGCCGCCGCCGATCACGCCGAGATCGTGGATATGGCTCATAGCGGCGCCGGCTTCGGGATCGGGATGTCGTCATAGGAGAACGACCCGATCAGCGCCTCGAAGCCGACCGGCCTGAGCGGTGGTCGCCCCGTCCAGTAGCCGACGGCCTCGCGGCTGCCGACCTGCGCTGCGAGAAGCTGTGCGGCCACGTCACCGCACATCCGGCCCTGGCAAGGCCCCATGCCGCAACGCGTGAAGTGCTTGAGTTGGTTGACGTCGCGTGCGCCTGCCGCGAAGGCCGCGTCGATCTCGGCGCGGGGCACATCCTCGCAGCGGCAGATAATGGTCTCTGGTGAGATCGCCGCGACCTGTGCCGGGCGGAGCGCCATCATTCCTGCCGAGGCATCGGCGAAGGCTGCGAGATTCTCGCGCTGCTTCAGCAGAGGCGCCGCCGCCTGCTCGAAGGCGTCGCGGGCGAGTCTCCCAGCATCATGTGCCGCTGCCAGGCCGGCGATCCGGCCGCCGATCTCGGCGGGAGCCGCGCCTTTGAGGCCGGCGCCATCACCGATCGCGAGCAGGCCCGGCACCGAGGTCCGCCCGAAACCGTCCAGTTCCGGAACCCAGCCGCCCCGCAGCGGCTGATAAAGATGGCGGGCGCGAAACAATCGCGTGATCTCCGCGCCAGGCACCAATCCATGACCGATGCAGAGCGCATCGCTGGTCAGCGTGAGCGTCGGCTCCGCGCACGGAGCGCCGTGCTCGTCGACGGGCACCAGGCGAACGCGCTCGAGTTGGCCCTCACCCTCGGCCGCCGCGATGCCATAGCGGAAATGCACAGGCACGCGCTTGCTGGCGAGCTTCAGGGCCCAGCCCATACCCCGCGCCAGGAGACGGGGGCGGCTGGCCATCGCGGGGAGAGCCTTCAGCCATTCGGCCGGCCCCGCCAGATCGACGATCGCTACCACCTCGCCGCCGGCCTTGACGATGCCGGCCGCCACCGCCGCCAGAAGCGGTCCGCAGCCCGCAACGACAACCCGCTCACCGGGCAGCACGAGATGGGATTTGAGCAGCACGGTTGCAGCGGCGAGACCGATCACGCCCGGCAGCGTCCATCCGGGAAAGGGCACGACGCGTTCATGCGCGCCGGTCGCCGCGATGAGCAGCGGCGCGCAGACCGCTTCGTTGCCGTCGGGGCCGAGTGCATCGACGCGGTAGCCGCTGGTGACCGACCAGACCCTGCGCCCGAAACGGCGATCGACGGCGGAGGCGCCAAGCCTGGCTCGCAGCGCATCGCCATCGCGGGCCTCGGGGGCGTTCGCCTCCCGCGTCAGTCCGGGCCAGGGCGCGCGCCAGACCTGCCCGCCGGCATCGGGCTGCTCGTCGATCAGCGCGACGCGGAGCCCGTGCTCGCACGCAACGAGAGCCGCATTCGCTCCCGCCGGCCCCGCCCCGATGACGATGAGGTCGCGCTCCCCGCTCATGGCACGCCGCGCAGCTCGACAACCATGCCGTCTGCGACAGGCGTCATGCAGGCCTGGCGCAGCACGCCGTCGACATGGATCGCGCATTCCTGGCAGACGCCCATGAAGCAGAAGGCCCCGCGCGGAGCGCCGTTGCGCGGGCTGTGGCGAAGCTGGAGCAGGCCTGCCGCGGCCAGAGCGGTTGCCAGCGGCTCCCCCTGCGGCGCGGACAGGATGCGACCGTCGACCTCGAAAGAGATCTCCGGTGGGCGGCTCGCGGCCGCTGCCAAGCGCCTCATCATCGGTCACTCATGCCCGCTCTTAGCACATTGATTGCGCTTTACATGTCTTCAAAACGTATACAAACTATCGACCGTACGCGCAATGGGGACGCGGTTTAAGGTTCGCTGGTCAACAGCCGGGAGATTGTCATGCTGAAGCATCTTGTTATGGGAGCAGTCGCGCTTGTCAGCGCCGCCGTCATCGCCGCGCCGCAAGCTACGGAGGCCCGAACGCTGGACGAGATCATCAAATCCGGGACAATCAAGGTGGGCGTCAACCCGACCTTTCCACCGCTCGCCAAATTCGACGACAAGAATGAGATCGCCGGCTTCGACGTCGATTTCGCCGGGGAGCTCGCCAAGATGCTCGGCGTCAAGCTCGAGCTGGTCCAGGTCGGCTCGCCCGACCGCATTCCCTTCGTCGCGTCCGGCAAGATCGACTTCGTGATGGGCGCGATGACGCGCAATCCCGACCGCGCCAAGGTGATCGATTTCTCCGTGCCGGTTCACACCGAGGTCTTTGGCGTGCTGACCCTTGATGGCAAGCCTTTCAAGGACTGGAAGGAGCTGAACAAGCCCGAGATCAACCTGATCCAGGTCCGCGGCTCGACTCCGGTGAAGTTCATCGAGGACAATCTGAAGAACGCCAAGGTCACGCTGCTCGACAATTATCCCGATGCGATCCGCGCCCTGGCGCAGGGCCGCGGCGATGCGATCATCGACGTCGTCGACTTCCTCGGCGAGCACATGAACAAGCACCAAGTGAAGTGGAAGATCCTCGAGGCGCCCGTCGACATCTATTACTGCAGCCTCGGCATTGCCAAGAACGCCACGGGCCTGAAGGACTGGCTCAATGTCGCGATCTTCGAGCTGCACCGTCGCGGCAAGACCGACGAAATCTGGAAGAAGTGGTTCGGCATCGAAATGATCAAGCCGACGCAGTTCTCGCCCTATTTCTGAATTTTCCGTCGTTCCGGGCGCCCCAACGCGTCCGGAACGACGACTTCGTCGCCTTGCGCCCCCTGAGAGTGCCGTCGATGGACTATACGCTCCAGTTCGGTCAGGTCTGGCCCTTTCTGCCCCGTCTCCTTGACGGAGCGCTGCTGTCTCTGCAGATCGCGCTTCTGGCGTTCTGCGGCGGCCTCTTCATCGGCACGGCGCTCGCCTCGGTGAAGGCGTTCGGCCCGGTCTGGGCGCGTCGCCTGATCAACGCCTATGTCGTGTTCTTCACCAATACGCCGCAGCTCGTGCAGATCTATTTTCTGTTCTTCGCGCTGCCCGATGCCGGCATCCTGCTGTCGCCTTATGCGGCCGTCCTGATCGGCATGACCTTGAATGCCGGCGCCTATCTGACCGAGATCCAGCGCGCAGGCTTCGAATCCCGCCGCCAGTCGGAGATGGAGGCGGCCGAGGTTCTCGGCTTCAACCGCCTTCAGCAGATCCGCTACGTCGTCCTGCCTCATGTGGCGCGCGTGCTGTTTCCGCCGCTCTCCAATCACTTCATCCTGATGACGCTCGGCACCTCCATGGCGGCGATCTTCGGCGTCGAGGAACTGACGGGCCAGGCCCTCAACGTCAACGCCCAGACTTTCCGCTCGATCGAGGTCTTCACGCTGACGGGGCTGATTTATATCGTCCTGACGCTGATCGCGTCCGTCGCGCTCGGCCTGCTCGGCAAGTTCGCCTTCCGCGCCAGAATGAGGCTCGCCTGATGTTCGCGCGCCTGATCGAGGAATTGCCGGGCTTCTTCGGCTATTACAATGTGATCTTCCTGGGCAAGGCGGCGCTCGCCACGCTTGGTCTCTCGGCCATAGGCTGCGTGGTCGGCACGGTGCTGGGCCTGCTGCTGGCGCTGATCAGGATGACCGGGAGCCGGGCGCTGGCACCGCTGCGCTGGCTCGCCATTCTATTCGTCGAGACGTTCCGGCGCGTGCCGTTCCTGGTCACGCTGATGCTGGTGTTCTTCTCATTCCAGCTCTCCGGCGCCGACCTGCCGCTCTTCGTCGTCGCGGCGATCAGCGTCAGCGTGATCGCGGCGGCGTTCCTCTCGGAGATCATCCGGGGCGGCTTCGACTCGGTTCACCGCAATCAGTGGGACGCTGCCACGGCGATGAATTTCGGGCTGCTCGACACTGTGCGGCACGTCATCCTGCCCCAGGCCTGGCGCGTCATTCTCCCGCCCGCCTTCGGCTTCTTCGTGCTCTTCATCAAAGACACCGCCCTCGCCTCGCAGATTGGCGTGCTCGAACTGACTTATGCCGGCAAAGTCCTGAACAACAAGGGCTTCTCCGCCGCCCTGGTGTTTGCGGCCATCCTGCTGATCTATTTTGCCATCTCGTATCCGCTCTCGCGTTTCGGAGCGCGACTGGAGGAACGCCTTGCACCATCTCGACATCAAGGGCCTTGAGGCCGCCTATGGCGCGGTGCCGGTCCTGTCCGGGATCGACCTTCCTGTCGCCAAAGGGGACGTCATCGGTTTGATCGGTCCCTCGGGCTCGGGCAAGAGCACGATCCTGCGCGTGCTGATGGGTCTGATCCCGCCGACAGCCGGCACGGTCACGCTTGAGGGCAACCTCGTCGACTACCGCGATGCCGCGGCCGTCCGGCGCCTGCGCGAGCGCGTCGCCATCGTCTTCCAGCAATATAACCTTTTCCAGAACATGACCGTGCTGGAGAACGTCACGGTCGCGCCGGTCAAGATCCGCAAGCGTCCCAAGGTCGAGGTCGAAACGGAGGCGCGGACGCTGCTCGCCAAGGTCGGCCTCGGTGACAAGCTCGACCGTTTCCCCGATCAGCTGTCCGGCGGTCAGCAGCAGCGCGTCGCGATCGCCCGCGCCTTGGCCCTGAAGCCCGAAATCCTGCTGCTCGACGAGGTCACGGCCGCGCTCGATCCTGAACTGGTGTCGGAGGTCCTGGATTCGATCAGGCTGCTCGCCGAGGACGGCATGACGATGCTGATTGTTTCGCACGAAATGGGGTTCATCCGCGAGGTGTCCTCCCGCGTCGCCTTTCTCGACAGGGGCCGGATCATCGAGATGGACGATGCAAGGACGATCTTCGACGCGCCGCGTGAGGAGCGCACCCGCAGTTTCGTTTCGAAGATCCTGAGACATTGAGAGCAGCAGGCCCGTGGTGACGCTTTACCCCACCGCGGCGCTGGCCCGTGATTGACACCCCGACGCCCGTGCCGGCACGGCCCTGGCTCGCCGCCGGCTTGATGGTGTCGGCCACGCTCTGCTTCACCTCGCTCGACGCCATCCTGAAATCGCTGGCGCAGGAGCATGGCCTCGGCATGCTCGTGCTGGTGCGCAATCTCGTCCAGGTACTGCTGCTGTCGGCGCTGGCACCCATCGTCGGTCGCCAGATCTTTCACACCCGGCGCTTTGCACTTCATGCGGCCCGTGGCGCTTGCGTCGTCGCGACCACGGTACTGATCGTGCTTGCCCTGGTGCATCTGCCAATGTCGCAGAGCTATGCCATCACGTTCTCCGCGCCGCTGATGGCCTCGCTGCTCGCGCTCCTGATCCTGAAGGAACGGCCCCGGCCGGCACAATGGCTGCTGATCGTCATCGGCTTTGCCGGCGTGGTCGTGGCGATCGGTCCCGGCACCCCGAATTTCGGCTGGCCGCTGCTTTATCCGCTCGGCATGGCGGCGGCCAACGCCACCTTCTATGTCCTGACGCGCTATGGCAGCCGCAGCGAAGAGACCCTTACGCTGGTGTTCTGGGGCGCCGCCATGGCCTCGCTATGGTGCCTGCTCGCCGTGCCAGCCATCTATGAGCCGCTGCCGCCGCGAGCGCTCGGCCTGCTCGTGATCGCCGGCGGTTTCGGCACGCTCGCGCATCTTTTCGCGGCGGCCGCTTTCCGACGGGCATCGACGGCGACAGTCTCGCCGCTGCTCTACAGCCAAATCGTCTGGGCGACATTGATCGGCTACTTCGGCTTCGGCGAGACCCCGCCCACCACAGCCCTGATCGGCGGCGCGATCGTGGCCGCCAGCGGGATTGGGATCGTCAGGCTCGCAGCGCGGGGCTGATGGTTTGGCTTATCGCACCGTATCGAGCGCGAAGTTCGCCAGGCTGCGGATATGCGTCTGCACCGCCTTGCGCGCGGCCTTCGCATCGTCCTGGGCAAGTGCTTCCAGGATCTGCAGATGCTCGATGGAATCCGGCTCGAGGCGCTGCGAGAGGCGCGCGATCTCGAACAGACGGGTCGTCACGCGCAGTTCTTCGATCATCCGGCTCAGCACGTCGTTGCCGCAATGCGTGGCGAAAAGGCGGTGCAGCCGGTCGTCCGAGCGCCAATGGTCGTCCGTATGGTAAGTGGTCGCCGCGCGAAGCTCCACGATTTCATGGCGCATCGTGGCGATCGCTCCGGCGGGAATCCGGCCGACCGCCAGCGCGGCCGCCTCGGCCTCGAGGATCTCGCGCACCTTGAGGCTCTGCAGATACTCGCCAAGATCGACATGGCGCACCACATACGAGCGGCCAGAGCCCTTGACCACCAACCCTTCGCCCTCGAGGCGTTGCAGCGCCTCCCGCAGCGGCGTGCGCGAAATGCTGAGATGCTCGGCGAGCCGCGATTCAACGATCACCTCGTTGCCGCGAAGCTGGCGCCGGCGGATCATCTCCGAGACGGCGTTATAGGCCTGGCTCGACAGGTTGGTGGCCGGCCGGCTCAGTTCCGAGAACTCGCTCATCGCCGGTTCCGGCCGCCGTCTTGCGCCAGCGCTGATTTTTCGCGCGGCAGGTACTCGCCATGGCGGGGCGTTCCGACAAGCGCGCCGTCCCGCACGACGATCGTCCCGCGCACCATCGTCAGAACCGGCCAGCCGGTAATCTCGAGCCCCTCATAGGGGCTGTAGTCGCACCCGTCATGAAGCATCGTGTGGCTCAAGGTCTGCTTCAGCTCCGGATCCCAGATCGCGATGTCGGCATCGGAGCCGACGGTAATCGTGCCCTTGCGGGGATAGAGCCCGTAGGTCTTGGCGTGATTGGTCGCGGAAAGCGCGACGAAGCGATTGAGATCGATCCGGCCCTTTACGACACCCTCGGAAAACAGAATCGGCAAGCGCGCGGCGATACCCGGAATGCCGTTGGGCACCCAGCGGAAGCTCGACTTGCCTTTCGGCAACTGCTTGCCGGCGTCGCCCTCGTAACGATACGGGCAGTGATCCGAGGAGAACACCGAGAAGACGCCTTGCTGCAGCCCCTCCCAGCAGGCGACCTGGCTCTCGTTGTCACGAGGCGGCGGCGAGCAGACGAATTTGGCGCCCTCCATGTCGATCTTGTCGAGATCGCGCTCGGTCAGCACGAGATATTGCGGGCATGTCTCGCCGAAGACCTTGAGGCCTTTCGTCTGGGCCCTGCGGATCTCCTCCATGGCTTCGCGGTTGGAGACATGGACGATCATCACCGGCACGTCGCTGAGCTCGGCCAGCGAGATGGCGCGATGCGTCGCCTCGCGCTCGACCGGGATCGGCCGCGAGGCCGCATGATATTTCGGCGCGGTCTTGCCGGCCTTTTCGAGCCGATCGGTCAAGAAGCGGATCGCGTCGTAATTCTCGGCATGGACCATGACGAGGGCGCCGGTCTCGCGCGCCACCGCCATAACGTCGAGCATCTGCCAATCGGTGAGCGCCAGTCCATCATAGGTCATGAACACCTTGAAAGAGGTGTAACCCGCCTCGATCAGCGCCGGCAGTTCCTGGCCCAGCACCTGCTCCGTCGGGTCGGAGATGATCAGATGGAACGAGACGTCGACGAAGCAGCGCCCCTCGGCTTCGGCGTGATAAGCCTTCACCGCCTCGCGAAGGGACTGGCCCTTCTCCTGTAGACAGAAGGGCAACACCGTCGTGTTGCCGCCGAACGCGGCTGAGCGCGTGCCCGTCAGAAAATCGTCGGCGATTACCACGCCCGACGCCTGAGGCTGCGCCAGATGGACATGGCTGTCGATCCCGCCCGGCAGCACGAGCTTGTCCGTGGCGTCGAGCACCGTCTCCGCCTCGCCGAGATCGTGTCCCAGCGCCACGATGCGTCCGCCCTTTATCGCAACGTCGCTTTTGAACGTGTCTGCGGCCGTGACAACGGTCCCGCCGCGGATAATCGTATCGAACCGATTCATGAAGCGCTCCTGCGCTTCGAACGTATATGATTTGCACACAATGGAAAGCGTCTCGCGAGCAGGTTCGCTTACCGCCTGTCCTATTTTTGCGATGACGATCGCTTGGCGCTGGCGGTAAAACCTTTCGTCGTCGGCAGACGAGGTGGCCGGCTCCGATTCGAGGGAATGCGGGCGCGGTGCCTTTGACGACAACTGCCCCCCGAAAGCTGCCGTTCCTAAGGACCGCAAGGGGCCAGATCCGGAAAGCAGCGCCTCTCGGATGCTGCCGAAGGGAAGGCTCCCAATAGGCAATTCAACTGCAGTTCAGCAGTCCGCTGCGGTAGTACTTCGCCTCAACTGCGGCACTTTTACCTAAACAACCCAATACGCCGATCTCAATATTTCAATCGCTTTTGAAGCCACCCTGGTGCGGCAAACTTGATTGTCCCCGCCCGGAGACGCCGTCGCGGCCGACCTCTAGGCGGCGACGCGGGCGCCGTCGTGGCGCGCGACATGGGCGACCGCCGCGCGCAGATCGGCGATGCCGGCGCCAGCTGCCACGCAATGCTCCGACAGATGGCGGCGAAACTGACGCGCGCCCGGGCGCCCCGGAAACAGCCCGACGAGATGGCGGGTGAAGGCATGCAGCCGTCCGCCCGCTTCGAGATGGGCCGCGATCGGCGCCTCCAACGCCTCCAGCATGGCGAAGGCGTCCGCCACCGGCGCGGGCTCGCCGAAGAGCAGCGGATCGACCTGGAGCAGGATCTCGGGGTTCTGGTAGGCCTCGCGGCCAATCATGACGCCGTCGAGACGGGCAAGATGGCCGGCCCATTCGTCGGGTGCGCGGATGCCGCCATTGATGGCGACGATCAAATCCGGATTCGCGGCCTTGAGGCGATAGGCGCGGTCATAGTCGAGCGGCGGGACCTCGCGGTTCTCCTTCGGCGAGAGGCCCTGGAGCCAGGCCTTGCGGGCATGGACGATCAGCGCATCGACGCCGGCTGATGTCACCGACGCCGTGAGCGCATCGAGCGCCGCTTCCGGGTCCTGGTCGTCGACGCCGATGCGGCATTTCACCGTGACAGGAATCTCGACGGCAGCCTTCATCGCCGCGACGCAGTCGCCGATCAGCGCCGGCTCGCGCATCAGGCAGGCGCCGAAGGCCCCGCCCTGGACGCGGTCGGAGGGGCAGCCGCAGTTCAGATTGATCTCGTCATAACCGAAATCGGCGCCGATCCGCGCGGCCTGCGCCAGCAGGGCCGGATCATTGCCGCCGAGCTGGAGCGCGACGGGATGCTCGACCGCATCGAAGCCGACCAGCCGCTGCCGGTCGCCGCGGATCACGGCCTGCGCCGTGACCATCTCGGTATAGAGCCGGGCGCGGCGCGACATCAGGCGATGGATGACGCGGCAATGCCGGTCGGTCCAGTCCATCATCGGCGCCACGGTAAAGCGCAGGAGTTCGGGCGAAAGGGCGGTCATCGCGGCTGACTAACTCAAAATGGCGCATCATGCATCCCCGCAGGCGGGCTCTTGGGTTGCACCCCGGTGCGAGGCGGGCCAAATATCGATGCAGCGGCCCCCCTGCGGCCGCCTTGCACATGCAGGGGGGACGCTACGATGGCCGACACCCAACCGTCTTCGCCGGACGCCCACCATCTCGTCGTCGTGGGCGCGGGCTTTGCAGGGCTGCAGCTCGTGCGCGATCTCGCCGGCGCCGGCTTGCGGATCACGCTGATCGACCAGCGTAACCACCATCTCTTCCAGCCGCTGCTCTATCAGGTTGCGACCACGATCCTCGCCACATCCGAGATCGCCTGGCCGATCCGGCGGCTTTTTCGCGAGCGCGCCGACGTCACGACGCTACTGGCGCAGGTCTCGGGCGTCGATGCCGATGGCAAGCGCGTGCTGCTCGATGACGGCGCCACCGTGCCCTACGACACGCTGGTGCTCGCGACCGGCGCGCGACACTCCTATTTCGGCTGCGACGAGTGGGAGACCTTCGCTCCCGGCCTCAAGACACTCGAGGACGCGACGACGATCCGGCGCCGGCTGCTGCTCGCCTTCGAGCAGGCCGAGCGCGAGACCGCCCCCGTCATGCGGCAGGCCCTGCTGACCTTCGCGGTGATCGGCGCCGGGCCCACCGGCGTCGAGCTCGCCGGCATCATCGCCGAACTCGCGAAGCAGATCCTCTGGCGCGAATTCCGCAACATCGACACGCGCGAGGCTCGCGTCCTGCTGATCGAGGCCGGGGCGCGGGTGCTGCCGGCCTTTCCGGTCTCGCTGTCGGATTATGCGCAAGGAGCGCTCGAAAAGCTCGGCGTCGAGGTCCTGCTCGGCCGGCCGGTCTCGGAGATCCGCGAGGACGGGGTGACGATCGGGACGGAGTCCGTGGGGTGCCGTACCGTGGTCTGGGCGGCCGGCGTCGCGGCCTCTCCGGCCGCAGCCTGGCTCGGTATCGCCGCCGACCGGGCCGGACGGGCCAGCGTCGATGCCAATTTGAACGCGCCCGGCCGGCCGGAGATCTTCGTCATCGGCGATACGGCCGCGCTCATGACGGCCGATGGCAAGCCGGTGCCCGGCATCGCGCCAGCGGCGAAGCAGCAGGGCGCCCATGTCGCCAGGATCATCCGCGCGAAGCTCGCCGGCAAGCCGGCGCCAGCGGCGTTCCGCTACCGGCACCAAGGCAATCTCGCCACGATCGGCAAGAGCGCGGCGGTCGTGGATTTCGGCTGGCTGCAACTGCGCGGCTGGGTCGCCTGGTGGATCTGGGGCATCGCCCACATCTTCTTCCTGATCGGCGCGCGCAGCCGCGTCGCCGTCGCGTGGAGCTGGTTCTGGACCTTCATTTCCGGGCAGCACAGTGCCCGGCTGATCACGCAGGGACGCAAGGCGCCAGCGCGAAAGCCCTGAGGCTTACGCCGCCAGCAGGCCCAGCGCCCGCTCGATGCGCGAGCAGGCGCCGCGCCCCCTGGCCTTGTCATAGGCGCGCTTGAGGCGGCCGGTGGCATAGGCGCGCAGCACGATCTCATGGACATAGCTCTTGCGCACCACGGCCGGCGTGTTCACCAGCCGCTCCGAGATGGCGCGCATGATGTCGGCGAGTTGGCGCTTTTTGCCCGTCTCCGTCGCGACGATCTCTCCGGCCAGCAGCAGTTCGGCGGCGGCGGCATTGGCCGCCAGCATGCGCAGATCCTTGCTGCTGACGGGCAGGCCGGAGACGCGCTTGAGATAGGCATTGATATCGCTGGCCCTCAACTCGGCGACCGTGCCGTCCTCGCGGCTGTACTGAAACAGGCGCCTGCCTTTCAAAGTCATGACGCGGGTCAGGGCACGGGCGAGTGTCTGGTCCTCAAGCGCGCAGGCGATCTGCTTGCCGCTCTTGCCCTTGAAGGCCAACTCGACACGGCTGCCTGTGATCGTGACGTGGCGCTTCAGCAGCGTCGAGGCGCCATGGCTGCCATTGGCCTTTGCATAGGTCTCGTTGCCGACGCGGATGTGGCAGCGGTCGATGACGGCAGCGGCACAGGCCAGCGCCTTGTCGCGGCTGAGCTTGCGGTCCCGAAGATCGCGCGCGATTGCCGTCCGCAGCTTCGGCAGCGCGTCGATCAGGTGTTTCAGGCGCTTGAGCTTGCGGCGCTCGCGAACCTTTTCCCAGTCCGGGTGATAGCGGTGCTGGATGCGGCCGGCCTCGTCATAGCCCACGGCCTGGAGATGGGCGCGGGGATCGGCGGCGATACGGACGTCCGAATAGGCCGGCGGGATCGCAAGAGAGCGGATGCGGGCGAGCGTGGTCTCGTCCGTGATGCGCTCGCCATCGGCGTCGCGGTAGCTGAAGCCCTTGCCGGATTTCCGGCGCGTGATCGTCAGCCTAGCAGCCGAGCTGCGTTTCAGGCGCGCGGGGGGCGGTGGGGCCGAAACGGCATCGTCAAAGATCACGCGCGCCATGACTGAAACTCCGGGCGGCGGAAGAGACGCCATCCGCGCTGCCCGGATTCAATCGCGACCCACCCCGTCCGGTTCCGGACGGGGTGGGATTTCTTTAGCGCTTGGCGCGGGCCACGATCTGCGTTGGGTTGACGAAGCGCAGAGCGATCAGGAGCCAGAGCAGCGTCGTGACCATGTAGATTACCGCCATGGCGTCGATCGACTGCACGGCGCGCACGCCGGCCGCGAAGACGGCATAGTAAAGCGCCACCACCAAAGTCTGGCTGGTCGGGCCGGCCGTGAGGAAGGTCAGCTCGAACATGGCGATGGTGCGCACCAGCACCAGCAGCAGCGCCGCGAGGATGCCCGGCGCCAGCAGCGGCAGCAGGATGTAGATGAAGAGCTTGAAGGTGTTGGCGCCGAAGACCCGCGCCGCCGCCTCGATCTTCGTGTCGATCTGCTCGATGAAGGGAATCATCACGAGGATGACGAAGGGCACCGTCGGCACGAGATTGGCGAGCACGACGCCCGACATCTGGCCGGCGAGCCCCGCCCGGTAGAGCACCGTCGCCAGCGGAATGCCGAAGGTGATCGGCGGCACCAGCAACGGCAGCAGGAAGAGCAGCATCACCAGCTTCTTGCCGGGGAAGTCGCGCCGCGCCAGCGCATAGGCGGCGGGCACCCCGATCAGGCCGGAGAGGAAGACCACCAGGAAGACGATCTGGAAGGTGACGGAGAGCACGTCATAGAGCTGGAACTCGTCCCAGGCGGAGGAATACCAGCGCGTCGTCCAGCCCGCCGGCAGCCAGGTGCCAAGCCAGCGCGTGGCGAAGGAGCTGGTCACCACCGTCGCGATCATCCCGAACAGGTTCAGGATGAAGAAGCCGATCACGGCCCAGTTGGCGAAGGCCCAGAGGCGGGCCGACAATCTGTTGTCCTTGACCATCGGATCAGCCCTTTCCGCCGCCGGCAGGGCCGCGATAGAGCAGGCCGCGCGCCGCCAGAACCGCGACGACGATCGAGAGCTGAACCACGCCCATGATCATCGCTACCGCCGAGGCCATCGAATAATCGTACTCCTCGAACGCCGCCTGGTAGGCCGCGATCGAGATCACGCGCGTCGGTCCAGCCGGCGCGCCGAGCAATACGGCCGACGGGAACACCGAGAAGGCCTGCACGAAGGAGAGACAGAAGGTGATCGCCAGCCCGGGCAGCAGGAGTGGCAGCAGAATGTGCTTGAAGCGCTGCCAGGGGCCGGCACCGAGGGTCGCGCCGGCCTGTTCGAGCGCGGGATCGACGCCCGAAAGATAGGACAGCGTCAGCAGGAAGGTGAAGGGGAAGCCGGTGATCACCAGCGAGATCATCACACCCCAGTAATTGTGCAGAAGTTTCACCGGCGTCGAGATCAGGCCGATCGTCAGAAGCGCGCGATTGAACCAGCCCTGCGGGCCGAGATAATTCAGCAACCCTTGCGCCACAAGCACGGTGCCGAGCGTGATCGGGATCACCAGGATCGTGGTCAGCAGGCGCTGATGCCTCATCGTCCGGACGCGGAAGGCGATCGGGATCGCCATCAGCAGCGTTACGATCGTCACCGGCAGCGCCAGCCAGAGCGTCGTCGCGATCGTCCCGTAGAGAAACGAATCCGAGAAGAAGCGCTGGTAATTGGCGAAGGTGCCGCCCGCCTTCGGGTTGAAGGACAAAAACAGCCCGTAGAAGAACGGGTAGATGAACAGCGCCAGCAGGAAGAGCACGGCGGGCACGACGAGCAGCGTCAGCCCGTCGAGGCCGCGCGCCGCGAGCCGCTGGCCCAGCGGGATCGAGGGGGCTGTATCGCTCACGCCGCATCCCCATAGACGAGGACGCGGTCGGGCTCGGCAGCCAGCGTGATCTCGGCTCCGGGCGCCAGCTTGTCATGGGCGAGGAAGGACAGATCCGTGCCATCCGCCATGCGCGCGAAGCCGACGAATTCGCGACCGCGGAACTCGGTCGAGATCACCTGCGCCTTCAGTCCGACGCTGCCGGCGGCGACGGGATGCAGATCCTCGGGGCGGATCGCGACATGGGCCGCTGCGCCCTGCGTGATGGTGTTGCGGGCGCGGCCGACGATGGCGGCGCCGTCGATCACGACCGTCGCATGCTCGCCCGCAACCGAGGCAGCCTTGCCGGCGATCTTGTTGCGAAAGCCCATGAACTCGGCGACGTCGAGATGGTCGGGCCGCGAGAACAGATCCTCGGGCACGCCGACCTGGCGCACCTGCCCATCGCGCATCACGACGATGCGGTCGGCGAGCGACAGCGCCTCCTCCTGGTCGTGGGTGACGTAGATCGTGGTCGCGCCCAGCGTGTTGTGGATGCGCCGAATCTCGGCGCGCATCTCGAGGCGGAGCTTGGCGTCGAGATTCGACAGCGGCTCGTCCATCAGCACCAGCGGCGGCTCGACGACGATGGCGCGCGCGATGGCGACGCGCTGCTGCTGGCCGCCCGAGAGCTGGCCGGGCAGCTTCTCGGTCTGGCCCTGGAGGCGGACCAGCGCTACGGCCTCGCCGACACGGCGCTCGATCTCAGCCTTGGCGACGCCGCGCATCTTGAGGCCGAAGCCGATGTTCTTGGTCACGCTCATATGCGGGAACAGGGCGTAGTTCTGGAAGACCATGCCGAAGCCGCGCTCTTCGGGCCGCAGCGGGTCGATGCGCTTGTCGTCGAGCCAGATGCCGCCACCGGTCGCCGGCAACAACCCGGCGATGATGTTCAGCGTCGTCGACTTGCCGCAGCCGGAGGGGCCCAGAAGCGCGATGAACTCGCCCTGCCGGATCGTCAGCGAGACGTCCTTGAGTGCGTTGTGCGTGCCGAAATCGCGGCTCAGGCGGTCGAGCCGAAGCTCCTGGAAATTGGCTGCTTGAATCGTCATGGCTACCGCGTGCTGGAGTCTCGGTCGAAGGTCCGATCGACGGCCGCAATCGGGCCGCCGCCGGTCGTTTCACTCGCGCCAGCCTATTGGCGCATCTCACTCGTGTAGCGCTTGATCACTTGCGCTTGGCGCCGCCGACCTGCTCGTCCCAGATGCGGAAGGCGACGACCATCTTGTCGGGGTCGAGCGGCGTCTGGAGCGGGTTGTCGGCGATCAGCTTCTCGTATTCGGGCCGGCCGAATTCCTTGATCGCCGCCTGACTTTCCGCCGGCGCCATCTCGAGCGTGACGCCCTTCACGGCCGGACCCGGATAGAAATAGCCCTCGTCATAGGTGTAGGCTTGCTGCTCCTTGGTCAGGAGGAAGTTCATCAGGTCGACCAGGACCGCGAGTTTCTCGTCCGAGACGCCCTTGGGGATGCACATGTAATGCGCGTCCGTGACCCAATGGAAGCCCTTCAGCGCGGCGATCTTGGCCTCCTTCGGCACGACGCCGAGGACACGCGGGTTGATGTCCCAGCCGGTCGTCGTCACGGTCATGTCACGCGAGCCGTCGCCGAGTTCCTTCATCACCGCGCCGGTGCCGCCGGGATAGTATTCGATGTTCTCGCCGAGCGCCTTGAGATAGGCCCAGGTCTTGTCCCAGCCCTTGACCGGGTCCTTGGGATCGGAATCGCCCAGCAGATAGGGCAGGCCCATCATCCAGGTGCGGCCGGGGCCGGAGTTGGCCGGGCGCGGATAGATGAACCGGTCCTTGTTCTGGCGCGTCCAGTCGAGCAGCTCCTGGGCGGTCGTCGGGACCGTCTTGACCTTGGCCGGCATGTATTCGAGCAGCGGGCCGGAGGGGTAGTACGTGACGACGACACCCTGCCCGCTGGCGAGCGCCTGCATCTTGGCCGCGCCTTCGAGATAGATCTCGTCGAGCTTGGGCAGGCTGGAGGCGAGTTGCGGCAGCAGCGGCACCCAGAGCTTCTGGTCGACGCCGGCCGAGAGCGCATCCGTCCCCGTCAGCACCATGTCGATATCGACGCGGCCGGCTTCCTGCTGCGCCTTGATCTTGCCGGGCAGCTCGGGCGACGGCGCCTTGGTGAAGACGATGCGCGAGACCAGATTGGGCTTGGCCTTGCGGTAGTTCTCGATCGCCTTCTGCGTCAGCGCGAGATTGCCGGCGACATCGACGATCGACAGGACGACCGGGGATGTCGGCAGCTTGAGCTGGGCGAAGGCCGAGGGGACATGCGCGGCGCCCGCGAGGCCAGCGACGCCGCCGATGAATGCACGCCGATTGATTCTGCTCTGGACCATGACTTCTCCTCCGATGATGCGGATTTTCCGCTTTGTTTTTGTTGATCGAGCCACCGGCTCCCTATCAGGATGCCGTCTCAACAGGTCCGTGACTCGCGCCGATTGACGCAGCCCCGGATTAGTCGGTATCCTAGTATACTAGTCGACCAGAGCTTGGCAATGGCCCTTCCCGCGACACGACAGAGCACCGAACAGATCCACCGCCTGTTGCGAGGAGACATCCTCGCGGCGGTGTTGCGCCCTGGCGAGGCGATGTCGGAGGCGCGCATGGCGGTGCGTTTCGGCGTCAGCCGCACGCCGGTGCGCGAGGCCTTCAAGCGCCTCGTCGAGGAAGGCTTCCTGATGGTGGTGCCGCAGGTCGGCACCTTCGTCGCGCCGATCGACCTTGCTGCAGTCCATGACAGCCAGTTCGTTCGCGAGACGCTGGAATGCCGCACGGTCGCGCTCGCCGCCCGCCATGCCGACGATGCCGGCAAGGCGGCGCTGGAACAGAATGTGCGCGAGCAGGAGCGCGATCTCGCGATCGGCGACAGAACCAGTTTCTTTCGTCATGACGAGGCCTTCCATGCCGAACTCGCAAAGCTCGCCGGCCATCCGTCGGTGTGGAGCCTGATCGAAGGCGTCAAGGCGCAGCTCGACCGCGTCCGCTGCCTGTCGCTCGAAAGCGCGGCCTGGCCCAACATGATCCTCACGCAGCACCGCGAGATCATGCATTGCGTGGTCACAGGCGACGAGGTCGGCGCGGAAGCGGCGATGCGCGCGCATCTGCGCACCGTCTTCGACGCCATCGAGACCATCGCGCGCGACCAGGTCGATGCCTTCGCCGGCAGCGCCACCCCTGCCCGGCTCGACTGACGGCCGGGCTACACCCAGAACAAGAAACCAAGAGGATACGCGACCATGACCCATGCTCTCAACGGACGGGCCTTCTGATGGAACAGAGCTGGCGCTGGTTTGGCCCCGACGACGTGGTGACACTTGCCCAGGCGCGGCAGGCGGGTGCGCGCGGCATCGTCAACGCGCTCCATCAAATTCCCTATGGCGTGGTCTGGAGCGTCGCGGAGATCGAGGCGCGCAAGGCGATCATCGCGGCCGATCCGAGCCTGGGCTTACGCTGGAACGTGGTCGAGAGCCTGCCGCTGCACGAGACCATCAAGATCGGCGAAGGCGATCTCGAGCCGGTGTTCGAGAACTACCGGCAGTCGCTGCGCAATCTCGCCGCCTGCGGGCTCGAGGTGGTCTGCTACAACTTCATGCCCGTGCTGGACTGGACGCGCACCGAACTCGCCTTCCCCCTGCCCGGCGGCGGCACGGCGCTACGCTTCAACATCCACGAATATGTCGCCTTCGACCATTTCATGCTGCGGCGTCCCGGCGCGGCGGACGGGCATTCGGCCGATGTGATGGACCGCGCCAAGGCCTGGTTCGAGCGCTCCTCGGAGGCCGACCGCGACCGGCTGCTCGCCAACATCATGGCGGGGCTGCCGGGCGCCTATGACCGCTACGACGTGCCGGGCCTGAAGCGCATGCTGGAGCGCTATCGCGGCATGAGCCATGACGCCCTGCGGGCCAATCTCAAGCGCTTTCTGGAGGCGATCATCCCCACAGCCGAGGAGGTCGGGATCCGGATGTGCATCCACCCCGACGACCCGCCGCGCCCGCTCTTCGGCCTGCCGCGGATTTGCTCGGACAAGGACGACATCGCCTTCATCATGGACGCGGTCGATCGCCCGGCGAACGGCCTGACCCTGTGCTCGGGCTCGCTCGGCGCCAATCCGAAGAACGACGTGCCGGGAATCGCGCGGCGCTTCGCCGATCGGATCTGGTTCGCGCATCTGCGCAACGTCGCCAAGGACGCCGACGGCTCCTTCATGGAGGCCGAGCATCTCGGCGGCGATACCGACATGATCGCGCTGGTCGAGGCACTGCTGGCCGAGGAGCAGCGCCGCAAGGCTCAAGGCCTGGCCCATTGGCAGATCCCGATGCGGCCGGACCACGGCCACGCTTTGCTCGACGATGTCGGCAAGGGCTCATTCCCAGGCTATCCGGCGGTCGGGCGCCTGCGCGGGCTGGCAGAGCTGCGCGGGGTGATGACGGCGCTGGCGAGCGTGAAGGGCTACGACGCCTGAAGCGCCAAGCTCAGGAGACGACGTAGCCGGAGTCTCGAAGAATCTGGTATTCGTAGCGACGATTCCACTCATAAAGCCACTCGTTACCGCGCCCGTGCCGGTGCAGCATTAGCGCTTCCCGCAATGCTGCACCTCTGGGCCGCGTGATCTTCATGACGTGGAAATAGAGCGTACGCCGCTGCCTAGCTATGGCACGCCGCACTCCCTCATTGTGGCATTTCGCGCTCAAACAGTATGTCTCGATGCGCTTTATCAGGAATTGACGATCAGCCATTCCGATATATTTCGGCACGAACTCACCACCGATAATGAAACCGATTTCATAGACTCCATAATACTGCAGATCCGCAGAGTACTCGTAATACCTTGACAACCTCATCGCATCTGACCAACGCGCCATGGCTCCCCCGACCCATTCCCCCTCGTAGTGACAAGACTAGGCCGCGTGGCGGCAACGGGCAACGATCCGCGCGCGGGCGTTCAACCAAGGATGCGCTGATCGGCGAGATGGACCAGGTTCCCGCCGACGATGGTCGCGACGACACGCGGCTGCGGCCCGTCCTCCACCAGAACGAGATCGGCGCGGCGGCCCGGCACGATCTCGCCGCGATCACTGAGCCCTAGCGCGGCTGCGGGTGCCCGCGAGACCAGCCGCCAGGCATCAGCGAAGGCGGCCGAGCCGTTGCGCGCCAGGACGAACGGCGCCAGCGTCAGCGCCGGGTAGTAGTAGTCCGAGGCGAGGATGGTGCAGAGCCCGGCCCGGACCATCTCCTCGGCGCCGGGGCAGCCGAGATGCGAGCCGCCGCGCACGACATTGGGCGCGCCGAAGACGATGGCCTCGCCCGCGCCCGAAGCCTCGCGCGCCGTCTCCACATCGAGCGGGAACTCCGCCACGCCGACCCCGAGCGCGCGGTAGTCGCGGCGCATCTGCGGCGACATGTCGTCATGCGAGAGCATCGGCACACCGGCAGCGCGCGCAGCAGCCGCAATCCGGGCGATCGAGGCCGGCACCTCGCCTTCGCGGCTGAAGACCTCCCGCGCCAGCGCGATGAAGTCCGCCTCGGAGAGGCCGGTGCGCTCGACCATCTTGGCGACCTTGCCGGGGCGGACAGCCGCCTTGAAAATCCCGGGCGTGTGGTCGTTGAAGGCCAGCACGCCGATACGCCCGCTCGCCAGCCACTCGATCACCTCAGCTTCAGCGTCGAAATTGAAGGTCTCGTGGCGGAGATGGAAGCGCGTGTCGGCGCCGAGCGCGGGCTTCAGCCGCTCCAGCGCAGAGACGAGCGCGCGGGCATTGCCGGCGCCGCGCAGGCCGGGCTCCCAGGACCAGGTCACGCCATGGCAGGCGGTGGTGATGCCGCAGGCGAGCATCGCCCTGTCGGCATCGCGCAGCGCGATCTCGATATCGAAGGAGACGCCCGGACGCGGCATGATGTGCCGCTCGAAGGCGTCGCCATGGATATCGACGATGCCGGGCAGGACGAGCAGGCCGGTGGCGTCGAGATGGAGCGCGTTTGCGGGAGCCGGGCCGTCGAGCGCGGCGATGGTCGCGCCATTGCTGGTGAGATCGGCAGGCTCAAGTTCGGCGGTCAAAACCTTGCCGCCGGTGATATGCAGAGTCACGCCTGTCTCCGTCGCCGTTCAAACCGTGGCGGTTGGCGTGATATCATGACGGGGGGATGACGGAAGCAGATGTCTTAGTAGACATCCGCTTGATAGCGCCCTGCCTTCTTCAGCGCGGCGACATAGGCGACGGCCTCGTCGGGCGAGCGCTTGCCGTGCTCGGCGACGACATCGACCATCGCGCGCTCGACATCCTTGGCCATGCGCTTGGCATCGCCGCAGACATAGAAATGCGCGCCCTGCTCCAGCCAGGCGAAGAGC
The DNA here is from genome assembly GCF_056404835.1 of Allobosea sp. P2_B12. Lineage (NCBI taxonomy): Bacteria > Pseudomonadati > Pseudomonadota > Alphaproteobacteria > Hyphomicrobiales > Alloboseaceae > Allobosea > Allobosea sp. P2_B12. The sequence continues at coordinate 165,350 of NZ_JBFUDG010000007.1, read as the reverse complement.
TCGGCGCCGCGCTCGCGCATGCGGTCCTGGACGTAGATCTTTTCCGTGCCGTCGCGCGACCAGGCCAGCGTCAGGCCTGTGAGGACACCTTCCTCCTTCATCGCCGTCAGTTCGTCCTCGTAGAAGAAGTCGCTGGCGCGGCGCTGATGACCGAAGAAGAGCCAATTTTTCCCCGGCGCCTTGGTCGCCCTGCGGTCGTGCAGGAAGGCGCGGAAGGGCGCAACGCCGGTGCCCGGGCCGCACATAATCACGGGGGTCTCGGGGTTGGCCGGAAGCCCGAAGCCATGGGCGCGCTGGACATAGACCGGCACCTTGTCACCGGGCCGGACCCGCTCGGCGAGAAAGGTCGAGGCCACACCCCAGCGCGGCCGGCTGCCGATCTTGTAGCGAACCGTGTCGACCGTCAGCGAAATGCGGCCGGGACCGGCGTTATGCGAGGACGAGATCGAGTAGAGCCGCGGCTGCAGCGGATCGAGCGCCTCGACGAACGCCTCGGGCGAGAGTCGCGCCTGCCCGAATTTATGCAGGGTCCCGAGCACGTCGAGCCGGTCGAGATCGCCGTCTGGGTCCTCGCCCGCCGCCAGCCGCTTGGCCTTGGCGCGGGTCTCGCCGCCGGTGACATAGGAGATCAGCTGGAACAGCGCGTCGGGCGCGGGGCCGAGCGCGAGGTCGGAGATCAGCGCCTCACGCAGGTTCTTGCCGTTGACGATCGCATCCGGACGCGCGCCGAGCAGCGCGATGACGGCGTCGGCCAGGCGCGGATCGTTCTGCGCGACGATGCCGAAGGCGTCCCCGACGATGTAGTCGAGCCCGCATTCCGACAGGTCGAACTCGACATGCCAGGTCTCCTTCTCGGAGCCCTCGCCGTTGAGCTTGCGGCGCGACAGGAAGGTCGCCAGCGCCGGGTTCTCGCGGCAGCGGCCGAGCGGGCCGAGTGCTGCGGCGGGAGCGGCTTCCGCCGAAGCTGCGGCGGCGGACGTCGAGCCGCCCTCCTCCACTAGCGTCTTCAGCATGCGCAGCGTGTCCTTGCCGCCTGGCGCGCAGAGGTTCAGCCGCGGTTCCTTGCCCTCGGCGATGGCGGCGGAATAAGTCTCGCAGACATAGCCGCACTGGCCGCAATCCTGCTGCGCCATGGCGGCGAAGAGCTTGCGCGTCAGCGGCTTGCCCTCGGCGAGCTTCATGCGCTCGGGCAGTTCCATCGAGGGGTCGTGCCAGGGCGCGCCGTCGTCGGCCTGCCCCATCACGGCAGCGTTCTCGGCCGGCGACAGCGCGGTGACGCCGGCATTGTCGAGCGAGAGGAGGCCTGCGAAGAAGCCGTTCAGCCAGGAGCGCTGCTCGTCGCTGAAGGGCGCGGTCTCGGGCAGGACCTGGACGATCGGATTTGCGGTCTGAACGGTCATGCCGCCTCCCCCGTCTCTGCGACCAGCGCCTGCAGCGCCGCGATCTCGTGACGGCGGGCGAAGGCGACGAAGCTCTCGTCGGGCGCGGCGCGGTGGGTCTGCCAGGTCCGCAGGATCGCCTCGACCAGCGCCGGTGCCTCCTCCGCCTTCACATCGGTGCGGAATTCGCGGCCCATGCCGCCCTCGACGCCAAAGCCGCCGCCGACGAAGACATGGTAGCCGGGCACCGTGTCGCCCTCCTCGCTCACCGGCACCTTGGCGCCGATCAGGCCGAGATCGCCGATATAGTGCTGGGCGCAGGAGTTGTGGCAGCCGGTCAGGTGGATGTTGACGGCGGTGTCCAGCGTGATGCGCGGCTCGCAATGGGCGGCGATGGCGAGCGCATCCTCCTTGGTATGGGCGGCGGCAAATTTGCAGCCGGTGGCGCCGGTGCAGGCGATCAACCCGGCGCGCAGGATCGAGGTCTCGGCGGACAGGCCGATCGCCTGAAGATTGGCGACGACGTCCTCGACCTTGTCGTCCGGCACGCCGGAGATCAGCAGGTTCTGCCAGACGGTCAGGCGGATATCACCGTCTCCGCATTCGTTCGAGATGGACGCGATCACGCGCATCTGCTGGACGGTCAGCTTGCCGACCGGAAGGGCCACGCCGACCCAGTTCAGGCCCGGCTGGAACTGGGGATGCACGCCGATATGCGCGAGCCGATCATAGACCGGACGCGGCCTGACGAAGGCCGTATCGAGCCGGACCAGCCTGCGGCCGAGCTTCTCCTCGACGGCAGCCAGGAATGTCTCGAAGCCCCAGGCATCCAGCACGTATTTCAGCCGCGACTTTGCGCGATCGGTGCGGTTTCCGCTGGCGGTGAAGACGCGGACGATGGCATCGGCGACCGCGACGGCGTCCGATGGCGCGACGATGACGCCGGTGTCGCGGGCGAGGTCCTTGTGGCCGGTGATGCCGCCGAGCGCCAGGCGATACCAGATGCCGGGCTCGACCGGCTGGCCGTCGAAGGTCGCGCCTTCCATGACGTCGATCGCCTGGAAGCCGATGTCGTTGGTGTCCTCCAGCGTCGCGATCGAGCCCGCGCCGTCGAAGGCGACGTTGAACTTGCGCGGCAGGCCGTAGAGCGAGCGATCGTTGAGGATGTGGTGGTGCCAGGCGCGGGCATGGGGCCGCGTGTCGAGGAGTTCATAGGGATCGATGCCGGCGGTCGCCGAGCCGGTGACGTTGCGGATGTTGTCGGCGCCGGAGCCCTTGGCGGTCAGACCGAGATCGGCGAGCCCTTCGAGCAGCAGTGGAGCATTCTCGGCGGGGATCTCGCGAACCTGCAGATTGGCGCGGGTGGTGACATGAGCGTAGGGGCCGCAGAGCTTTTCCGCGAGATCGGCGACGCCGGCGAACTGCCACGCCTTCAGGATGCCGTTGGGGATCCGCAGCCGGCACATATAGCTGTTCTGCGCCGGGGCCACATAGAACAAGCCGTGATAGCGCCAGCGGAAATTGTCCTCGGGCTTGGGATAGAGGCCGGCATTGGCCTGGTCCTTGAAGCGGGCATAGGCATCGAACGGATGTTCGGCCGCCTTCCACTTCTCCTGGTCGACGAGCTTGCCGCCAGCAGCGACGGTTTTCGCCTGCGCTTCCAGATGCTCCCTGTCGGGGCCCGAAGGCGCCGTGCCGGCGCCGGCGCCGCCGCCGGTGCCGCCAAGCGGAGCCAGCCCGCGCGCGGTGCGGGCCGACTGCATGCCGGACATGAAGCCTTCGAGATAACGCTTCTGGTCGGGGGTGAAGTCTTCGCTCATCGTGGTCTTGCTTCCCTGCGGATCAGGAGGCCGCAGCGGGGCTGGCTTCGGCCGCCGCGATCATGGCGCCCGACAGGGTGGTGTAGGCCTGCGCCCAGCCATCCTTGACCTCGGGCGTGAAGGCCTCGCCGAGGCCCTGTTCCAGCGTCCAGAGCAGGGCCGCGCCGACAGGCGCGTAATGGGCGGCGGTGACGCCGTAACTGACATGCTTCCTCGCCAGCGCGTTTACCGCCGGCATCAGCGCCGGCAGATTGTCGAGGCCGTTCACCACGACAGCCAGCGTCGTCATGAGCTTGCGGCCCTGCTCGGTCATGTCCGCCTTGAACAGGCCACGGACCTCGGGCGCGATCTCGAAGAGGCGCCCATAGAACAGGGCGGCGGCCGGCTCGGCGATGGGCGCGACCTTGGCAAAGCTGGAGCGCACCTGGGCGATCTGATCGGGCGTCATGACCATTCCCCTCAGGCTGCTTCGACGAAGCGGTGGCGCTCGTAGAGGAACTTCAGCACCGCCTCGCGCGCGGCGATGTAGGTCCGGTCGGAGACGAGATCGAGCCGCTTGCGCGGGCGGTCGAGCCGAACGTCGAGCACCTCGCCGATGCGGGCGGAGGGACCGTTGGTCATCATCACGATGCGGTCCGAGAGCAGCACGGCCTCGTCGACGTCATGGGTGATCATGATCATCGTGTTTCCGAGCGCGGCATGGATTTGCATGATCGAATCCTGCAGATGCGCGCGGGTCAGTGCGTCGAGCGCGCCGAAGGGCTCGTCGAGCAGCAGGATCTTGGGCTCCATCGAGAGGCCGCGCGCGATGCCGACGCGCTGCTTCATGCCGCCGGAGATTTCGGCCGGGCGCTTGTCCTTGGCGTGAGCCATCTGGACGAGGTCGAGATTGTGCATGATCCAGTCATGCCGCTCGGCCTTCGACCTGCGGCCGCCAAAGACCTTGTTCACGGCGAGCGCAACATTGTCGTAGACGGTGAGCCAGGGCAGCAGCGAGTGGTTCTGGAAGACCACGGCGCGCTCCGGACCGGGGTCCTTGACCTCGCGACCCTCGAGCAGGACGGCGCCCGCGCTGATCGGCGTCAGTCCCGCGATGATGTTGAGCAGGGTCGACTTGCCGCAGCCGGAATGGCCGATCACCGAGACATATTCGCCCTTCTCGATGACGAGGTTGATGTCCTTCAGGACCTCGGTCGAGGCCGCGCCGCGCTGGAAGGTTTTGTCGACGTGATCGATTTTGAGATAGCTCATCGCATCCTCCTCAGTTGGTCAGGGTGCCGCGGGTGACGATGGTGCCAATGAGCGCAACGAGGCGGTCGAGCACGAAGCCGACGACGCCGATGTAGACGAGCGCCACGATGATGTCGGACAGGCGCGAGGAGTTCCAAGCGTCCCAGATGAAGAAGCCGATGCCGACGCCGCCGGTCAGCATTTCGGCCGCGACGATGGCGAGCCAGGACAGGCCGACGCCGATGCGCAGGCCGGTGAAGATGTAGGGCGCGGCCGAAGGCACCATGATCTTGAAGAAGAACTCGATCTGGTTGAGCCGCAGCACCTGCGCGACATTGCGATAGTCCTGCGGGATGTTGCGGATGCCGACTGCCGTGTTGATGATCACCGGCCAGATCGCGGTGATGAAGATCACGAAGATCGCCGAGGGCTGGCTGTCGCGGAACGCCGCCAGCGAGAGCGGCAGCCAGGCCAGCGGCGGCACCGTGCGCAGCACCTGAAACACCGGATCGAGGCCCCGCATCGCCCAGACCGACTGGCCGACGAGCGCGCCGAGCAGCACGCCGACGATCGCCGCCAGGCTGAAGCCGATGGCGACGCGCTGGAGCGAGACGAGGATGCGCCAGCCGAGCCCGATATCCTGCGAGCCGTTCCAGAAGAACGGTTCGGTGATCAAATCCTTCGCCTCGGCCCAGATCTTGGTCGGCGTCGGCAGCGAGGATTGCGGTCCATGCGCGGCGAGCTGCCAGAACAGCAGAATCAGCGCGACCGTGATCATCGGCGGCACGATGTTGACGAGAAGCGAGGTCAGCCAGGGCGCGAGGCGCGCGGACAATGGCTTGCTCGCCGCTGCCGGAAGCGAGACGACGCCTGGATTGCCCCCCGGCAGCGCGACGACTTTCGCTCCCGCCGGCACTTCCTTCAAGACAGCCCGACCCATGCCGGTTCTCCTCTGGTTGATGCGTTTGAATGCGTTGATGGTCATGCCGCCACCGGGCTGCGTGACTGCGCGCCGATCCGGCGGATTTCAGGCAGACATGAGCCGCAATTGGTTCCGGCCCTGAGCTGACTGCCGATGTCCTCGGGCGTCGCCGCGCCGCCCGCGAAAGCAGCGCGGATCGCGTTCAGCCCGACGCCGAAGCAGGCGCAGACGGTCGGACCCGGATCGGCGGCGCCATCGAGGCTGCGGCCGGCAAGCAAGGCGAGCCGGTTCTCCGGCATGGCACCGGCATCGGCGAAGGCGAGCTTGACCGTGTCCCAGAGCGGCGCGCGGCCGGCGGGGGCAACGAAAAGCGCAGCCACCAGCGCGCCGTCCCTGATCACGGCGCAGCGATAGACGCCGCCCTCGCTGTCGATCATCTCGGTCAGGCCGTCCTCGCCGAAGGCGGCGCGGACGCTTTCCATCAGTTCGGCCGAGGTCGCGTTGGTGGCGAAGAGACGGCCCTCGCCGCCCTCGACCGCGAGCTTCGACCACCAGCTGCCCTCGGGCAGGGCAAAGCCGTCGCGCGACAGTACGAAGCCCTGCGAGGCGTAGGCCACGGGCGCGATCGAAGACGGTGTCGCCTTCATCTCGGGCTGGCCGGAAAACGGGTCGCAGGCCGGCTGGACGGCCGCACCGATGCGGGCATGCGAAGCGGTCTCGCCCGACCAGTGGATCGGCGCGAAGAGCGAGCCCGGCTGAACGCCTGCGTCGAGCCCGACCTTGAGCACGACCGCGCCGAAGGCATTGGCGATGCGAGCGAAACCGCCCTCGATCAGGCCGAAGCGCACTGCATCGGCTGGGTGGACATGGACGCAGGGCTCGGAGACATGGGCACTGAGGCGCGGGCTGAGGCCCGTGCGCGTCATCGTGTGCCAATGATCGCGGACGCGGCCGGTGTTGAGCAGCAGCGGCAAGGCCTCGCTCGTCGCGGACGCAAGCGCCGGCACCGCCAGCGGCACCATCCCGGCGCGGCCGTCGCCGGTGAAGAAGCCGCCCTGCGCGAAGAGGCGCTGCGTGCCGAGCGGCTGGCCGACTGGCACCGGCCATTGCACCGGCTTCAGCGCGTCATAGGCCCGCTTCGGCAGCGTCGCATGGGCGCCGATGTCGAAATCGCGCGTGCCGGCATTCTCGAAGGCCGAGAGCGCCGCATGCTCGGCATAGATCTCGTCGGGGCCTGCGTAAGGGAAGGCCGCGCCGAAGCCGAGACGCTTCGCCACCTCGCAGATGATCCACCAATCCGGCCTGACCTCGCCGGGCAGGGCCAGGAAGGCGCGCTGGCGCGAGATCCGGCGCTCGGAATTGGTGACGGTGCCCTCCTTCTCGCCCCAGGCTGCGGCAGGCAGGATGATGTGCGGCTTGGCCGAGAGCGTGTCGTTGGAGAGCACGTTTTCTGAGACGACGAAGAGATCGAGCCCCGCCATCGCCGCGCGGACATGGTCGGCGCGGGGCAGCGAAACGGCCGGATTGGTCGCCATCACCCAAAGCGCCTTGATACGCCCCTCGGCGACCGCATCCAGCATGGCGACGGCCTTGAGGCCCTCATGACGCGCCATGTTCGGCGCCTGCCAGAAGCGCCCGACACGGTCGATCTCAGCCGGCGAATAACCCATATGGGCGGCCAGCATGTTGGCGAGGCCGCCGACCTCGCGCCCGCCCATGGCGTTGGGCTGGCCGGTCAGGGAGAACGGCCCGCCGCCGGGACGGCCGATGCGACCGGTGGCGAGATGGCAGTGCAGGATCGCGGCGACCTTGTCGGTGCCCTGCGCAGACTGGTTGACGCCCTGGCTCCAGGCCGTGACGACGGCCGGCGTCGCGCCCCATAATTCGTAAAAGCTGGTGATCGCGACAGGGGTCAGTCCCGTCCGCTCGGCCACGCTTGCGATCGTCGGGGCGAGCTGGCGGGCATTCGCGAGCGCGTCCTGGTAGCCGGAGACATGGCGGGCGAGATAGGTGCCGTCGGTCAGGCCATTGGCGGCTAGATGCACGAGCAGGCCCGCGAACAGCACCGAATCCGAGCCGGGCTTGATGACCAGCATCATGTCGGCATCTTCCGCCGTCGCGGTGATGCGCGGGTCGATGACGACGATGCGGGCGCCGCGCTCGGTGCGGTTCTGCTGCATGCGACGGAACAGGACCGGGTGGCACCAGGCCGTGTTGGAGCCAACGAGCACGATCAGGTCGGCGCAATCGAGATCCTCGTAATTGCCCGGCACGGTGTCGGAGCCGAGCACGCGCTTGTGGCCGGCGACCGTCGAGGACATGCAGAGCCGCGAATTGGTGTCGACATGCGGCGAGCCGATGAAGCCCTTCATCAGCTTGTTGGCGACGTAATAGTCCTCGGTCAGAAGCTGACCCGAGAGGTAGAAGGCGACCGCCTCGGGGCCGTCGCGGGCGATGATGCGCGTCAGGCCCTCGGCCACGGCGTCGAGCGCGACGTCCCAGCTCACCCGGTCATAGCCGCCGGCATCGTTGCGCCGCAGCGGATGCAGCACGCGCGAGCCCAGCCCCAGCGTCTCGCCCAGCGCCGAGCCCTTGGAGCAGAGCCGGCCGAGATTGGCGGGGTGCGCCGGATCACCAACAACCGTCACGACGCCGTTCTCACCCGGAGTCACGAGGACGCCGCAGCCGACGCCGCAATAGGGGCAGGTCGTGCGGATCGCGCCATCCGGCATGCCGGGGCCGGGGAGGTTCGCATCGCTGCGCATCTCAGGCCGCCTCCCTGACGCAATAGGGTTCGCCGAAGGGCAGGTCGGCGCGGATGGCCGAGATGTCCTGCCCGGAGCGGATCAGGCCGAGATAGAATAGAGCGCCTTGGGTATCGCCGACGAGGACGCAGCCGGCGAGCCTGCCTTCGCGCAACACGAATTTGCGGTAGATTCCACTGAGGCGGTCGCGCAGCACGAGCGTCTGCGCCCCATCGCCCGCCTCGAATTCGCCGGCCGAGAACACGCCGACGCCGCTGACCTTGAGATTGGTCGCGAGCAGCGAGCCTTCATAGGCGGCAGACTTGCCTGCCAGCCGCGTCGCCAGCACGCGCGCCTGCTCATAGGCCGGCTCGACCAGCCCGTAGACGCTGCCGCGATGCTCGGCGCATTCGCCGATGGCGAAGATGCTGTCGTCGTCGCTGGCCATGCCGTCATCGACGACGATGCCGCGGTTGACGCCGACCCCCGCCGCCCTGGCGAGGTCGACATTGGGGCGCACGCCGATGGCGATGACGACGAGATCGGCCGGGATCACCTCCCCGTCCGAGAGCTCGACGCCTTCGACGCGGTCCGTGCCGACGAAGCCCTTGGTGGCAGCGCCAAGACGAACGCTGATGCCGCGCGCGGTGATGGCCGAGGCCAGCAAGGCGGCGCCCTCGGCATCGAGCTGCCGTTCCATCAACCGGTCGACGAGATGCAGCAGCGTCACCTGGCCGCCGGCCTTGGAGAGGCCATAGGCGGCTTCGAGCCCGAGCAGGCCGCCGCCGATGACGACGATCTTCGCTCCGCGGCCGGCATAGGCCCGCATCATCCCGACATCGGCGGTATCGCGGAAGGTCGCGACGCCCGGCAGGTCGCCGCCCGGAAAGGGCGGCTTCAGCGGCTTGGAGCCTGTCGCCAGGACGAGCTTGCCATAGGGCAGGCTCAGGCCGCCTTCGAGCGTCACGCTCTTTGCTGCCCGGTCGATGCCGGAGACAGCGCGGCCATAGAGTGTCGAAACGCCGCGCGCCTTCCACCAGGCGGCTGGCTTCAGCTCGATGTCGGGCTCGGTGATCTCGCCCGCCAGCAGGGGCGAGAGCAGCACCCGGTTATAGGCCAGGCGGCTTTCCGCCCCGATCACCGCGATGGAATAGCGGCCGAGCGCGCGCTGGCTGAGTTCGTCAACCAGCCGCGTCGCGGCCATGCCCTTCCCGACGATGATCAGGGGCTCGGCCATTGGATCAGGCGATCCGCTTGATCTTGAGGGCCTTGAGGTAGTCCATCGGCGCCGCCGGATCGAACTTCACGCCGTCGAAGAAGGTCTCGACGCCGCGCGAGTCGGCCGTTGGAGCGCCGGCCACGCCCAGCGTCTTGGCGGCTTCCCGCCAGAGATCGGCGCGGTTGGTCTTGTCGACGAGAGCCTTGATGTCGATCGTCGGCTCGAACTTGCCCCAGCGGATGTTCTCGGTGACGAACCAGGTGTCGAGGCTCTTCCAGGGATAGGAGGACGAGCCGCCCTCGCCCCAGAACTTCATCTGGAGATTGGTGCCCTTCACCTCGCGGCCATTGCCGTAGTTGATGTCGCCCAGCAGGCGCTTGTTGATGTCGGTGACTGGAACGTTGAACCACTGGCGCTTGCCGACGATCTCGGCGAGTTCCTGACGGTTCTCACGCTTGTCGGCCCAGATCTGGGCTTCCATGACGGCCATCAGGATAGCCTGCGTCGCCTTGGGATTGGCGTCGACGAAATCGGCGCGCATGCCGAGGATCTTCTCGGGGTGGCGCGACCAGAGCTCGCCGGTGGTCAGCGCGGTGTAGCCTATGTTCTGGTTGACGAGCTGCTCATTCCAGGGCTCGCCGACGCAGAAGCAGTCCATGGTGCCGACCTTCATATTCGCCACCATCTGCGGCGGCGGCACGGTGATGACCTTGATGTCGGTGTCGGGGTCGATGCCGCCGGCGGCGAGCCAGTAGCGAATCCAGAGATCATGGGTGCCGCCCGGGAAGGTCATCGCGGCGGTGAGTTCCTTGCCGGCGGCCTTCTTGCGCTCAAAAGCCTGCTTCAGCGGCGAGGAATCCTTCTGGACGTTGAGGTCCTTGTATTCGTTGGAGACCGAGATCGCCTGGCCGTCCTCGTTCAGGTTGAGCAGCGTGTACATCGGCAGCGGCTGGCCGTTCTGCATCACCTTGCCGGTCGCGTAGAGATGCGTCTTCGGGCGCAGGATGTGGCCGCCATCGATGCCATTGGCCTTGAAGCCAAGCGCCATGTTGTCACGCGTGGCGCCCCAGGAGGCCTGCTTGGCAATGTCCATGTCGGGCAGGCCGTATTTGGCGTAGAGGCCCTTTTCCTTGGCGATGATCAGAGGGGCGGCATCGGTCAGGGCGATGTAGCCGAGCCGCGTGCCCTTGACCTCGGGGCCGGCGGCCTGTGCGAAGGCGCCCGACGGCAGCGCGAGTTTGGCAGCGCTCAGCAGGGCGGCGGCGCCCGAGAGCTTGAGCAACTGGCGACGGCCAGCGTCGATGGCCCTGTCGTCGATGGCAATGGCTTTAGGCTTGGTGCCGACTGTCTTGGTCATCGATTGCCTCTCGCTGTGGAAGTGAATGCCCGCCAACCGCCGAACACGAAAAACGCCGCGCGAAATGCGCCTGAAGGCACGTTTCGACAGCGGCGTTGCTGTGCATTCCGGTTCGGAGGATGACGCGGGCAGCGTTGGCCGCGTTGCAGCATTCCCTACAAGGATCGTGCCAATCCCGCTGACTTCACGAGAAATCTGGAATTACAATAAGTTAGCTTATGAGAGCTGCACGGAGCAGCAATGCGCACACTTATCCCGCGCCGCACAAAACGAACGCATTTGCATAAGTAATTCGCAAACTAGCCCATCAGTCGATGGCGCCCGGAAAATAGGCAGGACGAAAAACCGCCCTTGCCTGCTCGCTCATCTCGGGCGTGCGGACGATCTGTCCGGCGCTTTCCATCCCGGCCAGAATCCAGTCGGCATGGGCCGGCTCCGGCCGCAGCGCGGCACGGTCGAAGCGGATGAAGCGCTCGACCTGGCGGGGCGGCCGGCCGGCGCCCTGGAGAAGGCTGAAGCGCAGCGTCGGTTCCAGGATTTCGACGGGCAGGGCCAGCCGGTCGGGCGCCGAGAGATGTTTGGCGAAGCGGGGGATGTTGGCCGGGTCGCAGGCCCAATCGCTCGCGCGCAGGATCGCGGCGGTGAGCTTGCGGACGGCGGAGGGGCGGCGCTCGATGTCATCCGCCTGCCAGGCGAGGACCTTCTCGGGGCAGTTGCGGCGCAGATCGGTGCCGGTGTGGACCATGGCGCCGACACCGGCGGCAACCGCCGCCGCGTTCCACGGAGCGCCGGCGCAAAAGCCGTCGACGCGCCCGCTGGTCAGGGCCTCGACCGTCTGCGGCGGCGGCACGACCTCGAAGCGGATGTCCGTACCAAGGACCAGCCCGGCCTTGGCCAGCCATTCGCAGAGCAGATAGGTGTGGCTGGAGAAACCGAAGACGGCGGAGAATGTCAGCGGCGGCAGGCCCGACGCCTTGCGCCGCGCGACCATGGCCGCGAGCGCGCGGGCCGAGACCGTCGTGTCGACCATGTCGCCATCGGCCAGCCGCGCCAGCTCCTCATAGCGACGAAGCGAGACAGTGATCGCCGCACCGTCGAGATTGAGCGCCAGCGGCACGGCCATCGGCGCCTTGACCCCGCCGACGCCGAGCGTCGCGGCGACGGCAGCCGGCCCCAGCATATGCGCGGCATCGAACAGGCGAACATTCAGCTTGTCGCGCAGATTGGACCAGGAGACCTCGCGTACCAGTTCGAGATTGAGCCCCTCGGCCTCGGCGAAGCCTTCGTCCTTCGCGAGCACGACCAGCGCGCAATCGATCAGCGGCATAAAGCCGACACGCAGGTGCAGGGTCATGTGAGCACCTTGGTCATTTGAGCACCTCGGCGGCGGTGATGATCGAGCGCGCGATGTCGATGAGCTTGCGCTTGTCGTTCATCGCCGTGCGCCGCAGCAGGGCATAGGCCTCGTCCTCCGACAGGTTCTTCATGCGCATGACGATGCCCTTGGCGCGGTCGACCAGCTTGCGCTCCTCGAGCTGGGAACGGGCCTCGTCGAGTTCCTCGCGCAGTTTGCGAAAGGCGTTGAAGCGGCTGATGCAGGTCTGAAGGATCGGCTGCATGCGCTCCTTCTTCAGCCCATCGACGATATAGGCGGAGACGCCGGCCTCGACCGCCGCCTCGATCGAGGCCGAATCCGACTGGTCTACAAACATCGTGATCGGCCGTTTCACATGGCGGCTGACCAGGAACATGTCGGCGAGCGCATCGCGGCTGGGGTCTTCCAGATCGATGACCACGACATCGGGATCATGCGTCTCGATCGCCGCGATAAGCCCATGCGTCACGCCGATGCGGACGAGGTCGGTGAAGCCAGCCTCGCGCAGGCCCTCGTCAATGATGGCCGCGCGCACCGGATTGGCATCGACGATCAGGATTTTCAGATCGGGCCTCATGATCCCCGGTGGAGCAGCGAGCCCTCAGGCTCGCCCGCCTGCCACGCGGCTGCTTCGGCGAGACTTAGTCCTAACTGGCGAGAATGGCGACGCCGGCCAGCGCCAGCCCGCCGCCCGCGACCCGCGCCAGCAGCGGTGCGCGCTGCGCCAGGGCACCAGCCGCAGCCAAGCCCGCGCCATGCAGCGCCACCGTCGCCAGCACGAAGCCGGCGGCATAGCTGAAGGCACCGGCGCCATCGGGCAGCTCGGCGCCATGGGCATGGCCGTGGAAGATCGCGAAGATGGCGCAGGCGGCAGCCCCCGCAGCCAGAGGCGGGGTCGCCTTGAGCGCGATCGCGAGGCCAAGCACGATGACCGAGACGGCGATGCCGATTTCGACGCCGGGCAGTTGCGCACCCGACATGCCCCAAAGGCCGGCAACGACCATCATCGCTACAAAGGCGAGCGGATAGGCCAGGCGCGCCGTGCCGCCGACCAGCCCGGCCCAAAGGCCGACAGCAACCATGGCCAGCACATGGTCCAGGCCCAACAACGGATGCAGCAGGCCAGCCTGGAAACCGTGCACGGCACCGACGCCGGTATGAGCCAGCGCAGGCCCGGCCATGCCCGCGACCAGCAGAGTCACACCCATCCGCTTCACAACCGCCTGCATGGTCATCTCCCGTCCTTGCCCGTCACGCTGCTGGAGCAGCTCTCAACCCGCCGGCCGTCTCGATGAAATCCATCACCGCGTCGACGCCCTCGCCGGCCTTTGTATTGGTGAAGACGAAGGGGCGCTTGCCGCGCATCGTCCTCGAATCGCGGTCCATGACTGCAAGATCCGCGCCGACATGGGGGGCGAGATCGGTCTTGTTGATGACCAGCAGATCGGAGCGCGTGATGCCCGGGCCGCCCTTGCGCGGAATCTTCTCGCCGGCCGCGACATCGATGACGTAGATCGTCAGATCGGCGAGCTCGGGCGAGAAGGTGGCGGCGAGATTGTCGCCGCCGGATTCGATCAGGATCATGTCGAGGTTCGGGAACTTGCCCCGCATCTCCTCGACGGCGGCGAGGTTGATCGAGCAGTCCTCGCGGATGGCGGTATGGGGGCAGCCGCCGGTCTCGACACCCATGATGCGCTCCTGCGGCAGCGCGCCGGCGACCGTCAGCAGCCGCGCATCCTCCTTGGTGTAGATGTCGTTGGTGATGGCGCAGATGTCGTAGGTGCCGCGCATGCGCTTGCAGAGCACCTCCATCAACGCGGTCTTGCCGGAGCCGACGGGACCGCCGATGCCGACTCGGAGCGGGCCATGGGGAGAGCGCGACATGATCAGAATCCCTTGAGCAATCGCCAGCCTAGCCGGCCGCGACGGCATGACAAAGCGGCGAATGCGGCAGGCCGGCCATCGCCGTCATGAGCGGAACAGCCGCGAATACTGGGTCTCGTGACGCAGCGAGGCGATGTCGGAGCGCAGCGTGCAACTGCCGAGATCGTCGAGCGTGGCGGAGCCGGCGGCTTCCGCCGCCTTGTGCAACGCCGGCACCAGACCAGCCGTGATCTTCTGCCCGTCCGTCTGGCCGACGATGCCGAGCCGAACGGAGGCCGAGACCAGATTGGCGACGAAGGCCAGGCCGTAAGCCTCCAGCGATGCCGGCCGCGGCAGGGCATGGCCGGCACTGGCGACAGCGACGGCGACCGGATAGGCGACGTCGCCGCCCCAGACGGCCTTGAGGCGTTCGATCGCGGCGCAGGGCCAGGCCGCACGCAGCGCCGCGACGAAGGCGTTGCCCTGCGTCACAGTCTCAAGGCGCCGCTCGGCGGAGTTCGCGAGCGCGAGCGCGAGTTCCGCGATCTCGATCAGCGCGGCCTCGTCATCGTCCTCGATCGCGCGGGCCGTGCAGGCGAAGAGGATCAGGTCGTTGCGCAGCGAGCCATGGCCGACGAGCGCGTCGAGCCAGTCGCGCAGGGTTGCGGCATCATGCAGGTCGCCGCTTTCGAAGGCCCATTCCAGGCCATGCGAATAGGCGAAGGCGCCGACCGGGAAGGACGGCGACAGCCAGACCATCAGGGGCAGATGGGCCGCCATGGCAGGCGCTCAATGATCGTGCGTATGGCCCTTATGGCCGTGCTCGGCGCCATGCTTGTGGCCGTGGTCGTGATGTGCGTGATCATGCCCGCAGCCGCAGGCATCGCCATGGGCATGCGCATGGGTCTCGGCCTGTGCGTGCGCGTGGTCGCCATGCGCATGCGCCTCAGCATGGCCGTGAGCATGCGAGCCATGATCGTGACCGTGATCATGGCCATGACCGGCGTGGTCGTGAGGCGCGTGGCTTGCGTGATCGTGGCTGGGATGGTCGCAATTGGCGTGGTCGTGGTCATAGGCGCCGCGCTCGGGCTGGAACGGCCTGTTCACGGCGTTCATCGCGCAACCCTGCCCGCGCACCATCTCGGCCAGGACATGGTCGTTCTCGATGTAGATCGCGTCCGCGGTGATCTCGGCCGGGGTATGGCGGTTGCCGATGTGCCAGGCCACCCGCATCAGCCGCAGCGGGTTCTCGGCGCGGATTTCGAGCAGGCTCTGGGGCGCGGCCTTGATCAGTACGAGCCGGCCATCCTCCAGCTTGACGGCGTCGCCGTCACCGAGCGCGGTCGCCTTGTCGAGATCGAGCAGGATGCCGAGCCCGCCATCGGCCGTCAGGGCGAGGCGGCGACGGTTGCGATCGTCATGGTCGAGCGTCAGCGTATCGACGACGCGGTCTGGCCTGACGGCGGCCTTGCGAACGACGGAGGTGGCGCGAAGCATGATGAAACGTCCGTGACAGAATGGATCAGAGGCGGTCGATCGACCGCGGTTCGACCACTTCGACCACCGGAGGCGCCGTGACGCAAGCCCTCGCCGTCTCCAGAAACGCTACCACATGCGGCGAGCGCATGTGGTGATCGATATCGGCGCGCGTCTCCCAGCTTTCGCAGGAGACAAAGCGACCGGGCTGGGTGACGCTTTCATGGATGTCATAGGCGAGGCAGCCTTGCTCGCGCCGGGTTGCTTCAATGCAGTCTGCGGCGGCTGCGACAAAAAGCTCCCGCGCGTCGGGACGAACCTCGACACGGGCGATGACGATGAAGGGTTCTGACACGATAAAATTAATCCGAGACGCAATGTGTCTTGGTTACGGATCCGGCCTCGCTGTGGATGCAGTCGATGGCTCAAAATGTATCAGGACTTCAGCGGTCCCGTGTCCGATCCGGCAAGGCGTCGACCGCTTCATCCGCGCCCTGATCACGCTTGAGCACGCCCTCGCGCAACACCTTCGTCGCCGCCTCGGCTTTCTTGTTGGAAGAGGTTTTTAGCGGAGCCGTTTCGGGCGTCGCCGTCAGCCCGACATCGTCCGGCTTTCTGGCGTCATTGCGGGCGCTGGCGGCGAAAGTGGCGAGCGCTTCGGGTTGCCGGCCCTTCGGATCGGCGGCATTCTCATTGGCCATGGCGAGCCTCCCTGTTCTGGCAGGGGAGGAACGTCCACTCGGCCCGGCTGTTCCGTGCCGTTGGGGCTCGGCGCGGACTGGGCTCAGAACAGGAAGTAGCGCTGCGCCAGCGGCAGTTCCTTCGCCGGTTCGCAGACCAGCAGTTCCCCATCCGCTACGACCGCATAGGTCTCGGGGTCGATCTGGATGTCGGGCGTGGCGTCGTTGTGGATCATGCTCTTCTTGGAGATGCCGCCGCGGGTGTTCTCGACCGCGACCATCTCCTTGTCGGTGCCGAGCCGCTTCTGAAGTCCGTTGGCGATCGCCGCCTGCGAGACGAAGACCAGCGAGGTCGAGGTCACCGCCTTGCCGAAGGCGCCGAACATCGGGCGGTAATGCACCGGCTGCGGCGTCGGGATCGAGGCGTTGGGGTCGCCCATGGGAGCCGCCGCGATCATGCCGCCCTTGATCACCATGTCGGGCTTGGTGGCGAAGAAGGCCGGCGACCACATCACCAAATCGGCGAGCTTGCCGATCTCGACCGAGCCGATATGGCGCGAGATGCCATGTGAGATCGCCGGGTTGATCGTGTATTTCGCGACATAGCGCTTGGCCCGGAAGTTGTCGGCGCCGGTGCCGACATCCTGCGCCAATGCCCCACGCTGGACCTTCATCTTGTGCGCGGTCTGCCAGGTGCGGGTGATGACCTCGCCGATGCGGCCCATCGCCTGCGAATCCGACGACATCATCGAGAGCGCGCCGAGATCATGCAGGATGTCCTCGGCGGCGATCGTCTCCTTGCGGATGCGGCTCTCGGCGAAGGCGAGATCCTCCGGGATCGACGGCGACAGGTGATGGCAGACCATCAGCATGTCGAGATGCTCGTCGAGCGTGTTGACCGTGAAGGGCCGCGTCGGGTTGGTCGATGAGGGCAGGACGTTGGGCAGGCCGGCGACCTTCATGATGTCGGGCGCGTGGCCGCCGCCGGCGCCTTCGGTATGGAAGGCGTGGATCGTGCGGCCCTTGAAGGCCGCGATCGTATCCTCGACGAAGCCGGACTCGTTGAGTGTATCGGTGTGGATCATCACCTGGACGTCGTAGTCGTCAGCGACCGAGAGGCAGTTGTCGATCGCGGCCGGCGTCGTGCCCCAGTCCTCGTGCAGCTTGAGCGCGCATGCGCCCGCCTCGACCATCTCGATCAGAGCGCCGGGCAATGCGGCATTGCCCTTGCCGGCGAAGGCGAGGTTCATCGGAAAGGCGTCGGCGGCCTTGATCATCTGGCCGAGATGCCAGGGGCCGGGCGTGCAGGTCGTCGCCAGCGTGCCATGGGCGGGGCCGGTGCCACCGCCGAGCATGGTGGTCAGCCCGCTCATCAGCGCATCCTCGATCTGCTGCGGGCAGATGTAGTGGATGTGGCTGTCGAAGCCGCCGGCGGTGATGATCTTGCCTTCGCCGGCGATGACCTCGGTGCCGGGGCCGACGATGATCGTCTCGTGGGGATCGAAATTGCCGAAGCCGGCCTGGATATCGGGGTTGCCGGCCTTGCCGATGGCGCAGATGCGCCCTGCCCTGATGCCGATATCGGCTTTGACGATGCCCCAATGGTCGAGGATCAGCGCATTGGTGATGACGGTGTCGACCGCGCCGTCGGCGTTGGTGACCTGGCTCTGGCCCATGCCGTCGCGGATGACCTTGCCGCCGCCGAACTTCACCTCCTCGCCATAGGTGGTGAAATCCTTCTCGACCATGATGACGAGTTCGGTGTCGCCGAGGCGCACGGTGTCGCCGGTGGTGGGGCCAAACATCGCGGCATAGGCATTGCGCGGGAAATTGAAGGGCATCGTGTCATCTCCTCGAGGCGGATCGGGGCATGCGGCAGTTCAGAGCCAAGAGCTCAGAGCTTCCCCATCACCTCTTGCCTGAACCCGTAAACCTCGCGCTTGCCGGCGAGTGCGACCAGCCTGACCTCGCGGGTCTGGCCGGGCTCGAAGCGAACCGCCGTCCCGGCGGGGATGTCGAGGCGAAAGCCCCTCGCCTTGTCGCGCTCGAAGGCGAGCGCGGGGTTGGCCTCGTAGAAATGATAGTGCGAGCCGATCTGGATCGGCCGGTCGCCGGTGTTGGCCACCGTCAGGGTCAGGCTTTCGCGGCCCTCGTTCATGATCAGGTCGCCCGGCAGCGTGGTGACCTGGCCGGGCTTCATCGCATCGGCCGCGCCGCGGATCGGCTCGTGCACGGTGACGAGTTTGGTGCCGTCGGGAAAAGTCGCCTCGACCTGGACGTCGTGGATCAACGCGGCGATGCCGTCCATGACTTGGTCGGCCGTAACGACATGGGCTCCGGCCTGCATCAGATCGGCGACCGATCTGCCGTCGCGCGCGCCCTCGACGACGAAGTCGGTGATGAGCGCGACGGCCTCGGGGTAGTTGAGCTTGACGCCGCGCTCCAGTCGTCTGCGGGCCACCATGGCTGCCATGGAGACGAGCAGCTTGTCCTTTTCGCGCGGCGTCAGATTCATGCCTTGACCTTCTCTTCGTCCCCGGAGGTCTCGTCTTCGGAGACCTCGTCCTCGTCCTCGCCGTCTTCCTCTTCGCCGTCTTCGTCGTCTTCGTCTTCGGCGCCGAAATCGGCATATTCATAGGCGAAGACGATCTCGCCCGTCGCCGGATCGAAGGCGCTGGAGGTCGAATCCTCGAAAGCCTCGATCAGCATTTCCGCATCGTCGGGTCCATCAACGTCGAAGCGGCGCACCGCCTCCTCGCCTTCGCCGCTGAGCGCGAGTTCGATCGCCCAGCCCCGCGCGCCGGTGTCATAGATGCATTTCAGACCCTGGATCGCCAGCATGATGCTCTCCTCAAGTTGACCAGGTGCGCGGCAGCGCACGGCCGGTCAGATGCCCGAGCAGCGTGACGAGCACGCGACGCAGAGCCTGGGCATCGGGAGAGAGCAGTCGGATCACGAGCAGGTCCGAGACGATGCCGGCACCAAGCTCGACAGCGCGCGCGGAGGCCTCATCGCCGCACGCCCGGACCTGTTCCAGCCTGTCCTGCAGATCCTGGCCGGCCAGATCTTGGCCGGCAACGACGATCGTGGCCCCGGCGCGGGCGCCCGCCCCCACGGCCAGCCGCGCCAGCGTCTCGGAGACGGCGCCCTCAAGCCGCAGATCCTCGGCGAAAACCAGCTTGCCCTCGCGGCGGATGCGCCAGCGATCCCGCAGAGCGCCGCGCAGCATCGTCTCGCCCATGGCGCTGCGGCCGAAGAACACGGCCTCGGAGGCGATCAGGCGGGCATCGGCGGCGAGATCAATCGTCAGGCTGCGGGTGAGCCGCGCGCCGGAGAACAGGATGCTCTCCTGCGGCAGCCAGGCGAGGCTCGCCCCGGCCCCGACCGACAGGGTGGTCTCGACGCGGGTGTCCGAGCCCTGGCTGCGATAGATCTTCTCCGCCGCCTGGGAGGTGACCACCGCGTCGGCACCGGGCTCCAGCGTCACGGCGACGCGCATGGCGTCGCCGCCGGCCATGCCGCCGCCAGTGTTGATCAGCACGGCCTCGCTGGTCGTGTCGAAGGTGGTCGGGAAGCGGGCGCGGTAGCCGCCGGATTCCGCCACGTCCAGACGGTGCGTCTGGGCGCCGACACGCCCGAAGCGCAGCCGGACACCGCCTGCGGCGCGGACATAGGCCGGAAGAAGTGGATCACTGGCTGCCGGAACGGGCGGCGCGAACATGGAGGATCCCGGAACGAAGAACGCCGCCAATCTTCCGCGCGCCCGTTTGCCGGGCAAGGGCCTGCGCGACCCGTGCTGCCCAAATTTCAGGCAACGTTTTGCGTCACGGACCTATCAGCCTGCTGCGGCGAGGAACTCCGCAACCTCGTCGCGGCGTGGCGCACCCGCACGCCCGCCAAAGCGGGTGCATTTGATCGCAGCAGCGGCTGAGGCGAAACGGATCGCGGCGCGCTCGCCCTGCCCCTCCGCCAGCGCCAGTGCAAAGGCGCCGTGCCAGACATCGCCCGCACCGAGCGTGTCGACGGTCTCGACCGTGAAGGCAGGAATATGAGCGATCTCCCCGTTCTCGACGAACAGCACGCCGTCCTTGCCGAGCGTGACGGCGAGCCAGGTCGGACCATCTTTCGCCAGCCGAGCGAGCCCGGCGCCCGGGTCGTCCTCGCCGGAGAGTTCGGCCAGCGCCTGGGCGCTGAAGGCGACATGGCTCGCGGTCGCCACGAGATCGGGATGGGGCGGCTTGCGGTCGCCGTCGAGGACACCGGGAACACCCGCCGCCCGCGCCAGCCGCAAAGCCGCGAGCGCGCCCCCGCCCCAACGGGTATCAGCGAGCACGGTACGGGCTTCAGCAGGCAGCGTCGTGGGGAGCCAGTCGGTATCCTCCGGCATCTCCGGATCGGAATAGGAGATCACCATGCGCTCGCCCTGCGCATCGACCAGGATGGCCGAGACCGGCGAGCGCAGGCCTGCGACGCGGCGAGCGAAACTCGTCTCGACGCCTTCCCGTGCCAGATCGACAACGATCTCGTCCCCGGTCAGGTCATCGGCGAGGCGTGTCGCCAGCCAGCAGCGACCGCCGAGCCGGGCGATCGCAACCGAAGCGTTGCCGGCGCAACCGCCGCCGACCACGGCCAGCCCCTTCGAGCGGTACTTCTCGCCACGCGTCGGCATGGTCTCGACGCTGTAGACATAGTCGAGCGTCGAGATACCCAGGCAGAAGACGCCGGTCATGGACGGGACGGGGCGTCGCCCGGTCCGAAGCGGACGCCTTCGATATCGGTATGGATGAAGTCGTTGCCCTTGTAGGCGAGCTTCAGCCCCGATGTCCGGGCGCCTGCATAGGCGAAGCAGTCGCCCATGTTCAGACGCGCGGGATGCCCCGTGAGGTGATGATAGCGGGAGGCGCAGGCATGGGCGGCCCTCATGGCCGGCTCCCCGATCTCGACGATCTCGCCCTTAACGTCATCGACGAACTGCATGACGACGGCGAGAGCCTCATCGAATGTTGCCCCTTGGCCTGCCAGCCTGGACGAAGCCTCGAACACCGCCAAAGCGGACGATCTGATTCGTGCCGACAAAGCGATCGCTTCGAGAGCCGCGTTTCCCTCCTGCTCCTTGAGCAGAACAGCCAAAATGACCGAGGCATCGAGAAACATCAGGCGTCGCCATATTCGCGGTCGAAGAACTCCTTATGGGACAAACCGTCATCCTTGAGATTGAAAGTCGCAATACGGGCGCGCGCTTTCTCAGCCGCGTCAAAGACGAGTTTGCGCCGTTCGGCACGCCTGTCCAGTTCAAGGCGCACGGCCAGACCGATTGCGCCTTGAAGAGTCAGGCCGTCCTGTTCAGCGAGTTCACGAATGTCGCGATCGATCTGCGCATCCCTGACGAGAATTCCCATGACCGGCTCCCTGATATCACCTTATGATATCAGGGAGTGATATCAGCGACAATAGACCCGGATCACCAGACCCCGATGTTCGCCATGCTCAGCCACGGCTCGGCCGGTGCTTTCGGATCGCCCTTCTGCAGGATTTCGATCGAGATATTGTCGGGCGAGCGAACGAAGGCCATGTTGCCGTCGCGCGGCGGGCGGTTGATGGTGACGCCGGCCTTCATCAGCTTGTCGCAGGTGGCGTAGATGTCATCAACCTCATAAGCGAGGTGGCCGAAATTGCGGCCGCCGGTATACACCTCGGGGTCCCAGTTGTAGGTCAGTTCCAGCGTCGGGCGGCCGCGCGAGCCCGTCGCCTTGACGGTATCGAGATCGTCGGGGGCCGCGAGGAAGACCAGCGTGAAGCGGCCCTTCTCGCTTTCGATACGCCGCGTCTCGATCAGGCCGAACTTGGTCACGTAGAAGTCGAGCGCCGCATCGAGATCGGTGACGCGGACCATGGTGTGGAGATATCGCATCTTGAAGGTCCTCTTCGGCCGGCATTGAGGGGCCGGGCTCGTTCCAGCTTTAAGTCCGCAAGGGAGTGCGGGTTGATCCTACCCGTGAATCGGGCGAAAGCATCCCCGCTCCGGAAGACACTTCCAAGACGCAAGCGCGCAGGACAGGCCATGACCTCAACGCAAGGCGGTCCGGACGGTAAGCCTGTTCGCGCCACGCCGGCCCAGATCGCGCAGATCAAGCAGCGCGCCGCCATCCTCTCGGTGATGGCGACCCTGCTCCTGACCGGCGCGAAGATCGTCGGCGCGATCCTGTCGGGCTCGCTCGCCCTGCTGACCGACGCGCTGCAGGGGCTGATCGATGTCGGCTCGACGCTGTTCACCTGGTTTGCCGTGCGCGTCTCGGACAAGCCGGCCGATGACGAGCACCATTACGGCCACGGCAAGGTCGAGGCGCTGGCCGCGCTGGTCGAGACCGGGATCCTGTTCACGCTGGCCGGCGCGATCCTGTGGGAGGCCGGCAACCGGCTCTGGACCGGCCTCATCGAGCATGTGCAGGTCACGCCTGTGGTCATCGGCATCATGCTCTTGTCGATGGTCGTCGATGCCATTCGCTGGCGCTCGCTGACCAAGGTCGCGAAGGAGACCGGCAGCGAAGCGCTGGCAGCCGAAGCGACCCATTTCTCCACCGATTTCGTCGGCTCGGCGCTGGTGCTCGCGGGGCTGATCGGGGTCTGGTACGGCATCGCGCGGGCCGACACGATCGCCGCCTTCGCGATCGCCGCCTTCACCGCGCTGTCGGCCTACCGGCTGGCGCGCCGGACCATCGACGCCCTGCTCGACGCCGCGCCGCAGGGCGTCAGCGAGCGGCTGCGCGGGACGGCCGAGGCGGTGCCGGGCGTCGTCGGCGTCAACTGGCTCAAGGTCCGACCGATCGGCGGGCGCGTCCATGGCGAGATCGGGATCAGCGTCTCGCGCACGCTGCCGCTCGAGCGTGTCGCCGCGATCCGGGAGGCTCTGGCGGCGGAGTTCGAGCGCATCGAGCCCGGCGTCGAGATCGCCGTGACGGCCGACCCGGTGCAGGTCGACGACGAGACGGCGCTCGAACGCGTGCTGCTGATCGCGCTCAAGCTCAAGATCCCGGTGCACCACGTCACCGTCCACAGCATCGGCCCGCGCCTCTCGGTCAGCCTCGACATGGAGGTCGATTCAAAGCTGCCGCTCGGCCATGCCCATGAGATCGCGACGCGCCTCGAATCGGCGATCCGAGCCGAATTCGGCGGCGATACCGAGGTCGAGACCCATATCGAGCCGATGGAGACCGAGACGCCGACGGGCCACGATGCCGCCTGGGATACGGTCGAGGACATCGGCAAGGCGCTGGCGGGCGAGACGGCACAGCGAAACGGGCCGATCCACGACATCCACAGCGTCAGGGTGCGCCAGACCCAGAACGGGCTGGTGGTGAACTATCATTGCCGCGTCGATCCCGCGCTCGACGTCGCCTCCGTGCACGCCGCCGTCGACCAGATCGAGCGCGCGGTCAGGATTGCCCGGCCGCAGGTCTGCCGCCTCGTGAGTCATGCAGAGCCCGCGATCGGGACCGCGACAAGCTAGCGGCAAGCCCCGCCCTTTCAGCGCGCCGGCGAGCCAGCTACAGACGAGCCAGAGGGACTAGATTGCAAAGACACGCAATTGTCCGTGTCATTTGCTACTCCGTCAATTTGCCCGAACACGCGGCCTTTCAGAGTTTGTCATGCGCTCCGACGATACCCCGCTGATCCGCCTCGAGGATTACCGCCCCTCCGACTGGCTGATCGATACGGTCGACCTCGACATCAGCCTGCACCCGACCAAGACGCGGGTGCGGGCGCTGCTGGGTTTGCGGCCGAATCCAGCCGGGCGACCAGGCGCGCCGCTCGTTCTCGACGGCGACGAACTCTCGCTGAGCGCACTGAGGCTGGACGGGCTGCTGATCGACGACAGCGCCTACAGCGCCACGGCGCAGGCGCTGACGCTGCATGAGCCACCGCGCAGACGCTTCACGCTGATGATCGACACCCATGTCGACCCATCCGCCAATACCAAGCTGATGGGGCTCTATCGCTCGTCGCGGGTGTATTGCACGCAGTGCGAGGCCGACGGCTTCCGCCGGATCAGCTATTTCCTCGACCGTCCGGACGTGATGTCGGTCTATACGGTGCGACTCGAGGCGGCGAAGCTCGAGGCGCCGGTGCTGCTTTCTAACGGCAATCTCGTGGCCGCCGGTGAAATGCCCGGCGGCGAGCGCCATTTTGCCGTCTGGCACGACCCGCACCCCAAGCCGGCCTATCTCTTCGCGCTCGTCGGCGGCGCGCTCGATCATGTCCGGCAGGACTACGTCACCGCCGATGGCCGCAAGGTCGAGCTTGCCGTCCATGTCGAGCCGGGCAAGGCCGGCCGCGCCGGCTGGGCGATGGATTGCCTGGTGCGCTGCATGCGCTGGGACGAACGTGTCTTCAGCCGCAACTACGATCTGGACGTGTTCAACGTCGTCGCCGTCTCGGACTTCAACATGGGCGCGATGGAGAACAAGGGCCTCAACATCTTCAACGACAAATATGTATTGGCCGACCCGCAGACGGCGACCGACGGCGATTACGCCTCGATCGAGGCGATCATCGCGCATGAGTATTTCCACAACTGGACCGGCAACCGCATCACCTGCCGTGACTGGTTCCAGCTCTGCCTCAAGGAGGGCCTGACCGTCTTCCGCGACCAGGAATTCTCGTCCGACGAGCGCTCGCGCCCGGTCAAGCGGATCGCCGATGTCCGCACGTTGCGCTCGACCCAGTTCTCCGAGGATGCCGGGCCGCTGGCGCATCCGGTCAGGCCGCGCGCCTACAAGGAGATCAACAACTTCTACACGCCGACAGTCTACGAGAAGGGCGCGGAGGTGATCCGCATGCTCAAGACCCTGGTCGGCGACGAGGCCTTCCGGGCCGGCATGGATCTCTATTTCGAGCGCTGCGACGGCACGGCTTCGACGATCGAAGCGTTTCTCGCCTGCTTTTCGAAGGTCTCCGGCAAGGACCTCAGGCAGTTCGCGCGCTGGTACGAGCAGGCCGGGACACCGACGATCGTCGCCTCGGGCCGCTACGATGCCGCAGCCAGGACGTACACGCTCGACCTCGCCCAGACGACCGCGCCAACGCCAGGCCAGCCCGACAAACTGCCGGTCGTGCTGCCGGTTGCGCTCGGCCTGGTCGGCAAGGCCGGCGACCTGCCGCTGAAGACCGGCTCCGGCGCCTATGCCAGCGACGGCGTGATCGTGCTCGACCAGCCCTCGCTGAGTGTGACGTTCGACGATGTGGCGGAGCCGCCCATCCCCTCGCTCCTGCGCGGGTTCTCGGCGCCGGTGCGGCTCGAACTCGATCTGGCCGATGCCGACCTGCTGCGGCTGTTCTCTGCCGACAGCGATTCCTTCAACCGCTGGCAGGCGCTGCAGAGCGTGGCGAGCCGGGCGCTGGTGAGCGCCGGGCGCATGCACGGCAGCGACGACGCCCTGATTGCGACGGCTGCCGAACTCGCCGAAGCGCTGGGTGATTTCCTGCATATCCAGGCGCCGGCCGACCCCGCCTTCGCGGCGCAGGTGCTGCGCCTGCCGGTGCCGGCCGACATCGCCCGCGAGATCGGCCGGGACGTCGATCCGGATGCGATCCATGCCGCTCATCGCCGCCTCGCGGCGGTGATCGGCCTGCGACTGCGCCCGCATCTCCTAGAACTGCGCGAGGTTTTGGACACGTCAGCGCCGTATCGGCCCGATGCGGCCTCCGCCGGCCGGCGCGCGCTGCGCAACGAAGCTCTCGGGCTGATCGCACTGGCCGATCCGGATGCCGGCGCCCGTCTCGCCGAAGCGCAGTTTGCGGCAGCAGACAACCTGACCGACCGGCTGGCTGCGCTGGCGGCGATGACGCTGGTGCCCGGCGATGCCCGCGAGGCGCTGATCACGCGCTTCAGCAAGACCTATGCGGCCGAGCCGCTGGTGCTCGACAAATGGCTGATGGCGCAGGCGCTGATCGCCGAACCGAGCACGCTCGACCGGGTCAGGGGCCTGATGCAGCACCCCGCTTTCTCGCTCGGCAACCCCAACCGGGTGCGGGCCTTGATCGGTGGCTTCGCCGCCAACCTGACCCAGTTCAACCGGCCCGACGGAGAGGGCTATGCCTTCGTCGCCGACATGGTCGTCGCGCTCGACCGGACCAACCCGCAGGTCGCCTCGCGCCTGCTCGGTTCGTTCAAGAGTTGGCGCATGCTGGAGCCCACCCGCAAGGCGCTGGCGGAACAGAAGCTCGCTATGGTGGCCCAGACGCCGAGCCTCTCGCGGGACGTCGCCGACATCGCCGAAAGGGCCCTCGCCTGAGCCTCGATTCGCTCACCTGTCGGCAAGGTTAACGTTTCATTACCCGCTCAGGATTCATCCGACTCAGCCATGCAACCTGAAGATGAATTCGTAAGGCGATACTCAACTCAAGGCTAGACAAAGCGACCCCTGCGGATTCTATTGAACGTGATTCGCGGGGATGCGGCACGTCTCCCGATCTGCTGACGGTAAAGTATCCGAAGGGGGACGGGCATGACGCGTGCCAACGCGAGCTGCGCAACTGTGCGCGCAGATACGATTCTGGGCGTAGCGAGATCGCTGACACATCCGCTGTATCAGCGGTTCGAAAGCCTCGAGCCCACGTTCAGGACCGTCATTCCCGGACTGGTTGCGCTGTTCATCATCATCCTCGCGGCAGGCGCGGCGATGCAGACCACGGCCATGCGCGAAGACGCCTTGCTGGACGCAGCAGGCGAGATCGATCTGGTGTCCGCCCTGCTGGCGCGGGACCTCGACAACGCAACCCGCACGGGCACGGAACCCTCCAGCGTGCTCTCTGCGCTGGCCTCCCGCCATCTCGCCGCGCAGGGCCGTATCGTCCATGTGAGCAGCGAAGACGGCCATCTCATTGCGAGCGAGCCCGTCATCGGACAGACGCAGCGGACGCTGGTCGATTTCCTCGGCCAGACCCAGCCGCTGACGGTGTTCGGCGATCGCGCCGGCGTCATGCGGATCACGCTGCCCGGCGGCATGGAGGTCCTCGCCGCCGTCAGGAACCTCGCCGCCCCCCTCGGCCAGGTCGCCGTGATGCAGCCGGTTTCGCGGGTGCTCTCGACCTGGCAGCAGCGTCGCAGCGGCCTCGCCTTGCTCTTCGCCATGGCCGGCATCGTGCTCACCGCGATCACGGTCGGCTTCGTCCTGCAATCGCAGCGGGCCCGCGCCGCCGACGAGGATTGCGACTGCGTGCGCGAACGCATCGATACGGCGCTCAACCGCGGCCATTGCGGCCTCTGGGACTGGGATCTGGCGCGCGGACGCATCTACTGGTCGGATTCGATGTACGCCATGCTCGGCTATGACCGCACCGGCCAGTACATGTCCTTTGGCGAGGTCAGCGGCTTCATCCATCGCGACGACGTCGATCTCTATGCTTTCGCCGATGCGATCAGCCGTGGCGAGGCGACTCATCTCGACCAGGAATTCCGCGTCCGCGACAGCGCCGGCAACTGGATCTGGTTGAAGGCCCGCGCCGAACTCGTCACGGATCGCCGCACCCGTTCGCAACATCTCGTCGGGATCGTGGTCGACATCTCCGAGCAGCGCCGCATGGCCGAGCGTACCGCGACCGCGGACAGCCGCCTGCGCGACGCCGTCGAGGCGATCTCCGAGGCCTTCGTGCTCTGGGACGCAGATAACCGCCTCGTGCTCTGCAACGCCAAGTACCAGCAATTGCACCAGCTCCCCTCCGAACTGGCCCAGGGTGGCGCCAGCCATGACCAGATCATGCTGCTGAGCGCACAGCCGAACATCGACCGCAAATCGATGCGCGCGCTCCACAGCATCGACGGCGCCTCGTCCTATGAGGCGCGCCTTTCGGATGGCCGCTGGCTTCAGATCAACGGCCGGCGCACCAAGGATGGCGGCTCGGTCTCGGTCGGCACCGACATCACCAAGCTGAAGCAGCAGGAAGAACGGCTGACCCAGTCCGAGCATCAGCTCCTCATGCATGTCACCGACCTCAAGGCCTCGCGCCAGAAGCTCGAAGCGCAGGCGCAGCAGCTCGCCGACATGGCCGAGCGCTATCTCGAACAGAAGGCGGCGGCCGAAAGCGCCAACCGCGCCAAATCCGAATTCCTGGCCAATATGAGCCATGAGCTGCGCACGCCGCTGAACGCCATCATCGGCTTCTCCGAAATCATGGAGAACGGCATGTTCGGGCCGCTCGGCGAGAAATACACCGACTACGTCCGCGATATCCGTTCCAGCGGCGGCTATCTGCTCGGGATCATCGACGACATCCTCGACATGTCGCGTCTCGAATCCGGCAAGGTGAATCTCGAAAAATCCGACATCTCGCTCGGGCTCGTCATCAACGAGGCGGTTCGCAAGTCGCAGGACGAGATCGACCGCAAGCGCCTCGCGCTGACCATCGAGGGAACGCAAGACGCGCATCTCGAGGCCGACCCGCACGCGCTCTACCAGATCCTCGGCAACCTGCTGGACAACGCAGTCAAGTTCACGCCGGATGACGGGCAGATCGCCATCCGCGTCCGCCAGGTCCCGGGCGCTCTGAACATCTTCGTCGAGGATACCGGCATCGGCATCCCCCGGGACAAGATCGAGCGCATCGGACGGCCCTTCGAGCAGGTCGAGGGCGACCTGACCCGCAGCTACAAGGGCTCGGGGCTGGGCCTCGCCATCGCCCGCTCGCTGACAGAGTTGCATGGCGGCTCGCTGCGCCTGCGCTCCGCGATCGGCGCCGGCACCATCGTCATGGTCCATCTGCCGCTTGAAGGAACGGGCCGGGCCATCGCCCGGGCCGCGTAAGCGTCCAGCGCGCCCTCAGCCGGCCCGCGCTGCCGCCAGGACCCGGGTGAAGATGGCACGCACTCCGGTGCGGATTTCGTCAAGCTCCGCCCTGAGCACCTTCGTATCGGGCCGCCCGAGGGCCGTCGCGATCCGGTTGAGGACGCGGGGCGGCACGGCGGCGGGATCGAAGGCCTCCTCCACCGTAAAGCGCTGCCAGAGCTGGACATCGCCGATCAGCCGCACCGCATGCTCCAGCGCCGCCCCATCCGCCCCCGCCAGCAACCCGGCCTCCCGGGCCGCGGCGAAAATGGACGCCGTGTCGCGCGCCAGCAGACCGGGATGGTCACAGGAATAGGCGAGCACGAAGAACTGCGCGAGAAAGTCGAGATCGGTCAGGCCGCCGAGCGCGAGCTTGAGATCCCAGGGATTCTTCTCGCCCTTCTCCCTGGCGATCAGCGCGCGCATCTCCGCCACGGCGGCCGCAACCTTCGCCGGCTTGCGACGACGGGTCAGGATCGCCCGGATCGAAGCTTCGGCGCGCGCTGCCAGTTCCGCATCGCCCGCGACGACACGGGCGCGCGTCAGCGCCATTTCCTCCCAGATCTCGGCCTCGCCCGCGTGATAGGCCTCGAAGCCGGCGAACTGGGTCGCGGCCGGGCTCTTGCCGCCGGAGGGCCGCAGCCGCATGTCAACCTGGTAGAGCGTGCCGCGCCGCGTCGGCACCGTCAGCGCCGCGACGAGCCGCTGGGTGAAGCGGACGTGCCAGGTGACGGGATCGAGCGCTTTGCCGCCGTTGCTGGGCTCGGCATCCTCGGGCCGGTCATAGAGCAGGATCAGGTCGAGATCGGAGGACGGCGTGAGTTCGCCGGCGCCGAGGCGACCGAGGCCGAGCACGACGCTTTGCGCACCCTCGACCACGCCATGGTCAGCCGCGAAAGCTTCGCGCGTGTCGGCGAAGGCGACACGCAGGCAGGCCTCGGCCACGGCGCAATAGGCCTGGGCTGCTGCCTGCGCGGAGTAGACGCCGGAGAGAAGCCGCGCACCGACCAGGAAATTCTCCTGCCGCGCCGCATCGCGGAGCCGGTCGAGCCCGTCCTCGACGCTGGGCGGCGGCGCACCGACGACGCTGCGGATGCGCCGTGTCAGCGCGTCGCAATCGAGCGCAGCCTGGCCGAAGGCGGGATCAATGACGCCGTCGAGGACATGAGGATGCAGTTCCGCGACCTTGGCCAGGCGCGGCGCGCTGCCCAGGATTTCGGCAAACAGTGTCAGCAGCGAGTCGTGCGAGCGCAGCAGGGTCAGGAGCTCGACCGCGGCCGGCATGCGCACGAAGGCATTGTCGAGATGGGCGAGCGCGCCGTCGGGATCGGCGGTGCGGCCGAGCGCGACGAGCAGCGCCGGCGTCAGCTCGGTCAGGACCTCGCGGGCCCGCGCGCTCGTCACGGCGGAGCGGCGGCCGAAATGCCAGCCGCGCACGGTCTCGGCCGCGATCTTCGGGGTGCGGAAGCCGAGCTTCTGCAGGGTCTCCAGCGTGTCGGGGTCCAGCTCCGTCCCGGTGAAGCTGAGCGTGCCGGCTTCACTCGCCAGACTCGGCCCTTCCTCGAAGAGCAATGCGTAGTGGCCCTCGACACGCCTTGAGTGGGAGGTCAGAGCCTTGCCGAAAGCCGCCGTCGAGCGATAGCCGCAGAAGCGGGCGAAGGCTTCCAGATCGTCCGCCTGCTTGGGCAGGGTCTGAGTCTGCTCGTCATGGCGCATCTGCAGGCGGTGTTCGATGGTGCGCAGCCAGCGATAGGATTCCGCCAGCTGATCGCGTGCCTGCGGCGTGATCCAGGCCTCCTTCGTCAGCTCGCCCAGCATCTCCAAGGTGCGCGGCCCGCGCAGGGCGGGCCGCCGGCCACCGAAGACGAGCTGCTGCGTCTGCACGAAAAACTCGATCTCGCGGATGCCGCCTCGGCCAAGCTTCACATTGTGGCCGGCCACCGCGATGGTCTCGTGGCCCTTCACCGTCTGGATCTGGCGCTTCATCGCGTGAATGTCGGCGATGGCGGCGAAATCGAAATATTTGCGCCAGATGAAGGGGGCGAGATCGGCGATGAAGCGTCGGCCGAGCGCGACGTCGCCGGCAACGGGGCGCGCCTTGATCATCGCCGCGCGTTCCCAGTTCTGGCCGACCGTCTCGTAATAGGAATAGGCCGAGGGCAGCGCGACCGCGACATGGGTCGAGGCCGGGTCCGGCCTCAACCGCAGATCGACGCGGAAGACGTAGCCCTCCGGCGTGCGCTCCTGGATGATGCGCGCGATCTGTTGCGTGAGCCTGACATAGAAGCTCGTCGGCTCGGCGACGCCGGCGGCTTCCGCCACCTCGGGATCGAAGAAGACGACGATGTCGATATCGGAGGAGTAGTTCAGCTCGCCGGCACCATGCTTGCCGAGCGCCAGCACGACCAGACCGGAGCCCTCCCCCGGCTCGGCCGGGTTGGCCAGGCGGATACGGCCGAGATCGGCCGCCTGCCGCAGGACATGGTCGCTCGCCAGCCGCACCGCCATGTCGGCCATCGCGGTCAGAGCCGATGTGACCGTCTCGACATCCCAGACGCCGCCGATGTCGGCAAGCGCGATCAGGAGCGCCATCGCCCGGCGGAAACGGCGCAGCAGGCGCATCAGCTCAGGCGCGTCGGTCGCAGCCGTGCCCTGCGCGGCGATGTCGGCGAGCAGCGCGTCGCGGCGCGCTCCGGGCTCACTCGTCAGGCAGGCGAGCAGGCTGGCCGGGTCCTGCCGCATGATCTGCGTCAGGAACGGTGCGTGAGCGAGGATGCCCGCGACGAGCGCGGACGAGCGCGGATATTCAACGAAATGCGCCTTCAGCGCTTCCGCCGCCGTCTCGTGATGGAGGCGCTCGATCAGCTCGCGCGCAAGCAGCGTCTCGACGCGGGCCCGCGCCGGAAGGACCGGCGCAGCTTCCAACCTGTCACAGAGCCGCTCGGTCATTCCGCATCCCCTCAGAGGGATGGCAAGCCAGCAGGGTTTGCCGGTCCTGTCGAGGCGGGAAGCGGCGATGGTGAGGCTGCGTCCACAGGCTTGGTTTCGACAAGCCGGGGCTCGATCGCACCGGCGTCCCCTGCAGGCAGCGCGATGACGACGCGCAGGCCAGGCATATTGTCCTCCAGCCGCAACTGGCCGGCATGGAGCCTGACGACACCGGCCGCGAGGGACAGGCCCAGGCCGAAGCCCGGCTTGCTGCGGCTGGCATCGAGCCGCACGAAGCGGTCGAGGACACGGCCGCGATCCTGTTGCGGAATCCCGGGCCCATGGTCAGCGACCGAGAGCAGGACCTCGCCATCGGCCTGTTTCGCAGCGACCGTCACCAGCGCTTGTCCGCCCTCCGCCGGCTGGCCGTATTTCAGCGCATTGTCGATCAGGTTTGCCAGCGCCTGGCCGATGAGTTCGCGATTGCCCTGGACGCGCAGGCCGGGCGCGACCTCGGTGACCAGCGACAGCCCCGCCTCCTCGGCCAGCGGCTCGTAGAGTTCGGCCATGCCGGAGACGATCTCGGAGAGGTCGAGGACATCCATGCTGTCCTGGATGCGGCCGGTTTCGAGCCTTGCGATCATCAGCAGCGCGTTGAACACGCGGATCAAATTGTCGGCCTCGTCGATCGAGCCATCGAGCGCGGCGCGCAGCTCATCCGGCGTGGCTGCCGTGCGCAGCGCCTCCTCGGCGCGATTGCGCAGGCGCGTCAGCGGTGTCTTCAGGTCGTGGGCGATGTTGTCGGAGACCTGCTGCATCCCGGCCATCAGTTCGCCGATCCGGTCCAGCATCGCGTTGAGGTTCAGCGCCAGCCGATCGAGTTCGTCGCCGGTGCCGGAGATCGCAAGCCGGCCCTTGAGGTCGCCGTCCATGATCGACTGGGCCGTGCCGGTCATGTCGTCGATGCGCTTCAGAACGCGCCGCGCCACGAACCAGCTCGCCAGGCAGCCGAGCACGAAGACGAGCAGCAGCGACCAGGCCGCCGCACGACGGATCACGATGCCCAGCCGCTCGCGCTCCTCGACGTCACGGCCGACCAGCAGGCGGAATCCACCCGGCAGCATGAAGATGCGCACGATGGCCCGGCCCGGCTTGTCCAGCGTATCGCTGGAGCGGGCATATTCGATCTCCGTCTCGCCGGGGCGGTCGAGCGTGCCCGGCGGCAACACCTCGACATTGCCGGCGATGCGCTCGCCGACCGGGGTGGTGACGAGATAGAGCGAGGCGCCCGGCGCGCCCGAGCGGCGCTCGATGACATTGACGAGCCGCCTGATGCCACCGAGCCGCTGCTGCTCGGCCAGGCCCTGGATCTCTGCGTCGATGGTCGAACGGATCTGGTCGTCGAGCAGCCGCTTGGCGTTCCAGGCGACATAGCCTAGCAGCACGCCTGCGAAGAGCGCGAAGACGACAAGATAGACCGCCGTGAGCTTGAAGGCGGTCGTCCGGAACAGATTTGGCAGAAGGTGCTGCTTCTGCCGCGACGGGGTGACGGCGCCTCCGCTCGGGCGATCAGCGTGCGGTGTCACGGACCATGTATCCCGCGCCGCGGATGGTGTGGATCATCGGATGCTCGAAGCCCTTGTCGACCTTGGCGCGCAGGCGGCTGACATGCACGTCGATGACATTGGTCTGGGGGTCGAAATGATAGTCCCAGACGTTCTCCAGCAGCATGGTGCGCGTCACCACCTGACCGGCATGCTTCATCAGATATTCGAGCAGCCGGAATTCGCGCGGCTGCAGCAGGATCTCGGTCCCGCCGCGCGTGACGCGATGGGCCAGACGGTCGAGGTCGAGATCGCCGACGCGATAGGTCGTCGGCTCGGAGGCCGGCGCGCCACGGCGGCGGGCAAGCACCTCGACCCGGGCCAGCAGCTCTGAAAAGGCATAGGGCTTGGGCAGATAGTCGTCGCCACCGGCGCGCAGGCCCTTCACGCGGTCGTCGACCTGCGCCAGCGCAGATAGGATCAGGGCCGGCGTCGCATCCTTCTGCTCGCGCAGAGAGCGGATCAGCGAGAGCCCGTCGAGGCGCGGCAGCATCCGGTCTACCACGAGCACGTCGTAGCCGCCGCCCTCGGCCATCGCATAGCCCTCGAGCCCGTCGCCGGCATGGTCGGCGACATGGCCAGCCTCGCGGAAGGCCTTGGTCAGATAGGCCGCAGCCTCGGCATCATCTTCGACGATCAGGAGTCGCATGGCCTAACCCTAGCGTACAAAACGCAAAAACGGCAGGCCGGAGGATACGCATCCGGCCTGCCGCGGTGAAGGCTGGTCTCCCGGCGGGGGGCGACAGGCTGCCGGAAGAACACGAGCCTTGCCTGGAATGCCGCCGACCGTAGGGTCGGCAGCATGTTCATCGGACCCTGGCTCAGGCCGCCGGCTGCTTGCCGACCTCGAAGGAGAGGTCGCGCTCCTTGCCGTCGCGCCAGATGGTGATCTTCGCCTTGGTGCCGGGGGCGTATTTGGCGATCTTGCGCGAGAGGTCGCGCGCATCCTTGATCTGCTCGCCATCGACCGAGATGATCGTGTCGCCGCGCCGGATGCCGGCCCTGGCGGCAGGACCGTCCCGCTCGGCAGAGGCGACCAGCGCGCCGTGGGCGTCCTTTAGGCCGATCGCATCGGCGACCTCGCTGGTCACCGGCTGAATCGCCACACCGATGAAACCGCGCGCCACCGTGCCGTCCTTCTTGAGGGCCGCTACGACCTGCTCGACGGTCGCGGCGGGAACCGCGAAGGCGATGCCGACATTCCCGCCCGACGGCGAGTAGATCGCCGTGTTGACGCCGACGACTTCGCCCTTCTGGTTGAAGGTCGGGCCGCCCGAATTGCCGCGATTCACGGCCGCGTCGATCTGCAGGAAGTCGTCATAGGGACCCGAGCCGATGTCGCGGCCCTGCGCCGAGACGATGCCGGCCGTGACCGTGCCGCCGAGACCGAAGGGGTTGCCGACCGCCAGCACCCAGTCGCCGATGCGCGGCTTAGCCGTCGCGAGCTGGACGAAGGGGTAGTTGCCGCTCTCGTTGACCTTGAGCAGCGCGAGATCGGTGCGCGGATCGGTGCCGATGACCTTGGCGCTCAGCGTCTTGCCGTCATCGGTGACGAGTTGGACTTCGGCGGCCTTGTCGACGACGTGGTTGTTGGTCACGACATAGCCGTCCTGGCTGACGAAGAAGCCCGAGCCCTGGGCCATGCCCTGGCGAGGCTGCGGCCGGCCGGGATTGGCGCTGCGCGGCATCTGCTGCTCGAAGAAGCGGCGCAGCCCGGGCGGCAGATCGTCGAGGCTGCCCTGGCCGTCCGTCTCTTCGGCGCCGTCGATCTTCTGCTTGACGCGCACGGAGACGACGGCGGGTTTCACCTTCTCGACCATGTCTGCGAAGGAGGGGAGATTGGTCTGGACGCCCGAGAGCTGGATCGGCTGGGCGAAAGCGGGATGGTCGAACTTCAGCGCGCCGTCGGCGAGGCCGGCGGCAAGCCCGATGCCGAGCGTCGCCGCGCCGGCAAGCAGGGCGCTGCGCTTCAGGATGGAGCGTGAGTTGCTGGTGGTGGTCATGGGAAACCTCGAAAATCATCGGCAGGACCTTCCCTGCTCGTGACGAGGACCATGACGGGCGCAGCCTTACGCCGATTTCGCCCGAAGATGACGTTTTGGTAAGGTGACGAAGAGTTTCCGCGGGAGCCGGGCCGCTCAGGGAGCCTCGTCGTCCAGCAGCCGCGCGACCCGGCCGCGCTCATCCTCGGACAGGGGGGCCGCGCTGGCAGGCGCCG
This sequence comes from Allobosea sp. P2_B12, assembly GCF_056404835.1. Classification (NCBI taxonomy): domain Bacteria; kingdom Pseudomonadati; phylum Pseudomonadota; class Alphaproteobacteria; order Hyphomicrobiales; family Alloboseaceae; genus Allobosea; species Allobosea sp. P2_B12. Next base: position 129,714 of record NZ_JBFUDG010000007.1, on the reverse strand, counting down.
CCATCGCCCTGCCCCGGCGCCACAGGAAGCCGAGCGCGGCGAGCAGGATCAGGAAAGGCGCCGCCCAGAGCAGCGCGGTCCTGACATCGAAGGGCGGGCGCAGCAGGACAAAGTCGCCATAGCGCGCCACGACGAAATCGCGCACCGCCGTGTCGCTGTCGCCGGCGACCAGCCGCTCGCGCACGAGTACGCGCAGATCCTTGGCAAGCGGCGCGTCGGAATCGTCGATCGACTGGTTCTGGCAGACGAGGCAGCGCAGTTCCGAGGAGATCGCGCGCGCCCGTTGCTCCATCGCGGCGTCGGGCAGGATTTCGCCGGGCTGCACCGCGAGGGAGGCCGAGGTACACGACAGCAAAGCCAGCAGGAACAAGCGATGCCAACCCACGGCCCTCATCCTAAGGAGCGCCGCAGGCGCGTCTCGAAGGATGCTCCAGATGGTTCCGGAGCCTCCTGGAGCATCCTTCGAGACGCGCTCCTGCGGAGCGCTCCTCAGGATGAGGGCTGTGTATCTCGATAGGGCGGCCATCGCACTCACTCCGCCGGCTGTACGGCGGCGGGGGGCGGCATCGCCCGCTTCGGCGCCGCCAGGCGGAAGCGCCGGTCGGTCAATGACAGCGCGCCGCCGAAGGCCATGATGACGGCGCCGATCCAGATCAGCAGGATCAGCGGCTTGTCGTAGAGCCGCACCGCGATGGCGCCGTCGCCTTGCGGTTCGCCCAGCGCGACATAGGCCTGACTCAAGCCGTCGGTGTGGATGCCGGCCTCCGTCGTGGGCATGGCGCGGGCGGTGTAGACGCGCTTGCCGGCTTCGAGCGGACCGAGCTCCCGGTTTCCGGAAAAGATCTGGAAGCGCGCGACCTCGGCCCGGAAATTCGGCCCGCTGCGGGGCAGGATCGATTCCAGCACGATCGTGTAGCGGCCACTGGTCAGGCGCTCGCCCGGCTTCAGCACGCCGATCGCCTCCGTGCTCCAGGCAGCCGCCGCGATGCCGATGACGCTCAAGCCGACGCCGGCATGGGCGAAAGCGGCGCCCCAGGTCGAGCGGGGCAGGCCCTTGGCTCGCGACAGTATCGCCGGCCAGCCGCTCGCCCGCGCCACGATGCGCTCGCCGAGATCGAAGGCCGCCCCGGCCACGAGGAAGATGCCGAGCCCGATGCCGAGCGGCGCCAGCACCGGGCCGCCGCGTGTCAGGGCGATGGCGGCCAAGGCGACCACGATGGCGATGCCGAAGGCCATGGCGTTGCGTTGCGCCGCGCCGAGCAGGTCGCCGCGCTTCCAGGCGAGCGACTGGCCGAGCGGCAGCACCAGCAGCAGCGGCACCAGCACCGGCACGAAGGTGGCGTTGAAGAAGGGCGGGCCGACCGAGATCTTGTCGCCGGTCAGCATCTCCAGCACGAGCGGATAGAGCGTGCCGATGAAGACCGTCGCGCAGGCGGTCGCGATGAAGACGTTGTTGACGACGAGCGCGCCTTCCCGCGAGACCGGCGCGAACAGCCCGCCCTGCCGCAGCAGCGGCGCACGCCAGGCGAACAGCGCCAGCGAGCCGCCGACGAAAAAGATCAGGATGCCGAGGATGAACAGCCCGCGCGAGGGATCGCTGGCGAAGGAATGCACCGAGGTCAGCACACCGGAGCGGACGATGAAGGTGCCGAGCAGCGAGAGCGAGAAGGTCAGGATCGCGAGCAGGATCGTCCAGACCTTGAGCGCGTCGCGCTTCTCCATCACCACCGTCGAATGGATCAGCGCCGTGCCGGCGAGCCAGGGCATCAGCGAGGCGTTCTCGACCGGGTCCCAGAACCACCAACCGCCCCAGCCGAGTTCGTAATAGGCCCAGTAGGAGCCCATCGCGATGCCGAGCGTCAGGAAGACCCAGGCGAGCAGCGTCCAGGGCCGCACCGCGCGGGCCCAGACCGCGTCGATGCGGCCGTCGATCAGGGCTGCGACCGCGAAGGCATAAGTGATGGAGAAGCCGACATAGCCGACATAGAGCAGCGGCGGATGGATCGCGAGGCCGAGATCCTGGAGGATCGGGTTGAGATCCTGTCCCTCGGGCGGGGCCGGCAGCATCCGCCGGAACGGGTTCGAGGTCAGCAGGGTGAAGGCCAAGAAGGCGACGGTGACCATGCCCTGCGCGGCCAGCGTGCCGGCGCGCAGCCGGACCGGCAGGGAGCGCCGCGACAATGCGACCAGTGCCCCGAACAGCGTCAGGATCAGCACCCAGAGCAGCATCGAGCCCTCATGGTTGCCCCAGACGGAGGTGAATTTGTAGATCAGCGGCTGCGTCGAATGGGAGTTGGCGACGACGTTCTCGACCGAGAAATCGGAGCGCGCATAGGAGGCGACCAGCGCCCCGAAGGACAGCGCGACAAGCAGGAAGCAAGTGACCGCTGCGGCCGAGCCGACGCCGGCCAACGCCCTGTCATGGCGCGCGACGCCCCAAAGCGGCACCAGCGCCTGCACGACGGCAACGCCGAGCGCCAGCGCCAGCGCGAAATGGCCGATCTCGACGATCATGCGCGCCTCACGGCTTGGCCTGCGGCGTGGGGGCGCTGCTGCCTGGCTGCCAATGGCCCTGCTTCTTCAGCGTGTCGGCGACTTCGCGCGGCATATAGGTCTCGTCATGCTTGGCCAGGACGGAATCGGCGCGGAACTGGCCAGCTCCCTGGAACACGCCCTCCGTCACCACGCCCTGCCCCTCGCGGAAAAGGTCGGGCAGCAGCCCTTCATAGCTGACCTTGATCGCGGTGCGGCTGTCGGTGATCGAGAAGACGATGCGCTGGCCCGGTCCGCGCGTGACGGAGCCGGTCTCGACCAGCCCGCCGAGGCGCATCCGGGTCCCGGGCGCGACGCCCTTCTCGGCGATCTCGGACGGCCCATAGAAGAACACGATCGTGTCGCGCAGCGCGAACAGCACGAGCCCGGCCGCGAGGCAAAGCACGGCGCCCGCCGCGGCGATCAGCACGAACCGCCGCTGCTTGCGCGTCAGCCGTCGTTTCGGGGCCATGGTGCGGGGCTGCTCGGCTGCCGTCATGGCGCGGTCTCCTTCAGCGAGAGCTCGCCCGCAAGCGCATCGAGCTCCGCCAGCGCCGCCGTATCCGTGAGGCGCTCCCGCGCCGTGGCGAGAGCGCTCAGGGCGGCAGTCCTGTCGCCGAGGACGGTCTGCGAGCGGATCAGCCGCGTCCATTCAGGCAGGGTACCACCACCGGCCTTCAGGCGCTCGGCCAATCCGTCGACCATGGCGCGGATCGCAGCCTGCTGATCGACCGGGGCCAGTGACGTGATCGCTCTGCCGGCGGTCTCCGCTTCCAGCCGCTCGAGGCGCTGGCGCACGGTAGCACTCCAGGGCGCATCGGCATCGGCCATGCCGAGCAGTTCACGCAGAGCCGTGATCGCAGCGGGAGCATCGCCATCCTGCTCCTTGCCGATGGCGAGGAAGAAACGGGCGCGAGCGTTTGCCGGATCGAGCCTGACGGCTTCGGCGAAGCTCTCGCGGGCCGAGGCCGTGACGACGCCCCCAGCGGCCAGCGTGCGGGCTTCGCCGAGCCCGGCCAGCGCCTCGGAATTCACCTCGCCATGGCGGATCGCAGCCGCAAAGGCGCTCGCCGCATCGTCATAGCGGCCCTGGCGCAGATAGACCGGCGCGATCACCGACCAGCCCTTGGCGTCCGACGGATTATTGGCGAGATGGGTCTCGATCCGCGATAGCGACAGCGCGAAATCCTGGCGCGACGGATCGGCCTGCAGACGCGCCGACAGGGGCTGGTCCGGGTTTCCCGGCGAGCCATAGGCGCCATAGACCAGCAGGGCCAGAAGCGGCACGCAGGACAGGGCCAGCGCAGAACTCGCGCGGCGGCGGCGCAGCGAGGATTCGGTCTCGCCTGTCGGGCCCGCGTCCTCGCCGGAGGCGCGCAGCAGGCGGCGTGCGGCCTCAGTGCGCGCGGCTTCGGCCTCGGCTGGCCCGATCAGCCGGCGCGCCAGATCGCGATCGATCTCGCCGAGCTGGGCCCGGTAGAGGCTCGTCGCATCGGCCACGTCAGCGAGCGCCGCCACGCGGCCATGGCTGAGCGGCCAGAGCAGGGCGAAGATCGCCGCCCCCGTCATGACCGCGAAGATGATCCAGATCAGCATGGGAAGGTCTTAGCCAAAGACGGGCCCAGCTTCATGTCCGAAGATGGCGACAAAGGGTCACGCGGGCGCACGGCTCAGACCGAGGGCAGCGCGAGGCGCGCCCGCAGGCCGCCGAGCGGCGAACGCTGCAGCGAGAGCTCGCCGCCATAGAGCTTGGCGAGATCAACCACGATCGACAAGCCGAGGCCGGAACCCGGTATCGCCTCGTCGAGCCGCCGGCCACGCTTCAGCACATCGGCCAGCGCCTCGTCCGGCAGGCCGGGGCCGTCATCGTCGATCAGCAGGACGATCCGGCCGGGTTCGCCATCCTGCTGATCGTCCAGCGAGACCTCGACCGTCGCCTCGGCCCATTTGAAGGCGTTGTCGAGCAGGTTGCCCAGCATCTCCTCGAAATCCTGCTTCTCGCCGCGGAACCGGGCACGCGGCGGGACGCTGTGACTGCCAGCGATGCCCCTGCCCTGCGAGATCTTGGTGAAGGTCCGGATCAGCGCATCGAGCGAGGGCGCAACCTCGGTCACGCCGCCGAGCGCGCCCGAGAGCGCGGCGGCACGGGCGCGGTCGAGATAATACTGGACCTGATCGCGCATGATCGCGGCCTGGCTCTTCACCGTCTGGGGCAACTGGCCCTCGCCGCCATCGGCCTCGGCCTCGTTCAGCATCACGCTGAGCGGCGTCTTGAGGGCGTGGGCGAGATTGCCAACCTGGGTGCGGGCACGGTCGAGGATCTCGTGATTGGCGTCGATGAGCTGGTTGAGTTCGCCGGCGAGCGGCGCAAGATCGGGCGGATACTGCCCGACGATGCGCGGCGTCTCGCCAGTGCGCACCATACCAACGGCGGCACCCAGGCGCACGAGCGGGCGCAGGCCGAACCGGACCTGGGCGATGGTGGAGGCGACCAGTGCCAATCCCAGAAGGACGAAGGTCATGGTCAGCGCCAGGCGGAAGTCGCGGATATCGGCGTCGATCTCGTCGGAGGGCGCGGCGACGGCGACCGTAAAGCGGCCATCCTCGCCGACATCGATCTCGCGTTCGAGTATGCGCAGCGAGCGGTCGTCGGGCCCGGAGATGTAGCTTTCGCGCAGGCCGCGCGCATTGGGCGCGATCGGCTGGTCGAGCAGCTTGGGCAGTTGGCCGCCGACGAGGGAGCGCGAGGCGCGGATGCTCGGCCGCTCGGCGTCGAGCCGGATGATCTGCCAGTACCAGCCCGACAGCGGCAGGTCGAAGCGCGGCTCGCCGAGATCACCGATCGCCTGCCGCTCGGTCTCGGGCGGCGCGGCGAGATCGGCGATCAGCTCCTTGATGTAGACGCTCAGGCGCTCGTCGAAGCCGCGCTCGGCCGAGCGGCGATAGAACGTCGTCAGGCCGAATCCGGCCAGGAGCAGCACCAGGGCGCAACAGATCGCCGCCGAGATGAAAAGCCGCGCGCCGAGCGAATAGCGATGCGACCTGAACGGCATCTCCTGTGATCAGACCTTCTCGGGCGCGGCTGCGATATAGCCCAGGCCGCGCACGGTCTCGATCACCTCGACGCCGAGCTTCTTGCGCAGGCGGCCGACGAAGACTTCGATCGTATTGGAATCGCGGTCGAAATCCTGGTCGTAGAGATGCTCGACCAGCTCCGTGCGCGAGACGACGCGGCCCTGATGGTGCATCAGATAGGCCAGCAGCCGGTATTCATGCGAGGTCAGCTTGACCGGATTGCCGTCGACGACGACGCGGCTCGCCCGCGTGTCGAGCCTGACGGGTCCGCAGACCAGCTCGGAGGTCGCATGGCCGGCGGCGCGGCGCAGCAGGGCCCGGACGCGCGCCAGCAGTTCCTCGACATGGAACGGCTTGGTGACATAGTCGTCGGCACCTGCATCGAAGCCCGCGACCTTGTCGCTCCAGCGGTCGCGCGCGGTCAGGATCAGCACGGGCATGAGCTTGCCGGCGCGGCGCCAGCCCTGCAGCACGGAGACGCCATCGACCTTGGGGAGGCCGAGATCGAGGATCACAGCGTCATAGGGCTCGGTCTCGCCGAGATACAGCCCCTCCTCGCCATCGAAAGCCTTGTCGACGGCGTAGCCGGCATTCTCAAGCGCGGTGACAATCTGGCGGTTGAGGTCCTTGTCGTCCTCGACGACGAGCAGTCTCACGGCGGGTCAGCTCCTGTTGGCGATAGGGTCGGCGGCGCGGGGTCAGGAATCAGCGAATGGTCGCGACCTTGCCGGATTGTCCTTCCAGCGTCACGCGGGCAACGCGCCCGTCGCGCTTCAACGTCGTGACCACATAGACATAGTCCTCGCCCTGCCGGCACAGCCTGATCCGCACGACCTCGCCCGGCGCTGCGTGGCGGGCATGGAGCGAGGCCTGGGCCGGCTGCATGACGCGGCCCTCGGCGACGGCATCACGCATCTCGTCGGCAGACAGGCAGGAAATCGGCTCCGGGCTGTCGATCCGGACGATCGGCAGCGGCGTCGCCATCAGGGCAAGGGCAAGGACAGGTTCGACGGGCATCATCGACATGGGCTAATCCCGCACGCGTGAACGCGCCATGAATGCTGGGAAATCCCAGCCTATGTCAGCGCACGGCTACGCGTCCACGCCATTCATGTCCTCGCCCGGCCACAACACTGAGTTGTGCGATCACAATCTCGATCTCGGCCTGCATCTCGCCGAAATCGGCGAGTTCGAGGGCCGCCGGATAGGACCAGACAGGCGCGTTGGTCCTCATCCGTCGCAATTGCGTGTCGCCGTCCCAGATCGCGATCTCGTAGAGTTCGGCCTCCTCCCCGAGCGGCACCTCGGCCAGCTCCCAGGAATCGCCATCGATGCGCGTGCGCCGGATCCAGCCGATCGCGATCGCGTCGTCCGTCCGCCGTGCACGCGGATGCACCGGCGCCAGCGGCAGCAGGGCCGCGACGCTGGCAGCGGTCGTGAGTTCGGCCATCGACGGGTCGCCGACATCGCGCTGGACCGGGCCGATGCGGTACTGCCGCTCCTGCCCGAGATCAGCGAGGTCGTCGGTGAGGGTCACGGCCGCGCCGTCCAGAACCACGATGCGCGAACCGATTGGGAGGCTGCGAGCGGCCGCAGCCTCCGAGCCGGCGATGCCGCGCACCAACCCCGAAAGCCGGAAGCGCTGCGGCCCGATCAGTTCGACGGTCGCGGCCGTGACGATCTCGACCTCGCCCGCCCCATCGAGAATCGCCAGCGCATTGGCTCCCGCCAGCGCTGCTTCCGGCGACACGGAATGCAGGACGCCACCGCGCAAACGGACATCGAGCACGGTATGGGCATCGCTGCGCCAGAGCGGCCCCGGCGGCAGCAAGGTCAGGGTCTCACCGACGATGGAGGGCGCCTCGATCAGTCGCAACAGCTCGAACTGACCCGCACCGTTGGCCTGCCAAATCGCCAGCGCGCCCGGCCAGGGCGAAGCAAAGGCTGCCAGCGACAGAAGTGGCGGCGGTTGCGTCCGCACGATCGGCAGCGCGAGCGGTATGACCGCCGGGCGACCAGGCAGCGCCGGCGCGGTTTTGGGCGGGCGGGGCAGGCTGGGCACGCCGCTGCTGCGATAGATGGCGGGCTCGACGGCCCGCGCGCTGGCCTTGCGGCTCGGGCCGTCGCTGATCCGCGTCAGGCGGAAGAGGCGCTCATGCCCATCGACGGGAACGGCGACGATATCGCCCGGTTCGAGATCCAGGCAGCGCGGCGAGAGTTCGATCTCCAGCGTCTCGCGGCCGGCCCATTCCTCCTGCAGGCGCTGGTCGGCGAGGCGCTGGCCCTCGGCCGGCCGGGTGACGATCGCCGTCTCGACGCCGACCTCGCGACGGGCGGCACCCGCCAGGCGGCGCGAGCGGGCCGCGCTGGTGCGATAATCGTCCTCGCCATCGCTGAAGGCGAGGCGCAGTTCGAGCGGCAACTCCGTCTCCTGCGCGCGGCGCAGGTCATAGGGGCGGCCATCGCCATCGAGCACGAGATCGTCCTCGTCGACCCGTCTTGCGATGGTGCCGGCCCGGCCATGGAGGCGCAGCCGCCCAGCGCTCATCGTCGCATCGAAACCGAACGCCTGACCGAGCGGCTCAAGCGCCTGCCGCGCCGACATCGGCCGATCCAGCACATAGCCGTCGAGGAAGCCGTCGACGGCGATCTCATCGGCGGCCGGCAATCCGAAATCGGCCAGGAGCCGGCGCAGGAGGCGGTCGACGGGCGTGCCCTCGATGCGTCCGTTGAGCCAGTGGCCGGTGTCATAGCTCGCGCCATCAGCCCAGACCGCGCCGAGATCGGGGAAGGCCGGGAACGGCCGGGCGTCATAGCTCCAGACGAAGATGTTGGCCGGATCGATCATCCGGATTCCGGTGACCGGATGCACCGGGTTGCGCGCCGCCACAAAGCCCTCGCGCGCTGGATCGAAGCCGGAGATGATCGCCTCGAGCCCGCGCGCCTGGACGAGATCGTCACGGGCACCGCTGGAGAAATGCGGATAGCCGCTCTCGGCCGATTTCGCGTCGGGGAAGACATTGGGCGCATTGGCGCCCTTGTCGACCGCGGGAATGCCGATCTCGGTCAGCCAGATCGGCTTGGCCCCCGGCACGAAAGCGGTCGCGGTAGTCTCCGCGCCGCCGACGCGTTCGACATGCGGATTGCTCCACCAGCCGACGAGATCCTTCTGGCGGAAGACCCAGGGCTTGCCATGGGCGCCATCCGTAATCGGCAGGCGCGTCTGGGCGAGGCGCCCCGTGGCGTCTGCGTAATACCAGTCATAGGTCTCGCCGGAGTTCAGGCGGGCGCGGAGATAGGCCAGATCGCTTGGCCCGCTCGCGATGGCGGTATCGGCGTGGTCGCTGGTATCGCGCCAGTCCGACAGCGGCGGATAGAAGTCGATGCCGATCGCGCCGATCGCCGCCGAGGCCCAGAGCGGATCGAGCGGAAAGCTCACATCCAGCCCGCCATTGCGGACATGGGCGCCGTATTCGGTCCAGTCGGCGGCATAGGTCAGCGTGGCGGATGGCAGCAGCGTCGCGACCTCGCCGGCGAGACCGACGAGCCCGTCCACCATCGGATAGCCTGCCGTGCCGCGCACCCGCGTCAGGCCGAGCAGTTCCGAACCGAGCACGAAGCCGTGCACGCCGCCGGCCGCCTGGGCGAGGATGGCATAGTGCATGATGAAGCGGCTGTAGCTCCATTCATCAGGGCTGGTGCAGGCAATCTGCTCGCCCTCGGCCGACATATCGGCGGCGGAAACGGTGCCGAGGAAGGACCCGACCTGCGTGTCGGCGTCCGCCATGCCATCGACGCTGCCCGGACTGCCCGGCGCCGGGGTGCAGGTGATGCGTCCGCGCCAGGGATAATGCGGCTGGCCGGCGGCGCCGGTCACTGGATTGGGCAGCGCATTGCCGGCCGGGATGTCCATCATCACGAAGGGATAGAGCACGACCTCCAGGCCGTAATCGTCGCGCAGCCGCCGGATCAGCCTGATCACGCTGGCATCCGACGGGGTGCCGCCAAAGGCCGGCTTACCGCCGACCTCGCTGACGACGCGTGCCGTGGCGCGGTTCAGCCCCGCGACGGACCATTCCGCGCCGGCGGTCGGCTTGTGCGCGATCTCGACGCGCGGCGAGAGAGTGCAGGCGTCGGCGCGGAGATCGTCGCCGAACCAGGACACGACGAGCGAGACCCGCCGCAGGTTCGGACAGAGCGCCATGAGATGGCCGAGTGCGGTATCAACGTCGGAGCCGCCATAGAGCTGGTGGCGGCTCAAGCTCTCGCTCACGCCGGGCTCCGGCTCGTGGCTGACCGCGCGCATCTCGTAAACGAACTCGCTCGCGCCGGGGATCAGCGTCACGGCGCGGATCATGCCGCCGAGCCCCTCGACGGCGCGCACGACCTCGAAGGCGAATTGCGGCACGCGATTGCCGTAGTCGCCGAGCGGGAACCGCTCGAACACGACATAGGCGAGGCCGCGATAGGCTGGGGCGGTGCCGGCCTCCTTGGCGGCAATGAGCGGGTCGGGCTCCTGCCCCTCATGTCCGTCATGGACGCGCATGTTGACGGTGGTGACGTCGAGCTCCCTGCCATCGACCCAGATGCGGCGGATGAAGGCGATGCGGCCTTCGCACAGGCCGATCGCGAGATTGGCGTAGTAACTGTAGGTGGTCTCGACGGTCTTCTGCTTCGGGCTGCCCTTGCCGCCGCTCTTGGTCCGCGTCACCGAGACCTTGATCTCCTCCTCGAAGCGCGTTGCCCAGATCAGCTGCCCGCCGATGCGGGCGCGACCATAGACCCGCGGGATCGCCGCGCCCTCGCTCGACGCCAACCCGTCGACCTGCGTGAGGCGCGGCCCCTCGACCCTGCGCGTCCCGCCAGAGCCTCCGAGCAGCGACTGGTCGATCCGCGCGCCGGCGATACCGCCGATGGCCTGACCGATGACGGCGCCGATCGGGCCGCCCAGCGCCGTGCCGAGCGCGCTGCCGGCGACCTGCAGAAGAAGCGTGGCCATCAGTCGCTCACTCCGGGAAAGGAAAAGGCGTGGCTCAGGTGCCTCCACCACCACGCAGAGAACGCCACCTCGCTGACCTGCGCGCCGTCATGGGCATGCACGATGCGGTCGGGCGCGCTCAGGATGGCGCAGTGCTTGGCCGGCAGATGCGCGCGCCAGCGGAACAGCAACACGTCGCCCGGCTGCTCTGCGCCGCGTGCCACGGGCTCGAGATGGCGCAGCGCCGCCGCCGCCAGCGTCTCGGCGCCAAGACCTTCCGGCCCGAGACTTTCCGCCCAGCTCTGCGAATAGGGCGGCGGCGTTTCCGGCTCGTCCCCGTAGAGATCGCGCCAGACGCCGCGCACCAGCCCGAGGCAGTCGCAGCCAACGCCGCGCAGCGAGGCCTGATGATGATAGGGCGTGCCGAGCCAGAGCCGGGCGGCCTCGACGATGTCGGCCCGCGAAACGGGAACGTTCATCGAAACAGGCTCCCGCCGTCGAGCGCGCCGTCGCCCGGCCTGACGCCACCGATGATGAAGTCGTTGCCGGGGATATGCGGGAAGCCGCGGAAGTTGATTCCATTGCCGAATTTGGACTGGCAGGTGGCGAAGCTCTTGTCGCAGCCGGGCGAGACGGTGAAGGCATCACCAGGCGCGATCGGCGCGGGCGGCGCCTGCCAGAGCTGGAGCGCGACGAGGCCGCCGGCAGCGCCATGGCGCTTCACCTCGGTCGAGAAGCCGACATTGCCACCGCCGGTGAAGACGAGGCGCCCGCCAGTGAAATGCCCGTCGGCGAAAGCAGCCAGCGCAGGCGCCGTCAGCCCGAGGCGGCCATCGCTCGTCGCCACGCTGGCTGCGACCGCCGCAAGGGCTACGCCGCAGCGCGCGTCGCCGAGATCGGCCGCGCAGGAGCGCATGTAGAGCCGACCGCGCTCCTCGTCGAAGGCCTTGGCCAGCCCCCTCACCTCGGCGGTGAAGCCGAGATCGCCGCGCCTGACCTCGCCGACGAATCCTGTTTCGAGCGGGATGCGCTGGGCGATGTCGGCCCAGTTCACCAGCCAGATCGCGATGCGGGCGTCGTCGTAGAGCCCGCGCGCCAGATCGGCCTCGTTCAGGCCCACCGCCGCGAAGGCGCCCGAGACCTCGCCGCCACCGATGGCGAAGCCGAGCTCGGCCGTCGTCTCGGCCGCCTCGAGCCCGGTCGTCGCCGCAAACGTGATGCCGTCGAAGGACAGAGGCCCGTCATGATCGGTGAAGCCGAGCACGGCGCCGTCGCGGCGGGTCAGGCTCCAGCAACGGCAAAGCGTGGTCGCGCGTTCATCGAGATGGGCCGCGAGTGCGGATGGGATGTCGTGCATGGGAAAGACCTCACGGCATGATCTCGACGATCGGGATTCGGGGGATTTCGCCGGCCTCGAAGGCCGACAGATCGACCTCGATCGCGTCGATGTCGAAGCGCACCGGCACGTCGAACAGGAAGCCCGCGGTAACCACGGCGCCCGGCCCCGGCAGGTGCCCTGCGGCAAAGGTGACGAGCCCGGTCGTGGCGTCGCAGGCGACATGCGCCGGGTCGGTGACGGCGACGCCATCGACCGCGACGAGCACCTCGCCCGGCAAGGGCTTGGTGATCGGCCGGCGATAGGTCGCGATGCCGGTGCCGTAATGCTTGCAGAGCTGGAAGGACGCCGTGACGCCGTTGCCGGTGCCGATCGCCTGATCGGTCGCAGCAGGCGCCTGAGAGGGCGGGCCGCTCTTCCAGTCGAGCCGATCGCGCCAGCGGAAGCCGTAGAGACGGCCGCGCCGCTCCTCGAAGAAGGCGACCACTGCAGCCAGCGCATCGAGCGTGCGGATGCCGACGCCGGCATCGTAGCGTCGGCGCGAATGGGCCCAGCGGCTGTTGCGGACCTCGCGGCCCGACGCCAGCGTGACGATCTGCGTCAGGCGTTCCGGCCCGCCCCGCGCACCGCGCGCGACGTCGGTCGGAAAGCGGATCTCGTGGAAATCGGTCATCGCCCTCAGCCCCTCACAGCGCGCGGCTGCCGCGCGCCACGGCACGCGCGATCGCCGCCGAGACCTGTGCCTCGGAGCGGCGGAAGCTGTCGGCATCAGGCGTCGAGACCTGGACGACCACGCTGAGCGCCCGGCGCTCTTGCTGCCCCGAGGCGCGCACGCCGAGCCGGCCATCGGCGCCGCGTGACAGCGGCAGGATCGCCTCCGCGCCGCGCTCGCCCATCAGGCCGAGCCCTCGGCCGAGCGGGAAATAGGCGGGTGAAGCGATGACGCCGCCCTCGGCGAAAGGCATCACTGGCGCGCCGCCGCCGCCACCGAACCCGAAGCCGCCCAGGCCGCCGCTGAACAGCCCTGTCAGACTCTTCAGCCCTGTTCCGAGCAGGCTGGACAGCCCGGCCTGCAGGGGCTTGAGCGCCGATTTGAGCAGCGTCTCGGTGATCGAGCGGCCCACGCTGCGCAGCACATCCTCGAAGCGCTTGCCCTCGATGATGCCCTTGGCGAAGGCATTGGTGATCGATTTGCCGAAGCTCTCGGCCGATTTGCTCAGGCTTTGCGTCAGCGAGCCGAGCGCCCGCATGTCGGAGAGGCGAGAGGACAGGACGATGTCGTCGTCGGGCATGGCGGACCTCGCAATCAGAGAACGGGAAGGCCGGAATCAGGCGTCGGGATGGGCCGTCATCAGCGACTGGAGCGCTTCACGAGGCGGCGCGGCGGCCAGGTCAACGAGTTGGTGGGCCCGCAGCGCGGCGCCGATCTCGCGCGGCGTCGCGGCCCAGAAGGTCTCGGGCGGCCAGCCGAGCCGGCCGAGCCCGAAGGCCATGACCTCGCGCCAGGGAAAGGGCGTCGGTGCCGCCGGCGGGCTCAGGCCACCGGCGGCTGCGAAGGGCGGTTTGCGGCTCCGGCTTCCGCAGCCGGCGTCTCGGTCTGGTCGCTGAAGGTCGCGTCGAGCAGCGCGATCGCCGCCCTGATCGCGCCGTTCAGGCCGCCATCGAAGGCGAGCGCTGCGACCTGGTCTTCGCTGACGCTGCCGCCGGCGCCACGCAGACCCGCCGCGAGGATGCGGGTCACGTCGCGGGCCGAGAGCCTCCCGCCGGCGAAGCGCTCGCCCAACGCAGGCAGGCTGTCGACGCTGAAGGCGTGCTCGAGTTCGGCAAGCGCGCCCAGCGTCAGGCGCATCGGCAGCGGCTCGCCATCGACCATGAGAGCGCTTTCGCCCCGGTAACGGTTGATCATGACCGGCACCTCAAAGCGCTGTGAAGGCGAGCTGGCCGGCCGATTCGAGCGAAAGATCGAAGGTGACCTCGCCGGCATGGTCGCCGCGATATTCCAGGCTCGAGAGCTGGAACGCGCCGGTGACGGTGCCGAAATCCGGCACGATCACCTGCCAGTTGCGGATCGCGCCATCGAAGAAGATCTGGCGCACCAGCGCGTCCGAGGCCTCGTCCTTGAAGATGCCGGCGCCGCTGATCGCCGCGCGCCGCATGCCCGCGCCGGCCAGCAATTCGCGCCAGCGCCCAGCCGATTCGGAATGCGTCACATCGACCGTTTCCGCGTTGAACGCGATCTGGCGGGCGCGAAGGCCTGCGACCGTGACGAAGGCTCCTTCCGCATCCGCCGCCTTGAGCAGCAGGTCCTTGCCTTTTTGTGCCGACATCCGGCCTCTCCCTGTCCAGTGGTGATGAAGGTCCAGTGCTGCCGAAAATCAGAACGTCTCGGTCACGGCGCGGAAGCGGATCGCGACGAAGGCGAGCCCGGTCGCGGCGTCGCGCGCCAGCCGGCTCGATTGCCAGCGCAGGTTGATCAAGGCATGCCCGGCCGGCGTCAGCGGCGTGTCGTTGAGCGCTGCGACGACAAGCGCCGCCGCTTCGAGTGCCTGCCGTGACGAGCTGCTTTCGCCGGCCCAGACGGTAAGGCCGAGCTCCTGCTCGCAGCCGCTGTCGCTGCCGGTCGACCAGTCGCGCGCGTCGACATCGCCGTGGACGACATAAACGCCGCGCGCGGCGCGCGGGGCCTCGTCATGGATGCGGCCCGCCCCGATCAAGGCCGTGAGGCCAGCATCGGATTGCAGCCGCGACTGGATTGCGGCGCGCAGGGCCAGGATCGCGTCGCTCATGGCGTGATCTCCAGCACCAGGCAGACCAGGCGGCGCCGGCTGCCATCGGGATCGGCGACGGCGCGGATGTCGAAGATGCGGTCGCCGTCGCGCAGGCGCTGGCCTGCATCGACGCCCGCGCGCCAGCGCATCGTGACGCGATGGGTCGCGGCCTGTTCGGACCTGCCGCGACGCCAGTGCTCGCCGCCGGACAGGAATTCGACCTGCGCCCACAGCGCGGCGACCGTCTCAAAAGCTTGCGTCCCCCCGCCGAGTCCATCAGGCGTCGCCGCCGCCGACTCCAGCACGAGCCGGCGCCGCAGCGCGCCGACCGGGGCGCCATCCCCTCGCGATTCCGCCATGGCTCAGAGCCTCGCGCGGCGGAACGGCGCGATCAGCGCCATGATCTCGGGCGGCAGCGCCTCTGCGTCGCGGCCGACGACATCGCCGCGCCGCTCGAACCAGCGCGCGGCCAGCCGCAGCACCGCTTGGCGCAGCAGGGCCGGCACGGCGGCGGCCGTCGCGCCGAACCCGGCGACGAGGTCGATCTCGATCGCGCCCCGCGCCCGGCCGATCTCGGGCACCTCGGCCACGATCCGCACGAGCGGCGGATCGGCGGCGGTGTCGAGTTGCAACGCTCCAGGGGCGACCGCCTGCGCCGCGCCGAGCACGTCATAGACCCGCGCGGCGGTGATCGCGCTGACGGGCGAGAGCGGCAGCCGGATCTCGCCGCTGTCGGGCCAACGGTCGATGACGATGCGCCAGGCCTGGTTGACCAGGCAGCGGCCGGACGCCGCCTCCACCATCAGCCGGGCGGCGGTGATCAGCGTGCCCAGCAATTCGTCCTCCGCAGTCTGGTCGAGGCGCAGGAACATCCTGGCCTCTGGGAGCGAAACCGGCTCCTGCGCCGGCGGGGTCAGGGCAAGCGGCGTCATGGTCGCTCCGATTCAGGGTTCAATTCCGAGGGGCGACGCGGTATCCAGCGCTCCCCTCAGGAGGAGCGCCGATGCGCGTCGGACAACTGATCGCCTTGGCCGGCTTGGCTTGCGGGCTCGCCTTGGCCGCGAGCCCCGCCAGTTCCGTCGTCGGCGGCCGCGAGGGCGGGCCTGCTGCCGGCTCGACGCTGATGGTTCTCAATGCGCGCGGTGGCGTCTGCACCGGCATCGTCCTGTCGGCGCGGGCGATCCTGACCGCAGCGCATTGTGCCGCCGGCGGCACGGATCTGCGCATCCACTGGAAGGATGGCGGCGGCGAGCCGGTGCTGATCGCTCCAGCCTCCGTCGCGCTCCATCCCGAATTCAGGGCCAATGCCGTCGAGGCGCGGCAGCGCTCGGTCGATCTCGCGCTGATCCGGCTTGGCGAAGCGCTGCCGTCGCGCTTCACGCCGGCCAGCCTCGTCGATGGCGCGCAGCCGCGCGCCGAAGCGCCGATCATCATGGCAGGCTACGGCGTGTCGCGCGAAGGCGAGGCCCGCACGACGGGTGTCTATCGCTCCGCCGGGCTGTCCGTGGTCGAGCCCTATGGTCCCGGCAAAGTCCTGCTCTGGGCGGCCGATCCCGCGGGCGCCGGCAAGCGGCCCGGCCCCGGCGCCTGCCAGGGCGATTCCGGCGGGCCGATGATCGGCGCCGATGGCGGCGTCGTCGCCGTCACGAGCTGGTCGACGGGCCCTGCGGGCAAGAGCTGCGGCCTGTTGAGCCAAGGCGTTCTGGTCGCCCCGCAACGCAACTGGATCGACGGCACGCTTGCGAAATGGTCAGAGCGGGCGTCCTGGACCAACAGTCGCTGACGGAAAGGCTGGACTGCGTCGCCGCAGCCCATAGATTGGCGGAAATGAGTCTCTTCGAGCACTTCATAAGATCCGGTCCTGTTTGCGTGCTCGTCAGCCTTTGCGCAGCCCCAGCTCCCGCTTTGGCCGTTGTCGGGGGCATCGCGTCCAGCGCGATCGATGGCCCCCGCGCGTGGACGGTGATGGTTGAGACCAGTCGGGGCGAGATTTGCTCGGGAGCAGTGATCGCTCCAGAATTGATCCTGACTGCCGCTCATTGTCTGATGAACGGTGGGGCAGTCAGCGTTGTCAGCCTCAGTTCGGATTTCCGCGGGCGTCGACAGGCTGCGATTGCGGTTCTGCCTCACCCAAGCTTCGTGCCGGGAACGACTCCGCGCACGCAACCGGGCATAGACCTCGCGCTTCTAAGACTTGCCAACCCGTTGCCTGCAGATATGAAATCGCTTCCTATTGGGCCCAGCCTGACTCGTGGACAAACCGTCACGCTATCCGGTTTCGGTCTATCAAGTGAGAACGACAAGCGTACCGCGAAACGACTGCGCGAGGTCGCGCTTGCCAATAGCGGAAGCTACACAACCGAAAACACCGTCGAAGTGGCCGTAGACTCGAAGCGACTGGGAGAGAAGCCCGGTGCAGGCGCCTGCCGCGGGGACTCAGGTGGGCCTGTTATGCGCCAGACAGAGGCGAGGCGTGCGATCAACCCTTGGGAAGGCTATAAGGCCGCGCGCCATATTCCATTCGACGATGCCTATGCATCCACAGACCTCGTCGGAATTGTGAGTTGGTCAAGCGGCCCGCTAACTTCCCATGCCAGTCGGGTCTGCGGCGGCTTCACCGCCATCACATCGCTTGAAACGCACCAGAGCTGGATCATGAATGCCAGTTATCAACTATTGTCGATCGGAGGCGAATGGCGGCGGAACGATGCTGTTCCGCCGCTCACAAATCCGCCTCGTCGCTGGTGGTTCTCGCGCTGAAGTCTGGCTTCAGGCCGCGAATTTCAGACCCTTGATCGCAGCGAAGTCCTGCACGCCGCCGCCGACGCGCTTGGTCGTGTAGAACAGCACATAGGGCTTGGCGGAATAGGGATCGCGCAGGATGCGCACGCCCGCCCGGTCGACCACCAGATAACCGCGCCGGAAATCGCCGAAGGCGAGCGCCACCGCATTGTTGGCGATGTTGGGCATGTCCTCCGCCTCGACCAGCGGGAAGCCGAGCAGCGTCGCCGGCGCCCCGACCGAGGACGGCGGCTGCCAGAGATACTGGCCGGTCGTGTCCTTGAACTTGCGGACGGTGGCCTGCGTCTTGCGGTTCATCACGAAGGACGCGTTCTGGCGATAGCCGGCCTTCAGCGCATAGACGAGATCGACCAAGATGTCGGAGGGGTTCGCGGCCGCGAAATTGCCAGCGACGCCGGTGTTGAGCACGCCGATATTGCCCCAGCTCCAGCTTGTCTCCGCCACCGTCGGATAGGCCAGGAAGCCCTTGGGCTTGTCGACGCCGTCACCGATGACGAAGGCCGCCCCCTCCTGCTCGGCGAAGGCGCTCTCGACCTCCTCGGCGATCCACTGGTCGATATTGACGATGGCGTCGTCGAGCAGGGTCTGGGTCGCCGCCGGCATGGCGTAGAGCTCCATCGCCGGGAAGGAGAGCTCGGCCAGCGTCGGCGTGCCGGTCTGCGGACGTGCGGCGGCTTCCGCGACCCATCCCGAGGCCGGCCCGGTGGTCGAGAACGCCTTCTTGTAGGTGCCCGAGGAGATCGTCCGCACCGTCGCAATCGAGCGGATGGGCGAAACGCTGGCCAGCCGCCGCAGGATTTCGCTCTCGACCGTCGAGGGCGCGAGATAGCCGCCATCGGGGCCGGAGCCGGCCGAGAGCGCCTTGCCCTCCAGCCGCTTCAGCCCTCCGGCCTCGCCGCTGCGGATATAGGACGCGAAGGCGGCCTTGTGCTCGCCGACCAGCGGATCGCGTGGCTCGTCGCGGCCAAGCGCCGGGCGGCTGCGGTCGAGCGTCAGGCGGTCGATGCGGCGCATCGCGTCGTCAAGCGCGGTATCCATCCGCGCCATCTTCTCCTCGGTCAGCGGATCGACGCCGCTGCGGGTCTCGATCTCAGCCAGGCGCTCGTCATTGCTGACGCGATAGCTCTCCAGCGTGTAGCGCAGATCGTCGAAGGCCAGCGACAGATCGGCGCCGGCCGCCTTGCTCTCGGGAGCGTGGTTGGCAGTGGTCATGGTCTCTCCTCGGGTGGATCGGTTGGGAGTCAGGCGAAGGCGGCGTGCACGAAGGACGCTTGTGCGAAGGCCGGGGCGCCGCGCAGCGCCTTGACAGCGGAGACGCGCGCCTGCGGCAGCATCGGGAAGGTGACGATCGAGATCTCCCAGAGGTCGATCCGCTCCAGCCGGCGCAGGCCGCTGCGCGGCTCGGTTCGGGCCTTCTCTGAGCGGAAGCCGATCGAGAGGCCGTCGATCGCGCCCTCCCGCATCAGCGCGTGGATCTCGCGGGCGCGGGCAACGGCAAGCGAGAGCCGGCCCCGCACGAACAGCCCGCGCGAATCCTCGGTGAGTGCGGTCCAGCGGCCGATCGGCTCGGCCGGATCATGCTGCCAGAGCAGCTTGACACCCGTCGACCCGCGCCTGGTCAGGCTGTCGCGGAAGGCGCCGCGTTCGACGATGTCCTTGCCGAGATCGGCGATGCCGAACAGGCTGGCATAGCCCTCGAACAGTCCGTCGGGCCTGATCCGCGCCGGCGGCAGCGCCAGGAACTTGGCTTCGCGTGCAAAGGGGCCGGTCGAGAAGGCGGTCCTCATCGGCCGCCCTCCCCGTTGCGTTGATGCCCAGCCTCGCCGAGGCGGCCGGGCCCACCTTCCAGCCGGGCCAGGTTGCGCACGAAGCGGCCGAAGGTCTCGGCGTTCGCAGGCCCGCGTGCCGGCTTTTGCGGCTGCATCCGCCCCGAACCGGAGGAGGGCGGCGGCGACGGCTTCTTCTCGCCGGAACGTGTCATGGCTGGTCCCCCTCATGGCGGGCGTTGAAGCGGTTGAGTTCGCGCACGAACTCGTCAAAGCGCCGGTTGGCGGCGGAGAGTTCGCGCAGGACGAACCAGGCGGCGGCGGAGGCCGTCGCGGCCCAGAGCAGGAGGCCGAGATGGCCGACATCGGCGCGCCCGACGAAGGCGGTGACGATCTGTTCGAGCAGGTTCATGGGGCTCCTCCTCCACCTGTCGGCGCCCGGCCGTAGCCGACCGCCTCGCGCTTCTCGTCCTCGCTGAGGAAGGTCGCAGCCGAGAGCCTGCGCCAGAGCGACTCGCGCTCCTCGGCCAGGGCCTCGATCGCATCGAGATCGGGTTCGAGCGTCAGCTCGTCGCCGAAGGCCGGACCGAGCCATTGGGCCAGCGATTGCGCCGTGCGCCGGACCAAGGGGATCGTGGTCTGGCGCCAAAAGGCGCGGTTGGCCTCGGCGAAATTGGCGTGGGTGTTGTCGCCGGGCAGGCCCAACAGCAGCGGCGGCACGCCGAAGGCGAGCGCAATCTCGCGCGCCGCGACGCCCTTGGCCGCGACGAAGTCGAGTTCGGCCGGGGTCAGCGAGAGCGGCTTCCAGTCGAGCCCGCCTTCGAGCAGGAGCGGCCGGCCGGCATTGCGCGCGCCCTGGAAGCTTTCCTCCAGCTCTGCCTTGAGCCGTTCGAACTGGGCGTCACTCAGGCTCGCCCCGTCCGGCCCGTCATAGACCAGCGCGCCGGAGGGCCTTGCCGCATTGTCGAGCAGCGCCTTGTGCCAGTTGCTGGCGGCGTTGTGGATGTCGAGCGAACAGGCCGCCGCCTCGATCGGCGAGAGGCCGTAATGATCGTCGACCGGATGAAACAGGGTGAGATGCAGGATCGGCGGCACGCCGCCCTCGTCCTGCCGGAAGCGCATGGTCTCGCCACCGACCGTGTAGTCGTAGGCCTCCGGCCAGCCGTCCCGGCCGGGCACGATCCGCATCCGGTCGGGCCGCAGCGCGTAGAGTTCACGCGGCTCGCGACCGGCGCTCGCCGCCTCCACATAGGCGTTGCCGGCGACCAGCAAATGGCCGAACAGCATCTCGCGGAAGGCGATGCCGCCCTGGCGCGGATTGGGCCGGTCGATTAATGCGAGCGCCGGATGCTCCGGCATTTCGCGCAGCCCCACCTTGGCGATCAGCGGCGTCTGCGCCGCGGCTTCCGCGATCAGCCGGACGCAGCGATGCACGACCGGGTTGCGCTCATAGCCCTCGCGGGCGAGCGCCGCATAATCGCGCGGCGTCCAGACAGGGCGCCCGGCCTCGTGCAGCGCGATCAGCGGCCCGACGCGCGAGCGTTTGCGTTCCGGCGCGGCGATGCCGCGCAGGTTGCGTAGGAAATTGAGCATGAAGGTCTCGCTGTTGATGCTTGTGGTGCGGCGTCATGGTCGGGCTTGACCCGACCATCTCGGAAACCAGTGTCTTCTCGTCCTGAGATTCTCGGGTCGGCGCTTCGCGCCGCCCGAGAATGACGGCTCCTAAATCCCCCTCACCCGAGGCCGGCCCTTTGGCGCCAACATCAGATGGGTCAGCGCCCAGACCAGCGCGTCGAGCCGGTCGGGAGAGCGGCCCGAACTGAGTCCGCCCGGCCCGAAATCGCACATCTCGTCTTCCAGCGCGGGGAAGGCTCCGGCATGGCGCACCCGCGCTTGCGCATAGAGCGCCGCGACCGGCTCGGCCCGCAGATATTTGCCGCGCGTCGCCCGGACCGCCGTCACCGGCACGCTCGCATCGACCTCGCGAATGACGGAGGTCGCCATCTCGCCGCCCTGGTTGACCTCGACGACCAGCGCATCGGCCTCGAAGCGCTGATAGAGCGCAACCGCCTTCGCCGCCCATTCATGCGGCCTCGCGCCGGAGATGGTGCCGTCATCGAGCACATGTCCGATGCCGTCGCGGTCGATGCCGGCGACGACCAGCCCGCAGGAATCGGCGCGCTGCGACGACGAGGCCGGCGGATCGACCGCGACCACGATCCGCGCCAGGGCGGGCGCAGCCGCCTCGCGACATGCCTCGATCATGGCGCGCGTCCAGAGCGCGTCGGCGCTTTCCTCGACGAGTTCGCCGTCGAGCTCCTGCCGGCCGAGCCGGGTGCCGCCATAGGTCTGCGTCACGCTGCGGATGAAGTCAGCAGCCAGGTTGAAGCGGTTGGCGCTCGTCGCCGCCCGGCTGACCGCAACATGCGGGTCGGCCAGGAGCCGCTTGATCAGCGGCACCGGACGCGGCGTCGTGGTGGCGATCTGGCGCGGCCGGTCGCCGAGGCGAAGCCCGAATTGCAGCATGTCCCAGCACTCCTGGAGGTTCGGCCATTTCGCCAGTTCGTCTGACCAGGCCGCGCCGAATTGCGGACCGCGCAGCCCTTCGGGATCCTCGGCAGAGAAGGCCTGCGCGATCGCGCCGTTGGGCCAACGCAATTGCCGCCGGGACGGGGACCAGTCCGGCCGTTCCCATTTCGTGTGAATCGCCAGCAAGCCGGAGATGCCCTCGACCATGACGTCGCGAACCTGTCCTTGCGTCTCGCCAACGAGGGCGATGCGGCCGGTTGGGTTCGACGCATAGGGCGGATGGCCCAGCGCCATGCCCTTGACCCATTCCGCGCCGGTGCGGGTTTTTCCCGCGCCGCGCCCGCCCAGCACCAGCCAGACGGGTTTGTGCGGTGGACTGTCGAGACGCTGATCGACCCGACCGAACAGGCTCCAGGCCTCGCCAAGGGCCGTCAAGTGGTCAGGGTCCAGCTCGGGAATGAGATGCTGCGGGATCAGCTTCGCCCAACTCGCGATCGGCAAGCGCATCAAGACGTCGTGCAAGCTCCTTTCGGAGTTCGGCGACGTGGCGCAATCCATCGGTAGGGTCGGCTTCATCGGAGGCCTTGTTTTGCTGGGCCGCGCTCGCCCCTTCCATCGCCACGAGCTCGCGGACGGTGCGGGCGAGCACCGCCAGCGCCTTGGCGTCGGCCTCGCTCGCCGCCGCACCCTTCGGCAGTTCGTCGAGCCGCGCCTCATGCGCGTCGAGCTGGCGCTGCGCCGCGCGCCAGAGCTTCGTCACCACGGCCTTGCGACCGACAGTCAAGCGCCTGGGCTTCACGGCCGGCGGCACCGGCGCGTCATCGTCTTCATCGGACATGGGAAAACCTCGCGGGCCGGACATGCGAAAGCCGCCGGCTGGAGGGCGCGGCGGCTTGCTGGTCACATTTCGTGAGCATTCCTGATGTCTACCCGATCAGCGTGACGCTGTCAAGGACTAATTTCCCAATTATATACTTGACAAAGCAGCCTTTGGGTTTATGCTCCCAATCACAGGAGCAAGACCAATGGCCGCCGCACTCGACAATCCCATCTTCGCCGACGCCGACAAGGCCCGCGAGCATCTTGAAGCTCAGCGTTGGCCCAACGGCGCGACGTGCCCCCACTGCGGCAATGCCGACCCTGAGAAGATCAAGGCGTTGAAGGGCAAGGCCCATCGCCCCGGCCTCTACCAGTGCGCCGAGTGCCGCGAGCAGTTCACCGTCACCGTTGGCACCGTGTTCGA
Organism: Allobosea sp. P2_B12; assembly: GCF_056404835.1. NCBI lineage: Bacteria > Pseudomonadati > Pseudomonadota > Alphaproteobacteria > Hyphomicrobiales > Alloboseaceae > Allobosea > Allobosea sp. P2_B12. The sequence continues at coordinate 106,685 of NZ_JBFUDG010000007.1, read as the reverse complement.
GCGCTCCAAAATCCCGCTCAACAAGTGGCTGCTTGCCGTCCACCTCATGACGTCGAGCAAGAAGGGCATCAGCGCCCATCAGATCCACCGCATGCTCGGCGTCACCTACAAGACCGCTTGGTTCATGTGCCATCGCATTCGCGAGGCCATGCGCGATGACGTTGGTGGTCCCATGGGCGGCGAAGGCCAGATCGTTGAGGCCGATGAAACCTACTTCGGCAAAACCGAATATCAGCCCAAGCTCAACACCCGAGGCGAGCCCTTCACCAAGTCAGGCAAGAGCGGCCCGTCTGGTAAGCGCGCGGTCGTCGCGCTGGTCGAGCGTGGCGGTCGCGTCCGTTCCTTCCATGTCGATCGCGCCAACGCTGAGAGCGTCCGCGAGATCGTCGTGACCAACATCAGCCGCGAGAGCCGCCTACACACCGACGAAAGCCGCCTCTACACAAAGACCGGCGAAGAGTTCGCCCGCCATGAGACGGTGCGCCACAGCGCCAAGGAATACGCTCGCGGCGATGTCCACACCAACACCATCGAAGGCGTGTTCTCGATCTTCAAGCGCGGCATGAAGGGCATCTACCAGCACTGCGCTGAGAAGCACCTGCACCGCTACCTCGCGGAATTCGATTTCCGCTACAACAACCGCACCAAGCTTGGCGTCAACGACGTTATGCGCCGCGACAACGCCTTGAAGGGCATCGACGGCAAGCGCCTCACCTATCGGCGGATTGGTAAAGCCGCTTACGCTTAAGCAGAAAGCGAAGCGATTCGCTCGCTGGCGCAAAGGGAGGAACCCCGATGGCTGATATGAGCGCGTTCTCAGCGGCTATGGCGTCACTGCGACTTGCGGGCGATATCACGAAGGCGATGATAACGCTGCGCGACGGACAGATGATCCAAGCGAAGGTCATCGAACTGCAAGCTGTAATCCTTTCCGCCCAGCAGAGCGCACTTTCGGCCCAATCTGACCAATTTGCGCTGCTGGAGCAGATACGCAACTTTGAAAAACAAGTTGCTGACCTTGAAGAATGGAACACTCAGAAGCAGCGCTACACTCTGATGAATGTTGGGGACGGGGTGGTTGCCTATGCGTTGAAGCCAGACGCCAACTCGTCCGAACCATTTCATTTGTTGTGTGCAAAATGCTTCCATGACCACAAGCGGTCCTTCCTCCAAGCCACGCAAAGGCTCGAAATGCGACGCCGGGTTCACCGGTGTGCTGAGTGCAAGACTGAATACGCATTCAGTCACGTGACACCGCCACCCCTCCCGCCTGTCGTTAGGCGCGATCCTTCGGCTTAACCTGTGGAATGCGGGTTTGAGCCTTTGTCGGCTTGTTGGCTTTGTCGTCATGCGGCTTCGGCGGCGTCGCCAGCATCCGCTTTAGCACCTCGTCGCGGCGCTTCTCGTCTTCGGATTTGAGGACCACCATGCCCGCCTTCCTTGGCTTCACGAAATTCAACCTGGTCGAATACGGCGAGGCCAGCAATCGCTTCCACCTCGCCTACGGCATAGCCCTATCAAAATGGGCCGCAATAGAGGAGCGGATGTTCCTGTGGTTCTTTTTCATCACCGGCATGAAGCAGGACATGGCCCGCGCTATTTTTTACTCAGCCCGCAATTTCACCGCCCGAGCCGACATGCTCTCCCAAGCGGTAGCCGTTTGTCACCTCACCGAAGACGAGAAAGAGTTTCTTCGAGCCGCCACCAAAAAATCTCACCAGTTCAGCGCCTTTAGAAACTCAATCGTCCATGGCGAGCCAACTTTTGACGTGCGCGAAGGCTCCCCCACTTACAAACAGTTCATCCACCTACAGGGCGATAAACACCCCGCAATCGCGGCAGACTCGGCGCTGACTATTCAGCACCTCGAACGGTCGGCAGCGCGGTTCAGCGAACTGTCTCGCCTTCTGGGTGACGTTCTGGAGCACATGCACTCGCTAAGCGACATGTCGATCCCCTCAGAATGTCTTCGACAAGTGAAAGCGCTTCCCAACGACCCATCGAGTGCCGAACCTGCCCCGACGCCAGTAAAACGTCCGCGCCGGCGGCAATCATAGCCTCCGTAACCTCAATTTCAGTGCCGGCCTGTCGCTGAGAATCATGGGGCATCGAAATTGCTTTGTCACGTATATAATTAGGACTAATTTCCTATTTCCTTGCTCGGGGCCGGATGCCGCTGCATTCGCGATGCGCCTGTCCAGATCCACCGGTCCGCGAGAATGAGGTCGATGACGTCGGCATCAAGCCAGCCGTCTTCCGCGTCGGGCAGCGTGAACGGCATCTCGTCACGCGTGATCCAGCCCATGCCATGCGGGTAGCGGTCGCCTTCGAAACGGCAGCCGGTCTCTTCGAGGAATCGCAGAACGTCAGCCTCGCGATAGAATGCCATCAGGCACCGATCGCAATCCGCTCCTTCACACGACGCTTTTCAGCGAGCCGCTGTTCCATGGCGCGCAACATGTCGATCGCCGCAGGCACGTCGGCTTCCGCCTGATCACGGTCGCGATGAGCGACAAACAGACCCGGCAGGTCGGGGGACGTGAAGACGTGCTGCGTCCCGACGACACGATGCTCGATCTTGAAACCCATGATGACCATCACGGTACCTCACAGCGAAGCAAGAATCATGCGCCGATTCAGCCTGTCTTGCAAATCGGTCGGCGCTTTCGAGACTTAGATAGGGGCTTGCCCGCTTCCGGACAAGTCACGATGCGCGGCCCCATAACCCCGTCAGACCTCCTCCTTTTCGACCCATTTATACGTCGCCGCCGGCACATACTGTTCCATCCGGTCGAGCAGCGTCGCGGGCTGGGTGTCGGTGATCGCCATGGCGCGGTGGGTCTGCTTGAGGAAGCCGGCCTCGACCGTGTTGTCGAGGAAGATGGCCAGCGGGTCGTAGAAGCCCGCGACATTCAGGAAGGCCAGCGGCTTGTCGTGGATGCCGAGCTGGCCCCAGGTCCAGATCTCGAACAGTTCCTCGAAGGTGCCGATGCCGCCGGGCATGGCGATGAAGCCGTCGGAGAGCTCCGCCATCCGAGCCTTGCGGATATGCATGGTCTCGACGACCTCGAGCCGCGTCAGCCCGTAATGGCCGACCTCCTTTTCGCGCAGCGCGCGGGGGATGATGCCGTGGACCTCGCCGCCGGCCGCGAGCGCGGCATCGGCGACGATGCCCATCAGCCCGACCGCGCCGCCGCCATAGACCAGCACCAAGCCGCGCCGGGCGATCTCGGCACCCATGGCGCGTGCAGCATCGGCATAAATGGGATCGTTACCGGGATTGGACCCGCAGAAGACGCAGATGGATTTCATTGCTCAGGCCTTTTCCGTTCCCAGAGCCTGCAAGATGCGCGCCCAGGAGCGCTGGCCCTTGTGGAACGAGGAGAGGTCGTATTTCTCATTGGGCGAATGGACCCGGTCGTCATCGAGGCCGAAGCCGACGAGCAGCGTGTCCATGCCGAGCAGACGCTTGAAGTCGCCGACGACCGGCACCGAGCCGCCCGATCCGATGGTCACGGCCTTGCGGCCCCATTCCTCGGTCAGCGCGACCTGCGCCTTGCGCAAGGCCGGTGAATCGACCGGCACCGCGATGGCGGGCGAGGCACCATGCGCGATGAATTCGGCCGTGACATCGGCCGGAAGCCGCTCGCGCACGAAGGCCTGGAAGGCGGCGGCCACCTTGTCGGGATCCTGCTGGCCGACGAGGCGGAACGAAATCTTGGCGGAGGCCTTGCCGGCAATCACCGTCTTGGTGCCCTCACCGGTATAGCCGCCCCAGATGCCGTTGACGTCACAGGTCGGGCGCGACTGGATCTGCTCGATCAGCATGCGGCCCTTTTCACCCACGGAATGCTTCAGGCCAATCTGCCCGAGGAACTCGTCCTCGGTGAGGTTGAGATCGGCCCAATCCGCCTTCTGCTGGTTGGTCGGTTCCTCGACACCCTCATAGAAGCCGGGCAGCGTGATCCTGCCGTCCTCGTCATGCAGCGCCGCCACGATCTTTGCGAGAACATGGACCGGGTTGGCGGCAGCGCCGCCGAACAGGCCCGAATGCAGATCGCGGTCGGCGCAGGTGACCGTCACCTCCTGATAGACCATGCCGCGCAGCGAGGCGGTGATGGCCGGCGTCTGGCGGTCCCACATGCCGGTGTCGCAGACCAGGGCGAAATCGGCCTTCAGCTCCTCGGCGTTCTCGCGGACGAAGGCCGGCAGGTTGACCGAGCCCGATTCCTCCTCGCCCTCGACGAGAATGGTGACGCCGATCGGCAGGTCGCCGGTCTCGGCGATCGTCGCCCGCATCGCCTCGACGAAGGTCATGACCTGGCCCTTGTCGTCGCAGGCACCGCGCCCGAGGATGACCTTGCGGCCGGGCTCGATCTCCTTGACCACCGGCTTGAACGGCTCGCTGTCCCAGAGATTGAGCGGATCGACCGGCTGGACGTCGTAATGGCCATAGAACAGCACATGCGGCGCGCCCGGCTTGGGGCGATGGGCGAGCACGATCGGATGCCCAGGCGTCTCGCGCAAGCCGGCCGTGAAGCCGAGCGATTCGAGATCGGCGCGCAGCCATTCCGCCGCGCGGCGGCTATCGGCGGAGTAAGCCGAATCGGTCGAGATCGAGGGAATTTCGAGCCAGGACGACAGACGCGCCAGCGCGGCGTCGAGGTCGGCATCGAGGCGGGAAAGGATCGCGGGAAGCTTGGACATGGCACTCGGCTAGGCTGGGCTCGGGCAAATGGGAGCCGGTTCAGGTGGCGCCATCATGACAAGGCTTGGCGGCGGCGTCAGCCTCGCTGTCCGCATGGCGAAAATGCGGCGTGCGTCATTCTCGGGCGAAGCCCTCGGGTCCGATCTTTGATCGGCCCAAGGGCGCAGACCCGAGAATCTCTCCCCGGAGATGCTCGGGTCGAGCCCGAGCATGACGCCCTCCTCAGCGCCGCCCGCCCATCATCGAGCCCAGCACGCCGCGCAGGATCGCGGTTCCGACCTGCCGGCCGATCGAGGTCGCGGCCGAGCGTGCCGCCGAGGTGATGATCTTCTCCGTCATGCTCTGCGGCAGGGCGCCGCCGCGGCTGCCGGGGCCGGTCTTGGGCCTCTGCGCATTGGCGTTGCCGCCGAGCCAGCCACCGATGGTGTCGAGGATGCCGCCGCCGCCCGTCGTCGAAGCCTCGATCGGCTCGCCATCCGGTGTCAGGTTCTTGCGCTTCATCAGCTCTTCATAGGCCGACTCGCGGTCGACCATCGTGTCGTACTTGCCCTTGAAGCCGGATTCGGCCAGCGCCTGCTGGCGGATCTGGACCGAGCAGGGGCCGACCTGCGCCATCGGCGGCGCGATCAGCGTGCGCTCGACGATGGTCGGCGTGCCCTTGCCCTCAAGCGTCGATGTCAGCGCCTCACCGACAGCGAGCTGCGTGATCGCCTCGGCCGTGTCGATCTTGGGGTTCTGGCGGAAGGTTTCGGCGGCCGCCTTGACCGCCTTCTGATCGCGCGGCGTAAAGGCGCGCAACGCGTGCTGGACGCGGTTGCCGAGCTGGGCCAGCACGGTATCGGGAATATCGAGCGGGTTCTGCGTGACGAAATAGACGCCGACGCCCTTCGAGCGGATCAGCCGCACGACCTGCTCGACGGCCGTCAGCAGCGCCTTGGGCGCGCCGTTGAAGAGCAGATGCGCCTCGTCGAAGAAGAAGACGAGCTTGGGCTTGTCGAGGTCGCCGACCTCCGGAAGCTGCTCGAACAGCTCCGAAAGCAGCCAGAGCAGGAAGGTCGCATAGAGCCGCGGATTGGCCATCAGCTTGTCGGCCGCCATGATGTTGACGATGCCGCGGCCATAGCGATCGAGCTTCATCAGATCGGCGATGTCGAGCGCCGGCTCGCCGAAGAACATGTCGCCCTTCTGGTTCTCCAGCACCAGCAAGGCGCGCTGGATCGTGCCGACGGTCTGGGAGGTGACGTTGCCGTATTTGGTGGTCAGGTCCTTGGCGTTCTCGGCGATGAAGGCGAGGATCGCGCGCAGGTCCTTGAGGTCGAGCAGCAGCAGCTTCTGCTCGTCGGCGATGCGGAAGGCGATGTTGAGCACGCCTTCTTGCGTCTCATTGAGATCGAGCAGGCGCGCCAGCAGTAGCGGCCCCATCTCGGAGATCGTGGCGCGGACGGGGTGGCCCTGTTCGCCGAAGACGTCCCAGAACACTGTGGTGAACTGGTCGGGCTCGTATTTGAGGCCGATCTCCTCTGCCCGCTTGACGAAGGGGGGCTTGGAATCGCCCGGTGCTGCGATGCCCGAGAGGTCGCCCTTGATGTCGGCGGCGAAGACCGGCACGCCGGCCTTCGCGAAGCCTTCGGCCATCACCTGCAGGGTGACCGTCTTGCCGGTGCCCGTCGCGCCCGTCACGAGGCCGTGGCGGTTGGCCAGCTTGAGAAGCAGGTTTTCCGCCTTCCAGCTTTTGCCGATCAGAATCGCGCCGTCTTCCGCCATGGACCTGCCTGTTGTGTTATCGAAACGTCAGGGCAAGGGTGTAGCGAAACGCGCCCGCGGGCGGAAGCCCGCTCGGGACGTGGATTGCTGGCTTGATCCAATCGTTGATATGTGAACTATCTCGCGCCAACCGCCGCAACCGACAGGATCAAGACCATGGATGAACTGATTTCCCGCGTGATCGCGGCCTCGGGCCTCAACGAAGAGCTCGCCCGCAAGGCGATCGGCATCATCCTCGCCTTCCTGCAGAAGGAAGGCCCCCCGACCGAGATCAACGAGCTGATGGCCGCCCTGCCCGGCGCGCAGGACCTCGCTAATGCCGAAGGCGGCGCCAAGGGTGGGCTGATGGGCATGGTCGGCGGCATGATGGGCGGCAGCGGCGGCGTGATGGCGCTCGGCGGCCAGTTGATGGGCGCGGGCCTGTCGATGGGCCAGATTCAGTCGGTCTCGAAGGAGATGTTCGCGGTCGGCCGCGAGAAGGCGGGCGAGGATGCGATGGGCGCTATCGTCGGCGCCATTCCGGGACTTGGCCAGTTCGTCTGACGCTGGCCCGCGATTGAGACATTCCCAACGCCGCCGCAAGGCGGCGTTGTTGTATCAGCGCCCTCTCCTGTCGGCGCAAATTTGCGCAGCCCCGTTGCGACGAAGTAGGAATGGCGATGCGTCGCTGCCCGTGGCAATCACCGCCTCGCGACTGCAGATGAGCTGCGACAGACGAGGATCGGCCCCGCATGAACTCGGCCCCAGCATCCGACCAGCCCTTCATGGACGCCTTCCCGGCGCCCTCGCAGGAGGCGTGGCGGGCGGCGGTCGACAAGGTCCTCAAGGGTGCCGATTTCGAGAAACGGCTGGTGGGCAAGACAGCCGACGGCATCCGCATCGAGCCGCTCTATGGCGCCGCCTCGCCGACGCTCCGGCCGCTGCGCGGAGAGGCCGGCCGCTGGCATGTCGCCGCCCGCCTCGACCATCCCGAGCCGGCGGAGGCGCAAAAGCTCGCACTCGCCGATCTCGAAGGCGGCGCAGATTCCCTGACGCTCGCCTTTGCCGGCGCGCGCGCAGCGCGAGGCTACGGCCTCGTCGCGGATGATGTCACCGCGCTCGATGCCAGCCTCGACGGCGTCATGCTCGACCTGATCCGGCTGCGGCTCGATCCTGCTCCGCAGGGTCGCGTCAACGCGCTGATGCTGGCTGCGCTCGTCGAGAGGCGCGCCATCGCGCCCGACACGACCGCGATCGACTTCGGGCTCGACCCGATCGGGCAGCTCGCCACCACCGGCAGCTTTCCGGCGTCATGGCCGGAGATCGGCCGCAGGCTGGCAGCGACCATCCGCCCGTTGAAAGCGCGCGGCTTCGCAGGTTCGTTCATCACTGCCGATGCCCGGCCCTGGCACGAGGCGGGCGCCAGCGAGGCGCAGGAACTCGGCGCGATGCTGGCCGCTGCAATCGCCTATCTGCGCGCTCTGGAATCCGAGGGCTTCTCGCTCGAGGAGGCGCGCGACGCGATCTCCTTCGTCCTCGTCGCCGATACCGACGAGTTCCTGACCATCGCGAAGTTCCGGGCTGCGCGGCTGCTTTGGACGCGCGTGCAGGAGGCCTGCGGCCTGACGCCGAAGCCGATGGTCCTGCATGCCGAGACGGCCTGGCGCTCGCTGACAAGGCGCGACCCTTGGGTTAATCTGCTGCGCGGCACGATCGCGACCTTCGCGGCCGGCGTCGGCGGCGCGGATTGCCTGACCGTGCAGCCTTTCACGGCGGCGCTGGGCCTGCCCGACATCTTCGCGCGGCGCATCGCCCGCAACACCCAGCTCGTGCTGCTGGAGGAGGCCAGCCTCTGGCGCGTCACCGATCCGGCTGCCGGAGCCGGCGGCTTTGAGGCGCTGACGCAGGCGCTGTGCGAACAAGCATGGACCGAATTGCAGAAGCTGGAACGCCAGGCGGGCAACGATCTCCCAGGCATCGTCGCAGCGCTGGCCGCCGGCACGCTGCAAGCCGACCTTGCCAGACAGCGAGAGACGCGCGCCAAAGCCATCGCCACGCGCCGCGAGCCGATCACCGGCACGAGCGAGTTTCCCAATCTCAGGGAGGCGGCCGTCTCGGTGCTCGACGTCGCGCCGGCTGTCCGTGCCAAGCCGAAACTCCCGCTCGCCAAGGCCTCCGATCAGGATCAGGGCGATCTCATCGACCAATTGGCCAAGGGCGCGACACGCGACGTCGCCTTGAGCGCTCCGGAGGACGGCCTACGAGCCGAGCCGCTGCCATCACAGAGACTGGCCGAGCCGTTCGAGGCTCTGCGCGACACCGCAGACGCGGCAACCGACCGCCCCGTGGTCTTTCTGGCGACACTCGGGCCGATTGCGGATTTCGCGGCGCGGGCCGGCTTCGCGCGCAACCTGTTCGAGGCCGGCGGGCTTTCGGCGCCAAGCGGCGACGGTTTTGCGAAGGACGGCGTAACCGACATCGCGGCACTGGCTGCGGCCTTCACGGCATCGGGCGCACGGCTCGCCTGCCTCTGCGGTTCTGATGCTGCCTACGCGGACGAGGGCGCGGCTGCGGCTCAGGCGCTGACGGCGGCCGGTGCTACGGTCTGTCTCGCCGGGCGGCCGGGAGAACTGGAAGCGGAGTTGAACAAGGCTGGTGTTTCCCGGTTCATCTATGCTGGCGGCGATGTCATCGAGGCGCTGACACATGCGCATGATGTCGCGGCCGCCTGAGGGAGACAGAAACATCGTGACCACTATCGCCCTGACCATCGCCGGCTCGGATTCCAGCGGCGGCGCCGGCATCCAGGCCGATCTCAAGACCTTCGCGGCGCATCAGGTCTATGGCGCCAGCGTTATCGTGGCGCTGACGGCGCAGAACACGAAGGGCGTCAGCGCGATCCATGCCGTGCCGGCCGATTTCGTCGCCAGGCAGATCGATGCGGTGTTCGAGGATCTCGACGTCGCCGCCGTTAAGATCGGCATGCTGGCCACGGCGGAACTGATCGAGACCGTCGCCGCCGGGCTGAAGCGGCATGGTGCGCGCAATATCGTTCTCGATCCCGTCATGATCGCAGCATCCGGCGCACGCCTGCTTGAAAACGACGCGGTCGATGCGATCCGACGCCATATCTTCCCGCTCGCGACCCTGATCACCCCGAACCTGCCGGAAGCGGCCGCCCTGCTCGGTAGCAGCGTCGCCGAAACCGAGGCCACCATCGAGAAGCAGGCGGACAAGCTTGCCGCGCTCGGCGCCGCCAACGTCCTGATCAAGGGCGGCCATGGCGGCGGCGAGACCAGCAGCGACCTGCTCCTGCTCGCCGGCGGCAGCCGCCAGCGCTTCGATGCGCCGCGCATCGCGACGCGCAACACCCATGGCACAGGCTGCACGCTGTCCTCGGCTATAGCCTCCGGGCTGGCGAAGGGGCTGGCCCTGCCGGAGGCTGTCGGCCACGCCAAGACCTATATTACCGCCGCCATCGCTGCTGCCGACGAGGTCCCGGTCGGTCATGGCCACGGGCCGGTGCATCATTTCCACCATTGGTGGGGCAAGGCGTGAGCGCTGCTCCCGGCAAGACGCGCGCGTCCCACCCGCTCCGGGCGCGGCGCGCCGAGCGGTTGCGGCGCGAGATCGGGCTGCTCGAACACATGGATGGCCGCCTCTGGCGCAAAGCGCTGATCGATTCAGCGGTTGCCGTGGTCGTCATCGCGCTGCTTTTGACCCTGACGGCGGCGAAGCTGCATTATTTCATGTATCATCCCGTCGCTGTCATCATGGCGAGCGTCGCGATCGCGGCACTGGTCTGGTGGCTCGGACGGTACACGCTCTGGATCCCGGTGATCCTCGTCGCTCTGCTGCTCGCCATCTTGTTCGAGGGCGATCTTGGCGGGCTCGATTTCGGTGGCGACGGCAAGGGTTCGGAGAAATCGGACCGTCGCCGCAAGCTCGAGGCGGCGCTGGCCAAACGACGCGCCGCCCTGGCGAAACTGGAGGCACGGCTATGACCGCGATCCCGGATTTCACGACGCTGGCTTTCAGCGATGGCCCCGCGCCCCACCCGGCAACGCTGCCGGCTGGCGAGGACTGGCTGACGCCTGAAGGCATCCCGGTGAAGCCGCTCTACACGGCAGAAGACCGTGCCGGCCTGCCCTTCGTCGATACGCTGCCTGGCATCGCGCCCTATCTGCGCGGTCCCTACCCGACGATGTATGTCAATCAGCCCTGGACGATCCGGCAATATGCCGGCTTCTCGACAGCCGAGGATTCCAACGCCTTCTACCGGCGCAACCTCGCCGCCGGGCAGAAGGGTCTTTCGGTCGCCTTCGATCTCGCGACCCATCGCGGCTATGACAGCGACCATCCGCGCGTCGGCGGCGATGTCGGCATGGCCGGCGTCGCGATCGACTCGATCTACGACATGCGCACGCTGTTCTCCGGCATCCCGCTCGACCAGATGAGCGTGTCGATGACGATGAACGGCGCGGTTTTGCCAGTGCTGGCGCTCTACATCGTCGCGGCGGAAGAACAGGGCGTGCCCGCGGCCAAGCTCTCGGGGACGATCCAGAACGACATCCTCAAAGAGTTCATGGTCCGCAACACCTATATCTACCCGCCCTCGCCCTCGATGCGGATCATCGGCGACATCTTCTCCTACACCTCGGCGAACATGCCGAAGTTCAACTCGATCTCGATCTCCGGCTACCACATGCAGGAGGCGGGCGCGACGCAGGACCTCGAGCTCGGCTACACGCTGGCCGACGGCGTCGAATACATCCGCGCCGGCCAGCGGGCGGGGCTGGGCGTCGATGCCTTCGCGCCGCGCCTGTCCTTCTTCTGGGCGATCGGCATGAACTTCTTCATGGAGGTGGCGAAGCTGCGCGCCGGCCGGCTGATCTGGGCCAAGCTGGTCAAGGATTTCGGCGCGACCAGCGAAAAGTCACTGCCGCTGCGCACGCATTGCCAGACCAGCGGCTGGTCGCTGACGGCGCAGGACGTCTTCAACAACGTGCCGCGCACGATGATCGAGGCGATGGCGGCGACCCAGGGGCACACCCAGTCGCTGCATACCAACGCACTGGACGAGGCGCTGGCTTTGCCGACCGACTTTTCCGCCCGCATCGCCCGCAACACCCAGATCCTGCTGCAGCAGGAGAGCGGCACCAGCCGGATCATCGATCCGTGGGGCGGCTCCTACTATGTCGAGCGGCTGACCGCCGAACTCGCCAAGAAGGCCTGGGCGCATATCCAGGAGGTGGAGGCGCTCGGCGGCATGGCCAAGGCGATCGAGGCCGGCATCCCCAAGCTGCGCATCGAGGAGGCCGCCGCCAAGACGCAGGCCCGCATCGATGGCGGCCAGCAGGCCATCATCGGCGTCAACATGTTCAAGCCCGACAATGAGGCCTCGATCGACGTGCTCAAGGTCGACAACGCCTCGGTCCGGACCCAGCAGCTCGAAAAGCTCCGGCGTCTCAAGGCGGAGCGCAACGAGGCCGATGTCCAGTCCGCGCTCACCGCGCTGACCAATGGCGCGAAGGGCGATGCGAACCTGCTCGACCTTGCGGTCAAGGCGGCGCGCGCCAAGGCAACGGTCGGCGAGATTTCCATGGCGATGGAGCAGGTCTTCGGGCGCCACCGGGCCGAGATCAAGTCGATCTCGGGGGTCTACAAGCGGGAGGTCGGCACGATGAACCCAGCCGTCATGCGCGTGCAGATGATGACGCAGGCTTTTGAAGAGGCCGATGGCCGCCGCCCGCGCATCCTCGTCGCGAAGATGGGGCAGGACGGGCATGATCGCGGGCAGAAGGTGATCGCCTCGGCCTTCGCCGATCTCGGCTTCGACGTCGATATCGGGCCGCTCTTTGCCACGCCCGACGAGGCGGCGCGCCAGGGCGTCGAAAACGACGTCCACATCGTCGGCGTCTCGTCGCTCGCGGCGGGCCATCTGACGCTGGTGCCAGAACTCAAGGCGGCACTCGCCAAGGCTGGCCGGCCCGACATCATGATCGTCGTCGGCGGCGTCATCCCGCCGCAGGATTTCGATGCGCTCTACGAGGCCGGCGCCAGTGCGATCTTCCCGCCGGGAACGGTCATTGCCGATGCGGCCGAGAAGCTCCTCGAGGACCTCAACGGCCGGCTGGGATACGTCCAGCGCACGGCCGCGGAGTGAAACTGCATGACGTGCAGATGCAGCCTACGATAGAGCGTTCGGGTCGCAAATGTTCCGCTTCAAATGCGCAAGCTGCGGTCAGTGGCATGAGGGCATGCCTGCCTTCGGCCCACACGCACCTGCACGCTATTTCGACATCACCGAAGCGGAGCGGGCGACACGCACGCTACTGAGCAGCGATCAGTGCATTATCGACGATCGCGAGTTCTATGTGCTGGCTCGGCTGGAGATTCCGGTTGTTGGGCTTGATGAGTGTTTCGCCTGGCTGATGTGGGTTGCACTCAGCGAGGCCAGCTATGCAGCCTATGAACGGTCCTACGAATGGGTGGAGCGTAACCATATCGGCCCATTCTTTGCGTGGATCGTCGATGACCTGCCGCTCTATCCGGCCACCGCAGGGCTCAAGTCCATGATCCACTTGCGGAATCACGGAATGAGACCTTGGGTGGAACTCGAACCCGACAGCCACCCGCTAGCGCTGGATCAGGCCAACGGCATCTCTGCCGAGCGGGCCGCGGAAATCGTCGCCTTCTGCCTTCATAGCGAAGACTGATCTCGCGGAGCGGCAGGCTGAGTGTACCCAGCCTGCCGCTGTCGCCGTCTCACCTCCAGCCGTAGCCGTAACCGTAGCGCGGCGGGGGCGACCGGAAGCCATGGCCGTCATGGGAGTGCTGCCAGCGGCGGCGGCCCCAATAGCCGTGGAAGGCCGGCGGCGGTGAACGCCAGCCATAGGCCGGCGTATCGCGACCCAGCTCATAGCGCTGGCCGAAGGCTTCGGCGGGGCCGACCGTCATGACGCTGGCTGCGGCCAGGGCCGCGGCACCGATGGCAAGGCTGGCTAGGCTGGTCGCGGCGAACTTGCGGAACATGGTCCTCGTCCTGTCTGGTGGCCCGGGGACATCCCCTTGCCTGACATGGACCATCGCATGCCGCGTCTGAACGGCCGTTGAGGCCGGCGTTCACCCGCCGTTTAGCCGCCCACAGCCTGACCGCGCTTCAGCAGCAGCGAGGCGGCGATCACGGCCAGCGCGACGGCGCCGATCATCAGCGTGCAGGCGGCGTTGATCTCCGGCGAGACGCCGAGCCTGATCGCCGAATAGAGCCGCATCGGCAGGGTGGTCGCGCCCGGCCCGGTGGTGAAGCTCGCAATGACGAGATCGTCCAGCGAAAGCGTGAAGGCCAACATCCAGGCGGCCGCGACCGCCGGCCAGATCAGGGGGAGCGTCACGGTCCAGAACGTCACCAGCGGCGTCGCACCGAGATCGCGAGCAGCTTCCTCCAACGAGCGGTCGAAGCCGGCGAGCCGCGCCTGCACCACGATGCAGGCGAAGCCCAGGCTGAAGGTCGCGTGGGCGATCGTCACCGTCCAGAAGCCGCGCTCGACATCAACAGCCACGAAGAGCAGCAGCAGCGACAGGCCGGTGATGACCTCGGGCATGACCAGCGGCGCCAGCACCATCCCGGAGAACATCACCCGGCCCCGGAAGGGGCCATGCCGCGCCAGCGCCAGCGCCGCCAGCGTGCCGAGCAGCGTCGCCAGCGTCGCGGAGACGAAGGCCAGCCTGATGCTCAGCCATGCGGCGTCGAGCAAGGGCTGGTTCGACAGCAGGGCGCCATACCAATGCGTCGAGAACCCGCCCCAGACCGTGACCAGCCGCGAGGCATTGAAGGAATAGGCGACGAGCGCCAGGATCGGCAGATAGAGGAAGGCAAACCCGACGACGAGGGCGAGGATCAGGCCGGGGCCGAGCCGCTTCACGGGCCGCCTCCTCGCGCCAGCCTCGCACGCTGAAGCAAAGCGAGCGGCAGCACGAGCACGATCAGCAGCACGATCGCGACAGTCGAAGCCAGCGGCCAGTCGCGGTTCGAGAAAAACTCGTTCCAGAGCACCTTGCCGATCATCACCGTATCTGGACCGCCCAGCAGATCGGGGATCACGAACTCGCCGACCGAAGGGATGAAGACGAGTGCCGCGCCAGCCAGAATGCCCGGCAGAGACAGCGGCAGCGTCACGGTCAGAAAGGCGGTCGCCGGCGTCGCGCCGAGATCGGCGGCTGCTTCCAGCAGGCTGCGATCGAGCTTTTCCAGCGTCGCGTAAAGCGGCAGCACCATGAAGGGCAGGTAGGAATAGACCATGCCGATCAGCACGGCGGCTTCGGTGTTCAGGAGCCGCAGCGGCTCGCTGGTGAGGCCGAGCCCGCCGAGCACCATGTCGAGCAGGCCTTCGGGGCGCAGGATGCCGATCCAGGCGTAGACCCTGATCAGGAACGAGGTCCAAAACGGCAAAACCACGAGCACGAGCAGGACCGGCCGCCAATGCCGGGGGGCCGCAGCCATCGCATAGGCGAGCGGGTAACCGATCGCGAGCGAGATCAGCGTCGTCAGCCCCGCCAGGCGCAGGGACTGGAGATAGCTGTCGCGGTAGAGCGCATCGTCGGCGAGCAGGCGGAAATTCTCGAGATCGAGCTTGCCGATGAACTCCCGAAGCGTCGCGAAACCCTCAAAATGCGGCGCATAGGGCGGTAGCGCGGTGTCGGCGTCCGACAGCGCCATGCGCAGCACGATCGCGAAGGGAGCGAGGAAGAACAGCAGCAGCCAGAGATAGGGCACCGCCACGACGAGGCGGCTCCACCGCGCCGCAAGGGCAGCTGGCGCGCTCATGGCGGCAGCACCAGCCCGGCCTCGACGTCCCAGGAGAGCCAAACCTTGTCCTCCCAGGCGAAGGGCCGCGCCGCCCGGCGCGTGCGGTTGGTCAGCGCCACCTTCATCAGCCGGCCACCCTCGCCGCCGACCATGACCTGGACCATGGTGACGTCGCCGAGATAGCCGATGTCCCAGATTTCGCCCGGCACCTTATTGAAGGACTGCGCCGGCTCGTCATGGCTGAGGTCGATCTTCTCCGGCCGGAGGCCAATAAGGACGGCGGCGCCGATCGAGAGCGCCGGTACTTCCTCGTCGAACTCGACCGTGCCGGCGATCCCGGTCTCGACCCTGACCAGATCGCCCTCGACCGCGACGACCCTGCCCTTCAGCACATTGATGTCGCCGACGAACTCGGCGACGTAGCGGTTGACCGGCGCCTCGTAGATCACATCGGGCGGGCCGATCTGGACGAGCCGGCCATGGTCCATCACCGCCATGCGGTCGGCCATCGTCATGGCCTCGTCCTGGTCATGGGTGACGACCATGAAGGTGGTGCCGAGCTCGCTCTGCAGATCCATCAGCTCGAACTGCGTCGCCTCGCGCAGCTTGCGGTCGAGCGCTGCCATCGGCTCGTCGAGCAGCAGCAGCTTCGGCCGCTTGGCGAGCGCGCGGGCGAGCGCGACGCGCTGGCGCTGGCCGCCCGAAAGCTGGTCTGGCCGGCGTCTGCCGAGACCGTCGAGCTTCACCAGCGCCAGCATCTCCGCGACACGCTGCGCGATCTCGGCACGCGGAAGTCCCTCGCGCTTCAGCCCATAGGCGATGTTGTCGGCCACGCTGAGATGCGGAAACAGCGCATAGGACTGGAACATCATGTTGACCGGCCGCAGATGCGGCGGCACGGCCGTGATGTCGACGCCATCGAGCAGGATCTCGCCGGCATCGGGTTGCTCGAATCCGGCCAGCATGCGCATCAGCGTGGTCTTGCCGCAGCCGGATGGGCCGAGCAACGCGAAGAATTCGCGCGGATAAAGCGACAGCGACACCTCGGACACCGCCGTGACGCTGCCGAAGCGCTTGGTGACGCCGCGAAACTCGACCAGCGGCTTCGCGGTCGGGTCGTTCCAGGGCTGGAAGGCCCGGCGCAGGCTGCCGGGCGAGGATCTGCGCATCGCGGCCGCGCCCTCTCCTGCTCTGGTCGGTTTTGCTCCGGTCACTTGCCGGTCTTCACCCGCGTCCACAGCCGGTTGACCAGCCGCTGCGACTTCTGGTCGTAGGGCGTGATCGTGTAGAGCCGGCCCATCACGGCCTCGGGCGGGTAGATGCCGGGGTTGCCGCGCACCGCAGGCGAAAGCAGCGGCTGCGAGGCGAGATTGCCGTTGGCGTACTGGATGAAGTCAGAATTCTTCGCCGCCATCGCTGGGCGGTTGACGAAATCGATGAATGTCAGCGCCGCTTCCGGGTTGCCGGCGTCCTTCGGGATGACGAAGGAATCGAACCACATCAGCGCCCCCTCCTTGGGGATTGCATAGGCGATCTCGACCTTGTTCTTCGCCTCCTCGGCCCGCTTCCTGGCTTGCAGCACGTCGCCGGAATAGCCGACCGCGAGGCAGATATCGCCATTGGCGAGTGCGTTGATATATTCCGACGAATGGAATTTCTGGATATGCGGCCTGATCTTGCGCAGCAGGTCGCCGGCCTTGTTGAGATCGGCCTCGACCTTGGAATCCGGGTTCAGCCCGAGATAGCGCAGGGCGGCCGGGAACATCTCCTCGACCGCGTCCAGCACATGCACGCCGCAATTGGAGAGCTTCTTTAACTGGTCGGGCTCGAACAGGATCTTCCAGCTATCGATGACGGCGTCTGACCCGAGCCGTTCCCTGATCTTGGCGACGTTGTAGCCGATGCCGGTCGTGCCCCACATGTAGTTCACGGCGAACTTGTTGCCGGGATCATATTTGGCGAGGCGGCCCTGAATCTCGGGCCAGGCGTTCTTGAGGTTCGGAACCTTCGCGGCGTCGATCGGAGCGTAGAGCCCCAACGGGATATGGCGCGGCAGGAATGAGGCCGTGACGACGATCAGGTCGTAGCCGGTCTTGCCAGCAAGCAGCTTCGTCTCGACCGTCTCCATCTGGTCGAAGGTGTCGTAGACGACGGTGATCCCGGTCTCCTTCTTGAAGGCGTCCAGCACGTCGGGATCGACATAATCCGACCAGTTGTAGATGCGCAGTTCCTTGTTCTGCGCGCCGGCCGAGCCTGGAGCCAGAAGCGAAAGCCCCAGCGCCGCACACGATACGATCCCCTTCAGCCAGCTCCTCGCGGTCATGATCCGTCCGATTCCCCCTTTGGCGACGGCGCCGAAGCTAGCAGCTTGGCCACGCGCCTCAAGCCGTTGTGATCCGGCACGGCCGGCAAACGACCTTGCGATGCAACAAGGCTGCCACATATCATGGCCCATGCGCCCCGCCCGGCTTGTTCCCCTGCTTTTCCTGCTGCTGTTCGTCCTGCCTTTGGCCACCCATGCCGCGTGGTGGTCAATGCAGGCCAACGCAGATGACTGGCAGCGGGCCGACTGGTCGAGCGCCAAGCTCCTCCCCGCCGCTTCCATCGAGCCGGAGGCGACCGTGCATGTCTTCGCCGCCCGCGTTGGGCGGTGGCGTGGCGTCTTCGCGCATCATTCCTGGGTGGTGGTGAAGGAGGCCGGCGCCAGCGCCTATACCCGCTTCGACGTCGTCGGCTGGGGCACGCCGGTGCGTGTCAACCATCGCGAGGCGGATGGCCGCTGGTACGGCAATGTGCCCGAACTCGTGGTCGAGATTCGGGGCGAAGCGGCGCAGCGACTGATCCCGCGCATTCGCGGGGCCGTGAAAGGCTATGCCTATTCCACCAATGGCAGTTACAGCGCCTGGCCCGGCCCGAACTCGAACAGCTTCGTCCAGCATGTGATGGCCGAGGTGCCCGAACTCGCGCAGGCGCTGCCGCCCACTGCGATCGGCAAGGACTGGCGCGACGACGGGATCTTCGCCGGACTGACTCCCAGCCGCACCGGCGTACAAGCCTCGCTCTACGGGCTGGCCGGCATCACCATCGGCTGGGTCGAGGGCGTCGAGGTCAACCTGCTCGGGCTGGTGGCAGGGCTGGACCTGCGCCATCCCGCACTGAAGCTGCCTGGCTGGGGACGGATCGGCGTCTGAACGCGATCCGCCCCAGTCCCGCCCTTGTCGCGCTAGTTCCGTAGCACAGCGCAGTTCCCTCCAACGCGCCTGAGCCGGTCGCAGAATACGCTCGCCTCGCGCGCGGTCTGCATCGGCAGGCGGACGCGATAGAACGGCGCGCGGCCACGCCCGGCAATGCGCGAGCCAAGGATCAGCGTCGGCCGGTCCGCCAGCAGTGAGGAAAAGCGCTGGGTGAGCGTTTGATAGGACCGGATCGCACGGGCCTTCGAGACATTGCCGGCGAGCTGGACGCCAAAGGGCGCATAGACGCCCTCGATCAGTGAAGGCGGCGCCGAGCGGCGGATCGACGCCACGGTCGGCAGGCAGTCGGTCTTGTCGATCGTAGCATCGGGTGGCGCCTCGCCGGCCGCCGGGCGCCATTCTTCGACGCTGCGGCCGGTGATGAAGCGCACATAGCCTTGCGTCTCCAGCGGCAGGCCACCGCCCTGGTTGAGCCAGCGCGAAAGCCGCGCCGGCCCGGCATTATAGGCGGCGGCAAGGCCGAGATTGCCGAACTGAGCCTTCAGCGCGGCGAGATAAGCGGCCGAGGCCGGGATCGCGGCTTCCGGATCGAACGGGTCGGCGAGGCCGCGCTCGGTCGCCGTGCCTGGCATGAACTGCGCGACGCCCTGCGCCCCGGCGCGGCTGGTGACGTCGGGCCGGAAGCTGCTCTCGCGCCAGATCAGCCGGGTGAAGAAGGCGACCGGCAGGTCATGGTCGCCGGCCGCCCGTTCGATCAGCCGGCAGATCGTTTCCGCGACGCTATCCTGCGACTCGGATGCAAAGGCCGGCATGGCGGCGAAAGACGCCGCGCAGGTGAGAGCGGCGAAAAGCGCCGCCCGCCTCACACCGCCTCCAGCGCCTGCGCCAGATCCGAGATCAGATCCTCGATGTTCTCGATGCCCACCGAGATGCGGATCAGCGCGTCGGTCAGCCCGATCTCCTCGCGAAGCTCCCTGGCGACACCCGAATGCGTCATCGCGGCAGGATGCGAGACCAGCGTCTCGGTGCCGCCGAGCGAGACCGCGAGCTTCATGATCTGGAGGTTGTCGAGCAGGGCGAAGGCCTCCTTCTCGCCACCGACGACGTCGAAGGCGAAGGTCGAGCCGGCTGCCGTGCATTGCCGGTCGAAGACGGCCTTGCGCGGGTCGCCATCCCTGAGATCGCCGAGATAATGCACCTTCGCCACCTTGGGATGGCTCGACAGGTATTCGGCGACGAGCTTGGCGTTCTCATTGGCGCGGCTCATGCGGATGTCGAGGGTTTCGAGCGAGCGCATCAGCATCCAGCACGAATTCGGATCGAGCTGCGTCCCCAGCGAACCGCGCCAGCTCTTGACCTGCTTGACCAGTTCGTTCGAGCCGCTGATTGAGCCGCCGACGAGATCGGAATGGCCACCGACATATTTCGTCAGCGAGAGCAGCGAGAGGTCGGCGCCCTGCTTCAGCGGCTTCTGGTATTTCGGCCCGAGCATGGTGTTGTCGACCACGACCGGCGGGCGATGGCCCTGCGATTTTTCCAGTTCGTCGGCGATCAGGGCGCAGGCGGCGAGGTCGACCAGCCCGTTGGTCGGGTTCGCCGGCGTCTCGACCAGGATCATGCCGACGCGGCCCTTGGCGGCAGCCGCCTTCGCGGTCTCGCGCATCTGGGCGATGTCGAGACCGTCGGTGAAGCCGAAGGGCGTGACTCCGAAGGCGCCCATCTGGTTCTTCAGCAGGGTTTCGGTGCCGCCATAGAGCGGGCGCGAATGGATGATGGTGTCGCCCGGCCGCAGGAAGGCGAAGCAGGTCGTGGCGATCGCCGCCATGCCGCTGGCGAAGACGGCGCATTTTTCCGCCTCATCCCAGATCGCGAGCCGATCCTCGAGGATCTCCATATTGGGGTGGTTGAAGCGCGAATAGACAAGGCCGGGCTTCTCGCCCGGCTTGGGCTGGCGACGGCCGGAGGTGAAGTCGAAGAAGTCCTTGCCCTGCTGGGCATTCGCGAAAACGAAGGTCGAGGTCAGGAAGATCGGCGGCTTGAGCGAGCCTTCCGACATCGCCGGCGAATAGCCGAAGCCCATCATCAGGGTCTCGGGATGGAGCTTGCGGTTGGCGATGCGATCCTTGTGATAGCTGTCGTCGCTCATGGTGGCCTCGCTGGTTGAACTCTGGCGGGAAACGCGCTCGGTTCGCTCTGGCATCCAAGATAATCCCGCAGCACGGCGATTGCTTGGACGCAACCAACTCCCTATGGAGTCATTTCAGCAACTTACTGCCAATGATCCGTCCAACTGGAGCAGACCATGCTCGATAGCGTCGATCGCCGCATGCTGACCGTCCTTCAGGAGGATGGCCGCATCACCAACCAGGACCTGTCGCAGCGGGTCGGCCTCTCGCCGACGCCCTGCCTGCGCCGACTGAAGCGTCTCGAGGACACCGGCGTCATCCAGGGCTATTCGGCGATCGTCGATCCCAAGGCCTATGGCCTGCCCTTCAGCGTTTTCGTCTCGGTGCGGCTGTCGCAACAGACGCAGGAGCACATCTCCGAATTCGAGAAGGCCGTCGAGGGCTGGAGCGAAGTCACCGAATGCTACCTGATGACCGGCTCGCAGGACTACCTGCTGCGCGTGCTGACCGATGGCATCGAGGGCTATGAGCGCTTCCTGAAGCAGAAGATGACGCGGCTGAAATGCATCCAGTCGGTCGAATCCAACTTTGCCCTGGCCACCGTCAAGAGGCGCATTGGCCTGCCGCCGATCTGAGGGTTGTGAGCAACACCGACCAGCCCCCAAACCCGCTCGACGACGTGAGGTTCAGCCGTTTCCAGAGGGGCGACGCATCTTCCAGAAGCCGATCGCCATCAAGGCAACGCTGAGCGCGATAGGCGGCAGAAATATCCGAAGCGCATCTCGCCCCAGGTCGAGCCTGACGGTGCGGCACCCGCTGGTGTTCATCTCACACCCGAAGCCGCTCAGGAGGTACCAGGCCGCGAAGGTGAGGACGATGATGAGAACGCCAAGCGCGAGGATAATGCGGGGCCACATCCAGCGACACTACGAATGACGCAGGGGCACCGCAAGCCGTCCGGATCGAGCAGCCACCCTCGTCCGCTTCAATCCGAGCCGAAGGGGTCAGGCGCCGGCGCGATCCATCGCCCGGCGCACCACCTGCGTGACCTCGCTGTCGGAGAGGAAGAGGTCGTGGCGCAGCATGCTCCAGCCCCGCCCTTGCGTGTCGGCGACTCGAACGCCCAGCGCCTCCAGGCGAGAACGATCCGCCGTACCGGCGCGGGCGACGCCACCGGCCAGCCGAGAGGAGATCGCCAGCGCCCGGTCGCCGGGATCGATGATCAGCGTCATGCGGCGGGCCAGCGGACCGAGCTTGCCGACGGTCTGCTCGAAAGCGTCGATGTCGACATCGGGCGAGGCCAGCACGACCGAGCCGATGCGGGCATAGACATCGGCCGATTCGCGCAGCTCGCGCAGGCCTTCCAGCGTCAGGAAGGTGCCCATCGAATGCGCGACGATATGGATGCGGCCGACGGTAGGGTTGGCGACCAGCGCCTGCAGCGCCTTGACGAAGCCGTCGCGCGACCAGAGCGCGCTCTCGCGGTCATAGGCATAGTCGAAGAGCTTGCCACCCGAGGGCCAGGAGAAGATCGCCGTGCGGCCCTGGAATTCGAGCGAATGCGAGAGCTGGCCTGCGCTGCGCGCCGCCGATTCGAAGGTCTCGTTATAGCCGTGCACATAGAGCAGCACGTCGCGCCCGGTCGCCGCCTGTGCGAAGGCGCGGCCTGCGTCGCCGGAGGTCTGGCTATCGATGCCGAGCACCGCCCAATCGCCGCTCACGGCAGATGAGACGCGGCCGGAGATGCCGGCACCGGGCGGCGCGAGTCGCGCCTCCGCGAAGGTCAAGGCGCCACGATCCGAACCGAAGAAGGGCTGGCGCGGGCCGATCGCCTTGCGCGTCGTGACGACAAGCAGTTCCGGCTCCTTGCCGAGCGCCGAGGCGTCGGCGCGCGTCGGCTCCGAGAACGGTGAGACGACGGTCTCGGTCTGGGCGCAGGCCGAGAGCGCAAGCGACAGCAGCGCGGCGAGCGCCGCCATACGGCAGGAAGGGGCGTGCCGCGAAAGGGGCATCGTGTCGGTCATCCAGCGTTTGTGAGGGGCCGAGTTGGCCAGCGTCGTCTTAACGACAGGCTAACGCGGCCAGAATGCGGCGAGACGACAGATCGCGCGAAGATCGCGGATCAGCGGGCGCCGGAGATGATCGTAATCGGTGACGTCACGAGCCCCACGGTCGAGCCTACGGTGCCGACCACGCCGCCCGCGATGTCGCCGAGCCTGTCGCCGAACTGGGGTCCGGCTGTGGCGATGCCCCTGTCGGCCTGGAGGCGCTGGCCGATCATCTGCACGACCTTCGGCGAGGAGGCGAACTTGCTGTGGTTCAAATTGTCCCCGGATGCCACTTCCGACAGATCGATGATCCGCGCGCCGAGCTTTTCGAGTTCGGCGATGATCTCGGTGTCCTTTGCGGAGACGGCCCCAAGACGCGTCTTGTCGCCGGCAAAACGCCGCGAAAAGTCCAAAGCGCGGTCGTCTGCCGAGACGAAGACGGTTACCGGGCGCCTGATTTCGCGCATCTGCGTCTTGAACACGTCGAGATCGACATCGGGTGCGGCCAGGATGATGTCGCGCAGCTTGCCGCCGAAGGTGCCATCGCCGCGGATAGCGGCCTGGCGCACGGCCTCCAGTGTCAGCAATGTACCCATCGAATGCGCCAGGATGTCCATGCGCGTGGTCCCGAGATCGCGCGCGATCGCTCGCAGATTGGCCTCGAGGAAATCGCGCGAATAGAACGCGCTCTCGCGATCATAGGGGTAGGCGAGCAACTGCCCGCGCGACGGCCAGGTGAAGAGCACCGGCACGCCCTTGAAGCCCGCATCATGGACGATCTGGGCGAAGCGGAAGGCGGCATCGGCGAAGTTGGTGTTGAAGCCGTGCACGAACACCAGCACGTCGCGCTGCGAGGCCGGCCGGCGCATGATCTCGCGGCGGACATCGGCGACGATCGGCGCAAGGTCGAGCCGCTGCACGCCCGTGACGGTGAAGTGCCTGGCCGGATCGCTCGGGCCGGAATCCGGCAATTCCAGTTCGCCCGGCTTGTGGCTGCGCGGCACCGTGAAGTCGAGACGGGCGAAGGAGAGCCTGGGGCCGCGTTCGCCGCTGAAATAGACCGGCTCGGCAGACGCCTCGCGCGTGGTTGCAACGAAGATCTCGACCTTGCCGGCAATGTCGGTCGAGGGGGTCTTATTCAGTTCCAGCACGCGCGGCGTCCCGCAGGCGGCGAGCGCCAGCGGCACGAGCAACGCCACCGCCAGAACCCGAAGCCGCAAAACCCTACGCATCATCATCGTGGAACTGGTCTCACCGAACCCGCGCATGATCAAGATGCCTGCATGACACAGGCATGAAGCAATCGACCGCAGGGCCGAACCTTGTCGCGCGCCGCCCGGTCTTGCTAGGTGAGATCATGGCCGATCTGCCCTCCCCCGTCGCTGCGCTTGCCCAAGCCCTTCTCGCCGGCGAGCGGGCCGCGCTGGCGCGTGCGATCACGTTGGCGGAATCGCGCCGGGCCGACCATCGCGAGCAGGCGCGGGCCCTGATCCAGCATCTGCTGCCGAAGACAGGAGGCGCGATCCGCGTCGGCATCACCGGCGTCCCCGGTGTCGGCAAATCGACGACGATCGACGCGCTCGGCAGCTACCTGACGGAGAAGGGCCACAAGGTCGCGGTGCTCGCCGTCGATCCATCATCGACCCGAACCGGCGGCTCGATCCTGGGCGACAAGACCCGGATGGCGCGCCTCGCCATCGATCCCAATGCCTATATCCGGCCCTCGCCCTCGTCGGGAACGCTCGGCGGCGTCGCGGCGCGGACGCGCGAGACCATGCTGCTCTGCGAGGCTGCGGGCTTCGACGTCGTCCTCGTCGAGACGGTCGGCGTCGGCCAATCGGAGACGGCGGTCGCCGACCTGACCGATTTCTTCCTGGTGCTGATGCTGCCCAATGCGGGTGACGAGCTGCAGGGCATCAAGAAGGGCATCATCGAGCTCGCCGACATGATCGCCGTCAACAAGGCGGATGGCGCTGGAGCGACCACTGCACGCGCCGCTGCTGCGCAATATCAGGCCGGGCTGCACATCCTCGCGCCGTCCTCGGCGCTATGGTCGCCTCCCGTCGTGACGATCTCCGGCCTGACCGGCGAAGGCCTCGATGCGCTCTGGCGCAAGATCGAGGATCACCGGGCTCGCCACGAGGCCAAGGGGTTGATCACGGAGCGGCGCCACCGGCAGGACGTCAAATGGATGTGGGCAATGGTCGAGGACCGGCTCCAGGCGAAGCTGCGCCACGACCCGGCGCTCAAGGTGCGGACACCGGCGTTGGAGGCGGCCGTGGCGGCCGGTACGCTCGCGCCGACGCTGGCGGCCGAGGAAATCGCCAGGGCGCTGGGGCTTTGATGTGAAGGACGTGCGGCCCATGGATATTCTGGTCACGGGCTTCGGCCCCTTTCCGCGCGTCCGCGTCAATCCGACCGCCACGCTGGCGCGGGCCGTCGCGGCACGGCTGAAGCGCTCCGGCCTCGATGCACAGGCCCTCGTCGTCGAGACCAGCTACGGCGCGGGGCTCCCTGCGCTACGGGCGCATCTGGCGACGACGAAGCCCAGAGCAATGCTGATGCTCGGGCTGGCCGCGCGCGCCCGCTTCGTGCGCGTCGAGCTGTTCGCGCGCGGCCATGCGAGCCCGCTTCATCCCGATGCGACCGGCGGCACGCCGAAAGCTGGCGCGGCCCACTCCAGGACCCTGCCCGCCCGCACTACGGGCAACGCACAAGACGCGCTCGCGACGCTGAGACGCCGCGGCATCCGCAGCCATCTCTCGGCCTCGGCCGGACGCTATCTCTGCGACGCCTGCTATGCGGCGGCTCTTGCAGACACGCGCGCCGCGGGAACGCCGGTGCTGTTCGTGCATGTGCCCTGGCTGCGGCCCGGAGCGGGTCAACATCGGACATCGCGCGTCGTGTCCTTCCGGCCGGGTGCGGCCGCATTGGCCAACAGCCTTGCCGAGATCGGCGCCGCGCTGGCGCGGCGGGGGCGCTAAAGCCCGTCTCGAAACGGCACGGACGGGCGCGGCACGGAGCTTGAACGTTCCGGCCATGATGACGGATCCGACGGCCCTCTCCCGGCGCGCGCTCATCGCGACGGCCCTTTTCGGCACAGCCTCGCTCGCGGCCGCACCAGCGTTCGGCCAGACGCCGGCGCGAACAGGCTCCGGCCCGCTTGGCCAGTTCGGGCTCGATGCGGCACAGTTCGGCCTGCGGGCCGGCTCTGATGACGATCAGTCGCGGCTGCTCCAGAACGCGCTGATCGAGGCGGCCAAACGCGATGCGCCGCTGGTCATCGCGCCGGGGCGCTACCGCATCTCGCGCATCGTGCTGCCCGATGGCGCGCGGCTGATCGGCGTGCCCGGCGCGACGCGGCTCGTCGCGGCGCAGACCGGCCCGCTGCTGCTGGCTCGCGGGCTGGCGCGCGCGGCGCTGTCAGGAATGACGCTGGACGGGCTCGATATCCGCGTCACGGCACGCGAGGGCCTGCTGAATGCCGACGACGTCGCCGATCTCGGCATCCGCGACTGCGCCTTCGTCAGCGCGGGCTCGGTCGGGGTCGCGCTCACCCGGACCGGCGGCAGCGTCGAGGCCAGCCAGTTCCAGACCATGCGTGAGTCGGCCCTGTTCTCGCTGGATTCACGCGGGCTCCAGATCGAGCGCAACCGCGTCGAGGATTGCGGCAACAACGGCATCCAGCTCTGGCGCAGCCAGCCGGGCGACGACCGCTCGATCGTCAGGGGCAACCGCCTCGAGCGCATTCGCGCCGATGCCGGCGGCGACGGCCCCAACGGCAACGGCATCAGCCTCTACAAGGCCGGCGGCGTGATCATCGAGGGCAATTCGCTGCGCGATTGCGCCCTCACCTTCATCCGCAACAATTCCGGCTCGAGCGTGCAGATCCTCGGCAACCAGGGCAAGCGCTGCGGCGAATGCGGGATCTTCTCCGAATTCGCCTTCGAGGGCGCGATCATCGCCAATAACCTTGCCGAGGACTGTGCCCTGGGCGCGAGCATGACCAATCTCGACCATGGCGGACGGCTCAGCGTCTTCGCCAACAACATCATCCGCAATGCCCGCAAGGGCCTCTATCCCGGCGTCAAGGAGCCGATCGGCGGCATGGGCGTCCATGTCGAGGCGGAAGCCGCCGTCACCGGCAACGTCATCGAGGGCGCGAGCGACATCGGCATCTCGCTGGGCTGGTCCTGGGGCATGCGCAACCTCGTCGCGACCGGCAACATGGTGCGCAGGACCGGCATCGGCATCTCGGTCTCGCTGGTCCCCAAGCAGCGCAACGCCCTGATCGCCAGCAACGTCATCACTGATGCGACGCGCGGCGCGGTCGTCGGCACGGAATACGGCAAACCCGTGACGGGCGATTTGACGAAGGCCCCCGACGCACGAGCGGCAGGCGTCAGGGTCGAGAACAACGCGGTCGGTTAAGCCACCCTCGCCGCCCTCACGCGTCCCACTTCGATACCGTTCCAGTTCGTCATCACGCTCTCGCGCAGGGGCGCGAAGCCCGCCTGCTCCGCCTCACTCATCGGCAGGAAGCGCGCGATCAGATCGGCCATGACGACCTCCGCAGCCCGGCCGGCGCCGTCGTCGCATTTCAGGGCGATGCCATAGCCGAGTTCGGGAAGAGCGCCGCAATAGACGCCCTCGGCGCCGGTCTTGATGAAGATGCGCTCGCGCAGCAATTCCATGGCACGGGTGTCGAAGCGGCCGGTGCCGGCGACCATGAAGGGATGGGCGGCTGCCGCCTTACGGATGCGGGTGGCCGCCTTTGCTCGCTGCGGGCCGAAGCCATGGCCGGCACCGAAGCGGGCAAACCCGAGCGCCAGCGCCTTCAGCGGCACGGCATAGGTCGGGATCGAGCAGCCATCCGTGCCCATGAGATCGGCCGAGTGCGTGGCGCCGGTCACCTCTTCCAGCGCGCCGCGCACGGCCTGCTGCACGGGATGGCCGGCCTTGACATAACCGGTCGTATCCTCGTCGAGGCCACAGGCGAGGCAGATGAAGCCGGCATGTTTGCCAGAGCAGTTGTTGTTGAGCGGGGTCGGCTCGCCGCCGGCCCTGGCGATGGCGCGAGCCGCGGCGTCGTTCATCGGCCAATGCGCGCCGCATTCCAGGCAACCTGCATCGCGACCCGCCTTGGCCAGCATGGCGAGGGAGGTCTGCGCATGGAGGGGCTCGCCGGAATGCGAGGACACGGCGAGCGCGATCTCCGGTTCGGTCAGTCCGTAGCGGTCAGCGGCACCGCTCTCGAACAGCGGCAGCGCCTGGAGCGCCTTCACCGCCGAGCGCGGAAACACCGGCCGCTCGACGTCGCCGGCCGAGAACACCACGGCGCCGTCGGCGTCGATCACCAGCGCTGAGCCGCGATGGCGCGATTCGACGGCGTTTCCGCGCGTCACCTCGGCAAGGATCGGGTTGTCCATCGTCGTCTCCGGGTCAGATGTGTCATGCGCGGAACGCGGAGCCTTGTGCCGCCCGGTGCTCGACCTGTCAAAAGGCATCCTCGACCTGTCAAAAGCCATGGCGCAGACTGCGCGCAACTGCCATTCACACATGCCCGCCCGCAACGGCCTGCGTCGGCGCGCGAGGCCAGCCGGAGCCAGGAATGTCGCCCGACTACGAAACGCAATACAACAACCGCGCTCGCGTGCCCGAGCATCCCGGCATCATCGCCGGCTGGGCCAGCGATGCGGCGGCCTACCGGACTGAATCCGTCTGCGAACTCGGCATCGCCTATGGCGAGGGCGAACGCCAGCGCTACGACCTGTTCAAGCCGGAGACGATCCGCAGCCAGTCCATCGTGATGTTCATCCATGGCGGCTATTGGCAGGCGCTCGATCGCAGCTTCTTCTCGCATATGGCGCGGGGGCTGAACCGGCTTGGCGTGCCGGTCGCGGTGGTGGGCTATGATCTCTGCCCGCAGGTCGAGCTTGGCCACATCGTCTGGGAACTGCAGCAGGCGGCAGCCGCGCTGTGGCGACGCTTCTCGTTGCCGGTGGTGGCGACGGGGCACTCGGCCGGCGGCCATCTCGCGGCCTGCCTGCTCGCGACGAACTGGGCCAATGTCGACCCCGATCTGCCGGAACAGCTCGTGCCGGCGGCCTATGGCATTTCCGGCCTCTACAACCTGAAGCCTCTGACCGAGACCAGCATCAACACGGCGCTGGGCCTGAGCTTCGAGGCGGCCGAACGGGAGAGCCCGCTGTTCTGGCCTGCCCCCTCCGGGCTCGTCATGGACGCCGTTGTCGGCGGCGCGGAGAGCGAAGAGTATTTCAAGCAGAGCCGGCGCATCGTCGATGTCTGGGGGCTGTCGGGCGTGCGCACGCGCTATGAGGAGATTGCGCAGGCGAACCATTTCACAGTGCTCGCCGGCCTCCCCGACCCGGAGAACGCCATGACCCGCCGGATCGCCGAACTCGCAGGCGTCTGATTTGACTGCGCTTGATCTGACCATGCCGGAGGCTCTATCCAGAGCCGACAGCATCGGCCCGAAAAGTGGTCCCGGTTTTCGGCAAAGCCGATGCGGCAGAAAGTCCCGGAGTTCCTGATGCAGACCTTCTTCGTCGAGATCAAATGCAAGCTCGGCAAGACCTATGAGGTCGCCAGCGAGCTCGCCGACCGCGAGATCGCCTCGGAGATTTATTCGACTGCGGGCAACTACGACATCCTGGCGAAGTTCCATGTCGCAGCGGACGTCGATATCGGCCATTTCGTCGCCCAGAAGGTGCAGTCGATCCCCGAGATCGCCGACACCCACACGATCATCACCTTCAAGGCGTTTTGAGCGGAAGCCTCACGGGCTGAGCCGCTGGCCGGATACCGCGGCAGGCGATTTGCGAATCGCCGGAGTCACTTGCTGGCGTCCGCTGAGAGGTTGCTTCAGCTCCTTCACAGACTGATTCAACGACGCTGCAGCAGTCCCTCCAGCCTGCCATCGACGCCGGGGCAGACTATAGCTGCGATTAATCCACGCTGCGCGCTTGACGACGTGCCCTCATTCGCGCGACCTCGACTGCTCCTGACATTGAGCCGACGCCGCTGGAGCCACCGCGATGAAGAGCAACCTGTCCCCCGATCTCCGCTCGGGCGCGCTCGTCTATCACCGCCTGCCCCGCCCCGGTAAGATCGAGATCCAGGCGACCAAGCCGCTCGGCAACCAGCGCGACCTCGCGCTCGCCTATTCGCCCGGCGTGGCAGCCGCCTGCGAGGCGATCGTCGACGACCCGAGCCAGGCGGCCGAACTGACCTCGCGCCAGAATCTCGTCGCGGTGATCACCAACGGCACCGCCGTGCTGGGCCTGGGCGACATCGGGCCGCTGGCGTCCAAGCCGGTGATGGAGGGCAAGGCGGTCCTGTTCAAGAAATTCGCCGGGATCGACTGCTTCGACATCGAGGTCGAGCAGAAGAACATCGAGAAATTCGTCGAGGTGGTGGCGGCGCTGGAGCCGACCTTCGGCGGCATCAATCTCGAGGACATCAAGGGTCCGGAATGCTTCGAGATCGAGGAGCAGCTCAAGGCCCGGATGCAGATCCCGGTCTTCCATGACGACCAGCACGGCACCGCGATCATCGTCTCGGCGGCGATCCTGAACGGGCTCGACCTGGCTGAGAAGAAGATCGCCGACGTCAAGATCGTGGTCTCGGGCGCGGGTGCGGCAGCGCTCGCCTGCCTCAACCTGCTGGTCGAGCTCGGTGCGCAACGCAAGAACATCTGGGTCACCGACCTCGAGGGCGTCGTCCACAAGGGCCGCAACACCCTGATGGACCGCTGGAAGGAGGTCTATGCTCAGGAGACCGGTGCCCGCACGCTGGCCGATGTGATCCCCGGCGCCGATGTCTTTCTCGGCCTCTCGGCCGCCGGCGTGCTCAAGCCCGAGATGGCGAAGGCCATGGGGCCGAAGCCGCTGATCCTGGCGCTCGCCAACCCCAATCCCGAGATCACGCCCGAGGATGCGCTGGCGGTGCGCCCCGATGCGATGATCTGCACCGGGCGCTCGGATTATCCGAACCAGGTCAACAACGTCCTGTGCTTCCCTTACATCTTCCGCGGCGCGCTCGACGTGCAGGCGACGACGATCAATGAGGCGATGAAACTCGCCGCCGTGCGCGCCATCGCAGCCCTCGCCCGCGAGGCAACCTCGGACATCGCGGCGCGCGCTTATGGCGGCGAGTCCTCGACCTTCGGGGCGAACTCGCTGATCCCCAACCCGTTCGATCCGCGCCTGATCATCCGCATCGCATCGGCCGTGGCGGAAGCCGCGATGGCAACCGGCGTCGCGCGCAAGCCGCTCGCCGACATCGAGGCCTATCGCGAGGAATTGTCGCGCTTCGTCTTCCGCTCCGGCTTCATCATGAAGCCGCTCTTCGCCCAGGCGAAGGCCGACCCCAAGCGCGTGATCTACGCCGAGGGCGAGGATGAGCGCGTGCTGCGCGCGGCCCAGGTCGCGCTGGAGGAAGGGCTGGCGATCCCGATCCTGATCGGCCGCCCGAGCGTGATCGAGAGCCGTGTGCAGCGCTTCGGCCTGTCGCTGCGGCCGGGCATCGATTTCGAGGTGATCAACCCCGAGGACGACCCGCGCTATCGCGACTACGTCCAGACCTATCTCGACATCGCAGGGCGCCGCGGCGTCACGCCCGAGGCGGCGCGCTCGCTGGTGCGCACCAACAACACCGTGATCGCCGCGCTCGCGGTGGCGCGCGGCGAGGCGGACGCGATGATCACCGGCCTCGAAGGCCGCTTCATGTCGCGGCTGCGGCACATCAAGGACATCATCGGCTTGGCGCCGGGCGTCTGCGACATCTCAGCGATGACGCTGATCATCACCAACAAGGGCGCGTTCTTCCTGGCCGACACCCATGTCAAGAACGACCCGACCGCCGAGGAGATCGCCGATATGACGGTGCTGGCGGCAAGCCATGTCGCGCGCTTCGGCATCGAGCCCAAGATCGCGCTGCTCTCGCATTCGGATTTCGGTGCGGCCGATACGCCGTCTGCCCTCAAGATGCGCAAGGCGCTGGCACTCATCCGCGAGCGCGCGCCGGCACTCGAATGCGACGGCGAGATGGAGGCCGACACGGCGCTCGTCGCCATGATCCGCGAGCGCGTCCTGCCCTCCTCGACGCTGAAGGGGGTGGCGAACGTGCTGATCTTCCCGAATCTCGACGCCGCCAACATCGCCTATCAGTTTGCCAAGGTGCTGGCGGACGCCCTGCCCGTCGGCCCGATCCTGATCGGCGCGGCCAAGCCGGTGCA
Source organism: Allobosea sp. P2_B12 (assembly GCF_056404835.1). NCBI lineage: Bacteria > Pseudomonadati > Pseudomonadota > Alphaproteobacteria > Hyphomicrobiales > Alloboseaceae > Allobosea > Allobosea sp. P2_B12. The sequence continues at coordinate 74,798 of NZ_JBFUDG010000007.1, read as the reverse complement.
TATCCTCACCGGCAACGTCACGGCGCGCGGCGTCGTCAACATGACGGCGGTCGCGGTCGTCGAAGCGCAGGAGCGGGCGGCGGCGCAAGGCTGACGACGCGATCGGCCATTGCAGCGCCGGCCACCAACCACTGGCCTGTAAAATCAGCGCAGGTCAGTCCATTTTTCCAGCTTGGCATGCCCTGGCAGCCGGGTTCTACTTCGCCTTGAGGGTTCCTTGCATCGCAGCGCGGACCGTCGCCAAGGGGAGGTTTTCATGATCGACGTCACGCGCCGCGCGGCGCCTCTCGTGCTGGCCGCGATGCTGCTTTTCTCCGGCGCCGCGACGGCCCTTGCCCAAGGTGTCTTCCATCGCGGCAATGACGGCGACCCCGAAACGCTCGACGCCCACAAGACCTCGACGGTCGGCGAGGCGCACCTCCTGCGGGACCTGTCGGAAGGGCTCGTCATCCACAGCATGAAGGGCGAGGTCATCCCCGGCGTCGCCGAGAGCTGGACGACGAGCGAGGACGGCAGGACCTGGCGCTTCGTCCTGCGCGGCAATGCGCGCTGGTCGAATGGCGATCCGGTCACGGCCGCCGATTTCGTGTTCTCGCTGCGGCGGATGCTCGATCCGCAGACCGGAGCGAAATACGCCAACATCCTCTACCCGATCCTGAACGCCGAGAAGATCAACAAGGGCACGGACGGCACGAAGATCGAGGATCTCGGCGTCGGGGTGATCGACCCGCGCACGCTGGAAATCTCGCTGGAGCGCTCGACGCCCTACTTCCTTGAGTTGCTGACGCACCAGACTGGGCTCCCGGTCCATCGTGCCTCGGTCGAGAAATTCGGCCGCGATTTCGTCAAGCCGGAGAACTGGGTCTCGAACGGCGCCTATGTGCTGAAGGAGTTCGTGCCGAACTCGCATATCCGGCTCGACCGGAATTCGGCCTTCCACGACGCCGCCAACGTCAAGATCGACACGGTGATCTACTATCCGACATCCGATCTCGCGGCGGCGGCACGACGTTTCCAGGCGGGCGAATTGCACCTCACCACCGACGTCCCGGCCGACCAGATCAAGTCATTGCGCGAGAAGCTCGGCAACCAGGTCCGGGTCGCGCCCTATCTCGGCACCTATTTCCTAATCCTCAACACGGCCAAGAAACCCTTCGACGATGAGCGTGTGCGCCGGGCACTCTCGCTTGCGATCGACCGCGAGTTCATCGCCGAGGAGATCTGGGGCGGCACGATGCTGCCGGCCTATGGCGTGATCCCGCCCCATATCGGCAATTACGGCGAGCGCGCCGAACTCGACTTCAAGCTGGCCTCGCCGCTCGACCGAGAGGACGAGGCCAAGCGGCTGTTGGCTTCGGCCGGTTTCGGGCCGGGCATGCCGCTGCGCCTGGAATATCGCTACAACACCACCGACAACAACCGCCATACGGCCATCGCACTGGCCGAGCAGTGGAAGGCCATCGGCGTCGAGACCAGCTTCATCAGCACGGATGGCAAGACCCATTTCGCCCATCTGCGCGACGGCGGCGATTTCGACGTGGCCCGCTATGGCTGGATCGGCGACTATTCCGATCCGCAGAACTTCCTGTTCCTGTTCCAGAGCGACAATACCGGCTTCAATTCGGGCAAGTACAACAACCCGCAATTCGACGCGCTGATGAAGCTCGCCGCCGACGAGACCGATCTCGCCAAGCGCGCCGCCATCCTGCGCGAGGCCGACAGCATCATCGCCCGCGAGCAGCCCTGGATTCCGGTGATGTACTACTCGACCAAGAACTTGGTCTCGCCAAAGCTCACCGGGTTCGAGCAGAACCTGCGCGGGGCGATCCCGACGCGGTTCCTGAGCCTCAAGCCTTGAGCGCCGCGCTCGCGATGACGTAGGGCGCTGAGCCTTTGCTCCCCTTCATCCTGCGCCGCTTCCTAAGCGCGATCCCGACGCTGTTTGCGGTCGTGACGCTGTCCTTCCTACTGATGCGGCTGGCTCCGGGCGGTCCGTTCGATCTGGAGCGGCCGCTGGATGCCGCCGTGATGGCCAATCTGCGCCGTATCTACCAGCTCGACCGGCCGCTTCACGAGCAATACCTGACCTATCTCGCCGCGCTGCTGCGGGGCGATTTCGGACCCTCCTACTTCTTCCGCGATTTCACGATCGCGGAGCTGTTCAAACAGGGCCTGCCGGTCTCGATGCGGCTGGGGGCCAGCGCGCTGGTGGTAGCACTCGCAATCGGGGCGCCGCTCGGCGTGCTGGCCGCGCTGCGCCGCAACAGCGCCGCCGACCACGCCGTGATGGGGCTGGCGACGGCGGGCATCACCATCCCCGGCTTCGTCGTGGCGCCGGTACTGCAGATCGTCTTCGGGCTGATGCTGGCCTGGCTGCCAGTCGGCGGCTGGAATGGCGGCGCCACACGCAACACCATCCTGCCGATCGTGACGCTGGCCCTGCCGCAGCTTGCCGTGATCGCGCGGATGACGCGCGCGGCGATGATCGAGACGCTGCGCGCCGACCATATCCGCACCCTGCACGCTCAAGGGTTGTCAGGGGCAACCGTTGCGCTGCATGCGCTTCGTGCGGCGGCGCTCCCCATCGTCTCGCATCTCGGACCGACGGCGGCGGCGCTGCTGACCGGCTCCGTCGTGGTCGAGACGATCTTCGGCATTCCCGGGATCGGCCGCTATTTCGTCGATGGCGCGCTCAACCGGGACTACACGCTGGTGATGGGCACGGTGGTCGTCGTCGCCCTTTTCGTGCTGGTCTTCAACCTCGCGGTCGATCTACTGCATGCGCTGCTCGACCCGCGCATCCGGCTGGGCTGAGGCGATGAGCGACGCCGCCCTGCTCCCCCCGCCCGCACCCGGCCGCTCGCTCTGGCAGGACGCGCGCAGCAGGCTCGTGCGCAACCGCGCCGCCGTGGTGAGCCTGGTCGTGCTGGCGCTGATCGCGCTGGCCTGCCTGATCGGGCCGCTCTTGACCGGGCACCCCTACGACAAGGTCTATCCGGATTATGTGCGCCTGCCGGCCGGCATCGCCAGCCACCCGCGGGCGGAGGCCGTGCCGGCGGCCGTCGCGCGCATCGCGGCGCGCATCCGCGCCACGGCCGGCGATGTCATCATCGAGAACGGTGTGGCGCGCGCGACCCTGACCGCGCCGCGCCCGATCGACCCGCGGCTGCTCGTCTATTTCGAGCGCTCGGACCAGTTCGGCGTCGCCCGCATCGTCGAGAGCGGCGATGACGGCCGCAGGCTCGTGGTTGAGGCGCCGCTCAAACCCATGCGCTTCCTGTTCGGCACCGATGGCAACGGCCGCGACCTGCTGACCCGTACGCTGATGGCCGGCCGGATGTCGCTCTCCATCGGCCTGCTGGCGACGACCGTGGCGCTCGTCATCGGCGTCGCCTACGGCGCCACGGCCGGCTATCTCGGCGGGCGCATCGACATGGTGATGATGCGCGCCGTCGATGTGCTCTATGCGCTGCCCTTCATCTTCATCGCCATCCTGCTCGTGGTCTTCCTCGGCCGGAATGTCGTGCTGGTCTTCCTCGCAGTCGGGGCGGTCGAATGGCTCGACATGGCCCGCATCGTCCGGGGCCAGACGCTCTCGATCAAGCGGCGCGACTATGTGCTGGCGGCCGAGGCGCTGGGCGTGCCGACGCGCGGCATCCTGACCCGCCACATCATCCCCAACACGCTGGGGCCAGTGATCGTGCAGGTCACGCTGCTGGTGCCGAAGGTGATCCTGCTGGAAAGCTTCCTCTCCTTTCTCGGGCTCGGCGTGCAGGAGCCGATGACGAGCTGGGGCGCGCTGATCTCGGACGGGGCACGCGCCATCGAGGCCGCGCCCTGGCTGCTCACTGTACCCGCCGGCTTCCTGGTGACGACGCTGTTTGCGCTCAACTTCCTCGGCGACGGCCTGCGCGACGCGCTCGATCCGACCGAGCATTGAGATGGACACCGGCGCTCCCCTGCTCTCGGTCCGCGATCTCAAGGTGCGCTTCCGCACGCGTGACGGCATGGTCGAGGCTGTGCGCGGCATCGACCTCGATGTCGCACCGGGCGAATTCGCCGCCATCGTCGGCGAATCCGGCTCCGGCAAGAGCCAGAGCGCGATGGCGGCGATGGGCCTGCTCGCGAGCAATGGCGAGGCCAGCGGTTCGGTGCGCTATCGCAGCACCGAGCTGCTGAACCTGCCGCCGGCGCAGCTCAACCGCTATCGCGGCAGCCGGCTTGCGATGATCTTCCAGGAGCCGATGACCTCGCTCGATCCGCTGTCCCGGGTCGGGCACCAGATCGCGGCGCCCTTACGCCGGCATCAAGGCCTGTCCCGCAAAGCCGCGCGGGCCCGCGCGCTCGAACTGCTCGGGCTGGTCAGGATCGACCGCCCCAACGCGCGGATCGATGCCTATCCGCACGAGCTCTCCGGCGGCCAGCGCCAGCGCGTGATGATCGCGATGGCGCTCGCCAACGACCCGGACCTGCTGATCGCCGACGAGCCGACGACGGCGCTCGACGTCACCATCCAGGCCGAGATCCTCGAATTGATCGCCGAGATGCGCCAGCGGCTCGGCATGGCGGTGCTGCTGATCACGCATGATCTCGGACTGGTGCGCCATCATGCCGACCGCATCCATGTGATGCAGGCCGGCCGGATCGTCGAAAGCGGGCCGACGGACAAGCTCTTCGCTCAGCCTTCGCATGCCTACACACAGATGCTGCTCGCAGCCGAACCGCATGGCATGAAGGCGCCGCCGCCGGCCGATGCGCCCGTGCTGCTGGAGGCCCGCGACCTGCGCGTCAGCTACACGCTGTCGCGCGGGTTCCTGGGGCGGGACAGGCTGGTGCTGCATGCGCTCGACGGCATCGACCTGACGCTCCGGCGCGGCCAGACCATCGGCATCGTCGGCGAATCCGGCTCCGGCAAGTCGACGCTGGGCAAGGCGGTGCTGAAGCTCCTGCCCTGCGCCGGCACGATCCGCTTCGAGGACCGCGCCCTGCAGCCGCTCGACCGGGCCGCGATGCGTCCGCTGCGCAAAAGCCTTCAGGCGGTGTTCCAGGACCCGTATGGCTCGCTCTCGCCCCGGCTGACGGTGGGGGAGATCGTCGGCGAGGGGCTGCTCGTCCATGCGCCCGGCCTGACGCGGGCGCAGCGCGAGGCCCGCGTGGCGCAGGCACTGGAGGAGGTCCGGCTCGACGCAGCCTTGCGCAACCGCTACCCGCACGAATTTTCCGGCGGCCAGCGCCAGCGCATCGCGATCGCGCGCGCGATGATCCTGCATCCGGCGCTGGTCGTGCTCGACGAGCCGACGTCGGCGCTGGACCGCACCGTGCAGGCGAGCATCATTGCGCTGCTCAAGAACCTGCAGACCCGGCACGGCCTGTCCTACCTCTTCATCAGCCATGACCTCGCCGTAGTCAGGGCGATGGCTGATGAGACCATGGTGATGAAGGACGGGCGCGTCGTCGAAAGCGGGCCGACGGAGGCGATCTTCGCGGCGCCGCATCACGACTATACGCAACGGCTGCTGGCGGCCGCGCTGCGGCCGTGAGTTGCGCGCGACGCCGCCCCGCAAGCCTGCTTTGGCGCTCGCCTCACGCAGAACGCTCGGCTACATCAATCCATCTCCCTGAAGCGACGAGACCAGACCGATGAGCCGCACCGTCTATGTCAATGGCAGCTACCTGCCGGAAGAAGACGCCACCATCTCGATCTTCGACCGCGGCTTCATCTTCGGCGACGGCATCTACGAGGTTTCGGCGGTGATCGGTGGCAAGCTCGTCGATTGCGAGGCGCACCTGGCCCGGCTGGAGCGCTCCTGCGGCGAGATCAGGCTTGCCCTGCCCTGGTCGAAGGCCGAACTGGTCGCCATCCATGAGGAACTCATCAGGCGCAACAGCCTCGACGAGGGCGGCATCTATCTGCAGGTCTCGCGCGGCGCCTCGGACCGCGAATTCGCCTTCCCCAAGGACGTGACGCCGACGCTGGTGATGTTCACCCAGGCCCGCAACTTCGTGAATGCCCCGACCGTCAAGACCGGCATCAAGGTCGTGTCGATGCCGGATCTGCGCTGGGCACGCCGCGACATCAAGAGCGTCAATCTGCTCGCCCCGGTGCTCGCCAAGCAGTTCGCAGCCGAGAACGGCGCGCAAGAGACCTGGCTGACCGAGGACGGCGTCGTGACCGAGGGTGCCTCCTCGACCGCCTGGATCGTCAAGGGCAAGACCCTGATCACGCGGCCTTTGTCCAACAAGGTGCTGCCCGGCATCACCCGCAAGGCCGTGCTCGCCTTCCTCGATGAATCCGGCTTCACATTGGAAGAACGCGCCTTCACGCTCGACGAGGCGCTGGAGGCCGAAGAAGCGTTCATCACATCGGCCACCAGCCTGGTGATGCCGGTGACCACGATCGACAGCCACACCATCCACAATGGCGCGCCAGGGCCGGCGGCGCTGCGCCTGCGCGAAATCTATGTCGATTTCGCGCGCAAGGGCGGCGCGCTGGGGTGACGCTTTTACGCGACCCTCGAGAACCTCCCCGTCATCCCGGAGCTCCGCTTCGCTGCGTCCGGGATGACGGGGAGGTTCGTTCGCTACACTCCGCTCGAGGATGACGCGGGCGCCACCCGCTCCCCCATCACATAGGTCGCCACCACGTTGCGATCGTCCCCCAGCGTGACCAGCACGAAAAGTTCCTCCGCCAGGTCGCGCGCCGTCTCCAGTCGGTGCGCCATCGCGCGCTGCGCGGCGGGGTCGAGCACGACGATGTCGGCCTCGTGGCCTGGCTCCAGCGAGCCGATCAGATGGTCGAGCTTCAGCGCTCTGGCATTGCCGAGCGTGATCGCATGCAGGGCGGCGAAGGCCGAGAGCGACTGCCCCTGCAATTGCAGCACCTTGTAGGCCTCCGACATCGTGCGCAGCATCGAATAGGAGGTGCCGCCGCCGATATCGGTCGCGACCGCCACGGGGACGCCCTCGGCACGCGCCCTCGCCCAATCGAACAGCCCCGAACCGAGGAAGAGATTCGAGGTCGGGCAGAACACCGCGACCGTGCCGGTCTCGGCGAAGCGCCGCCATTCCCGATCGGTCATGTGAATGCAGTGGCCGAGCAGGCTTTTGGGTCCGAGCAGGCCGTAATGCTGGTAGATGCCGGCATAGTCGCCGGCCTCCGGGTAGAGTTCGTTGGCGAAGGCGATCTCGGCCCTGTTCTCGTTGATATGGGTCTGGACGTGGCAATCGGGATGCTCGGCCGCCAGCCGCCCGGCGGCCTCCATCTGCTCCGGCGTCGAGGTCACGGCAAAGCGTGGGCTGATGACGTAAAGCTGCCGGCCCTTGCCATGCCAGCGTTCGATGAGCGCCTTCGAGTCGGCATATCCGCTTGTAGCCGTATCGGTCAGCGCGTCGGGCGCATTGCGGTCCATCATTACCTTGCCCGCGAGCATACGGGTGTTGCGACGCTGCGATTCGCGAAACAGAGCTTCCGCCGATTGCGGATGCACCGAACAGTAGATCACCGCCGTCGTGGTGCCGTTCGCCAGCAATTCGTCGAGCAGGAAGGTGACGAGCTTTTCGGGATGGCCCTGCTGGCTGAGCTTCTGCTCCTCGACGAAGGTGTAGCGATTGAGCCAGTCCATCAACTGCGCGCCATAGGAGGCGATCACCTGCGTCTGCGGCATATGCAGATGCGCGTCGATGAAGCCAGGCATGATCAGATGTGGGCGGTGATCGACGATCTCTGCGCTAGAGGGCAGCGTCGCCAGCAATGCGCTCGCCTCGCCAACGGCGGCGATGATGCCATCCTCGACCACGACCAGCCCATCCGCGACATAGCGATGGGCGGCCTCGCCGGCATCATGGGGATCATCGACGAACCAGAGCAGGCGGCCGCGCAAGGCAATCACGGTCTTTTCCGTCACGGGCTTTAGGCTCCGGCTCAAATTCACATCACATCTGCACCAAATCAAAGCTTCCGGCCAAGCCGGGATCATGCCTAATCTGCGGGCATGATCGGTATTTGCGAACGAGGCGGGCGGGATGCGTGACACCCTACGCTTCCTTCTCGGCGACGAACGGGTCGAGATCGCCTCCTGCGATCCGACCCTGACGGTGCTCGACTGGCTGCGGCTCGACAGGCGCATGACCGGCAGCAAGGAGGGCTGCGCCGAGGGCGATTGCGGAGCCTGCACCGTCGTCGTTGGCCGCATCGACCGGGGCCTGATGCGCTATGAGGCGATCAATGCCTGCATCCGCTTCCTGCCGACGCTCGACGGCTGCCAGCTGCTGACGGTCGAGCATCTGAAGGGCGAGGACGGCGCACTGCATCCGGTGCAGCAGGCGATGGTCGACTGCCATGGCTCGCAATGCGGCTTCTGCACGCCGGGCTTCGTGATGTCGCTGTTCGCGCTCTGGCTCAACGAGGATGCGCCGTCGGTTTCGCGGATCGAGGATGCGCTGGCGGGCAATCTCTGCCGTTGCACCGGCTATGAGCCGATCATCGCGGCGGCGCGGCGGATGTATCGCCTCGGCGCGGCGGATCGCTTCGATCGCGACGCCGTTGCAAAGCGGTTGAGCGAGCTCTCCGACACGGAAACGCTTTCGCTTTCGGGTCCAAGCGGCCGCTTCCTCGCGCCGGCGACCGTCGAGGCGCTGGCCGACCTCCTCATCGCCGAGCCGCAGGCGACACTGATTGCCGGCGCGACCGATGTCGGTTTGTGGGTGACGAAAGGCATGCGCCGGCTCGACCCCGTGATCTATCTCGGCCAAATCGAGGCTCTGCGGGAGATCGAGGATCGGGACGACCATCTGCGGATTGGCGCGATGGCGACGCAGACCGATGTCCGTTCGGCGCTGGCAGCGCTATCGCCGCAGCTTGACGAACTGATGCGTCGCTTCGGCGGCGAGCAGGTCCGCAATGCCGGCACCATCGGCGGCAACATCGCCAACGGCTCACCGATCGGAGACCTGCCGCCGGTGCTGATCGCGCTGGGTGCCAAGCTGGTGCTGCGTCGCGGGGACGATCGCCGGAGCATCCCGCTCGAAGGCTTCTTCCTCGACTACCGCAAGCAGGATCGGCGCGAAGGCGAGTTCGTCGAGGCCGTGATCGTGCCGAAGCTAGCTGCCGACGCGCTGTTCCACGTCTCGAAGATCTCCAAGCGCTTCGACGAGGATATCTCGGCCGTCTGCGGCGCCTTCCTGCTGCGGATCGGTGAAGACGGCCGGGTTGCGGAGTCGCGACTGGCCTATGGCGGCATGGCTGGCATCCCGAAGCGCGCGGCGGCTGCGGAGACCGCGCTGATCGGCAGGAATTGGGATGAGGCAGCCGTGACAGCCGCTATTGCCGCCCTGCCCAAAGACTTCACCCCGCTCAGAGACATGCGGGCCTCCGCGCAGTATCGCCTGACGGTCGCCGGAAACCTGCTGCGGCGCTTCCTGATCGAGACCACGCAGCCGGAGGTCGAGACCCGCGTTGCGGGGCTGCTGGCGGAGGTCGGCCATGGCTGACGCGCGCAAGCGGATCGAGCCCGAGAGCGCGACAGGGCCGCTGGGCGCGGCCCGCATCCATGATTCCGCCGCGCGGCATGTCGCGGGCGAGGCGGTCTATATCGACGACATCGCGGCCCCGGCCGGGCTGCTGCACGCCTATCTCGGGCTGAGCGGCATCGCCCATGGCAAGCTGGCCTCGCTCGATCTCGACGCGGTCCGCGCGGCGCCGGGCGTGCTCACCGTGCTGACCGCTGCCGACATTCCCGGCAGCAACGACATCTCCTCGACGCATCGCCATGACGAGCCGGTCTTTGCGACGGATATGATCCTGCATCACGGCCAGCCGCTCTTCGCGGTCGTCGCCGAAACACGCGAGGCGGCGCGGCATGCGGCCCTGCTCGCCAAGGCGGTTTACGAGGAGGCGAAGCCTCTGCTTGACGTCGCGACTGCACGCGCGGCGGGCGGCGATCTCGTCACCGACCCGCTCAAGCTCGAACGCGGCGACGTCGCGGCTGCGATGGCCGCCAGCCCGCGTCGGCTCAAGGGCTCGATTGAGATCGGCGGGCAGGACCATTTCTATCTCGAAAGCCAGATCGCGCTCGCCATCCCCGGCGAGGAGGAGGACATGCAGGTGTTCTCCTCGACGCAGCATCCCAGCGAAGTGCAGCACATGGTGGCGCAGGTGCTGGGCGTCGGCTCGCATGCGGTCACCGTCGAGGTCCGGCGCATGGGCGGCGGCTTCGGTGGCAAGGAGACGCAGTCGAACCTCTTCGCCTGCGTCGCGGCGCTGGCCGCGCGCAAACTGAAGCGGCCGGTGAAGCTGCGGCCCGACCGCGACGACGACATGGTCATCACCGGCAAGCGCCACGACTTCATCTGCGATTACGAGATCGGCTTCGACGATGACGGCCATATCCTCGCGGTCGATGCCATCTATGCGGCGCGCTGCGGCTGGAATGCCGATTTGTCGGGACCGGTGACGGACCGCGCCCTGTTCCACATGGACAATTGCTATTTCTATCCGGCAGTGCGCGCCGTCTCAGAGCCGCTGCGCACGCATACGGTCTCGAACACGGCCTTTCGCGGCTTCGGCGGGCCGCAGGGCATGGTCGGCGCCGAGCGCTTGATCGAGGAGGTCGCCTTCGCGACCGGGCTCGACCCGCTGGAGGTGCGAAGGCGGAACCTCTATCGACCCCTGGGCCGCGACGTCACGCCCTATCACCAGACCGTCGAGGACAATATCGCTGGCGAGGTCATCGACCAGCTGGAGCGCTCCAGCGACTATCGCGCGCGCCAAAAAGCGATCCGCGAGGCCAACGCCAGAAGCCCGATCGTCAAGCGCGGCATCGCGCTGACGCCGGTCAAGTTCGGCATCTCCTTCACCGCGACCTGGTTCAACCAGGCCGGCGCGCTGGTGCATGTCTACACCGATGGCACGGTGATGCTGAACCATGGCGGCACCGAGATGGGCCAGGGGCTTTATGTGAAGGTCGCGCAGGTTGTGGCGCAGGCCTTCGGCATCGGGCTCGACCAGATCAAGATCACCGCGACGACGACCGGCAAGGTACCCAACACCTCGGCGACGGCCGCCTCATCGGGCTCCGATCTCAACGGCATGGCGGCGCTCGATGCCTGCGAGACGATCAAGGCAAGGCTCGTCGCCTTTGCCGCGACGAAATGGAACGTGCTGCCCACCGACATCGCCTTCCTGCCGGGATGTGTCCGGATCGGCGCGCAGGAGATCGGCTTTTCCGAGCTGGTCGGGGCTGCCTATATGGGCCGGGTCCAGCTTTCGGCGACCGGCTTCTACGCGACGCCGAAGATCCACTGGGATCGCAAGGCCGGGCGCGGTCATCCGTTCTATTACTTCGCCTATGGCGCGGCCGCGGCCGAGGTCGCGATCGACACGCTGACCGGCGAATACAAGGTCGAGCGCGTCGACATCCTGCATGATTGCGGCACCTCGCTGAATCCGGCGATCGACAAGGGCCAGATCGAGGGTGGCTTCATCCAGGGCATGGGTTGGCTCACCACCGAGGAACTGGTCTGGAACGAGAAGGGCGTGCTCAAGACGCATGCCCCCTCGACCTACAAGATCCCCGTCGCCTCAGACCGGCCCCGCATCTTCAACGTCGCGCTGCTGGAGAATACGCCCAATCGCGAGCCGACGATCGGTCGCTCCAAGGCGGTCGGCGAGCCGCCGCTGATGCTGGCGATCTCAGTGCTGCATGCGCTGTCGGATGCGGTGGCCAGCGTCGGCGGGCATAAGGTCTGCCCGAAGCTCGATACGCCCGCGACGCCCGAGCGCGTGCTGGCGGCGGTCGAGCGGGTGCGGGCGGAGGCGGGCGCGTGACCCTCTCAGCTTTCCTCGCCCGCAACCTGCGCCACGGTGCCATCCTCGTCACCATCGCCAGCGCCGCCGGCTCCACGCCGCGCGAGGCCGGCGCGGCGATGGCCGTGAGCCACGGCGCCACAGCCGGCACCATCGGCGGCGGGCAGCTCGAATTCCATTGCATCGACATCGCCCGCGAGATGCTGGCGGCAGGCGACAGGGATCGCAGCCTCGACATCCCGCTCGGCCCGCAGATGGGCCAGTGCTGCGGCGGGCGGGTGACCGTTTCACTGAAGCGCGCGACGGCGGCCGATCTCGCCATGCTCGCGGCGAGCGAGAAGGCCGACGCCGCCTCCCGCCCGGCCGTGCTGATCTTCGGCGCCGGACATACCGGACGGGCGCTGGCGCAAGCGCTTGCCGCCCTGCCCTTCGCGACGACGCTGATTGACGACCGCGACGGCGTCATGGACGGGTTGCCTCCCGCCATCACCTGCATCCGCATGGCCGACCCGGTCGCGGCCATCGATACCGCCAGAGCAGGCTCCGCCTTCGTCATCCTGACCCACAGCCACGCGCTGGATTACCGCCTCAGCGAGGTGGCGCTGATGCGCGGCGACGGGGCTTATGTCGGCATGATCGGCTCGGCGACGAAACGGGCGCGTTTCGAGGCCGGCTTCCTGCGCGCCGGCGGCCGGAGCGACGCGCTTACGCGCCTGACCTGTCCCATCGGTGGCGCCGATGTCGCGGATAAGCGCCCCGAGGTCATCGCGACCTTGACGGCGGCCGAGCTGGTGCGGAGTTTGCTTCGCGGATCAAGGGCTTCCGACGAAGCCGGAGTGGAGGAAAGTGCCGGCCATGACGCAACCGCCTGACCAGACGGTTCGCCCTCGGCTTGCCCTGTCGCACATCTCCAAAAGCTTTCCCGGCGTGAAAGCGAACGAGGACATCAGCCTCTCCGTGCGACCAGGCGAGATCCACGCCCTGCTCGGCGAGAACGGCGCCGGCAAATCGACCCTGGTCAAGATCATCTACGGCGTGCAGCAGGCCGACGAGGGCAGCATCGCCTGGAATGGCGAGACCGTCGCGATCCCCTCGCCCAAGGCAGCACGCAGGCTCGGCATCGGCATGGTGTTCCAGCATTTCTCGCTGTTCGACGCGATGACGGTGATCGAGAACATCGCGCTCGGGCTCGACGAGGCGGTCGATCGCGATGAACTCAAGGCCCGCGTCGCCGCCATCCTCGACAGCTATTCGCTGCCGCTCGACCCCGAGCGCGAGGTCCATACGCTCTCGGTCGGCGAGCGCCAGCGCATCGAGATCGTGCGCTGCCTGCTGCAGAAGCCCAAGCTCCTGATCATGGACGAGCCGACCTCGGTGCTGACGCCGCAGGAGGTCGACAAGCTGTTCCTGACGCTGCGCCAGATCGCATCCGAAGGCTGCGCCATCCTCTACATCTCGCACAAGCTGCACGAGATCAAAGCGCTCTGCGAGGCCGCCACCATCCTGCGCGGGGGCAAGGTCGTCGCGACCTGCGACCCCAAGATCGAGACGACCAAGCGCATGGCCGAGCTGATGATCGGCGCCGAACTGCGCCAGATCGAGCATGGCGAGAGCAGCGGCACAGGGGCCGTGCGGCTCTCCGTCTCGGGGCTGACATTGGCGGGCGAGCCACCCTTCGGCACCGATCTCGAAGCCGTGACCTTCGAGGCGCGAGCCGGCGAGATCCTCGGCATTGCGGGTGTCGCCGGCAATGGCCAGTCGGAGCTGCTGGCCGCGCTTTCGGGCGAGCGGCCCGCGACGCAACACGACGCGATCACGCTCGACGGCAAGCCGATCGGCACGATGACGGCCGGTCCGCGCCGGGCGCTTGGCCTTGCCTGCGTGCCGGAAGAGCGCAACGGCCATGCCGCCGTGCCGGACTTTTCGCTGGCCGACAACAGTATCCTGACGGCGCGGCACCGCCTGCCGCTGACCCCGCTCGGCATCATCAGCGCCAGTGACGTCAGCAACTTCGCCGATTCCGTGATCAAGCGCTTCGATGTCCGCACCACCGGCACCGCCGCGCTGGCGCGTTCGCTCTCGGGCGGCAATCTGCAGAAATTCATCATGGGCCGCGAGATCGGCCAGCAGCCCGGCGTGCTCGTCGTCTGCCAGCCGACCTGGGGCGTCGATGCCGGCGCTGCCGCCGCGATCCGGCAGGAGCTGGTCGATCTCGCCGCCAAGGGCTCGGCCGTGGTGGTGATCTCGCAGGACCTCGACGAGTTGCTGGAGCTCGCCGACCGGCTCTGCGTCATCAATGAGGGGCGATTGTCGGCGCCTCGCGCCGTGGCCGAACTCGGCATCGACGAGATCGGGCTGATGATGGGTGGGGTGCATGGCGAGAGCGGGCACGGCAAGTCCGATCTTGGAGAATCGGCCCATGCTTGAATGGCGCCGCCGCCGCGAACCGAGCACGGCCATGCTCTATGCCAGCCCGCTGATCGCGGTCGTCCTGACCATGCTGATCGGCATGATCGTCTTCACTGCGATGGGCTATGACGGTTTCCACGCCGTGCGCGACATCTTCCTGACGCCGTTCCTCGAGCCGCAGCGCTGGGCCGATCTCGGCGTCAAGGCCGCGCCGCTCGTCATCATCGCGCTCGGGCTTGCCATCGGCTTCCGCGCCAATGTCTGGAACATCGGCGCCGAGGGTCAGTACATCATGGGTGCGATCGCCGGCACCGGCGTGGCGCTCGCGACCTACGAGATGACCGGATGGTGGATCCTGCCCGTCATGGCGCTGGCCGGCATCCTCGGCGGCATGGCCTGGGCGGCAATCCCCGCCTTCCTGCGGGTGAAGCTACAGGTCAGCGAGATCCTGACCAGCCTGATGCTGACCTATGTCGCGGTACAGGCGCTGTACTACCTCGTGCGCGGCCCGTGGAAGGATCCGGACGGCTTCAATTTTCCGCAGACGCGGATGTTCACCGCCGACCAGACGCTGCCGGCGATGATGGAGGGGTCGCTCGTCCATCTCGGCATTCCCGTCGCGGTGATCATCGCGCTTGTCGCCTGGCTGCTGATGGAGAAGACCACCGCCGGCTATGCGGTGAAGGTCGTCGGCCTCGCCCCGGCCGCCGCGCGCCATGGCGGCTTCAGCGCCGACAGGGTAACCTGGGCGACGCTGCTGGCGGGCGGCGGGCTTGCCGGACTTGCGGGACTGTTCGAGGCGGCGGGCCCGTTCGGCCAGCTCACGCCGCAATTCCCGACCGGCTACGGCTTCACCGCGATCATCGTCGCGTTTCTCGGCCGCCTGAACCCGCTCGGCATCGTTTTTGGGGGCGTCGTGCTGGCGGCGACCTATGTCGGCGGCGAGATCGCGCAGACCACGGTGCGGCTGCCGCAGGCGGCGACCGGCATGTTCCAGGCGCTGCTGCTCTTCGTGCTGCTCGCGACCGATGTGCTCGTGCGCTACCGGATCGGCTGGAAGGTGCGGGCGGCATGAGCGTTTGCGGCTTTTCCTCCTCGCTCTCTACACCCTCCGCGTCATCCCGGACGCAGCGAAGCGGAGCTCCGGGATCCATCCTAGAGCGTCGGAGCCTTCCGATGGATCCCGGCGCTGCGCGGCTGCGCCGCTTGTCCGGGATGACGGCGCGGGTTTTGGCAGCGGCGTTGCGGCCCTCGGAGGCGCGTCTATGACCACCGCCATCCTCGTCTCCATCCTGATGACCCTCGTCGCCGCCTCGACACCAATCCTGCTGGCGGCGTTGGGCGAACTCGTCGTCGAGAAATCCGGCGTGCTCAATCTCGGCGTCGAGGGCATGATGCTGTGCGGGGCCGTCGCGGGTTTCGCCGTGGCGTTCAGCACCGGCAGCACCGGGCTCGGGCTGGTCGCGGCCTGCGGCGCCGGTATCGCCACCGCCATGGTCTTCGCGGTTCTGACCCTATCGCTGACCGCCAACCAGGTCGCGACCGGGCTGGCGCTGACGATCTTCGGCGTCGGTGTTTCCTCGCTGATCGGGGCCGGCTTCGTCGGGCGCACGATCACGCGGATCGGCCCGGTGTTTCCCGCCGCGCTATCGGAGCATCCGCTGCTGCGCGCCGTCTTCGGCCACGACATCGTCGTCTATCTCTCGCTCGCGC
Source organism: Allobosea sp. P2_B12 (assembly GCF_056404835.1). Lineage (NCBI taxonomy): Bacteria > Pseudomonadati > Pseudomonadota > Alphaproteobacteria > Hyphomicrobiales > Alloboseaceae > Allobosea > Allobosea sp. P2_B12. Next base: position 58,873 of record NZ_JBFUDG010000007.1, on the reverse strand, counting down.
TCGTGCTCGGCGTCAGCCTGTTCCTGCGCAGGACGCGAGCCGGACTGATCCTGCGTGCCGTCGGCGAGAACGATGCCTCGGCCCATGCGATCGGCTATCCCGTCATCGCCATCCGCTATGGCGCGATTGCCTTTGGCGGCGCGCTGGCAGGGTTGGGCGGTGCCTATTTCTCGCTGGCGCTGACGCCGATGTGGGCCGACCGGCTGACCGCGGGCCGCGGCTGGATCGCGCTGGCGCTGGTCGTCTTCGCCGCCTGGAAGCCGGGCCGGCTGCTCCTGGGCGCCTATCTGTTCGGCGCGGTGATGACGCTGGAGCTGCAGGCGAAGGCCGCCGGCATCACCTGGCTCGCACCGGAACTATTGGCCATGGCGCCCTATCTTGCGACGATCGCGGTTCTGACCATGATGTCGTTAGGCCGAAAGACAGGCCGGCTCGATGCGCCGGCCTGTCTCGGCAAGCCTTTCTCGGCGTCGTGACGCCGCCACCATAACGGGGAGACCAGGATCATGACCTCCATCATCACGCGCCGCCGGTTCAATTTCGGCGCCGGCGCCGCCGCCGCGACCCTGCCGCTGATCGGTGGCGCCTCGGCGCAGGCGCCGCTCGGCGTCGGCTTCATCTATGTCGGCCCGGTCGGCGACCATGGCTGGACCTGGACGCATGATCAGGGGCGCAAGGCGCTGGAGAAGGAGTTCGGCGCCAAGATCAAGACGAGCTTCATCGAGAACGTCGCCGAGGGACCGGATGCCCAGCGCGCCATCCGCCAACTTGCGCAGGCCGGCAACCGGATCATCTTCACGACCTCCTTCGGCTTCATGAACCCGACGATCCAGGTCGCCAAGCAGTTCCCGAAGATCCATTTCGAGCACGCCACCGGCTATCAGCGCGCCGAGAACGTCGCGACCTACAATGCCCGCTTCTATGAGGGCCGTGCCGTGATCGGCACCATCGCCGGGCACATGTCGAAATCGGGCCAGGCCGGCTATATCGCCTCCTTCCCGATCCCCGAGGTGGTGATGGGCATCAACGCCTTCACGCTTGCCGCGCGGAAGGTGAACCCCAACTTCAAGACCAAGGTGATCTGGGCCTCGACCTGGTACGACCCGGCCAAGGAGGCCGACGCCGCCAAGGCGCTGATCGACCAGGGCGCCGACATGATCACCCAGCACACCGACTCGGCCGCGGCCCTGCAGGCGGCCGAGCAGCGCGGAGTCTTCGCCTTCGGCCAAGCCTCGGACATGAGCAGCTTCGCGCCCAAGGCGCATCTCTCGGCGATCATCGACGACTGGTCGGGTTACTACGTCAAGCGCGTCAAGGAGGCCATGGACGGCACCTGGAAGTCCGGCGACGTCTGGGGCGGGATCAAGGACGGCTTCGTCAAGATCGCGCCCTATAACGCCGCCGTGACGCCCGCCGCGCGCGCTGCCGCCGACGAGGTGACGAAGGGCATCGTGGCCGGGACGCTGCATCCCTTCACCGGCGAGCTCAAGGACCTCAAGGGAGAGGTTCGCATCAAGGCGGGCGAGAAAGCCTCCGACGAGATGCTGTCCAAGATGGACTGGTATGTCGACGGCGTGCAGGCGTGAGTTCGCTGTGCCGGGCGTCACACCCGCGCCGTTATCCCGGACGCAGCGCAGCGAAGCTCCGGGATCCATCGTAGGGCGGATACGGCCCAAAGGATTGGCTCTACGATGGATCCCGGAGCGGCGCGGCTTCGCCGCTGGTCCGGGATGACGGCGGTTGATCGAAGCCACGAAAATTCCCGCGCAAGAACCCCTTGCGGATATTTTAAGCTTGAAACAATATGCCTTCATCGCGTGGCAATGAGGGTTGAGGGACCCCTGCCGCGCTGTCGCTTTCTCGCTCGTCCCGGGAGGACATCCGACATGACACTCAAACTCTCACTCTCGCTCGGTGCCGGTCTGCTGGCGCTCGGCATCGCCAGCGCCCAGGCGCAGGAGCCGATCAAGATCGGCGTCGTCTCCGTCCTGACCGGCCCTGCGGCCGCGCTCGGCCAGCAACTCCGCGACGGCTTCCAGCTCGCGGTCGACAAGAACGGCGGCAAGCTCGGCGGCGTGCCGGTTCAGATCACCGTGATCGACGACGAGCTCAAGCCCGACGTCGCGGTCGGCAAGGTCCGTAGCTTCGTCGAGGGCGGCAAGGTCGATTTCGTCGTCGGCCCGATCTTCTCCAACATCCTCGGGGCGATCGCCAAGCCGGTGCTGGATTCCGGCGCGATCCTGATCAGCCCCAATGCCGGCCCCTCGACCATGGCGGGCAAGGCCTGCCATCAGAACTTCTTCGTCACCTCCTACCAGAACGACCAGGTCCATGAGGTGCTGGGCAAGTACGCGCAGGACCAAGGCTACAAGCGCGCCTATATCATCGCGCCGAACTATCAGGCCGGGAAGGACTCGCTCGCCGGCTTCAAGGCCTATTTCAAGGGCGAGGTGGTCGACGAGGTCTATGCGCCGCTGACCTCTATGGACTTCGCCTCCGACCTCGCCAAGATCGCCTCGACCAAGCCGGACGTGGTCTTCGCCTTCCTGCCCGGCGGCCTCGGCGTCAACTTCGTCAAGCAGTGGTCGCAGGCCGGCCTGCAGGGCAAGATCCCGTTCCTCTCCGCCTTCACGGTCGATGAATCGACCCTGCCGGCGCAGCAGGATGCGGCGGTCGGCCTGTTCGGCGGCATGACCTGGGCGCCCAACATGGACAACCCGCAGAACAAGGCCTTCGTCAGTGCCTATGAGGCGGCCTATAAGATCGTGCCCGGCTCCTACGCGATGCAGGCCTATGACGCCGCCATGCTGATCGACTCCGCCGTCAAGGCGGCCGGCGGCACGGCCGACAAGGACAAGCTGCGGGCGGCGATCAAGAAGGCCGACTTCACCTCGCTGCGCGGCAAGTTCAAGTTCAACACCAATGGCTACCCGATCCAGGACTTCTATCTGGTCAAGGTCGCCAAACGCGCCGACGGCAAATTCCAGACCGAGATCGCCCAGAAGGTGTTCACGGACTACGCCGATCCGCATGCGAAGGATTGCGGCTTGAAATAGCGGCAAGAGACCCGCGGGGAACCCCTCTCCTGTAAGGAGAGGGGTAGGGGTGAAGTGTCGGCCGTTCGAAGGTAGGACGCTGCCCTGACCACCGCATTCGGTTCGCTCACAGCTACAGTTTCCAACGGCCGACCCCTCACCCTACCCTCTCCCTACGGGAGAGGGTTCCCCGCGCCCTTTCCGGCATCATCGCGGCTCAGGCTCACATGACCACCGGCCTCCTTATCGTCCAGATCCTGAACGGGCTCCAGCTCGGCATCCTGCTGTTTCTCGTGGCGGCGGGGCTGACGCTTGTCTTCGGGGTGATGGACTTCATCAACCTGGCGCATGGCGTGCAGTACATGCTCGGCGCCTACCTCGCCGTCACCTTCGTCGGCCTGACGGGGAGCTTCGTGCTCGGGCTCGTGCTGGCGCTGGCTGCGGCGCTGGTGATCGGGCTCGCGCTGGAATTCCTGGTCTTCCGGCATCTCTACGAACGCGACCATCTCGACCAGGTTCTGGCGACCTTCGGGCTGATCCTGCTGCTCAACCAGGGTGTGAAGATGGTCTGGGGCGCGGCGCCCCTGTCCGTGCCGGTGCCGGCCTTCCTCGCCGGCAACATCGCGCTGCTCGACGGCATCCTCTACCCGACCTACCGCTTCGCGCTGATCGGCGCCGGCCTCGCAGTCGGTGCGCTGCTGTGGTTCATCGTCGAGAAGACGCGCACCGGCATGCTTTTGCGCGCCGGCGCCTCGAACGCGCCGATGGTCTCGGCGCTCGGCGTCGACATCAACAAGCTCTTCATGATCGTCTTCGCCTTCGGGACGATGCTGGCGGCCTTCGCCGGGGCGATGGCGGCGCCGATCCTCTCGGTCGAGCCCGGCATGGGCGACAACATCCTGATCCTCGCCTTCGTCGTCATCGTCGTCGGCGGCATCGGCTCGATCCGCGGCGCCTTCGTCGGGGCGCTGATCGTCGGCCTCGTCGACACGCTCGGCCGCTCCTCGATGAACGACCTGCTGCGGCTGTTCATGAGCGCGCCCTCGGCCAGGGCTGCGGGCGCGGCGCTGTCCTCGATGCTGATCTATCTGGTGATGGCGATCGTGCTGTTCGTGCGGCCCGAGGGCCTGCTGCCGGCCAAGGGACGGTCATGAGGAGGCGCGCATGAGCCTCGCCAGCGCAGCCGTCCCGGCGCCAGTGACGGCGCCCGCCCGGCGGCGCCCGCTCGTCGCCATCGCGCTTTTCGGCCTGCTGGCACTGCTGCCGGTGGCGGTTTCGCTCGGGCTGCCTTCGCATTGGCTGACGCTGGTGACGCGGGCGATGATCTTCGCCATCGCGGCGCTCTCGCTCGACCTGATCCTCGGCGTCGGCGGGCTGGTCTCGTTCGGCCATGCCGCCTTCGTCGGCATCGGCGCCTATGCCACCGGAATCATGATCACCGAGGGGCGCAGCGAGATCATGCTGATCCTGCCGGTCGTGCTGGCGCTGTGCGCGGTCTTCGGCGCGGTGACGGGGTACGTCTCGTTGCGCACGCGGGGCGTCACCTTCATCATGATCACGCTCGCCTTTGGCCAGATGGTGTATTTCCTGGCGCAGGCGCTCTCGGCCTATGGCGGCGATGACGGGCTGACGCTGTATGAGCGCAGCACGGTCCTCGGCTTCGATCCGTTCCGCAACCGCGTCGGCTTCTTCTATCTGGTGCTGGGCGTGCTGCTCGCCTGCTACGGCCTCGTCAGCGTCATCGTCGCCTCGCGCTTCGGGCGCGTTCTGGGGGCCGCGCGCGAGAACGCCACTCGCGTCGCCGTCACCGGCTTCCATGTCGGCCGCATCCGGCTTGTCGCCTATGTGATCTCAGGCATGATCGCGGGCGTGTCCGGCTTCCTGCTCGCCAACCAGACCGAGTTCGTCAGCCCGGCCTACATGTCCTGGCCGCGCTCGGGCGAGCTGATTTTCATGGTCGTGCTCGGCGGCGTCGGTTCGCTGCATGGCGCCATCATCGGCGCGCTCGCCTTCCTGTTCGCGGAGGATGTGCTGTCGGGCTGGACGGAGCATTGGAAAGTGATCTTCGGCCCGATGATCGTGCTGTTCGTGCTGTTCACACGCGGCGGGCTGGTCGGGCTGATGCGCAAGCTCGGGGTCGGTCGTCATGACTGACGCAACGATGGCTGAGCCGGTGCTGGTCCTGTCCGGGTTGAACAAGGCCTTCGGGGCGCTGAAGGTGACCGATGGTGTCGCACTGTCGGTCGCGCCCGGCGAGTTGCATGCGTTGATCGGCCCCAACGGTGCCGGCAAGACGACGCTGGTGCATCAGATCTCCGGCATGCTGCGCCCCGACACCGGCAGCATCCACTTCAGGGGACGGGATATCACCGCCCTGCCCCCGGAGAAGCGCGCACGGGCCGGCCTCGCGCGGACCTTCCAGATCACCTCGACGATCCCTTCGCTCTCCGTGCTGGAGAACGTCGCGCTCGGCGTGCAGGCGCGGGCGAACCATCCGCTCGCCCTGTTCCGCAATGCGGCGCGCGACGAAAGTCTGAACCGCCCGGCCTGGGCCGCGATCGAGGCCGTCGGCCTGACCGAGCGGGCGCATGTGCTGGCGGGGCGGCTCTCGCATGGCGAGAAGCGCGCGCTAGAGATCGCCATGGCGCTGACATTGGAGCCGGCCGCAATCCTGCTCGACGAGCCGCTGGCCGGCGTCGGCCGCGAGGAGGGTGAGCGCCTGATCGCGCTGCTGGCGAGCCTGAAGGGGCGCTACGCGATGTTGCTGGTCGAGCACGATATGGAGGCCGTCTTCGCGCTGGCGGATACGGTGAGCGTGCTGGTTTATGGCCGCGTCATCGCTTCGGGCGCGCCGGCAACGGTGCGCGCCGATCCGGCCGTGCGCGAAGCCTATCTCGGCGAGGAGGGCTAGGAATGCTCGTCGTCGAAGGGCTCGATGCCGGCTATGGCGAGGCGCAGATCCTGTTCGGCGTCGATCTTACGATCGGCGAAGGCGAGGTCGTGACGCTGCTCGGCCGCAACGGCATGGGCAAGACCACGACGATCCGCGCGATCATGGGCATGATTGCGCCCAAGGCCGGGCGGGTCAGCGTCGGAGGCAAGGACCTGACGGGCGCCGCCTCGTTCAGGATCGCGCAGGCCGGCATCGGGCTGGTGCCGGAGGGACGGATGATCTTCCCGACGCTCTCGGTCGAGGAAAACCTGATCGCGACGGCCTCCAGCCGCTTTGGCGAGGCACGTTGGGACATCGGCCGGATCTACGCCTTCTTCCCGCGCCTGAAGGAGCGCCGCGCCAATCGCGGCAACCAATTGTCGGGGGGCGAGCAGCAGATGCTGGCGATCGGCCGCGCGCTGATGACCAACCCGAAGCTCGTCATTCTCGATGAGGCGACGGAGGGTCTGGCGCCGATCATCCGGCAGGAAATCTGGTCCTGCCTCGCCGCGCTGAAGGCCGAGGGCGAGTCGATCCTGGTGATCGACAAGAACGTCGATGCGCTGGCGAAAATCGCCGACCGCCATATCGTGCTGGAGAAGGGCCGCGTCGTCTGGCGCGGCACGAGCGACGATCTGCGCAGCGACAGCGCGGTCAAAGACCGCTTCCTGCATTTCTGAGAAACACCGCAGTGCCGACAAGTGAGGACAGAGCCATGAAACCGCTGACCGCCGGCGTCACCCGCGCCAATGACGGGCTCGATTCGATCTCCTGGAACATTCTCGGCCAGACCTATGTGCCGAAGTCGCTGAGCCCGGATTCGTTCTCCTGGCACGCGACCTTTCCGCCGGGCACCTTCGTCCCGCCACATATCCACACGACGCAGGACGAGTTCATCTACATGCTCGAGGGCCGGCTCGACCTCATCCTCGACGGCACCGAGAGCCACGCGCTCCCCGGCGACCTGATCCGGCTGCCGCGCAACGTGCCCCACGGCCTGTTCAACAAGAGCGAGACCCCGGTGAAATGCCTGTTCTGGGTCGCGCCAACGGGCCGGCTCTACGATTTGTTCTGGGGCATCCATGCGATGGCCGACCAGAACCCGGCCGATGTCGTGGCGCTATCGGCCAAGCACGAGGTCGATTTCCTGCCACCTCCGCCCGAAGGTGCCTGAGCCGGCCAGGTTAAGGTTAAACCGACCTTTAGGCTGTATCGGAGCCGAATTTCCGGCAGTTTGCTATCAACGAACGAAGAGACGGGCTGCAAAAGGCCCGTCCGCCAGGGAGCAAACCATGATCGCCGATCGCCGCATCCAGGCGCGAACCCGCGTCTTCCAGGGCGCCAGCGTTGTGTTCAACGGGCGTCAATCCGTCCTGGCCTGCACGGTCCGCAACTGGTCGGAGACAGGAGCAATGGTCCGCATGAGCGATTGGATCGCCCTGCCCGAGACCTTCGAGCTCGACATCGCCAACACGGATGGCAGCGTCCGGGTGCGCCAGTGCTGGCGGCACGGAGACGATGTCGGCGTCGCCTTCATCGCGGCGGACGAACAACGCTCCGGCGAGGTCGTCTCGCTGCAGGAGGCCCGCGCCAGGCGCAGCGGCCGGACCGGCGTGCCATCTGCGTAAGCGGGCGGCAAATCTTCTCGCCTTAGACCGGCGTCCGGGCCGTTAAGGTTAAGTAAGGCTTAAGACTGCCATCCGACGTCTGCTCGGCTATGAACGCTCAGGTCGCACTGCGCGAGAGCGCGAGACAGGCTGGATGGCATCATATGACGATCGAACGTCGCAAGGCTCAGCGCCTGCGTTCCTTGCTGGGTGGACGCGTGAGCTTCAACCAGAGCCATTCCACCTTGGATTGCGTGGTCCGCAATCTCTCGGAGGACGGCGCCCTGCTGCAAGTGTCAGACGCCGTCGCGCTACCGGCCAGCTTCGATCTTGAGCTCGCCAAGCACCAGCGCTCCTACATCGCGCGTATCCGCTGGCGCGATGGTGAGCGCGTCGGCGTCGCCTTCGAAAGCCAGCCCGCGGCCGAGATCGTACCGCTCGATATGGCGCGCCGGCTGAAGCATTGCGAACAGACCAATGCGAGGCTCAAGGCGCGCATCTCGCAACTGACCGAAGCGGGCTGACGGCCCCCCCTAGCCGCGCCTGGCGAGCTGCTCCTGGGAAAAGCCCGCCTTGCCGGCATAGGACTTCACGATCGCCTCGCGTCGGGCATAGCTCAACACGCGCTCGACATCGTCGAAGCCGTTGGGCGCCAGTTGCTCGACGGCATCGATGACGCGCTCGGGGCCGCCATTCCGGTTCAGAGCGACGATCTCGGCCGTCGCCGGCAGGCGCTGCGCCTCATAGGCCGCAAGCGCCTGGCGCGGATGCTCGGCCCGCACCAGCAGGTCGGCGAGGCAGCGGGCATCGAGGATCGCCTGCGAGGCGCCGTTCGAGCCGACCGGGTACATCGGATGGGCGGCGTCGCCGAGCAGCGTGACGCGGCCATGGGTCCAGCGCGGCAGCGGGTCACGGTCGCACATCGGGTAGTCCCAGAAGCCCGGGCTCGCCTGGATCAGCGCGAGGATGTCGACGCCGGGCACAGTGAAGCGCCGGGCGAAGGGCAGCACGTCCTCGAGCCGGCCCGGCTTCGACCAGGCCTCCTTCGGCGGCGGCTTGGCGGGGTCGCCGGTGCGGATGTTGACGACCCAGTTGGTCAGCCGCGTCTGCGGGCCCGATCCCGGCCCGATCGGATAAAGCACCAGCTTGCCGGCCATGCCGCCAGCGATGATCATGCTCTCGCCATCGAGAAAGGCCGGCCAGTCGCAGGCGCCGCGCCACATCTGCACGCCATTCCAGCGCGGTGGACCCTGATTGGGGAAATAATGCGCGCGCACCGTGGAGTGAATGCCGTCGGCACCAATCAGGATGTCGGCACGGGCGGTCTCGCCGGCCTCGCCGCGTCGGGAATCGGCGAAATGGGCGGTGACACCGCCCTCGTCCTGCATGAAGCCCTGCAACCTGCGGCCAGTGCACAGCGCCCCCTCGCCAAGCCGCGCAACGACCGCGTCCCGGATCACGCCCTGCAGACGACCGCGATGGATCGAGAACTGCGGCGCGGCCAAGCCCGCATGCAGGCCTCGCAGCTCGCTCCAGACGGTCTGGCCGAAGCGGTTCATGTAGATGAGTTCGCGCGTCCGGATCGCGACCGCGTCGAGCGCCGGCAGCAGACCGAGATCGGCCAACTCGCGAATCGCATGGGGCAGCGTGTTGATGCCGACGCCGACCTCCCGGATCTCTCCGGACTGCTCGTAGACGGTCGCCTCGATCCCGCGCGCATGCAGCATGAGAGCAAGCGTCAGGCCGCCGATCCCGCCGCCGACGATGATGACCTTCATGCCGATCCCCCAAGGCCAAACTTATTATTTCAAGCTTGAAATAATTGGGTCCATTTTGTCAATTGGGCCGCGAGACGCTATCAAAAGGTTGCATCTTGCTGCCATCTCGCGGGAACGAACGCGATTTCTGTGCGTATCTTGCCCTGCGGGCATCGCCTTTCGACGGCGGTCATGGCAACTGCCGCAGTCGCGCCATGCGATTTGCGGCAGTGGTGCTTTGTAAGACCACTCTGCCGCGGACAACCGGCCCAACGCGTGTCGCCCCACAACACTCTCCCAAGGAGGATCTCATGACCAAGAACGAACTGATCGCCGCCATCGCGGACGAGACCGGCAAGTCGAAGACCGACGTCTCCGCCATCCTGGTTTCGCTCGGCACGATCGTCGCCAAGACGCTGAAGTCGGGCGACGACATCACGCTCGGCGGCGTCGGCAAGCTCTCGGCCGCCAAGCGCGAGGCTCGCGAGGCCCGCAATCCCTCGACCGGCGCCACGATCAAGGTTCCGGCCAAGACCGTCGTCAAGTTCAAGGTGACCAAGGATCTCGCCGACGCCGTGGCGTGATCGTCATCCGCCGTCATCCCCGGCCGCGACATGCGGGCGGGGATGACGGCGGGCTCACATCTTGACCGCCGCACGGCTTGACCGCGGCGTGTTCCGCCGCACAGTAGTGCGATGTTCCTGCGCCTGTTCACCGATCTGCGGGCCGCCAAAATTCCCGTCACGTTGCGGGAGTATCTGGCGCTGCTCGAAGGCGTCGAGGCCGACCTGGCCGAGCACCGGGTCGATGAGTTCTACTATCTCGCGCGCACCTGTCTGGTGAAGGACGAGCGCCATCTCGACCGTTTCGACCAGGTCTTCGCCCAGGTCTTCAAGGGCATGGAGACGCTCGGCGAGAGCGTCGAGCCGACACGCATTCCCGATGAATGGCTGCGCAAGCTCGCCGAGAAATATCTCACCGACGAAGAGAAGGCCCAGATCGAGGCACTCGGCTGGGACAAGCTGTTCGAGACGCTAAAAGCTCGGCTGGATAAGCAGAAGGGCCGCCACCAGGGCGGCTCGAAATGGATCGGCACCGCCGGCACCTCGCCCTATGGCGCCTATGGCTACAATCCCGAGGGCGTGCGCATCGGCCAGGACAAGAATCGCAATTTCCGCGCGGTGAAAGTCTGGGACAAGCGCGAGTTCAAGGATTTCGACGACACGCGCGAACTCGGCGTGCGCAATCTGCGCATAGCGCTGCGGCGCCTGCGTAAATTCGCCCGCACCGGCGCTGCCGAGGAACTCGACCTCGATTCAACGATCAGCGAGACGGCCAGGCACGGCTATCTCGACGTCAAGCTGCGGCCCGAGCGGCGCAACGCGGTCAAGGTGCTGCTCTTCCTCGATGTCGGCGGCTCGATGGACTGGCATGTCGAGCTGGCCGAGGAGCTGTTCTCGGCGGCACGGGCCGAGTTCAAGCATTTCGAGCATTTCTACTTCCACAATTGCCCGTATGAGAAGGTCTGGCGCGAGAACCGGCGCCGCCACGACCAGGCCATCCCGACCTGGGACGTGCTGCGGACCTACCCGGCCGATTATCGCGTCGTCTTCGTCGGGGACGCCTCGATGAGCCCCTATGAAATCGCGATGCCGGGCGGCTCGGTGGAGCACTGGAACGAGGAGGCCGGAGCGGTCTGGATGGAGCGATTGACCGGACGCTTCCAGAAGTCGGTCTGGCTCAACCCGATCCAGCAGAACCTCTGGAGCTACACCCAGTCGATCCGCCAGATCGGCGGGCTGATGAGCGGGCGGATGTTTCCGTTGACGCTCGATGGACTGGATGGCGCGATGAAGGTGTTGGCGCGCTGACAAGCATCACGAGAGCCGCTATGGCTCCCCGCATGCAGCCCATTTCTGACGACGACACCCCTCACCCGTCTTGGCGCCAGCGCCCGAGGCCGGTCGGCTTCGAGATCGCCTACACGCTCGATGGCGACATGCTCGAGATCGACACCACCCGCAAGGTCGACCGGGTCGCGCTGGCGGCGGTCGAGCAGGTGCGTTTCGTCTATGCCCCGAGCAATGTCAGCTCGAAGGGCTTCAAGACGCAGCTGCGCCTGAGCGACGGCAAGAGCATCACCTTCGGCAATTTGTCCTGGCGCTCGCTGACCGATATGGATCGCGACGACGCGCGCTACCACGCCTTCGTCTCGGCACTGGCCGCCGCGATCGCGAAGGCCAATCCGCGTGCCCGCTTCGTCGCCGGCAAGCCCTTCGCCTTCTGGCTCGCGCTCGCCCTCGTCAGCGCGCTGTCGCTGCTGATGCTCGTCTTTTTCACCGGCCGCGCTTTCTTGCTGGGCGCAAACACGACCGGCCTGCTCGGCCTGGTTCTGACGGCTGCGTCGTTCTGGCAGGTCCGTCCGATGGTGACGCTCAACCGGCCGCGCGAACTCGCCAGCGGCGAGGTGCCCGACGACCTGGTGCCGGGGCGCCTGCCCGCCTAGAGCCTCCTTGCGGAAACGCTCAGCGCACGACCAGCACCGAGCATTTCGCGCGCCGCACGATCGCCGAGGCATTCGAGCCGATGACATAGGCGAGCATGCCAGGCTCATGCGAGCCGATGACGATCAGGTCGGAGCCGCTGGCGTCGGCCTCGGCCAGCACCTCGCCATGGACCGAGCCGATCAGCACCTTGGCCGAAACCTGTTCAGTGGGCAGATCGATCTTGGCGGCGATGGCGGCGAGCTTGGCCTCGGCGTCCTCCTGCTGCTCGGCGTCGAAGTCCGCCGGCACGAACTCCATATAGGTGATCGGCACCAGCGAGCGCACATAGACCAGCCTGACGGCTCCGCCCGAGGTTTTTGCAAAGGACACGGCGGCGGTGATCGCGGGTTCCGCCATGTCGGGCTCGGCGATATCGACGGGAACCAGAATCGACTTGTACATGATGTCCTCCCTGCTGCGTTGTCGTCACATCCTATCGCTTGCCTGTTCAGCTGCGATGATCCAGCGCAAAGAAATGCTGGTCCGCGCGCCATCATAGACCGGATCCGATGCATATGCGCCGTGCGACCCAGGCCGCTATCCAGCTGCAGCCGGGCGTTCTAAGAAGGTCGTCGCATGTGCGGCTGCCGTGCGATGCAGCGGCCTGCCGGGTCGCGCCTCCTGCTGGGTCTCCCCGATGACCGACATCGCTCCCGCCCCGCGCGGCCTCGCCGCGCTGCTGCGATCCCCGACCGCCTTCTTGATGGTGCTGGCCTTCATCAACTGGCTCGGCTTTGCGAGCTGGACCGCGCTGCTCAACAATTTTGCCAAGGAGGCGGCGGGCTTCAGCGGCTCCGATATCGGCATCCTGCAATCGGTGCGGGAGATCCCCGGCTTCCTCGCCTTCACCGCCATCATCCTGTTCTGGATCATGCGCGAGCAGATCCTGGCCTATCTCAGCCTGGTGACGCTCGGCATCGGCGTCGCCATCACGGGGTTCTATCCCACGCTCGGCGGGCTTCTGCTGACGACCACGGTGATGTCGCTCGGCTTCCACTATTATGAGACAGCCCAGCAGTCGCTGCAGCTCCAGCTCCTGCCGAAGGCGCAGGCGCCGCGCCTGCTCGGCCGGATCGCAGGCGCGTCGGCCACCGCGCAGCTTCTCGCCTTCGGTGCGATTGCCGTGATCTGGCGCGTTTTCCAGCCCGGATACATCATCGTCTTCGTTGCGGCCGGGAGCCTCGTCGTCGTGCTCTCGCTCATCGCCTGGATGGCGTTTCCACGCTTCCAGGGTGCGGTGCCGCAGAACAAGGGCTTCGTGCTGCGCAAGCGCTATTGGCTGTATTACGCCCTGACCTTCATGTCGGGCGCCCGCCGGCAGATCTTCATGGCCTTCGGCGGCTTCCTGCTGGTCGAGCGCTTCGGCTACGACGTCTCGGCAACGGCGATGCTGCTGCTCGCGACCTACGGCATCAACACCTTCATGGGGCCGATGCTCGGCAACCTCGTCGGACGGATCGGCGAGCGCGCGACGATCCAGATCGAGAATGTCTCGCTGATCCTGGTCTTCGTCGGCTATGCGCTGGCCAGCCACGGGCATTTCGCCGGCTGGGGCGTCTTCGTCGCCGGAGCGCTGTTCATCGTCGATGGTGTATTTTTCACGCTGACGCTGGCACAGCGGACCTATTTCCAGAAGATCGCCGACCCGGCCGATATCGCGCCGACCTCGGCAGTCGCCTTCACGATCAACCACATCGCGGCGGTGGTCCTGCCGGTGACGTTCGGGCTGATCTGGCTGCGCGACCCGGCGATCGTCTTCTATATCGGCTCTGCCGTGGCGACGGTCTCGCTGTCGCTGGCCTTCCTCGTTCCGCGCCATCCGGCCCCCGGGAGCGAGACGGTGATAGCGCGGGTGATCCCGGCTGCTGCCGAATAGGCCGGCTTGCTCAGCCCTGCCGCGTAGGCGTGCGCACGATGAGCCCGTCGAGTTCGTCGCGGACCTTGATCTGACAGGAGAGCCGCGAGGTCGGCTTCACCTCGAAAGCAAAGTCGAGCATGTCTTCTTCCATCGATTCAGGCGCACCGGTCTTGGCGGTCCAGGCGTCATCGACATAGACATGGCAGGTGGCGCAGGCGCAGGCGCCGCCGCATTCCGCCTCGATGCCCGGCACGCCGTTGCGGATGGCGACTTCCATCACCGTCGATCCGGTCTCGCCCTCGACGGTCCGGCTCTCGCCCCGAGCATCGATGAAGGTGATCTTCGGCATCCTGGACTCCAGCGGGCAGACGATTGCGCGCCCCGCCTTAGAGCATTTCCAACCGTGGGGGAAAGGACTTTCCGCCGCACCCGCCGGCGCGGATCGGGGGCGTGCCCTTATGCGGCGGCGTCGTAGCGCGCGATGACCGCCCGGACCTCCGCCGCGGCGAGCGCGAGCGTATCCATGGCGGCTTCGGTCCGGCGCGGGTCGGTTTCAGCGAGATGGCGCTCGATGGCGTCGGCCGCGTCGGCCACCTGCCAGGCACCGATCGCGCGCGCCGCGCCCTTCAGCGTGTGGGCCGCGTCCATGCGGGTCCTGGTGTCGTCACCGCTGTGGATGGTGCGCAGATGACGGACGCATTGCTGGGCGAAGAGGGCCAGCAGTTCCCGCTCGAGCTCCTGGTCGCCGCCGGTCTGGAGGGCGAGATGGTCGAGATCGATGGCAGTTTGGGGCATTTGTAGCTCGAAAACGATGGATGGGCAGGCGTCGTGGAAGAGGTTTCCCAGCCCTCATCAAGCGCCATCATGGTGAATGAGGCGTTAACGACGTTTGTGAATCGGCGGCTTAAACGGGTTCCCAAGGCTTAGAGCGTCCACTACCCTTCCAATTGGTAAATGATGGGCGCAGTGTTTCTCCCCTTGCCAGGACCAGAGGCGGTCTCTGCGCGAGTGCGGTGAACATGATTACGGCTCCTGTCCCAGTAGCGTGACGAGGCGGCACAGCATGAATCGGCAAAAGAAGCTCCAGGATCCGACCGAGGCCGCCATGTCCGCGATCGAGGAGGCCCTCCGGCTGGACCAGCCGAAGTCCGAGGGCGACACCGATCCGGGGCCTGAGCCGAAGCTGCCGGCCACCACCGAGAACGATCTCAAGCTCGAACTGCCGCGTGTCGAACCGGCCGCGCCGCAAGCTTCCGCATCGGCCCCGCAGGCTCCGCCGCGGCCGGCGATCGCGCCCGATACGAGCCGCGTCGCCAATGACGACCGGCGCGATTCGAGTTCGCTCGTCCAGGCCTTCTCCGTGCGGCCCTCCTCCAAGCCCTACTGGTTCGCAGCGCTCGCCTCGCTCGCCTGGCTCGGCGGCGCCGCCTTCGTTCTGTTCAACCGCTTCGGTTCGCTCGACACCGGTCTGTTGGAGCGTTTCGGCGCCTTCGGCGTCGGCGAATGGACCATCCTCGCGTTGTCCGTCGGCGCGCCGATCGTGTTCTTCTTCGTGCTGGCGGCGCTCTATCGCCGTACGCAGGAGATGCGCCTCGTTGCCCGGGCGATGACGGAAGTCGCCCTGCGACTGGCCGAGCCAGAAGTCGTCGGCGCCGATTCGGTGCTGTCGCTGAGCCAGACCATCCGCCGCGAAGTCGCGGCGATGGGCGACGGCATCGAGCGCGCCGTGGCGCGCGCCGGCGAACTGGAGACGATCGTGCGCGGCGAGATCGCCACGCTCGAACGCGCCTATGCCGATAACGAGATCCGGCTGCGTTCGCTGATCGACGAGTTGGTGACGCAGCGCGAAGCTGTCGTCGGCAACGCCGAGCGCGTGAAGTTCGCGATCAGTGGCGCGCATGAGAGCCTTTCGAAGGATCTCGACAACGCCAGCCGCACCATCGCGGATGCTGTCGCCCAGGCTGGCGACCGGGTCACCGGCTCGCTCGGCGAAAAGGGCGACCAGATCACCCTGGCGCTCGGACGTGCCGGCGAGCGCATGATCGACGAGATCAGCGGTCGCGGCGGCGAACTGGTCGAACGCCTGCAGGTCACGTCCGGCGAGGTCAGCGAGCGGCTCGCGGGCGCCAGCGACAGCCTGTCGACCCTGCTCGACGGCCGCGCCCGCGAAATCGCGGCGTCGCTCGAGCGCACCGGCGCCGTACTGACGGAAGGCCTCGCAACGGGAGCGCAGAACGTGACCCGCGCGATCAGCGAGACCGGCTCGCAGGTCGCCGATACGCTTGCCGCCCGCGTCGAGACCGTGAACGAGACCCTGCGCGCCACCGGCGAGACGCTGGCGCAGGACATTTCCGCGCGCGGCACAGAGGCCGCGGAGCGTTTCGAGACCAGCAGCCGCAGCATGGTCGCCCTGATCGAGAACCAGAGCGAGGCCCTGAGGGCGCGCCTGACCGAGACCGGCGAGAGCCTGCGCAGCTCGCTCGCCGACGAGGGCGACAGCGTCACCACCCGCCTCGCCGAGGTCGGACGTGGCGTCAACGGCCTGCTCACCCGCCAGAACGAGATGATCGCCTCGCGCCTTCTCGAAGTGGGCGAGAGCGTCAACAGCCTGATCGGCACCCAGAGCGATGCGCTGGTGACGCGCCTCAACGACACGGCTCGCACGGTCGACGACGTGCTGCGTGAGCGCAGCGATGCGATCATCCTGCGCGTCGACGAAGCCGGCCAGTCGCTCGGCGAGACCGTCGGTCGGCATGGCGCGACGCTGGCGACCCGCGTCACCGAGGTGACCGAGGGCCTGCAGACCGTGCTCGACGAGCGCGGCGGCAAGCTCGTCACCCGACTGTCGGAAACCGGCGAGACCGTCCAGGCGATGCTCGGCGAGCAGGCCGACAGCCTGGTCTCGCGCGTTTCCGGCACGGGGTCGGATGTTGCCAAGCTGCTTGCGGATCAAAGCGAGGCGCTCGCCTCGCGTGTGTCGGGCACGGGCACCGATGTCGCGCAGCTGCTCGCCGACCAGAGCGAGACGCTCGTCTCGCGCGTGTCGGGTACCGGCGCCGATGTCGCAAAGCTTCTCGAAGGCCAGAGCGAGACCCTGATCTCGCGCGTATCGGGCACTGGCGCCGAGGTCGCGAAGCTTCTCGAAGACCAGAGCGATACGCTCGTGCTGCGGCTCGGCCGGGCCGGCGAGCAGGTTCATGGCCTGATCGGCGCGCAAAGCGATGCGCTGACGTCGAGCCTGTCCGAGACCGGGTCGAGGGTCGGCGCGCTGCTCGACGAGCAGGCAGCCGCCCTAACCGTCAAGCTTTCCCAGGCCGGGCTCGAGATGAAGGACCTCCTCGGCAGTGAGAGCCAAGCCCTGGTCAGCCGCGTGGCCGATGTCGGGCGCTCGGTCCATGGCGTGCTGGCGGAGCGCAGCGGCGCCCTGATCACCCGGCTGGCCGAGACCGGCGAAAGCCTCGACCAGCGGCTCGACGAGCGTGGCGCTTCGCTGGCAGCCCGCCTCAGGGACGCCACCGAAACCGCGCAGGCGGCGCTGGAACAGCAGCAGAGTGGCTTCCTGACGCGGCTCAGCGAAACCGGCGAGCAGGTCGGTACGCTGCTCGGCGACCAGCGCGAGGCGATGCTGCGCGACCTCGTCAGCACCGGGCGCGAGGTTCATACGCTGCTCGGCGAGCAGAGCGAGGATCTGGCGCGCCGGATGAGCGACGCCACCCGCGCCTTGACGGAGACCATCAATGTCGACGGCCGCGATGTCGCCGATCGCGTCGCGCAGGCGACGCAGGGGCTGCGCGAGACCTTCACCATCCATGCCGAGGAGGCGCGCACGCTGCTCGCCGGCACCGGCAAGGAGATCGTGCTGGCACTGACGCAGCAGGGCGGACGCGTCAACGAGGCGCTGTCGGCTAATGCCGAATCGATGCTGCGCTCGGTCGAAGGCCGAGCCCAGGCGCTGACGGAAGCGCTCGCCGGCCGTCACGACGCGCTGAACCGGCTCTTCGACGAGCAGGGTCGCGAAATCGAGACCACGATGGGCGAACGGCTCAGCGCCTTCGCGGAGCTGTTCGAGAACCAGGGCCGGCATGTCGAAACTGCTCTCGGCTCGCGCCTGGCGGCCTTCGAGGACGTCATCATTCACAAGGGCGGCGACCTGACGAACAGGCTGTCCGACGATACGCAGGCCCTGACCGCCGCAGTGACGACCGGGATCGCCCAGGTCGAGAAGCTGATTGGCGATGACGGCATGGCGCTGGCGGACCGGGTCGGCGCGCGTGCGACCGAAGCGGCGGGGATCCTCGCCGACCGGACGCGCGAAGCCACCGATGCGATGGAGAGCCAGATCAAGCTGTTCGAGGAGCGTTCGGGCGCCAAGAGCGCCGAGATCGCCACCTCGCTCGACAGCCTGATCGCCCGGATCGACGGCAGCCTCGGCGCACGCGCCACCGCGCTGAACGAGGCGCTGGTCGAGCGCACGGTCGATATCGCCCGGGTGCTGGCCGAGGGCGGCCGCGAGGTCACCCGCGCCCTGGCCGCCAAGGCCGACGAGATCGGCGAGGTCGTGACCTCCAAGAGCGAATCGCTTACCCGCACGCTCAGCGACAAGGCCGACACGATCAACGCCACGCTCGGCGGGCGGGCGCTCCAGATCGCCGATACGCTCGACCGCAGCGTCGCGCGCTTCGAGGAGCGTGTGGTCAACCGGCTCGACACGGTCTCGGGCACGCTCGACACGCGCGGCCAGGAGATCGCCGACACGCTGCAGAACCGCTCCGAGGCGATTTCGGCTTCGCTCGGCGAGCGCGCCGAGGAGCTGCGCATCCTGTTCGAGGACAAGGGCGGCGGCATGGTCACGGCGCTGGGCCAGCGCGGCGAGGCGATCGCCAACGAGGTCGCGACCGTGGGCGAAACCGTCGTGCGGGCGATCGAAAGCCGCGGTTCGTCGATCATCGAGGGGCTGCGCGAGCGCGGCGCCGCGATCACGACGGCGCTCGACACCTCGTCGAACGGCCTGCGCGAGACGCTGGAGCACGGCACCCGGCAGTCGGTCGATGCTCTGGTCAACACCAACGAGCAGCTTCGCAGCGAGCTGGGCGGCATGCTCGGCCGCCTGGGCGAGGCCAACAAGCTGATGCAGCAGATCGTCAACGGCGCGAACAAGAACCTCGCCGCCGTCGAGGGCGGATTGTCCGCCCGTGTCGGCGACCTGCAGAGCGTGATCGCCACCGTGATGGACGAGACCGGCAAGGCTTCGGAGCAGATCGCGGCTCAGGTCGCGGAGCTGAAGACGTTCTCGGAAGGCACGCTGCGCGAGACCACCGCGCTCGTCGGCCAGCTCGACGACAAGGGCGCTTCGCTGGGCGAAGTCACCCAGGCCAGCACGGCCGCGTTGCATGCCGTCGCGACCCGTCTGGAGCAGGTCGAGGCCCGCGTCGGCAAGGCTCTCGCCGAGCGCAAGGATTCGCTCGAGGAGTTGCACGGCCTCATCGCCAACCGGACCGACGACGTCGAGTCGATCACCCGCTCCTTTGCGGCGCTGATGGACGAGTCGCTGAGCACCGCGGAGGCGCGGGCCCGCCAGATCGGCAGCGTGCTGAGCGATTCCGCCGAGGCCACGACGACGGCGATCTCGGAGCAGTTCGAACTGATCCGCAGCACGACCGGCAAGGAACGCGATCGTACCGCCCAGGCCTTGCGCCAGGCTTACGAGCAGGTCTCCAGCGAAGTCGGCAGCGAGCTCGCCAAGGTCACGGAACGCTTCCAGGGCGCGGCGCAGGACATGCGCGGCGTCGCCGCCGAGATCCAGCACGAGCTGGAGGAGACCCGGGCGGAGCTGAAGCGCGGCGTGCTCGACCTGCCGCGCGAGACGCAGGAATCGACCTCGGCCATGCGCCGCGTCGTCGCCGAGCAGATCAAGGCGCTGAACGAGCTGACCGAGATCGTCACCCGCTCGGGCCGCCGCAGCGACGTCGCGCTGCCCGTCGATACCGGCCAGAGCCGTCGCTCGGCCGCGAGCGCCCAGCCCCGGCCGGAGCCGGCCTATACGACCACCACCGTGACGCAGGCGCGCCTGCCCGCCGCCGAGCCGATGGCGCTGCGGCCTTCGCTTGACGCAACGCCGGAGCCGGCCGCCCCGGCACCTCGCGCAGAGGTACCTCCCGCTCCGGCGCCGCGCTCCGCCCCCCCCCCGGCGGCGCCCGTGCAGGAACTTCCGCGCCGCCAGCCCGCGCCGGAGACCCCGCCGCCGGCGAAGGTCGGCTGGCTGTCGGACCTGCTCAACCGGGCCTCGCGCGAGGACAAGGCTCCGGAGGCCCCCAAGCCGACGGCGCATTCGATCGAGCGACTCGACTCGCTCTCGGTCGACATCGCCCGGATGATCGACCATGATGCGGCCGTCGAATTGTGGGACCGCTACAAGCGCGGCGAGCGCAACGTCTTCACGCGCCGCCTCTACACGCTGCAGGGCCAGCAGACCTTCGACGAGATCCGGCGGAAGTACCGCCGCGACGCGGAGTTCAAGGAAACAGTCGATCGCTATATCGACGAGTTCGAGCGCCTGCTGGCCGAAGCCGCCAAGGACGACCGCGACTCGATGGTCGCCAAGACCTACCTGACCTCGGAGACCGGCAAGGTGTATACGATGCTGGCTCATGCGAGCGGACGCTTCGAGTAGAGGCAAGCTGATCCGCACGACGAAAAAGGCCGCCCGCAAGGGCGGCCTTCTTGTTGACGGGAACCGAAATGGCGGGGAGCCGCTCAGGCCGCTGACTGGAAGCGAAGCTCGCCCTTGCTGACGAAGCAGGCCTTGTCGAACAGCGTGAGATCAAGCGGATTGGGCAGGCGCACATCCGTCATGTCCGGAAACGGCTTGCCGGAGCCCTCATAGCTGCGATCGACCTGGGAGATAAAAACCAGGATGAGTCCGCGCTCTCTCGCGAAAACCTTCAGAACCCGCATCTGGAGAGCCAGTTCCGGCTTGTCGCGTCGCTGGTCGAGCAGTTGTAGATAGTCGATGACAACGAGGGTGCCGCGTGCGGCGCCGGTCAACCTGCCGACAATGTAATCGGCGCTGATCGCATCCGAACAGTCGAGTGCAAACAATCCCGCGAAGGCGCCCTGCCCCGCTCCAATCGCACCCAGGCGTTCGGCCAGTTGCGGCTCGGTGTATTCAAGCGAGAACAACACGCAACGATTGCCGCGCTTCATCGCCTCGACCGCGAAAGCAAGGCTCAGCAATGTCTTACCCTGCCCAGGGCGCCCGGCGACGATCATCAGATCACCCGGAGCCAGACGAGCGAACACCATGCTCGCGGTCATCGCCTCCGGCTGCCTGGCCATCAGCAGGCTCCAGCTACGATAGCCCTCCTCCATGGCGACGCGATCGAGGGCTGCATGCAGCGGAACCTCTTCCTTGCGCCGGAGAAGCTTGGCCCTGCGTTTCAGATGATGGATTGGTAGCGGCGACTTCATGTCCAAACCTCCTATTGCGAGCAGGCGGCGCAATCCCTCCTCATGCGTGATGCTCGAACAGACGGTCGGATCATCGGAAAGCCCTGTACGCATCGTACTTCCCCGATCGGAGGGGGGCGGCTCGGGCCGAGCCGGAATCAGACGCTAGTTTGATTCGCGATGAAGCGGAACCGCGCTTGCGGACCTGCTGCATCGGCTGCCGCTATCGTCTCACCGCGCCCAGCGCACGATCTCGATCAGCACCTGCGACAGGGCACGGTCGAGCGCCTGCGTGGCGCCTGGGCCATCGACGGCACCGGCCGGCACGCGGGCGGAGAACAGCCGGGCGCGCCGGATGTCGCCGGTGCGGTCGCCGACCAGCTTGGCGGTGATCTCGACCACGGCCGCGCCGCTGGCAGCGTCGATGTTGAAGCTGCGGATATCGGTGATCAGTTGCACTTCCGGCGTGATGCGATCACCCGGACGCGCCACCGAGCCCAGCCTGCTGCCGTTCTCGAAAGTCTGGATCAGCCGGATCTGCACCAGCTTGGGCACCCGGTCGGCCCATTGGGCGCCGCCGAGGAAGGAGAGCGCGCCGGTCGAATCCTTGACGATGACCCGGTCGGAATCGAGGGCCTGAACCGTCGTGGGCTCAGCCACGACGAGCGTCGCGCGCGAGCCACCGAGGCGGCCGAAGTCGCGCGGGGCGGAGAGATCGTAGGTGGTCGGCGCGCTACCGCCGCCACAACCGGCCAGCAGCACGCTGGCGGCGAACGCCAGGGCGATGGTGACGGGCTTGCGGAAAAGGGCTGGCGGCGCGGGCGGGGCCTTGATCGTCATCGGACTAGCGGGATCCACCATATTGAGGAAGCGGGGGCTTGCCGCCGAAGATGAACTGCTGCGGGTTGCGTTCCAAACTCCGCAGCGTGCGGTTTAGGTCCGTCAGCGTGCGGCGACCGTCGCTTGCCAGCGTTTCGATGTCGCGCAGCCCCGGCCCGGTGAAGCGGCTGATGCCGGCGGTGATCTCCGCGGTGCGCTTGTCGAGATTGTCGGCGAGCACGCGGATCGACTTGGCGGCGTCGCTGACCTCGGAGAAGGCGCTGCGGCCATTCTCGCCGGCTGCCGTGTTGAGGAAGGCCTGCGCGCTCTTCAGCACGCCCTCGACCTGGTCGGCGGCCTTGTTGAGCTTCTCGGTGATCGAGGCGACGTCCTTGACCGCCTTGCCGACATCGCCGCTGGAGCCGCCCAGCGCCGCGGTGAATTTGTCGACGTTGTCGACGATCGACGAGACCTTCTTCTGGTCGACCGATCGGACGATCTGCGTCAGTTCCTCGCTGAGGACGCCGAGCTTCTGCGACAGCGGCGCGATGGTCTCAGCGATCGTGCCGAAGCTCTGCATCAGCTTGTCGACGCCGTCGGAGTTGTTGCCGAGCGCCGCCGAGAACCTCTCGACGTTGCGGACCGTGTTGCTGATCGGGCCGGCATTGTCCTTCACCAGCCCCTCGACGCTGCCGAGCACGTCCTCGGCGCGCTTGGCGATGGTGCGAACCGTCTCGAGGATGTCCTGGAACTCGGAGCGCTCGGCAATGATCGTCGGCAGTGCCTGGCCGGGTTTCGCTTCCAGCACGGGTGAGTTGGGGTCGCCGCCGAGAAGCTGCACGGCAACGACGCCGGCGAGACCCTGCGACTCGATGCGGGCGCGGGTATCGATGCGCAGCGGCGTCGAGCGATCGACCTGGACCACTGCGTAGATGCGGCGCGGATCGTCGGGCTGGAGTTCGATTCGCGTGACTTCGCCGACGCGCAGGCCGTTGAACAGCACGCTGGAGCCGCGCCCCAGCCCCGTCACCGTGCCGCTGAAGATGATCCGCACATCGGCCCGCTTGCCCGCGCCACCGCTGTTGAACCAGTAGACGAAGCCAAACAGCGCAGCCAGAACGGCGAGCGTGAACAGTCCGACCAGCGCATAATTTGCCCGCGATTCCATGGTCTAGACTGTATTTTCCCGTTGCTCGGGCGGCAGGCGGGCTTGCGCCCGCTCGCCGCCGAAATAAGCTTTGAGCCATGGATGGTCGGATGCCAGCATCGTGGCCAGCGGCCCGACCGCGATGACCCGCTTGTCCGCCAGCGCCCCGATTCGGTCGCAGGCGGAATAGAGGCTGTCCAGATCGTGGGTTACCATGAACACGGTCAGCCCCAAAGTCTGCTTCAGCGTCACGATCAATTCGTCGAACTCGGCCGCGCCGATCGGGTCGAGCCCCGAGGTCGGCTCGTCCAGGAAGACGATCTCAGGATCGAGCGCGAGCGCGCGGGCGAGTGCCGCGCGCTTGATCATGCCGCCCGAAAGCTCGGAGGGCGTCTTGTCGGCTGCGTCGGGTTTAAGCCCCACGAGATCGAGCTTTACCATCGCCATCTCGTCGAGCAGGCCCGGCGAGAGCTTGAGATATTCGCGCATCGGCACCTGGATGTTCTGCTTCACGGTCAGCGCCGAAAACAGCGCGCCCTGCTGGAACATGACGCCGAAACGCCGCTCCAGCGTACGACGCTGTTCCGGGTTCAGCGTATCAACATCCTCGCCGAAGACCTCGATCGTGCCGCGTGACTTCTGCACCAGCCCCAGGATCGTGCGTGTCAGCACCGACTTGCCCTGCCCGGAGCCGCCGACGAAACCGAGAATCTCGCCGCGCATCACGTCGAGGTCCAGCCCGTCCATGATGACCTTGTCGCCGAACGCGACCTTCAGGTCGCGCACGCGGATGACGACTTCGCCCTCGGCAGGGCCAGGAATGTCAGACGGTTCAGCACCGTGGTGCGCCGGTCGTGCCTCTTGAATCCCCTGCTCGCTCATCTCCAGGATACGATCCTCAGAATTCGATGGATGCGAAGAACATCGCAAACAGGCCGTCGACGACGATGACCATGAAGATAGCCTTCACCACCGAGGCGGTGACCTGGCGCCCGAGCGACTCAGCCGAACCCTTCACGGCCAAGCCCTCGATCGAGGCGATCAGCCCGATCACGAAGGCCATGAACGGCGCTTTTATGAGGCCGACGGCAAAGTGCTTCCAGGTAATGACCGACTGCAATCGCGCCAGGAAGGTGTCGATGCCGATATTGCCGTAGAGCCACGAGACCAGCGCGGCACCCGTGAGCCCCGACATCGACGAGATGAAGGTCAAGATCGGCAGCGAGATCACCAGCGCGAGGATGCGCGGCACGACCAGGACCTCGATGGGGTCGAGCCCCATGACCCGCAGTGCGTCGATCTCCTCGCGCATCTTCATCGAGCCGATCTCAGCGGTGAAGGCCGAACCGGACCGGCCCGCGATCATGATCGAGGTTAGAAGCACGCCGAGCTCGCGCAGGATCAGGATGCCGGTCAGGTTCACCACGAAGACGGTGGCGCCGAACTGCTGCAACTGGAAGATGCCCTGCTGCGCGACGATGCAGCCGACCAGGAACGAGATCAGCATGATGATCGGCGCGCCGTTGAAGGCGATCATCTCGATCTGATTGACCAGGGAAGGTCCGCGAAACTTGCGGGGGCCGAGCACGACGCCGGCCGAGCCGACGACCACCTCGCCCAGGAACATCGCGCCGCCGACTATGTCGCGCCCGAAGCGGACCACGGCCTTGCCGATATTCACGAGAACGTCGACGACCCGAAACTGGTGGTCAGTCGGCGACACGTAATGGTCATGCACGCCGACCTCGGCCAGCAGGACGCCGTGCTCGGGCCGCTTGCTGACGATCTCGACGGCGGCGCCACCGGTCTCCTGCTGATGCTTGATTCGATTGAGGACATAGGCGCCCAGCGTATCGAGCCGGACCACGGCCGACAGGTCGAGCCGTGCGCGCGAGGCCTTCCCGACGCGCTGCGCGATTTCGCTGGCAAGGCTTTCGATGCGAGGCGCACGATCGGCGCTCCAGGAGCCGGCGAGCACCACGGCCAGCGTGCCGGCGTCGTCGCGGAAGACGGCTTGCGGTTCGGCGGAATCAGGGCTCGCCATGGCTCTGCGTGATGTCCCTCGCCCGCGCTCGACGGTCTTGCATCAACCCGCGGCGCCTGTGGCAGGCGCCGGCTTGCCCCTTGAGCTTGTATCGCCGTCCGGGTTTGGCTTGGCAAGGGCATGGATGCCACAGCCAGCCGCTCATGCGGGCAGCCTGGCGCGCGTCCGGAACGGCCGCGCGCCAGGCCCCCTGCGTCGCCGAGAATTCAGCCTCGGGAACAGTTCGTTAAGCAATCCGGTGGCAGGCTTTTCAACGGTGCATCACGACTGACGGAACGCGATTCGGCCAGTCTTTCAAGAACAGGTTGGTCATGAGCGAAGCGCGGTCACTGACACCGCTGAGCGAAACGGACTACGAGGCGATCGAAACCGCGGTCATGGAAACGGCCCGCGGCCGCTGGTTCATGGCCGAATTCGCCAAGCGCAACCGGCAAGCCGACACGATGCAGCTTCTGAGCGCGATCGGCCGGATCGAGCGCGTGGTCGGGATCGGTCAGCCGGAGCCGACAGCAGAACCCGATATCAGCGAAGCGGCAGCCCTCATCGCCGATCTGCGCATCGACCTGGAGCGGATCAGCGGCAAGGCCGAGGAGCGCGCTTCGGGCCTGGCGGCCCGGATCGCGACGGCGGCGGGCAGCATCATCCAGGCCACCGAGAGCATGCAGGAGGCCGCCTGGAGTCTGCGCGAAGCCGGCGCCAATGAGGCGCTCTGCGACATGCTCGACCAGCGCACCGCGGAGATATCCGCGGCGACCGTGATCGTGGACGGCACCGTCCAGCAGATCGACAAGATCGCCGACACCATCGCGATGCTCGACAGCAGCCTGCGCGCCGTCGTCGGCCTGTCTCCGGGCGCCATGACAACGGCCGAGCCCTTCACCCCTCCCGCGCACCCGGCCCTGGATCTCAAGCTGAACAAGGCCGCGGCCCTGAACAGCTATGACGACATCGAGATCGTCGAGATCGAGGACCACGCAGCGCCCAATTTCGTGGGCAAGCGTCCGGCGATGACTATGGGAGGCATGGCGCCACGGATCGGCTCGATTCAGCCGCTCGACGACGACGTCGTCTTCAGCGACCCGGCTGATCAGACAGTCGCCATTCTGGAACAATCCTCTCCGGTCGCTGCTTTCCAGCAGCGTATCGCCGACCAGCTGCCCGCGCTGACGGCCTCGCCTGCCTCGGGTTCGGAGGCCGGCCTGCGCGAACTCGATGCGCTGCCGGCCGACAAGAAGCTCGCCTATTTCGCCTGATCGCTAGGCCGCGGGATCGGCGATAAAGCTGGTCATCTTGCCCGGATTGAGCAGGCCGCGCGGATCGACGTCGCGCTTGAAGCCGAGCTGGTCCGCGTCCGCCCGCTTGTGCCGGCTGCCCTCCTCCAGCGAGACGACATGGGGGTTGGCGATGAAGACGCCCGCCGCCTCGTGCTGGGCCATGATCTCGTTCAGGCGTTCCGGCGTCGAATAGCGCAGGATCGGCAGCGCGCTTGCCGTCACCCGCCCACCGAAGCGGATGAACTCGTGATGCGGCAGGAGCTCGTCGCCGAAGGCCGCAATGGTCTCGCGCGCGCTCTCTACGAGACGGTCATGCGGGAACAGGCACTGCAGATAGGTAATCGAGCGATCGCTCTTGAGCCATTGCAGCGTGGTGTGGTTCCAGGTGTATTCGTAGAGCGGGACGGTGCCCGGCCCTTCCTCGGACGGCGCCTCGTAGGTGACCGTGCCGCGCTTGCCGACGATCGCCTTGAACGGGCCGAGCGAACCCTCGGCGATCATGCAGATCAGGATGCTCTTGCCCTCGGGACAATACGGCTTCAGCGCACCGAAGCAGGGCGTGATCTCGGACGCGATGGGCGTGATGAGTTTCTTGACGATGCCGTCGGCCAGCGCGAGCTCGTAGCCCGCCTGGAAGGCTTCCATGTAATCGTCGAAGGCGACGATGACGTCGATCCAGGGCCAGGCCGGCGCCAGCGGCATTTCGAGCGCGGTGATGATGCCCGTGGTGCCATAGGCGCGGTTGACCTTCTGGGCGGCGTCATCGCGCAGTTCGATGATGCGCGGCTCTTCTTCCAGCGTGACGATGCGCGCCGCGAGGATGTTGCCTGGTTCGCGCAAACCGCCATAGGTCACCGAACCGATGCCGCCGGAGCCGCCGGCGACGAAACCGCCGACCGTCGCGCTGCGCTTGGTCGAGGGGTGCATGCGCTGCTCGTAGCCCGAATCGCGCATCGCGATGTCGACGTCGAGCATGCGGGAGCCGGCAGCCGTGCGGACCACGCCGGCCTTCTGCCATTCGATACCGGTCAGGCCGGTGATGTCGAGCAGCACGCCGCCTTGGAGCGGCACCGCCTGGCCGTAATTGCCGGTGCCGGCGGCGCGGACAGTCAGCGGGATGCGACGCTTGGCGCAGGCGGCCGCGATGCGGATCACCTCGGCCTCGTCGCGCGGCGCCGCGATGATGTCGGCCGACTTGTCGGCGAGAAGCTGGTTCAGGATCGGCGAGTACCAGAAGAAGTCGCGCGAGCGCTTGCGGACGACCTGTGCCTCGTCGATCAGCGCGATGCCGTCGAGATCTTCCTTCAGCGCCGCAATGTTATAGCGCGAGGGTTGCACCGGCTTGGGCTTGCGTTCGGACACGGCGCTCATCTCAATTCTCCCGCTTCAGGGCGCTTTCGTGCCAGCGCCGCAACAGCAGATGCGAAATCCAGCTCGTGACCAGGAAGATCGCGATTCCGGACAGGGATATCATCAGCAACGCGGCGAAGACACGCGGGATCTTGAGCTGGTAGCCCGCCTCCAGAATGCGATAGGCCAGCCCCGAGGCGCTGCCGCCGGTGCCGGCGACGAATTCCGCGACGACCGCGCCGATCAGCGCCAGACCGCCCGAGATTTTCAGCCCCGCCAGAAAATAGGGCAAGGCGGCGGGCAGTTTGAGATGGCGCATGGTCTGCCAGCGGGTCGCGCCATAGAGTTGGAACAGGTTGACCAGGTTGTGGTCGGCCGAGTTCAGCCCGAGGATGGTGTTGGACAGGATCGGGAAGAAAGCGACGATCCAGGCGCAGATCAGCAGCGCCAGATTGATGTCGCCGGCCCAGATGATGATCAGCGGTGCGATCGCGACGATCGGCGTGACCTGCAGGATCACCGCATAGGGCAGAAGCGACATTTCCAGCCATTTCGACTGGGTGAAGAGCACCGCCAGCGTCACCCCGACGATCACCGCCGCCGCCAGCGCCATGAAGGTGATGCGCAGCGTGATCCAGAGCGAGCCCGAGAGCGTGCCCCAGTCTGCGACCAGCGTCTGGCCGATCAGCAAGGGCCCCGGCAGGATATAGGACGGAATCCCGTTCCAGCGGACAGCGAGTTCCCACAGGCCCAGCGTGACGACGCCAATCGCGATCGGCGCGAGAATCCGTGGCCAAGCGCTGGCGGGCAGGCCGAGGATGCGCGGCTCGGTGGCAAAGACGGGCCGCGCCTCGGAATCGGTACCGTCATGCGCTGCGGCGGGAGCATCGATCGAAGGGACGCTCATGAGCCGATCGCCTCCTTCAGCTTGCCGGAGACGACGCGGCAAAGATGGGCGTATTCGGGCGAGGTCCTGAACAGCTCGTCGCGCGGATAGGGCGCATCGACATCGAGATCGGCCATCACCCGTCCGGGGCGTGCCGCCATCACAACGATCCGCCTGGAGAGATAGACCGACTCGAAGACCGAATGGGTGACGAAGACGGCGGTGAACTTCTCCTTCCACCAGAGTTCGAGGAGGTCGTCATTGAGGCGGTGGCGGGTGATCTCGTCGAGTGCGGCGAAAGGCTCGTCCATCAGCAGAATCTTGGGCCGCAACACCAGCCCGCGCGCGATCGAGACGCGCATCTTCATGCCGCCGGAGAGTTCGCGCGGATAGGCGTTCTCGAAGCCGGCGAGCCCCACCAGCGCCAGCATGGTGGCAGCGCGCTCGCGGGCCTCAGCCTTGCGGACGCCCTTCAGCGTCAGCGGCATCATCACATTGGCGAGCGCGCTCGCCCAGGGCATCAGCGTCGGGTCCTGGAAGACGAAGCCGAGATCGCGCTGCGGCTCGCCTGCAGCGTCATGAGTGGTCGTCGGCCATTCGATCGTCCCGCTGGAGGGCGCACCGAGGCCGGCAATCATCCGCAGCAGCGTCGATTTCCCGCAGCCGGAGGGGCCGAGCAGGCTGACGAACTCGCCCGCGCCGAGGCTCAGATTGACGTCGCGGACGGCGAGCGTGCCGTTGCCGAACTGCTTGGAGACATGGCGCACGCAGACCAGGGGCTTCTGGCCCTCGGGGCGGACGGCATGGGGTGTGCTCAGAGAGGCCGTGTCCAAAGCCTGATGATCCGTTGATTGGCGCCCAGCTTCGTCATTCCGGGGCAAGCCAGAGGCTTGAACCCGGAACCCACGACTGGGCTAGCGTTGGCAATTGTACCCGAAAGGCCTCACCCGGTCGTGGGTTCCGGGTTCAGCGCTGCGCGCTGCCCCGGAATGACAGGCCACTCAAGCCTTCCCCACGCCCTTGTTGACGAACTCCAGGCTGTAGGCCTTCTTCAGGTCAATACCGGCCGGGAAGACGCCCGCCTCCGTCATCGTCTTGTAGAACGAGCCCCAGCGCGCATCGGTCATGGCGCCGATGCCCAGCGTCAGCGCGTCGCCCGAGAGCACGATGCCCTTCTCGTTCATGACCTTGACCGCGTAGTCGATCTTCTCCTGATCCATGTCGGGGTTGTCCTTCAGGATCTGGGCGTTGGCAGCGGCGACGGCCGGTCCGCCCTTCATGTACTCCGCCCAGCCTTCGAGCGAGGCCGTGACGAAGCGCTGCACGACATCCTTCTTCTCCGCGACCATCTTCTGCGAAATGTTGATCGTGGTGTTGTAGTTCTCGAAGCCGGCATCGGCGATGAGATGGACGACCGGCGTAACGCCGCCCTGCTTCATGATCGCGAAGGGCTCGGACGAGAGGAAGCCCTGCTGCGAGATCGTCTTGTCGGCCAGGAACGGGGCCATGTTGAAGGTGTAGGGCCTGATCTGCTCGTCGGTGTAGCCGAACTTTGCCTTCAGGAACGGCCAGTAGCTGTTGCGGCCGGCGGCGCCGACGAGGATCGGCTTGCCCTTGAGCGCGGCGAGCGAATCGTTGCCGACGCCCGGGTGCGAGATGATGACCTGCGGGTCCTTCTGGAAGATCGAGGCGATGCAGAGGAAGGGGATGTTCTCCTGCGCGTAGCGGATCGCCTCGAAGGAGTTCGACATGATCATGTCGACGCGGCCGCCGAGCAGGAGCTGCGAGGGATTCTGCTGCGGGCCGCCCGGCCTGATCTCGGCGTCGATGCCGTACTTCTTGTAGATGCCGTTGGCGGCGGCGAGGTAGAAGCCGCCATGCTCAGCCTGGGCGCGCCAGTTGGTCTGGTAGGAGACCTTGTCGAGGGTCTGGGCGCTGACGCGCGCGCCGGGGACGGCCACGAGAGCCGAGCCGCCAATCAGGCCGAGCGCTCCACGGCGCGTCAGGCGATACTTCATCATCATGCTACAACCTCCCGAACAGCGGCGCTGGCGAAGCTCCAAGTGAGCAACATATATGCCATGCGACGATCGCCGTCGTGAACCAGACGGCCCCGAGAATGCGCATGGAGCGCGCATTCTGCCTTTTTGTTGAGCACAAATCACGCAAATCTCGATTCTCGGTGCGGTTGCTGGAGCGGTGGTTCCCGGATTACGTCACCTCGACGGAACGGATCGGGCGGGCCATGCTGGCGCTGGTCCGGGACGGGGCCCCCTCGCGCATTCTCGAATGCGCCGAGATCAACCGGGTGGCAGGTGGAGACAAAGGCTGAGATGAGCGCGCGCTTTTGGGGCGATCTGAAGACCACCGACTTCGCCGGGCTCAAGGCGGAGAGCACCATTGCGGTGCTGCCTCTGGCCGCGATCGAGCAGCATGGCCCGCATCTGCCTGTTTCCGTCGATACGACGATCATGAACGCGATGCTGGCGGAGGCGATGCCCCTCGTGCCGGCAGGGCTCGACGTCCTCGTGTTGCCGACCCAGGCAATCTGCAAGTCGAACGAACATCTCCACTCGCCGGGGACGCTGACCCTCTCCTGGGAAAGCGCGACACAAGGCTGGATCGAGATCGGCGAGAGCGTGAAGCGCGCCGGCCTGCGCAAGCTCGTGATCCTGACCTCGCATGGCGGCAATATCGATCCGATGAAGGTCGTCGCGCGCGAACTGCGCGTGCGCCACGGCATGCTGGCGGTCACGACGGCTTGGCGCGCCTTCGGTCTGCCGCCCGGCCTCTATGCCGATTTCGACGCTAATCACGGCATCCATGCCGGCGACATCGAGACCTCGCTGATGCTGCATTTCCGGCCCGACCTCGTCGATATGAGCCAGGCGGGACGCTTCGAGCCGCGGACCGTCGAGATGGCGACGGAGGGCTACACCTGGTTGCGGCCGACGGGACTGCACGCCTTCGCCTGGATGGCGCAGGACGTTCACGGCTCAGGCGCCGCGGGCGACGCCAGCCTCGCCACGGCAGAGAAGGGCAAAATCACGGCCGCATTGCAGGCGAAAGGCTTCGTCGAATTGCTGGCGGATGTTGCACGGTTTCCGCTGGAGCGACTGCACAAGGCCGGGTGAGACCGCGGCAGCGCTCCTGAGGCGAAAGCAGGCACGCCACGAGCAGGGACGTCACGCCGGAGTGGCGTTG
Source organism: Allobosea sp. P2_B12 (assembly GCF_056404835.1). NCBI lineage: Bacteria > Pseudomonadati > Pseudomonadota > Alphaproteobacteria > Hyphomicrobiales > Alloboseaceae > Allobosea > Allobosea sp. P2_B12. Next base: position 26,968 of record NZ_JBFUDG010000007.1, on the reverse strand, counting down.
CCTTCACAAAATCGAACTGGCGCCAAGCCCCGCGATGGCGGAAGAGTCCCGCCCTCGCAACAGGGCCAGCGACCATGCAACTCCAGCTTCTCCGCAACGCCACGCTCAAGCTGCGTTATGCCGGCAGGACGATCCTGGTCGATCCCGATTTCGGGCCGCGGCACAGCCGGCCCTCCTTTACCGGTCGCTCGCCCAATCCGATGGTCGATCTGCCCGAGCCCATCGAGGCCATTCTGGCAGACGTCGACACCGTCATCGTCTCGCACCTGCATGCCGATCATTTCGACGAGGTCGGCAAGCAGCAGGTGCCCAAGCACCTGCCGCTGTTCTGCCAGCCGGGCAATGAACAGACGATCGCAGAAGCCGGCTTCCTCTCTGTCACTCCAGTGGGTTGCTTCGTGCGGCTCGGCTCAGCGATCCTGAAGCGCCATCCGGCCCAGCACGGCACCGGCGCGGTGGTCGGCAAGATGGGGCCGGTGATGGGCTTCAGCCTGGAAGCGCCGGGTGAGCCGACGCTCTACTGGTGCGGCGACAGCGTGCTTTATCCACCCCTGCTCGAAGCGCTGGCGGCAACCGATCCGGACGTGATCGTGAGCCATTCCTGCGGCGCGCTCTGGGACGACACGCTGATCGTGATGGACGCAGACCAGACGCTCGATCTCTGCGAGGCCGCGCCGCGCGCGACGGTCATCGCGGCACATATGGAAGCGCTCGACCATGCCAGCGTCAGCCGGGCCGCGCTCAGGCAAGCGGCGATCGCGCGCCGGATAGGCTCCAGCCGGCTGCTGATCCCGAAGGATGGCGAGACGATCGAGATCCGGGCGACCGTGCCGGCCTGAACCCGGCTACTCCCCCGCCTTCATCTGCCGCGCATAGACGTCCTTGTACTCATCGCGGAGCAGATTCTTCTGGACCTTGCCCATGGTGTTGCGCGGCAGGTCGTGCACGATGAAGACCTGCTTGGGCAATTTGAACTTGGCCAGACGCTGCTCCAGCGTCTTGGCGATCGTGGCCGCCGTGATCGTCGCGCCGGGCTTGACCACCACGACGGCGGTGACGCCCTCGCCGAAATCGGGATGGGGGCAGCCGATGACGGCGCTTTCGATGACGCCCGGCATCTCGTCGATCTCGGTCTCGACCTCCTTGGGATAGACGTTGTAGCCGCCGGTGATGATCAGGTCCTTGCCGCGCCCGACGATATGGACGTAGCCGGCGCCATCGATCTTGCCGAGATCGCCGGTGATGAAGAAGCCGTCCGGCTTGAACTCGGCCGCGGTCTTCTCGGGATTGCGCCAATAGCCCTTGAAGACATTGGGACCCGTGACCTCGATCATGCCGATCTCGTCGGCCGCCAGCGTCTTGCCGGTCTCGGGATCGGTGACGCGCGCGGTTACGCCCGGCAGCGGGAAGCCGACCGTGCCGGCGACGCGCTCGCCCTCATAGGGGTTCGAGGTGTTCATATTGGTCTCGGTCATGCCGTAGCGCTCGAGGATGGCGTGGGAGGTCGCCTCGCGCCATTCGCGATGGGTCTCGGCCAGCAGCGGCGCCGAACCCGAGACGAAGAGGCGCATATGCGCGGTCGCCTGCTTGGTGAGGCGGGCGTCCTGCAGCAGCCGGACATAGAAGGTCGGCACGCCCATCAGGCAGGTCGCTTGGGGCAGATATTTGAAGACGTGGTCGGGATCGAATTTCGGCAGCAGGATCATCGAGGCACCGGAGAACAGCACGCAGTTCGTCGCGACGAAGAGGCCATGGGTGTGGAAGATCGGCAGCGCGTGCAGGAGGACATCGTCCTTCGTGAAGCGCCAGTAATCGACCAGGGCCAGCGCGTTCGAGGCGAGGTTGTCGTGGCTGAGCATCGCGCCCTTGGAGCGGCCGGTGGTGCCCGAGGTGTAGAGGATGGCGGCGAGATCATCGGGACCGCGCGCGATGTCGGCGAACGTCGGCGCAGCAGCCAGCGCCTTGTCCGAGAGCGTACCGGCAGAGACATCGGGCGAGCGCCAGACACCGAGCGTTTCCAGTTTGGCACCGGCCTTCTCGGCATAGGGCTTCAGCGCCTCGGCCCGGGCGGGATCGCAGACAAAGAGGGCCGGCTCGGCATCGCCGAGGAAATACTCGATTTCCGCCGGTGTATAGGCCGTATTCAGGGGCAGGAAGATCGCGCCGGCCCGGACCGCGCCGAGATAGAGCATCAGAGCCTCAATGCTCTTCTCGACCTGCACGGCGATGCGATCACCCGGCTTCACGCCGAGCGCCAACAGCGCATTGGCGAAGCGGCCGGAGACATCGACCATGTCGGCATAGGAATAGCGTCGGCCGTCATCGAGCACGGCGAAGGCGGCGTCGGGCGCAGCGATGCGTGCGCGGATGAGGTCGAACAGGTGGTTGCCCATGATTTCGGGTCCTTTCAGGCGTTCTTTTTGAGGCATGAGATCAGGCTGCGGCCGGCCGCAGCAGCTTGCGCACGCCCGAGGAGGCGACCACCGTGTTGCGGGTGGCGAACGCCTCGTGATTGGTCTCGATGTCGTCGAGGTCGTAGCGGTAGTTGACCATCACGCCATGCGACTCGCGCAGGCCGCGCGCCGAGAGGTTGCCGCCGACATTGATGCGCTCCAGCCGCGCGCCATTGCCGAGGTGGAAGCGGGCGACGGGGTCGATGACGCGGCCCGAAGCGGTGCGGGCGCGCAACAGGTACTGCGCCGCCATCTGACCGAGCAGCTTGTCACGGCGGGACCGGGTCGGCTCGTCCAGCGAGATCATCTCGACGGCAGGACGGCCCAGTTCGGAGCGTTCCTCATTGCTGAGGGCAAATTCGCCGGGATCGGCGACAATGCCGTCGAGCCAGCGCGCGAAGCCCGGCACCGGCGAGAGCGTGACGAAGGTGTCGAGCCCGGGCAGCTCACGCTTCAAATCCTCGGCGACCTGCTTGATCAGGAAATTGCCGAAGGAAATGCCGCGCAAGCCCTCCTGGCAGTTCGAGATCGAATAGAACACCGCCGTCGTCGCGGACTGGGCCGACAGCACCTCACGCTCGCCGCTGAGCACCTCGCCGATGCTGCGCGGGATTTCGCCGGTCAGCGCGACCTCGACGAAGATCAGCGGTTCGTCGACGAGCTGGGGATGGAAGAAGGCGAAGCAGCGCCGGTCGGCGGGCTCCAGGCGCCGGCGCAGATCGTCCCAGCCCTGGATTTCGTGCACCGCCTCATAGCGGATGATCTTCTCCAGCACATTCGCCGGGCTGCGCCAGTCGATGCGGCGCAGCACCAGGAAGCCGCGATTGAACCAGGAGCCGAAGAGGTGTCGGAAGTCGGAATCGACCGCGAGCAGGTCCGGATCGGTCTCCATCGCCTCGAACAGCGCCTCGCGCATCCGCACGAGCACATGGGTCCCGCCGGGCGCGAGGTTGAGGCGGCGCAGCAATTCCTGCCGGCGCGGTTCGGAGGCCAGATGCAATGCCGAAATCGCGGCAGCGCTGGGCTGCTTTCGATAGGCCTCGATCGCCTTGACGAGCCTGTCATGGTCCGGCCCGAAGCGTTCCTGCAGCATGACGAAGAAGGCTTGGCGGCCCGGCCGGTCAAGCCGCTCCCAGGCATCGAGCACGCCCTGAGCCAGCGCCATGCCGGAGGCTTCGCCGCGACCGGAGAGGAGATCCTCGCAGAGGCGGTCGATCGGCCGGTTGCGCTGGCCGATGAAGCGCTCGCCGATCAGGGCCCGGCCCCGGCCCGCTACGCTCGTCATCAGATCGCCGAGAAACGCCATGCTCATCGGGCCCTCCTTGTGCAGCGCATCCTATACGAGTTTCGCCGGCCGGGAACTGCGCCTCAGCGCAACAGGCCCCATGCCTTCACGAAGAAGTCCGGCGCGCCGAAATTGCCCGATTTGAGCGCAATCACCATATCCTGCCCGCCCGCGACGCGCGTCCAGGGCACGCCCGGGTCGATCTCGGGGCCGATTTCCAGCATCCCGATTCCGAGCCCCTGCACGACGGCGCCCGAGGTCTCGCCGCCCGCGACCAGCAGGCGCGAGACGCCCGCCTTTGCCAGCAGCGCGGCCGTTTCCGCAAAGGCATGCTCGACCGTCTCGCCCGCCTTGTCGCGGCCAAGCTTTTCCTGGACCGCCGAGACCTCTTTCGGATCGTCGCTGGAATAGAGCAGGAAGGGCCTGTCCGCAGCTTGCGCCAGCGCCCAATCGGCGAGCTTGCCCGCATCCTGCCCGCCGGAGATCAGCTCCATCGGATCGACCTTGAGCGCTGGATAGCCGGCCTCGATTGCGGTCTTGATCTGTCCGCGCGTCGCGGTCGAGCAACTGCCGGAGATGATGCCGGCACGGCCGGCCGGCGCGCTCAAGCTGGCTGCGATCTCACGCTCCGGCAACAGCCCCGCCTTGCGGAAATTCTGCGGCAGCCCCATCGCGATGCCAGAGCCGCCGGTCAGCAGGACATGGCCGGCGACGGCTTCGCCCAGCACCATCAGGTCGGCATTGGTCAGCGCATCGGTGACGACATAGCGCGTGCCCTCCCCGCTCAGCCTGGCGAACCGTGCCTTGACCGCATCGGGGCCGGCCAGGACGGTTGCGTAATCGACGAGGCCGACTGCCGCCTTGGTCTGCGCGCCCATCAGGCGCATCAGGTTGGAATCCCGCATCGGCGTCAGCGGGTGGTCCTTCATCGAGCTCTCATGCAACGGCACCGCGCCGACGAAGAGATAGGCCTGATAGATGGAGCGGCCATTGGCGGGGAAAGCCGGGCAGACGATGGCGATCTCAGCGCGCAGCCGCTGCGCCAGCGCATCCGCGACCGGCCCGATATTGCCTGACGGCGTCGAATCGAAGGTCGAGCAGTATTTGAACAGTATCTGCTTCGCGCCCGCTGCCAGCAGCGCCTCGCAGGCGGCCAGCGAATCGGCCACGGCCTCCGCGACGGGGTTGGTGCGCGATTTCAGCGCGACGACGATCGCGTCCGCTTCCGGCAGCGCCTGCCCCGTGGGGGGCACGCCGATGAGCTGGACGGTGCGCATGCCGCTGCGATTCAGCATCAGCGCGACATCGGTCGCGCCCGTCATATCGTCGGCGATCACACCCAGCAGCATTGGTCTTTCTCCAAATCGGCGCCTTGCGCGAGCGCTTGTTCCTGAGGTCTTGTAGCCAGCGAGGGCGGCCAAGGCGACCGTGACGGGCGCATGAGGGCTGTCGTTGCGGGGCATATGGATGGCCGTCAACTTGCATGCAGGTCGGCGACGCAAAAGCATGCAGGTCAGGGCGGACAATGATGCGATGCCGCATCGACGCGAGCACGATTTTGCATCAAGTTAGTACCGACTGGGACGACATTCGGTGGCGAAGACCACGATCAATAAGAGGGGATATCCGATGAAGCTGCTGACTGCCCTTGCCTCGGCCACGCTGCTGACGTTTTCAGCCCTGCCCGTCCTCGCCCAGACGCCGTCGACCCTGCGCATCGGCCTGCAGGAAGACCCCGACATGCTCGATCCGCACAAGGCGCGCACTTTTGTCGGCCGCATCGTTTTCAAGGGCCTGTGCGACAAGCTGCTCGACATCACGCCGGATCTGAAGCTCGTGCCGCGGCTGGCGACCGAATGGTCGTTTTCGTCCGATGGCCTGACCCTGACGATGAAGCTACGCACCGACGCCAAGTTCCATGATGGCGACGCCTTCAATGCCGAAGCCGCCAAGGCCAATATCGAGCGCGCACGGACAATGCCCGATTCGCTGCGCAAATCGGAGCTCGCCTCGGTCGACAGCGTCGAGACACCCGATGCTTCGACGATCGTGCTGAAACTCAAGCGTCCCGACGCGACGCTGCTGGCGCAACTCACCGACCGGGCTGGCATGATGCTGGCGCCCAAGAGCCTCGCAGGCGACGTCGCCGCCAAGCCAGTCTGCTCCGGACCCTATAAATTCGTCGAGCGGGTGCAGAACGACCGCATCGTATTGGAGCGCTTCAAGGAGCACTGGGAGGCGCAGAACTACCATTTCGACCGCATCCTCTACCGTTCCATCCCCGACACCACCGTGCGCCTCGCCAATTTGCGCGCCGGCGAACTCGACATGCTGGAACGGCTGGCCCCCACCGACGTGAAGTCGGCCCAATCAGACAAGGCTCTCAAGGTCGCGGGTATCCCCAACCTCGGCTACCAGGGCATCACCATCAATACCGCCAATGGCGATGCCGCCAAGCAGCCGATGGGCATGGACAAGCGCGTCCGGCAGGCGCTCTCGCTCTCGATCGATCGGAAGGTCCTGAGCCAGGTCGTGTTCGAGGGGCTCTACGAGCCGATGATCCAGCCGTTCAACTCCGGAAACCCCTATGTCAGCGCCGATTTCCCGGTGCCGGCACGCGACGTCGCCAAGGCCAAGGCCCTGCTTAAGGAAGCTGGCGTCGCCAAGGTCTCGGTCGAGCTCTTCGTCACCAACAACCCCGTCGATGCACAGCTCGGCCAGGTCATCCAGGCGATGGCGGCCGAGGCCGGGATCGACATCCAGATCCGCTCGACCGAGTTCGCCAGCCAGTTGCGCGACCAGCAGCAGGGCAAGTTCCAGATGAGCCGCGTCGGTTGGTCGGGCCGCATCGACCCGGACGGCAACCTGCACCAGTTCGTCACCTCCAAGGGCAACCAGAACGACGGCAAGTATTCCAATGCCGAGGTCGACAAGCTGCTCGACGAAGCACGCACCGTCTATGACGTCGCGGAGCGCAAGAAGCGCTACGACGCCGCGCAGAAGTTCCTCCAGGACGAACTGCCGATCGTCTATCTCTACAACCAGACGGTGTTCTTCGCGATGCGCTCCAACATCAGCGGCTTCGCGATCAGTCCGGACGGCATGATCCGGCTCGCGGGGATGAAGCGGTCTTGATGAAGACCAGCGTGACGAGGGCCGCATGCTCGCCCTGATCGGCCGCCGGGCCCTGATCGCGCTGCCGACGCTGTTCCTGGTGTCGCTGTTCGTGTTCGCCCTGCAGCGCGCGCTGCCGGGCGATCCGTTCCTCGTCATCGCCGGCGAGGAGCGCGATCCCGAGGTGATCGCGCGGTTGCGCGAGATCTACCGCATGGACGATCCCGTCGTGGTGCAGTTCTTCGCCTGGCTCGGACAGGTGGTGCAGGGCGATTTCGGCCGCTCGCTGCGTACCGGCGAGCCGGTCCTCGCGCTGATCCTGCAGAAGCTGCCGGTGACGCTGCAACTCGCCATCGCCTCGATCATCGTCGCCATCGGCATCGGCATTCCCGCCGGCATCATCGCGGCGCGACGCAAGGACACCGTCGTCGACTATTCCGCCAGCGCGCTGGCGCTGTCGGGGCTCTCGATCCCGAATTTCTGGCTCGGGATCATGCTGATCCTGGTCGTCTCGGTCGAACTGAAATGGCTGCCGGCCTCCGGCTACGAGCCGTTCTTCAGCGATCCGAAAGGGGCGATCGAGCGGCTGATCATGCCCGCCTTCGTGCTCGGCAGCGGGCTTGCCGCCTTCCTGATGCGTCACACCCGCTCGGCCATGCTGGAGGTGTTGCGCTCGGACTATGTCCGCACCGCCCGCGCCAAGGGGCTCGATGAGGATGCCGTGGTCAACCGTCACGCGCTACGCAATGCGCTAGTGCCGATCATCACGCTATCGACGATCCTGTTCGGCGAATTGTTGGGCGGCGCCGTGCTGACCGAGCAGGTCTTCACGATCCCGGGCTTTGGCAAGCTGATCGTCGATGCTGTGTTCAACCGGGACTACGGCGTCGTGCAGGGCGTCGTCCTGTGCACCGCGATCGGCTTCATCCTGATGAACCTGCTCGCCGACGTGCTCTACATCCTCGTCAATCCGCGGCTGAGGGCACAGTGATGGCGGCTGCGGGAACAGACGGACTGACCGGGCCGGCCGAGCCTTCCTTCCGCCCGCGCCCGAGCGTGATGGCGCGGCTCGTCCGCAACCGCTCGGCGCTGATCGGCGGCGCGATCGTGCTCGCCTTCGTGCTGATGGCGCTGTTTGCGCCGTTGCTGCCGCTGGCCGACCCGCTGAAGTCGAACTTCCTCGCCATCCGCAAGCCGCCCTCGGAGCTCTACTGGTTCGGCACGGACGAACTCGGGCGCGACCAGGTCTCGCGGCTGTTCTATGGCGCTCGCGCCTCGCTGCTCGCCGGCATCGTCTCGGTCCTGATCGCGCTCGCCATCGGCGTGCCGTTTGGTCTGCTTGCCGGCTGGTATGGCGGCTGGATCGATGCCGTGATCTCGCGCGTCACCGAGGCGATGCTGGCCTGCCCGTTCCTGATCCTGGCGATTGCGTTTGCCGCCGTGCTTGGCCCGTCGCTGACCAATGCGATGATCGCGATCGGGCTTTCGGCGGTGCCGATCTTCGTGCGGCTGGTGCGCGCGCAGGTCATGAGCGTCAAGACGGAGGACTTCGTCGAGGGCGCCAGGGCGGTCGGCGCACGCGATCTGCGGATCGTGCTGCGTCATATCCTGCCCAACATCATGTCGCCGATCGTGGTCCAGTCGACCCTGTTCATGGCGCAGGCGATCATTCTCGAAGCGGCGCTCTCGTTCCTCGGCCTCGGCCAGCAGCCGCCCTCCCCCTCCTGGGGCCAGATGCTGAACGTCGCCAAGAACTTCATGGACCAGGCGCCGTGGATGTCGGTCGCGCCCGGCATCTGCATCTTCCTCGCCGTGCTGGGCTTCAACATGCTCGGCGACGGCCTGCGCGACGTCCTCGATCCAAAAGAAAACTGAGCCTAAGGACCACCCATGTTCACCACCCGTCCGGAAATCCTCGGCACCTTCGGTGTCTGCACCTCGACGCATTGGCTCGCCACTGCGACGGGCATGGCCATGCTGGAAAAGGGCGGCAACGCCTTCGACGCCTGCGCGGCGGCAGCCTTCGTGCTGCAGGTCGTCGAGCCGCATCTGGTCGGTCCCGGCGGCGAGATGCCGGCGGTGTTCTATTCGGCTGAGACGAAGAAGGTCGAGGTGATCTGCGGGCAGGGCAATGCGCCGGAGGCCGCGACCATCGATGCCTTCAAGGCGCTAGGCCTCGATCTCGTGCCGGGCTCCGGCCTGCTCGCGGCCGTCGTGCCCGGCGCCTTCGGGGCCTGGATGACGCTGCTGCGCGACCATGGCCGCCTGCCCCTGCGCGAGGTTCTCGAACCCGCGATAGGGTATTTCGAGGACGGCCATCCGATGCTGCCGCGCGTCAGCGACACGCTTGCCGGCCTGACCGACCTCTTCACCAATGAGTGGCCGACCTCGGGCGCGGTCTACCTGCCGGGTGGGCAGGTTCCCAAGGCCAAGGCGCTGTTCCGGAACCAGGCAGCGGCCGACACCTACAAGCGCATCCTGAGCGAGTCGGAGGCCGCGGGCAGCAGCCGCGAGAAGCAGATCCAGGCGGCTTACGACGCCTGGTACAAGGGTTTCGTCGCCGAGGCGATCGACACCTTCTGCCGGACGACCGAGGCGATCGATTCCTCGGGCCGGCGCCATAAGGGCCTGCTGACCGCCGACGATATGGCGCGCTGGCAGCCGACCTATGAGACGCCCACCAGCGTGACCTATCACGGCTGGGAGGTGTTCAAGATCGGTCCCTGGGGCCAGGGGCCCGTCTTCCTGCAGACGCTGAAGATCCTCGAAGGTATCGACATCGCCGGGATGGGGCCCGACAGCGCCGCCTTCATCCATCACGTCGCGGAGGCGATGAAGCTCGCCTTCGCCGATCGTGAGGCCTATTACGGCGACCCCGATTTCGTGAAGGTGCCGCTGGCGACGCTGCTCTCCGAGGATTACGCGCGGGGACGCCGCAACCTCATCACGGACACGGCGTCTCAGGAGCTGCGGCCGGGCATGATCGCGGGCTTCGAGGAGCAGGTCGCGCGCGCCATGGCCAGCGTCCGCTATGTCGGCCAATCCGGCAAGGCCGACGCGACGGTTGGCGAGCCGACCACGGCTTCTATGGTCGCGGCAGGCCGGCGCGGCGACACCGTGCATATCGACGTCATCGACAAATGGGGCAACATGATCGCCGCGACGCCGTCGGGCGGGTGGTTCCAGTCCTCGCCGGTGATCCCGGCGCTCGGCTTCCCGCTGAACGCACGGGCGCAGGCCTTCTTCCTCGAGGAAGGGCTGCCCTCCTCGCTCGCCCCGTTCAAGCGCCCGCGTACGACGCTGACGCCCTCGCTCGCCTTCGAGAACGGCGAGCCGCGCCTCGTCTTCGGCACGCCGGGCGGCGACCAGCAGGAGCAGTGGCAGCTCGGCATGTTCCTGCGCCGGGTGCATCACGGCCTCAACCTGCAGGAGGCGATCGACCTGCCGCTATTCCACACCCAGCACTTCCCCTCGACCTTCTATCCGCGAGAGGCCAATCCAGGGCATCTGGCCGTCGAGGAGAGCATCGGCGAATCCGTGCTGGCCGATCTCGTCGCGCGCGGCCACAGGCTGGAGCGCGCTCCGGCCTGGACGATCGGACGCCTGACCGCCGCCGAGACGGACGGCAACGGCCTCTTGCGCGCGGCCGCGACGCCGCGTCTGATGCAGGCCTATGCCGCCGGCCGCTGAGGAGCGATCCGCATGAGATATGTGTCAGCATGACCTGGTCCATCGTCGCTCGCGATGCCGCCACCGGCGCCTATGGCGTCGCTGTCTCGACCTGCGCCTTCGCGGTGGGTTCGCGCGTGCCCTATGGCGGCGGCCGGATCGGCGCGATCGCGACCCAGGCCTTCGTCAATCCGCTCTACGGCATCGACGGCTTCCGGCTGCTGCAGGAGGGCCGCTCCGCGGTCGAGATCGTGGCGACGCTGACAGCCGCCGATGAAGGCCGCTCACACCGCCAGCTCCACGTCATCGACCGCGAGGGCCGAATCGCCTCCCATACCGGCTCCGCTTGCATCGACTGGTGCGGAGCGATCGATGGACCGCAGGTCTCCGTCGCCGGCAATATGCTCAGCGGGCCGGAGGTGATCGAGCAAACGTTGAAAGCCTATATCGCGGCCTCCGCGCTCGATTTCGACGAGCGGCTCCTGGTCGCGCTGGAAGCGGGCGAGAAGGCCGGCGGCGACAAGCGCGGCCGGCAGTCGGCGGCGATCCGGATCTGGTCCGGCGAGCCGGTGCCGAGCTTCGACATTCGCGTCGACGATCATGCCGACCCGTTGGCGGAGCTGCGCCGGCTCTGGCGCGTCGCGCATCAGCGTTATGTCCCATTCCTACAAGCCTCGCCCTCGCGGAGCCGGCCGGCCGGCGTCACCGACCGCGACGAACTCGACAAGCTCTGCACGGACTATGCGGCGGCGTGGAACGCGCGCCACCCAGAGGTGTGAACAGGCCATCCCCAGAGGGCACTGAGCAGGAGGAAGCACCATGGCAGCCGATACCGATGCTCTGGAACGCCGGATAGCTCTCCTCGAAGCTCGCTTGGGCGCGCTGACCGCGCTGATTTCGGCCACGCCGGCTGGAGCGCTCGCCATCACCGCACCGGGCGGGATGAGCATCACTGCTGGCGGAGCGCTCGCCATCAGCGCGGGCGGCAAGCTCAGCGTCGTCGCCGGCAGCAGGATGAGCCTGGCGAGCGGGCGCGACATCACGCTGGACAGCCGCGACCTCGCCCTGACCGCGGCGGTCGCGGCTAGCGTTGAGAGCGGCCAGCAACTCGGGCTCGCATGCCGCGACGCTTCGCTCGCCATGAAGAAGGACGGAACCGTCACGCTGAAGGGCAACGACATCACCATTCAGGCCAGCGGCAAACTCAATGCCAAGGCCTCCTCCGACGTGGTGATCAAGGGCTCGAAGATCGTGCAGAACTGAGGGCGGATTCGGCGCGGCGCCGGGAGGGCACCTCGCTCATTTGAGCGGCGTCAGCCGCGACCCCATTCCCGGCACGGAGATCGGCCTTACGTCGCGGCTGGATTCCACAGGTGCCGGCGCTGGTTTGCGGACAAGGCGGATGGCGAGGAAAATGCAAAGGCCGACCGACAGCACCGCGAAATAGATCGGCAGGCCCTGGGGGCCGACAGCCTGCATGGCAGCCGAGCTTGCCAGCGGGCCGATCGTCGAGCCGACACCCCACAGAAACAGCAGCCCCGCCGACAGCCCGACGGGCTGCTCGTCCTTCAGGCGGACGAAAGCATGGGTCACCGCGACCGTGTAGAGCGGAATGCTGCCGGCGCCGACGATCGCGAAGAGCACGAGCAGCCCCGTCAAATGCAAGGCGCCGAGGTGAAGACTGATGCCCAGCGCGACGAGGGCCGCAATGACGGTTCCAGCCGCCGCGAGCATGATGATGCGGCTGTCGAGCCGGTCGGCGACGAGGCCTATCGGCCATTGCAGCAGCAGGGCTCCGATCTGAACGGAAGCGGTGAGCAGGGTCGCCGCCTTTTGGTCGAGGCCGATCAGGATGCCATAGGCCGGGGCGACATTGACCAGCGGGCCGCCCATGAGGCCGACATAGAGACAGCCGATCACCGCAGCTGGCGCCTGCGTCCAGAGCAGCCTGAGTTTCAGCGTGACCGCCTCCGACGAGTCCGGCCCGCGCGCCCGGGTCAAGCAGACGGGAATCAGTGCCGTCGAAAACGCCATCGCCGCCAGAAGGAGCATGCTCTCCATGCGGATCGCGGCATAGCCGACCGCAAGCTGGGAGGCGATCAAGGCGATCCGATTCAGGATCTGATAGAGGCCGAAAATCCGGCCTCGCTGGCTGGGATGGGCCTGCCCGCTGATCCAGCTTTCGATGCAGATGCCATGGCCGGCCGCAGCGAGGCCCATCACCAGCCGCGGCACGATCCACAACTCCGCCGGCAGCAGCGCGATCGAGATCGTCGACATCGTCTGCAGGGAAGCAAAGACGGCGAAAGCGCGGATATGGCCGATGCGGCGGATCAGGGGCGGCAGCTTGAAGCAGCCCCAGAGGAAGCCGACCGAATAGGCGGAGCCGACGAGGCCGATCAGAAGCGGGCTCTGCTGCGCCAGCGCGAGGCTCAACGGCACCAGCATGTTGAGCACCGTGCCGGCGATCTGGAGCACCAGCGCGCCGGCGACGATGGCTCCCAGGGCCGCGACAGAACTGCCGGGCACCCTGGACTCCGATCTGGCCGGCCCGTTCTTCTCGACATCCTGCCCGGAAACCACTGCGATCCCTTCGGCTGCACGGGGCCGCCCGTGCGACTCCGAAGCGGCAGGCTAGAGCATGCCGCTTCGGGACGGAATCATTCCGTTGGTCCGGGCTCGCATCGACACAGGGTCCGGGCCGGACAGGCCGCTGGCGGCAAGGCCGCCGTCAGACGAGCTTGCCCCGCGCCGCCACCGGCAATTCGCCGACCAGCGTGTCGCCGCGCACCGTCACCAGCCGGTCGACCATGTTGACGACGACGCAGACATGGTTGGGCACGATCCGCACGACCTCTCCGACCTTCGGACGGCCGTTGCTCGCCGAGAGATCGAGGAAGCCGTGTTCCTCAGCGAATTTAGCGATCTTCGCGGCCGGGTATTCGAGGATGTAGCCATGGCCTTCGAGGCCGCCGGTGTCGCTGGTCAGCGTCTTCGAGCCGGAATCGAGGATGCCGCGCTCCGGTCCGGCCCGGCTGACCACCGTGGCATAGACGCTCAGCGCACAGTCATCGAGGCTCGCCACACCGGCTGCGACCTGCATGCGATCGTTAAAGATCGAGGTGCCGGCTCGGTGCTCGGTCGCGCCCTTGAGTTTGCCGATATTGGGGATGTTGGGCGAACCACCGGTCGAGACGATGCCGGCTTCGAGACCGGCATCGCGCAGGCCGGCATTGGCAGTGTCGAGGAAGATTTGCGTGCGCTCCCAGCCGTCTTCGGGCGGATACATCAGGAAGCCGGCGAAACGCAGCCCCTTCGAGCTCGCGATCAGCTTCGCCAGTTCGACAGCCTCACCCGGCGTCTCGACGCCAGCGCGCTGCCGGCCGGTGTCGCATTCGACCACGACCTCGAGGTCGCGCCCGGCGATCTCGGCCGCCTGCGGCAAGCTACCGATCGTGACGGGGTTGTCGGCGGCGACGATCATCCTGACCCGGCGCTGGAGCTGGCCGAGCCGGCCGAGCTTCTGCTCGCCGAGGATGTTGTAGCTGATCAGGATGTCGTCGATGCCGCCATCGGCCATCACCTCGGCCTCGCCGAGCTTCTGGCAGGTGATGCCGCGCGCGCCCGCCGCGATCTGGAGGCGGGCCAGTTCAGGCGACTTATGCGTCTTGATATGCGGGCGGTTGGCGACGCCCTTGGCATCGCAGACCGCCTGGAGACGGGCGATATTGGCCTCGACCTTGTCGAGGTCGATGACGACGGCCGGCGTTCCATAGACGCGGGCGACCTCGGCCTTCAGTGCTTCGTAGTTCATGGCTTTCTGGGCAGGCACGTTCACGGCAGCACCTTGATGATGACTTCGATCTCGACCGGCATGTTGCCCGGCAGCGAGCCCATGCCGACGGCGGAGCGGGCATGTCGGCCGTTTTCGCCGAGCACCGCGACGAGCAGGTCCGAGCAGCCATTGATGACCTTGGGCTGGTCGCCATAATCCGGCACGCCATTGACCATGCCGAGCAGCTTGATCACCTCGACCTTGTCGAGCGAGCCGGCCGCCTCCTTCATCGCCGCCAGCAGCCCCAGGCCCGTCGTCCTGGCAAATTCATAGGCCTGCTCGGTGGTGAAATCCTTGCCGACCTTGCCGGCGGGAATGGAGCCGTCGGGATTGCGTGGCCCCTGCCCCGAGAGAAAGACGAGATCGCCGGCCCGCTTGAAGCGGACATAGTTCGCCATCGGCGCCGCGACCGCGGGCAGGCTCAGGCCCAGATCCTTGAGTTTCTCTTCGGCGCTCATCGGCAGCTTCCTCGTCGTATCAGGGTCGGGCAACGCCAATGGCGTCGGGGTCCAGCTCGCGCTCCATATAGCGCGCGGCATCGTCATAGCTTGCGAGCTTTGCCGCAAGGGCGGGGTCATGCACCGGGCGAAAGCCCTGGCGCTGCCAGAAGCCGGTCGAGCGGTTGACGGCGACGAGCGAGAGGCAGGCGAAGCCGCCCCCGCGCGCAAACCCGGCGATCCGTTCGACGCAGTCCGAGGCATGGCCGCCACCGCGCATGGCCGACAGCAGCGCAAGATCGTGAATGTAATAGGCGTCCACCGCCTCCGGCAGCGCACCGAGCAGGCTGTTGAGCGCCGGAATCCGGGCGCGCAGCCAGGGGTGGCTCAGCACATAGCCGCAGACGCGGCCGGCCTGCTCCAGGCACAAGCAGCCCTCAGCAGCGAGCGCCAGGCGTTCGGCGAAGACAGCCTCGTCCTCGGGATAGCCAGGGTGAAGTTGCGCTGCGAGCGCGCCGACGGCGGGCAAGTCGGCAGGCGTCATCGCTCGCCACCGCGGCAAAGACGGATCGATCATGTTCAGGCCGTCGAATTAGCCTTCACTGTTCGAATCCTGAACCTTCCGCTCCATTTCGCACGCCCGCATCGTATCGAAGATCAGATACTCCTTGCTGCCCTTGACCTCCGTGCAGGTGCGAGCGCTCGCACCTGAGGCGGTATTTGATTTGGCGTTGAGATCGCAGCGGTATTTGCTCGACTTGAAACTGGCCAGCACCGGTCCATCAACCTTGAGGCATTTCTGCCGGCCCGGTTCCGAGTGCCAATTGAACGCGAATTTCCCCTTGAGGATATCAGGCGTGTCCGCCGCTGCCGGGGCGGACACGAGAAGCAGGGACAGGACGGCAAGGCCAGAGCGCATTGTCAGCATCGGAATTCTCCCTTCAGCCAAACCCGCCTCAGCTAAACACTCCTTGCGGCGAAAACCTACGCCTATGCCGCGACCTTCTTGAACTTGTTGCTGCGCTTGGGGTGCCACCAGGCGCCCTTCAGCACGACGCCCTCGGAGACGATCTTCCTGTCGCCGATCATGTGCTCGCCGGTAACGTCGGCATAGTCGAACTTGCCTTCCTTCACCGTCAGGATCGTCGCGTCGCCGAGCGAGCCGACCCTGAGCGAGCCGTATTCGGGGCGCTTCAGCGCCATCGCTGCATTCACGGTCGAGGCCGCGATGACGTTGTTCAGGCTCATGCCCATCAGCAGGAACTTCGACATGGTCGTCACCTGATCATAGGCGGGACCGTCGATGCAGAGCTTGTGGACGTCAGACGAGATCACGTCGGGCTCGAAGCCGTTGGCGAGCATTGCGCGCGTCGTCTTGAACGAGAACGAGCCCTTGCCGTGGCCAATGTCGAAGATGACGCCGCGCTTGCGGGCAGCCTGGACCTCGGGCTTCACCGTGCCCTGCGCGGTGCAGGGCGCGTTCGGGAAGGGGCGGAAGGCATGGGTCAGCACGTCGCCCGGCCTGAGCATGTTCACCACCTCCTCATAGGATGGCGGCGGATGGTCGATATGGCACATCAAGGGCATGCCGACCTCGTTGGCGACCTGCAGCGCGATGTTGAGCGGCGCCGTGCCCTGGTCGCCTGAAGCGTGCAAGCCGACCCGGACCTTGATGCCGACGATCAGGTCGCGGTTCTTGTCGGCGACCTCGGCACAGTCGATCGGATTCATCATCGCCATATCGCGGCTCTCGCCGACCATGACGCGGTGATCGAAGCCGTAGATGCCGGCATGAGAGACATGGAGATAGGCGAGGATGCGGGCCTGGCTCTTTTCGATGACGTGCTTGCGGAAGCCCGGCCAATTGCCGGGGCCGGCCGACCCCGTATCGACCGAGGTGGTGACGCCCGAGGCACGGCAGAATTCGTCGGCGTCGATGCCGAGCGAGGTGCCGCCCCAATAGACATGGGTGTGCAGGTCGATCAGGCCGGGCGTGACGATGTAGCCGGAGACGTCGCGGATCTCCCTGGCGCCCTTGAGGTCCTTGCCGAAGCCGGAAACCTTGCCGTCGGTGAAGGCGACGTCGAGGATGCCGTCATGCTTCTGCGAGGGGTCGATGACCCGTCCGCCTTTGAGGATGAGATCGTGGGTCATGGCTTGTCCTGAAGGGCGGCTGCGGAAGGAACGAGAAGGAGCATATCGGGCAGGTCTGTCAGACCCAATTCTCGACGCGCAGCCCGGGCATGCGGTCGAATTCGCGGCGGTTGTTGGTGACGACGATCAAGCCCTGGCTGCGTGCATGGGCGCCGATCTGGGTGTCCAATGGGCCACAGGGCGTGCCGCGCCTGCTCAGGTCCGCACGCAACTGACCATAGTTTTCGGCAGCCTCGGCGTCGAACGGCAGAACGGGCATGCGCGCGACGAAACGCTGCAGCGCATCGATATTGCGGCCGCGCTGATCGGATTTCTCGGCTCCATAATGAAGTTCGCCAAACGTCACACTGGAAATGCAGACCTGTTCCTGAGTCTCTTTGAAGCGCTCGCGCAAATGCGGGAGCTTATCTTTGATGAGGTAGATGCAGATATTCGTGTCCAGCATATAGGTCAGCATCAGAACTCTTCTCGTTCCTCTGCAGCCAGCGGTTGGTCGCGCGTCACCATAAAATCATCACTGGCGAAAGGTCCGTTGTCGAAGAAATCATCCCAGCCCTTGCCCTTCGGCACGATCAACACGCCCGATCCCTGCTTGATGATCTCGACCTCCGTGACGTCCGGCGGAAAAGCAAGTTCCTTCGGCAGGCGCACGGCCTGCGAGCGGTTGGTCGTAAAGAGCTTGGTGGTCGCGCGGGTTTTCGCCAGCATCATCACCTCCGTATATCCAATTGGGATATACATAACCTCAAGTGCCTGACTTCGCAATCGGCGCCATCCGCCTCACCCTGGCAGGTAGCTTTGATCGATCGCCATGTCGAAACTCAGTTTGCGCAAGGCAGGATCGTCCGAAAGTTCCACGCTCACGGTGATCGTGCCGAGTCGGCTCGGAATCAACTCGAGAGCGATGTTCCGTTCGGCCGACCACCACGAATAGGCGACGAGGTCGCGCTTTACGACAGGCAACATTCGTTCGAGTTCGTGAAGCTCCGCTGCAAGCACATTGCACCGAAAAGCTCCGGCGAATGCGCCTGACCGGAATGAAACATCAACGCGAGCCCACTCGCCGGCGATCTCGGGCCATTCGATGACGAGTTGCTCTCCACCTGCCGAACCGATGAGAATACGACGTTCTGCTTCGCTCACGGCCCGACAGCGCCCTTGCGCTCGACGATCAGGCCATAGGCCTGCGGCTCGCGGTGCCTGGCGAAATTGAAGGTCGAGGCTTTGTAGCTGTTGCCCAGATCCATGTCGCAGCGGGCAACGACGAGTTCGTCGCTCTCTGTCACCGCCTGCGCCACGACCTCGCCGGTCGGGGCGATGATGCAGGTGCCGCCGATCTGGTCGACGCCGGCCTCCAGCCCCGCCTTGGCGACGCCGACGACCCAGGTCGCGTTCTGATAGGCGCCGGCCTGCATCACGAGCTGATTGTGGAAATTGCCGAGCCGGTCATGGTCAGGCGCCGGCGGGTTGTGCTTGGGCGTGTTGTAGCCGAGCACGATCAACTCGACGTCCTGCAGGCCCATCGAGCGGTAGCTCTCGGGCCAGCGCCGGTCGTTGCAGATCATCATGCCGATATTGGCATCCATCGTCCGCCAGACCGGCCAGCCGAGATTGCCGGTCTCGAAGTAACGCTTCTCGAGGTTCTGGAACGGGGCGTTGGGGCGATGCTCGGGATGGCCCGGCAGATGGATCTTCCGGTATTTTCCAACGATCGCGCCTGATTTGTCGACGAGGATCGCCGTGTTGAAGCGGCGCTTGCGGCCCTCTTCATGGGCCAGTTCGCAATAGCCGAGATGGAAGCCGACGCCGAGACGCCTGGACTCTTCGAACAGCGGCGCGGTCTCGTTCCCGGGCATCGCGCTCTCGAAATGGCTGTCGATCTCGTCCTCGTCGTCGATCAACCAATGCGGGAAGAAGGCGGTCAGCGCGGCTTCCGGATAGACGACGAGATCGGCGCCATGGTCCTTGGCCTGGCGCATCAGCTCGATCATGCGGGCGACGGCGGACGCCCTGCTCTCGTCGCGCTGGATCGGGCCGAGCTGGGCTGCGGCGATGGTCAGGATGCGGCTCACCGGGTGGTCTCCATCAATGAAGACGGGATCACGGGCGCGTTGCGCGGGTCCCGATCGGGAGCGGCTTCATCGTCAGGCATGGTGGATGCTCGGCTCGGCATGGACGGCGCGTCAAGCGCCGGCCATCGTGGGGATGGACTGCTCCCGGCGCATGGGGCGCCCGGAGAGGTTGTTCGACGCCTCGCGTCAGAGCGCCTTGGCGAGGCGCGGATCGAGCGAGTCGCGCAGGCCGTCGCCCAGCAGGTTCACGGCGAGCACGGTGATCGAGAGGAAGATCGCAGGGAACAGGATGATGTGCGGCCTGACCTGCCAGAGCGCCCGCCCCTCGGCCATGATGTTGCCCCAGGAGGGCGTCGCCGGCGGGATGCCCGCACCGATGAAGGACAGGATCGCCTCGATGATCATGGCGCTCGCGCAGATATAGGTCGCCTGCACGCTCATCGGCGCGAAGGTGTTTGGCAGGATATGGCGCAGGATGATGCGCGGGGTGCGCGCACCGTTCGAGATCGCGGCCTCGACATAGGGCTGCTCGCGCAGCGACAGCACGACGCCGCGCACCAGGCGTGCCACGCGCGGAATCTCGGCGATCGTGATCGCGATGATGACGTTCTGGATCGAGCCGCGCGTCAGCGCCATCAGGGCGATGGCAAGCAGGATCGGCGGGATCGACATCATGCCGTCGATGATGCGCATGACGATGCCATCGGCCCAGCGCACGAAGCCGGCGAAGAGTCCGACCGACAGACCGATGATCGAGGAGAGGATGGCCACGCTGAAGCCGACGACCAGCGAGACCCGCGCGCCGTAGACGACGCGCGAATAGATGTCGCGGCCCAGCATGTCGGTGCCGAACCAGTAAAGCTCGGACGGCACGCGCGTGCGCCGCGAGGTCGCGATCGCGGTCGGATCGACCGTGAACAACAGCGGTGCGAAGACGGCGATCAGCGCCATCAATACGAGCAGCGAGCCGCCGATCGCCACGGCAGGGTGCCGCCGCAGATAGCGGTGGAAACGGGTCCAGCGGCCCGGCAGCGGCGCGATGTCGGGTTCGGGCGAGGCAGCGAGGGCGGAGGGCACTGAGAGGGAGTTTTGCATCGTCAATAGCGTATCCTCGGATCGACGAGCGTATAGGTCAGGTCGATGATCAGGTTCACGAGCACGTAGACCAGGCTGAACATCAGGACGACGCCCTGGATGACTGGGTAATCGCGCCGCAGGATGGCATCGACCGTGAGCCGGCCGAGGCCCGGAATGGCGAAGACGCTCTCGGTGACCACCGCGCCGCCGATCAGGAGCGCGATGCCGATGCCGATGATCGTGACGATCGGCACCGCCGCATTCTTGAGCGCGTGGATGAAGAGAACCTCGCGCTGGCCCACCCCTTTGGCCTGCGCCGTGCGGACATAATCCTGCTGCAGCACCTCGAGCATGGTTGCCCGGGTGATGCGCGCGATCAGCGCGATATAGACCAGCCCGAGCGTGACCGCGGGCAGGATCAGGTTCCTGAACCAGGGCCAGACGCCCTGAGAGAGTGGCGTGTAGCCCTGGACCGGGACCCAGTCGAGCTGCAGGGCGAAGACATAGGCCAGCAGATAGCCGACCACGAAAACCGGCACGGAGAAGCCGAAGACCGCAAACGCCATGGCGCCGCGATCGATCCAGGTCCCAGCCTTCCAGGCGGCGATGACTCCCATCGGCACGGCGATCGTCACCGCAAAGATCAGCGTCAATACCATCAGGGAGAGGGTTGGCTCGATGCGTTGGGCGATGAGTTGCGTCACCGGGAGCGAAGTGAAGATCGAGGTGCCGAGATCGCCTTGCAGCACGCGGAAGGCCCATTCGGCGAAGCGCACGAGATAAGGCCGATCGAGCCCCAGGCTGGCGCGAATCTTCTCGACATCGGCAGGCGAGGCTTGGTCGCCGGCGATGACCGCGGCGGGATCGCCGGGCGCGATGTAGAGCAGTGAGAAGACGAACAGGGCCACGAACGCCATCACAGGGATGGTCGTGATGATCCGTCTGACAATGAAGGCTAACATTGCGGCTTTCCGGCCCTTTGTCGCTTGATCTGGTGTCTGGCTGCGCCGGGCCTGTCATCGGCCCGGCGAAATGAAAGCGCCGCGATCGGCGCGTAGGACGCGCGCGACCCTGGATCGGAAATGGGGCGACAGCGCCGCCCCCATTTCCGAGATGTCATGCCTTCGACACGCCCCAGAGGACCGGGAACGGCCCGCTGGTGACGCCCGAAACGTTCTTCCGCCAGGCTTGGTAGCCGAGATAGAAGCCGGTCGGGCAATAGACGACGTTCGCGACCGCGGCCGTATTGAGCCTGCCCATCACCGTCTTTTCTTCGGCAATGTCCTTGGCATTGAACCAGTTCGTCACCTCGGTCTCGACGGCCGGCACGTCCGGCCAGCCGAACCAGGCCTTCTCGCCATTGGCGCGAACCGCGGTGTAGGAGGCAGGGTTCACGCAGTCGGCGCCGGCATGCCAGGTGTGGAACATGTTCCAGCCGCCCTGGCCGGGCGGGGTCTTCTGGGCGCGGCGGGCGCCGGTCGTGCCCCAGTCGGTCGCAACGAAATCGACCTTCAGGCCGATGCTCTTGAGCAGCTCGGCGGTGACGTCGCCCATCGACTTGGTCGCGGCCATGTCCTGCGCGACGACGCAGACGACAGGCTCGTCCTTGTAGCCGGACTCGGCGAGCAGCTTCTTGGCGGCGGCGACGTTCTTCGCCTTCATCATGGCACCGCCCTCTTCGGTGTAGAGCGGCGTGCCGGGCGTGAAGAAGCCGCCCATCTCCTTCCAGAGCTTGTCGTCGTCGCCGACGATCGAGCGCATGTAGTCTTCCTGATTCAGCGCCGTCATCACGGCTTGCCGCACCTTCACATTGTTGAAGGGCGGATGCAGGTGGTTCATGCGGAAGGCGCCGATATTGCCCAGCGGATCGCCGATATCGACGTTGATGTTGGCGTTCCTCTTGAGGATCGGCACGAGATCGGAGAGCGCGGTCTCCCACCAGTCGACTTCGCCGTTCTGAAGCGCGGCGGCGGCCGTCGCGGCATCGGGCATGATCACCCATTCGATGCGATCGAGCAGCATCTTCTTGCCGCCGGAGAGCCAGGAGGCAGGCTCGTCGCGCGGGACGTAGTCGGCGAATTTCTCGAACACCGCCTTGGCGCCGGGGACCCATTCGTTGCGCACGAACTTCATCGGGCCGGAGCCGATATACTCGGTGATCTGGGTGAAGGGATCGGTCTTCGCGATGCGCTCGGGCATGATGAAGGTGCAGGGCGAGTTGTTCTTGCCGAGCGCGAACAGCATCTTGGGATAGGGCTGCTTCAGCGACCATTTGAAGGTCGTATCATCGACGGCGACGAGCTCGTTCTCGATCGCCTTGATCATCAGGCCCATCGGGTCGCGGGCCTGCCAGCGCTTCAGGCTCTGGACCACATCCTTGGAGGTCACCGGCGCGCCGTCATGGAATTTCAGGCCGGGACGCAGCTTGAAGGTCCAGACCAGCCCGTCGGCGGAGACTTCCTCGCCCGACGTCATCTGACGCTTCGGCTGGAAGTTCGAATCGATGCCGTAAAGCGTGTCCCAGACCAGCAGGGCCGCGTTGCGGACGACGTATTGCGTGCCCCAGATCGGGTCGAAATTGGCGAGGTTTGCCTGGGGCACGAAGCGCAGGGTCTTCGCCGCGGCACCTTGCGAGAGGGCCGGCATCGCAAGCCCACCGCTGGCTGCCAATGCGCCGGTCCCCGCGGCGGCTTTCAGAAATGTTCTGCGGTCCATCGATCTCTCCCCTGAAACGGCAACCTCTATACGGGCGACCTTGGCGCGAGTTTGGGCAGAAAAATTCTGCCGTGACAACTCGTCTGACCGGCCATCCGCAGGCGGCCAACTGCCTGCACGCTTCGTGCCAAACGGAACCGGTTGAGAGTTTGCCGCCGGATTGGGGCTGCTGGGCTGGATTGGAGCGGAGAAAAATATTTCGCAGGTTCCAGCAGCGCCATTGAGTTGCTCGCGCCGACGCCTGCTTCATTGGCGGGCGCCGGCACGAGCGATCGTCAGGCGAGGCCGACCGGCGTGTCGATCCTGGCGAAGGGCCTGGCCGCTTCGAAGGCTGCCGCAGCGCGCAGCACCAGGGCGTCGCGGCCGAAGGCGCCGACCACCTGCAGCCCCGCCGGAAGGCCTGCGCTCGTCAGCCCGCAGGGCAGCGAGATCGCCGGGGCCTGGGTGATGTTGAACGGGTAGGTGAAGGGCGTCCAGCGCGTCCAGTCGTCGCCATAGGCGCCATCGGCCGGTGTATTGGCGCCGACCGCGAAGGCCGGCAGCGGCAAGGTCGGCGTCAGCAGCAGATCGAAGCGTGCATGAAATTGCGCCATCTTGTGCGCAAGCGCATTGCGCTGGTTCAGCAGCGCATCGACGTAAGTCGCACCCGAGACGCGTTCGCCCTGCTGCGCCACCGCGACGAGGCCCGGGTCCATGCGCGCCCGCTCGGCCGGGCCGGCGCTGCGCAATGCGAGTGCAGCGCCCGCCGACCAGATCGTCATCAGCGTCTCGATCGGGTCCCCGAACCCCGGATCGACCTCCTCGACGCTGGCGCCGAGGTCGCGGAAGGCCATCGCCGCGCTTTGCGTCAGCGCCGCGATCTCGGGATCGACCGTGACATTGCCTCCAAGTTTCGGCGACCAGGCAATGCGCAGGCCCTTCACGCCGCCCTTGAGGCCGTCGACATAATCAGGCGCACGGTCGATCATCGCGGTCATGTCGCGGATATCGGGCCGGCCAATCGCGTTCATCGCGAGCGCGGTGTCGGCGACGGTGCGGGTCAGCGGGCCGAGATGGGCGAGGAAGCCCATGGTCGAAACCGGCCAGGCCGGGACGCGGCCATAGGTCGGCTTCAGGCCGACGACGCCTGTAAACGCTGCGGGGATGCGCACCGAACCGGCACCGTCCGTGCCGATATGGATGCAGCCGAGATTGAGCGCGGCGCAGGAGGCCGCACCGGCAGAAGAGCCGCCGGGGCCGGTGGCGATATTCCAGGGATTGCGGGTGATGCCTGAGAGCGGGGAATCGCCGACGCCCTTCCAGCCATATTCCGGCATCGTCGTCTTGCCGAGGAAGACGGTGCCCGCCTCTCGCAGGCGCGCGGCTGCCGGCGCGTCCTCGGCAAAGGGCGCGTCGGACGCCACGGCGGAACCGCGGCGCATCGGCCAGCCGGCGATGCCGATATTGTCCTTGATGGTGACGGGCACGCCGTCGAGAGGTCCCAGCGGCTCGCCCTTCAGCCAGCGCGCCTGCGAGGCCTCGGCCATGGCGAGCGTGGTGGCGGCATCGCGCACCACGAAGGCGTTGATCTGCGGCTCGAAGCGCTCGATCCGCTCGAGCGCGTCCCTGGCGACATCGACGGGCGAGAGCTCGCGGCTGGCGAAGAGCGGGCCGAGTTCGGCTGCGGAAAGCGAGGCGATTGTCGTCATGGGCGTATCCTGTCTGCGTCGTTCAAAAAATCTCGCCTAGGCATTCGCGACGCGCCAGGCCGCGTTGAGCAGCACGTTGGCGCCGGCGGTCATGTCCTCGTCGGTGCTGAACTCGGCCGGGTTGTGCGAGAGCCCGCCGATCGAGGGAATGAAGACCATCGCGGTCGGACAGACCCGCGACATCATCTGCGCATCATGGCCGGCGCCGGAGATCATGCGTCGGATCGGCAGGCCGAGTTCGGCGGCGCTTTGCTCCATGCCGGCGATGAGCTCCTCCGCGAAGGGCGTTGCCGGGAAGCGGGCGAGGTCGCGGAAAGCGATCTCGATGCCGTCGCGCGCCGACAGTTCGGCGCAGAAGGCCCGAACCGCGGCTTCCGCCTGCGCCAGTGGCGCGTCGAGCGGGTTTCTCAGGTCGAGCGTCATGATCACCGTCTCGGGGACGACGTTGACGTTGGCCGGCTGCACCCGGATCACGCCGGAATTGGCGAGCTGGCCCGGAATCGTCTTGGTCACCTCATTGGCGAAGATGTTGATGCGCGCCGCAGCCA
Organism: Allobosea sp. P2_B12; assembly: GCF_056404835.1. NCBI lineage: Bacteria > Pseudomonadati > Pseudomonadota > Alphaproteobacteria > Hyphomicrobiales > Alloboseaceae > Allobosea > Allobosea sp. P2_B12. The sequence continues at coordinate 1,921 of NZ_JBFUDG010000007.1, read as the reverse complement.
GCCCCGGATCCTTGCGATAGGCCATCGGCGTCGTGCCGGCATGGCTCGGGCGGCCCTTGAGCGTGAGTTCGAGCCAGCAGATCGCCTGGATGCCGGTGACGGCGCCGAGCCCGCCGCCTTCGCTCTCCAGCACCGGCCCCTGCTCGATATGCATTTCGAGATAGGCATGCGCCGGCAGGAAACCGGGCTGCTCGGGCCCCTCATAGCCGATGCGCTTGAGCTCGGTCCCGAGCACCGCGCCATCGGCGTCGAGCTCCGCATGGGCGGCCACGACGCTCATGCCGCCGGCCCAGACATAAGAGCCGAGCATATCAGGGTGGAAGCGCGCGCCCTCCTCATTGGTGAAAGCGATCACGGCCATGTCGCGCTTGGGGGTCAGGCCGGCATCGCGCAAAGTCGCCAGCACCTCGACGCCAGCAACGACGCCGAGCGCGCCGTCGAAGCGGCCGCCGGTGCCGACCGTGTCGATATGCGAGCCCATGATGACGGCCGGCCCATCCTCCCTGCCCTTCAGGATGCCGACGATGTTGCCGATCGCATCGATCTTCACATCGAGGCCGAGCGCCTGCATCTGTCCGACCAGCCAGTCGCGGCCCTGCTTGTCCTCATCGCTGAGGGCAAGGCGACGGCAGCCGCCTTCCGGCGTGGCGCCGATGGCCGAGAGCGCGGTGAGCCGAGACACCAGCCGGGCGCCGTCGATCCGGAGGTTGCTGCTCATCGGTCATCTCCATGAAGGCATGTCGGGCCGGCAGGCACGCAATATGCGGGCCGCCCTCGCTGTTGGGCCTGTCCTGCATAATCGGGCCGGCATGCGCCTGTCGATGGGTGTGCAGGCTGGCCATGGCCTGTGCCGCCGAAGAGGGCCTGGCCCGTTTCATGTTACGAATGCGGGAGTCAAAATCTCCAGGTCCACCGTGGCGACTCACGGCAGCTCAGAAATCCGACAATCGGGGAGTGACGCCATGATCGAGGATACGATGACCAAGGACGACATCACCCTGGTCAGGGACAGCTTTGCGCAGCTGCATCGCCGCAGGAGCGAGACGGCGGCGCTGTTCTACGGGCGCCTTTTCGAGATCGCCCCCGAGGTGAAGCCGCTGTTCAAGGGCGACATCGCAGCGCAAGGCGTGAAGCTGATGGAGATGCTGACCGTCGCGCTGGCGGCGCTAAACGATCCCGGAGGCCTGACCGTCCTGCTGCGGAAGCTGGGCCGAGGCCATCGCGGCTACCGCGTCCAGGAACGGCACTACCACTATGTCGGAGAGGCGCTGATCTGGACGTTGCGAACGTCTCTCGGCGCGGGCTTCACGCCCGAAATCGAACGCGCCTGGACGTCGCTTTATACCGAAATAGCCAACACCATGATGGCGGCGGGCCGCGCCGCCTGAAACGCAGCCCGTTCAGGTTTCGTCAGAACTCTTCCCAGCCGGAGTCGCTGGCGCGGCTGTTGGCGACCTTCTTGGCCGGTGCTCGGGCGGCCGGCGCGGCGGCTGCGGGCCGCGGCGCGGGTGCCTGGGCCTTGGTCTGCACGAAGGCGGCCTCGGCGAGCTTGCGCAGGCGCGCCGGCTCGGTCGGGGCTGGTGCGTGCGGCTGATAGGTCGCCGCGGTCCCCGCGCCCTCCTGCCCGGTCTTGAAGGCCGCGACGAGGTCGTTGAGCTGTCCGATGCGGGAGGAGAGCGAGGCGGCCGACGCCGCGCTCTGCTCGGAGAGGGCCGCGTTCTGCTGGGTCATCTCGTCGAGATGGGCCACCGCCTGGCTCATCTCGTCGATGCCGTTGGCCTGCTCGCCGGCGGCCGAGGAGATGTCGGCGATGGTGGCGGCGACCTTGCGGGAATGGCCGAGGATCTGGCTCAGCTGGTCGCCGGCCTGGCGCACCAGCTTGACGCCCTCGCCGACCTCCATGTTCGACTCCATGTTCGAC